>DISD01000049.1 GCA_002435715.1 Rhodospirillaceae bacterium UBA6219
TCTTCTTGATCGGCCACAACAGGCGCCGCGCCTTGTCCAGATTGGCGTTGTCGGGCCAGGAATTCAGCGGGGCGAAGCGCTGGTTGCCGGTGCCGGCGCCGCCACGGCCGTCGGCGGTGCGGTACGAACCGGCGGCATGCCAGGTCATGCGGATCATCAGCCCGCCGTAATGGCCCCAATCGGCTGGCCACCAATCCTGGCTGTCGGTCATCAGCGCCCGCAGATCGTTCTTCAGCGCGGCGAAGTCCAAAGTCTTGACCGCCTCGGCATAGTCGAAATCCGCCCCCATGGGGTCGGTCTTGCGATCATGCTGATGCAGAATGTCCAGGTTCAGGGATTTGGGCCACCAATCGGTGTTCGATCGGTCGTTGCTGGTTTGCGCCCCATGCATGAAAGGGCATTTGCCTTGGCTCATGGTTTCTCTCCCGTTGGTGAAGTGGATTGGGTGGCTTGGCGGGGAGTCTACGCCTGGGAGCGCCGCAAAAGAAATTGATATAAATCTTATAACTAATCGAAACTATCGATGTTTGAGCCGGGGTGATAGCGGTTGTCGTGAACATGAATGACGGATGAACCAGCTGTTCAGCGTTGGTTTCGGCGGTTGGGCGCATCTTTGTGGTCAGACGATGAACCAAACCCGGAGATAAAGATGAAAACCCCCATTCGCATGATCGACACCGTGGCCAGCCTGGTCGTCCTGGTCTGGGCCGGGGCCGCCTTGGCGCAAAACCATGGCCAATCCGTTGAACATCAAACCCGCCTGCCGGCCGCTTATGTGGTGCACAAGCTGGCCGCCGACGGTATCGCCCTCAGGGCCTTGGAGACCGAGGACGGGATGTACCGGGCGCGGGTCGACGCCGGGGACGGCACGGTGGTCACCGTCGGAATCGATCCGTACACCGCCGATCTGACCGACGATTTCAACACCGCGCATCCGCATCGGAGCAAGGGCACCGGACCGAATGTCAGCGCCGCCGACGCCATCGTCGCGGTCGCCGATGCCGGCCATTGGGATGTGCGCGAAGTCGAATATGAAAAAGGCCGCTGGGAAGTGAAAGCGGCCGACGACCAAGGACAGGTCGAGGATTTCGTCGTTGACGCCGCCACCGGTAAGCTGCGGTGAAAACGAAAAGGCCGGGGAATTCCCCGGCCTTTTGTTTGTCGTGGGTGACGTCTTACGCCGCCTGGGCGGTACGATCCACCAGATCGACGATGTCGCCCATGATCTGGGTGATGTCGTAATCCTTGGGGGTATAGATGCGGGCACACCCCGCCGCCAACAGGGCCTTTTCGTCCTCGGGCGGGATGATGCCGCCGGCCACCACCGGAATGTCGCCGATGCCAGCGGCCCGCATGCGTTCCAGCACTTCGGTGACCAGCGGGATATGGCTGCCCGACAAGATGCTTAATCCGACCACGTGCACGCCTTCTTCCAAGGCGGCGTTGACGATCTGCGACGGGGTCAGACGGATGCCTTCATAGACCACTTCCATGCCGGCATCACGGGCGCGCACCGCGATCTGTTCGGCACCGTTGGAATGGCCGTCCAGACCGGGCTTGCCCACCAGCATCTTGATGCGACGACCCAGCTTGGCGGAAACGGCGTCCACCTTGGCGCGCACGTCGACGATCTTGTCGCCGCGGGTCGAGGCCGAGGCGCGGGCGACGCCGGTCGGCGCCCGATATTCGCCGAACACGTCGCGCAGGGTCTGGGCCCATTCGCCGGTGGTGACGCCGGCATGGGCGGCGGCGATGGAGGGTTCCATGATGTTGCGGCCTTCCTGAGCGGAAGCGCGCAATTCGGCGATGGCCTTGTCCACCGCCTTTTGGTCGCGGCCGGATTTGAAGGCCTTCAGACGTTCGATCTGTTCGATTTCCACCTTCGGGTCGACGGTCAGGATGGAACCGTCGCCGGTGGTCAGCGGGCTGGGCTCGGTTTCCGTCCACTTGTTGACGCCGACGACGATCTGTTCGCCCGATTCGATGAGGCCGATGCGGCGCGCATTGGCTTCCACCAGCTTCTGCTTCATGTAGCTGGATTCCACCGCGGCGACGGCGCCGCCCATGTCGTCGATGCGCTTCAACTCCTCACGCGCGCCGGCCATCAATTCGTCGACCTTGCGTTGGATTTCGGTCGAGCCGTTGAAGATGTCGCCGAATTCCAGCAGATCGGTTTCATAGGCGACGATCTGCTGCAGGCGCAGCGACCATTGCTGGTCCCATTCACGCGGCAGACCCAGGGCTTCGTTCCACGCCGGCAGCTGAACGGCGCGGGCGCGGGCGTCCTTGGACAGCACCACCGCCAGCATTTCCAACAGGATGCGATAGACGTTGTTTTCCGGCTGCGGCTCGGTCAGGCCCAGGGAATTGACCTGGACGCCGTAACGGAAGCGCCGGGCCTTTTCGTCCATGATTCCGTAACGGATGCGGCAAATCTCGTCCCACAGATAGGTGAAGGACCGCATCTTGCACAATTCGGTGACGAAACGGATGCCGGCATTGACGAAGAACGAGATACGGCTGACCACCACCGGGAAGTCCTCGGCCGGCACCATGGGGCGCACGGTGTCCAACACGGCGATGGCGGTGGCCAAGGCATAGGCCAGTTCCTGTTCCGGCGTGGCACCGGCTTCCTGCAGGTGATAGCTGCACACGTTCATCGGGTTCCACTTGGGAACCTCGCGATAGGTGAAGGCGATGACGTCGCTGGTCAGTTTCAAGGATTGCTGCGGCCCGAAGATATAAGTGCCGCGCGACAGATATTCCTTGATGATGTCGTTCTGGGTGGTGCCGTTCAGGCTGGACCGCGCCGCGCCCTGCTTTTCGGCGGTGGCGATATAAAGCGACAGCAGCCACGGCGCCGGGGCGTTGATGGTCATGGACGTGTTCATCTTTTCCAGCGGGATATCCTGGAAAAGCGTCATCATGTCGCCAATATGGCAGATGGGAACGCCCACCTTGCCCACTTCGCCGCGTGCCAGCACGTGGTCGGAATCGTAACCGGTCTGGGTGGGAAGGTCGAAAGCCACCGACAGGCCGGTTTGGCCCTTGCCCAGGTTGGTGCGGAACAGCTTGTTGGATTCCGCCGCCGAGCTGTGGCCCGAATAGGTGCGGAACAGCCAGGGCTTTTCACGGGCGGGGGTCTTGTCCGTCATAATGGCAACCTTCCTGAATGACGCAGATTCAACGATATAAAGCCTTAACCGGGGGTCGCTCGGCGACCTAAAATTACCTGGCTTTGGCCCTTCACGAAACAAACTATCATTTTGTGCATTGCGAAGAAAGCCGCAAAACGCTACAACGAAGCACTGCCGACGCCCCTGGGGCGGCGGAACCGACAGTTTACCAGCTTGCCATGCAGGGAGTGAGTGGGATGAGCGAAGTTCAGGCCCAAGTGAAGAAGGACCTTTACGAGATCGGCGAGATCCCGCCTCTGGGTCACGTGCCGAAGCAGATGTATGCCTGGGCCATCCGCAGGGAGCGGCACGGCAACCCCGATTCCGCCATGTTGGTGGAAGTGGTGGACACCCCCGACATCGATCCCCATGAAGTGCTGATCATGGTGATGGCCGCCGGTGTGAACTACAACGGTGTCTGGGCCGCGCTCGGCAAGCCCATCTCGCCGTTCGACTATCACAAGGCGCCTTATCATATCGCCGGTTCCGATGCCTCGGGCATCGTGTGGGCCGTGGGTTCGAAGGTGAAGCGCTGGAAGGTCGGCGACGAAGTGGTCGTCCACTGCAACCAGACCGATGGCGACGACGAGGAATGCAACGGCGGCGATCCGATGAATTCGCCGACCCAGCGTATCTGGGGTTACGAAACCCCCGATGGTTCCTTCGCCCAGTTCACCCGTGTCCAGTCGCAGCAGGTGATGCATCGTCCCAAGCACCTGACCTGGGAAGAATCGGCCTGCTACACCCTGACGCTGGCGACCGCTTACCGCATGTTGTTCGGCCACCGTCCGCACGTGCTGCGTCCCGGTCACAACGTCCTGGTCTGGGGTGCTGCCGGCGGCCTGGGTTCCATGGCCATCCAGCTGATCGCCGTGTCGGGCGCCAACGCCATCGGTATCATCTCGGAAGAAGACAAGCGCGAATTCGTCCTGGGCCTGGGCGCCAAGGGCGTCATCAACCGCAAGGACTTCAAGTGCTGGGGCCAGCTGCCCGACGTGGACGGCGACCAGGAAGAGTTCAAGCGCTACATGGGCACCGTGCGCGAGTTCGGCAAGGCCATCTGGGACATCACCGGCAAGGGCAACGACGTCGATTTCGTGTTCGAACATCCCGGTGAAGCCACCTTCCCGGTGTCGTGCAACGTGGTCAAGCGTGGCGGCATGGTGGTGTTCTGCGCCGGCACCAGCGGCTTCAACCTGACCTTCGACGCCCGTTTCGTGTGGATGCGTCAAAAGCGTATTCAGGGCAGCCACTTCGCCAACCTGCTGCAGGCCAGCCAAGCCAACCAGCTGGTGATCGAACGCCGCATCGATCCGTGCATGTCGGAATGCTATGCGTGGGACGACATCCCGCACGCCCACATGCAGATGCTGCGTAACCAGCACAAGCCCGGTAACATGGCCGTGCTGGTGCAGGCCAAGAAGCCCGGCCGTTACACCATCGAAGACGTGATCGAGGGCGACTGACGTCCTCGCCGAAACCGCCCCCGCCGCTGTCACCGGCGGCGGGGGCTTTCCTTCTTTGTAGGCTCCCTTTTTCCAGGACACGCGCCATGACCGCTTCCTTGCTGATCCCTGATCTGATCCCCACCTGCGAATCCGCCCTTGAAACCGTGCGCGGCCTGCACGGCGCCGCCCGGGCTTCGGTCACCGAAATGGTGAGCAAGGATGGCAAGATCGATGGGGCCCTGTTCGAAGCCAACCAGCAGGCGGCCCATGGCTATGCCTGGCTGTCCACCTATGTGGCGGCCCTGGAACAGATGGTCGATTGGGGCCGTCGCCTGTCCGCCGCCGGTAAGTTCGGCGAGCTGGAACAGCTGATGCTGCAATCGGTCTATGGCGAATATTGCGCGCAGATTTACGGCGGCATCCCCATGAGCCAGGGCGAAATCATCCGCCCGTCCGATCTGGGCCTGGATTCGGCGACCTGCCACAAATTCCATTCGGAAGCGGTCAGTGTCTTGCGCAAGTCCGGCAACGCCGCGGCCGTGCGCGTGCGCATCGCCCAGCTGATCGAAGACGGCCATCATTTCGGCGAATTGGCGCTGGACGACGAAACCCTGGAACTGATCCGCGACCAGTTCCGTCGCTTCGTCGAAGACAACGTGGCGCCCTATGCCCATGAATGGCACCTGAAGGACGAACTGATCCCCTTGGACGTGCTGAACGCCGTGGCTGAAATGGGCGTGTTCGGCCTGACCCTGCCGGAAGAATACGGTGGGCTGGGCATGGGCAAGACCTCCATGTGCGTGGTCACCGAGGAATTGTCGCGCGGCTATATCGGCGTCGGTTCCTTGGGCACCCGCGCCGAAATCGCCGGCGAACTGATCCGCCTGGGCGGCACCGAAGACCAAAAGCAGGAATGGCTGCCCAAGATCGCCTCGGGCGAGATTCTGCCCACCGCCGTGTTCACCGAACCCAATACCGGTTCCGACCTGGGGTCCTTGCGCACCCGTGCGGTCAAGGACGGCGACGATTACGTGGTCACCGGCAACAAGACCTGGATCACCCATGCCAGCCGCACCGACGTGATGACGCTTTTGGTGCGCACCAATCCGGAAACCAAGGATTGGAAGGGCCTGTCCATGTTCATCGCCCCCAAGATCCGTGGCACCGAGGACAATCCCTTCCCGTCGGAAGGCATGACCGGTGGCGAGATCAAGGTCTTGGGCTATCGTGGCATGAAGGAATACGAACTGGGCTTCGACGGCTTCAAGGTGCCGGCCGCCAATTTGTTGGGCGGGGTCGAAGGCCAGGGCTTCAAGCAGCTGATGGAAACCTTCGAATCGGCCCGTATCCAGACCGCAGCCCGCGCCGTCGGCGTGGCGCAGAACGCCATGGAAATCGGCCTGCAATACGCCAAGGAACGCGTCCAATTCGGCAAGCCGCTGTTCAAGTTCCCGCGCGTCGCCTGCAAGATCGCCTGGATGGCGGTGGAAACCATGGTCGCCCGCCAGCTGACCTATTTCTCGGCTCGTGAAAAGGACGGCGGCCATCGCTGCGACATCGAGGCCGGCATGGCCAAGCTGTTGGGCGCCCGCGTCGCCTGGTCCAATGCCGACAACGCGTTGCAGGTCCATGGCGGCAACGGTTACGCCGAGGAATATCAGATCAGTCGCGTGCTGTGCGACGCACGCATCTTGAACATCTTCGAGGGTGCGGCCGAAATCCAGGCCCAGGTCATCGCGCGGGGCCTGTTGTCGGGGGCAAGGGGGTAAGCTTACCATCAAGGCCGGCGGGGCGACCCGCCGGCCTTTTTGCTTTTTGGGGGGCGGCGCCATGAAACACGTGGTTTCTCTGGCCTTTGGATTGACGGTTCTTTCCAGCGTCGCCATGGCCCAGATGGGGCCGCCCGGTGGTGGCGGACCGCCGCCTGAAGCCTTCACCGCCTGTGAAAACCACGGCGTCGGGGATGCCTGCTCCCATCCCACGCCTTTTGGCATGATCAGCGGGGCGTGCCAGCAACGCGGCGAGCGCTTGCAATGCATTCCGTCGCGCGGTCCTGGTGGAATGGGGAAAGGCGGGATAGGGCAAGGGGGGGGACCGGCCTTGGACATGAACGGCAACGAAACCGGTTTTCCCGGCTCGCGCCATCTGACCTTCCAGTCCATTCCGGTGCCGTTCGAACGCCTGGCGCCGGTGGCCTTCACCCTTCCCGACGGCGCCCAGCATTGGTACGAAGTGGTCTATCTGCCGCAAGGCGGGGTCAATTGGGTTCAGGCCAAATCCTTGGCCGAACAGGCCGGCGGCAGCTTGGCGAGCATCCATTCGCAGGCGGAAAACGATTTCGTCTTTTCGCTGGTCGCCGACAAGAAGTTCTGGTTCAGCTGGGACCACACCCACAATGACGTGATGAACGGCCCGTTCCTGGGCGGCTATCAGCCGGCGGGGTCGTCGGAACCGCGCGGCGGCTGGCGTTGGGTGACCGGCGAGCCCTGGACCTATGAAAACTGGGCCTGGGACGGTATGCCCGGCGACAACGACCAACGCAACAACACCCAACCCAACGACGCCACCGGCAACCAGAACGTCCTGGCCTTTGGTGAAGTCAACAAGCCGGTCCCCACCTGGGGCGACTTCCCCCATCGCTTCGGCACCTATGGCGAGGGCAAGGAAGGTCGCGCCCAGGGCTTCATCATTGAATATACGGCGCCACCACCGCGTTGACGGCGGATCAGGCGGCGCGGACCTCGGCCAGGAAGGAATCCACCTCGCGCGATAGGTCCGAGGCCTGTCTGGCCAGTTGCGACGCCGATTCCAGCACCACTGAGGAGGCCGATCCGGTTTCCTCGGCGGCGCGCATGACACCGACCACGTTGCCACTGACCTCTTGCGCACCCGAGGCCGCTTCGGTGACGTTGCGGGCGATTTCGCTGGTCGAGGCCGATTGTTCTTCGGCCGACGAGGCGATGGTCGTGGTGATCCCGTCCACCTCGCCGATACCCGAAACGATTTTGCTCACTGCCGCCACCGCCTTTTGCATGGCGGTCTGGATGGTGCTGATCTGGCTGCCGATTTCACCTGTGGCGCTGGCGGTTTGGTTGGCCAAAGACTTCACTTCGTGGGCGACGACGGCGAACCCTTTGCCGGCGTCGCCGGCGCGGGCCGCCTCGATGGTGGCATTCAGCGCCAACAGGTTGGTCTGGCTGGCGATGTCATTGATCAGCTTGACCACGTCACCGATGCGTTGGGCGGTGCGCGACAATTGGGCGACGGCGGTGTCGGTGGCCTGGGCGTCGGCGGCGACCTCGCGGGTGCGTTGGGCGGCAGTCCCGATCTGACGGGTGATTTCGTCCACCGACGCCGACAATTCTTCGGTGGCGGCGGCGACGGTCTGCAAATTGGCCGAGGTCTGTTCGCTGGCGGCCGAGACAGCGCCGGCCTGACGGCTGGTTTCCTCGGCAGTGGCGGACAATTGCTGCGACGTCGCCTGCAATTCGGTGGCCGCCGAAGATACCGAAACGATCAGGTCCTTGACCCGGTTCTCGAAACTGTCGGCCAAGTTCAGCATGGTCTGCTTGCGTTCGGTGGCCATGCGTTCCTCGTTGGCGGTGGCTTCGCTGCGTAAACGCTCCGCTTCGCGGGCGTTGTCGCGGAAAACCAGGGCAGTGCGGGCGATGTCGCCGATCTCGTCCTTGCGGCTGCCGCCGAAGATGTCGATGTCCAGGTGGCCGTTGGCCAAATCCTTCAGGCACGAGACGATATTGCGGATGGGGGTGACGATACCCTTGCGTGAGACGACGATGCCGACCACCAGCCCGATGACGATGCCGACGACGGCGGTCGTGATCATGGTCGCGGTCAGGGTGCTGGCCTGTTGTGCCGCCTGGGCCTGAATCTGGTCCCCCTTGTCGTTGGTGTAGGTGACGTATTCGTTGACGGTATCGCGCAAACGACGGGCGTTGTCGCGGCTTTGCGTCACTTGCTCGGAGATGACCTTGCGGTTGTTGTCCATGGTGGCGTCGGCGCTGTGTGACCGCGTGGTATCCAAGGTCTTCCGCAGGGATTGTTCATAAGCGCTGTAGGCTTGTTGGATATCCGTCAACAGGCGGGTCTGATTGGTGCCGGCGGTTTTTTCCAGCCGATGCAAGCGGTCCGCCAACTCGGCGGAGACCTTGCGGACGTTGTCCGCGATCTGCCCGTAAGCGGAGGGATCGGTGGCGGCCCAGTATTCCGCCCGGTTCAGCTCGACGACGTTTTCGTTAAGGCGGGCGGCGATGCGGATTTCATCCGAGGTCAGGGATATGTCCCGGGTATTGGCCGTCAATATGTGCAGGCCGTTGGTCCCTATTCCCGCGATGGTCGCCGCCATCAAACCCAGAAGTGCCACGATCAGCATGATTTTGTTCGAGATGGTGATGTTGCCCAACATGACGACCTCTTACATCTTGATCTCCGAGCACGAGGACGATCCCCCGAATCGACGGTGGGGTCCAGACGGGAAAAAGACTTCCCCTAAAAGTCATTCGTCTAAGGGGGTATAAGTCATACAGATAGTGTGCGCGCAATAAGGCGGACATACTTAGGCTTTGTCCGCCGTCAGCCCGCTGTATCACAACGTCACCAGCGTGCTTTCCGGCGGACAACCCAGTCTCGACTGTGTCCGTTGTCGAGGCACGGCTTATGCCGCGCGGACCTCGGCCAGGAAGGTGTCCACTTCCCGTGACAGGATCTCGGCCTGACGGGCCAATTGCGACGCGGATTCCAGCACCACCGACGAGGCGGCGCCGGTTTCCTCGGAAGCCCGCATAACGCCGATGACGTTGCTGCTGACCTCTTGGGCGCCCTGCGCCGCTTCGTTGACATTGCGGGCGATTTCACCGGTCGAGGCCGATTGTTCTTCGGCGGACGAGGCGATGGTGGTGGTGATGGAATCCACCTCTCTGACGCCGTTGACGATCTTGCCGACGGCTTCGACGGCACTTTGCATGGCGTTTTGAATGGTTGAAATCTGGCTGGCGATCTCGCCGGTGGCGCTGGACGTCTGGTTGGCCAGACTTTTGACTTCGTGGGCGACGACGGCAAAGCCTTTGCCCGCCTCGCCGGCGCGGGCCGCCTCGATGGTGGCGTTCAGCGCCAGCAGGTTGGTCTGGCTGGCGATGTCGTTGATCAGCTTGACCACGTCGCCGATCCGGCGCGCGGTTTCGGCAAGCCGGCCCACGGCTTCGTTGGTGTGGTGGGCGTCGTTGGCGACTTCACGGGTGCGCTGGGCGGCGTTGCCGATCTGACGGGTGATTTCGTCCACCGACGACGACAATTCCTCGGTGGCGGCGGCGACGGTCTGCAAATTGGCCGAGGTCTGTTCGCTGGCCGACGACACCGCGCTGGCCTGGCGGCTGGTTTCCTCGGCACCGGCCGACAATTGTTGCGAGGTCGCCTGCAATTCGGTCGCCGCCGACGAGACGGTGACGATCAGGTCCTTGACCCGGTTTTCGAAATTGTCGGCCATGTCCAGCATGCCTTGGCGGCGCTCTTGGGCCATGCGTTCTTCGTTGGCGGCGGCTTCGGTGCGCAGCCGTTCGGCCTCGGTGGCGTTGTCACGGAACACCATGGCGGTGCGGGCGATGTCGCCGATCTCGTCCTTGCGGGCGGTCCCGAAAATGTTGATGTCCAGCTTGCCGTGCGCCAAGTGCTGCAAGGTGTCGACGATCTTGCGGATGGGGGTGACGATCCCCTTGCGGGCAACCACCACACCGATGATCAGGCCAAGGGTAATGCCGATCGCGGCGCCACCGATCATGGACCACGACAGAAAGCTGGCCTGTTCGGTGGCCTTGATCTGGATTTTGTCGCCCTTGTCGTTGGTGTAGTTGACATAGACGTTCACTTGGTTGCGCAAGGTCCGGGCATTGGCGCGGCTGGTCGCCACCTGATCGACGATCTCCTTGCGGTTGTCGTCCATGGTGACGGTGCTTTGATATTTGTGGGCCAGCTCAAGACTGCGGCGGACCGAGTCCAGATAAGTGGCGTAGCTTTTGCGGACATCGGCCAGCATGAGTCTTTGGTTGGGACCGGCTTTTTGTTCCAGACGGGTCAGGCGGTCTTCCAACGAGGCGCTGACACTTTTGACGTTGTCGGAAATTTGCTCATAGGCGCTGGGATCGGTGGCGGCCCAATATTCCGCACGGCTCAGCTCGACCACGTTTTCGTTCAGCCGGGCGGCGATGCGGATTTCCTCGGCGGTCTCGACGATGTCTTGGGCATTGGAATTCAGCGTGAACAAGCCGCTGGTTCCCAGGCCGGCGATTGCCGCCGCAACCAGACCCAGAAAGACGACGATGCCAATGATCTTATTGGAGATGTTGATGTTGTCGAGCATGTCCCGTTCCCAACGCAATGATGAGCATTCGATCATGGATGCCGCTTCGGCGCTGGGACAGGGGGGGAAACGATATATCTAATGTTCAAAATGCCTAATGTTGTATACATCCGGAGTAGAGCCGAAGGATAAGGATGGCGCGCACAGAGTCCTTTGGACTAGATGTTTGTCAAATTAGTCCACAATCGCCAAAACGCTTTCCGGTGGGCGACCCAAGGCGGCCTTGGCGCCGTTGACGACGATGGGGCGTTCGATGGCCGCCGGGTTGGCAGCCAAAGCGGCGACCAGGGCCGCTTCCGACGATCCGGAAACGTCGATGCCGGCTTCGGCGGCTTCCTTCTTGCGCACGATGTCCTTGGCCGACTTGCCCAGCTTGGCCAGGATTTCGGTCAGTTCCGCGGCGGAAGGCGGGGTCTTCAAATATTCAACCACACGTGGCGCGATGCCCTTGTCTTCCAGCAATTTCAAGGTTTCACGCGACTTCGAGCAGCGCGGATTGTGGTAGATGACGATCTCGGCCACGGGGTTGGCTCCTTGAAATGATCCCATTTTGGCACCAAGGTGGGGGTGCTCGCTTATTGTGGCGATTGCGAAATCATCCGACAAGATGGGAGATTCCATGACAGGAAGCATGCTCGTCCGCCGTCTGGGCGCCGTTGTGGCGCTGGTTCTGGCGCTGTGGGGCAACCCGGTCCTGGCGCAGAACACTGCCACCGCTGATGTCGAGAAGCTGGTCCGCACCTTGGAAGACGACAAGGCCCGCGCCCAGTTGGTGGGGCAACTGAAATTGCTGCTGAAGGCCCAAGAGCCTGTCGACAAAGCTGTGGCCGAGCCCACCTCGCCGGCGCTGCTGAGCGCCATTCCCGACAAGATCGAAGAATCGGTGTGGTCGGCTTTGGGCCGTTGGGGCGGTGGCGCTTTCGACTTTCTGTCGCGCGGCATCGGTCAGCGGGTGATCGGCAGCCTGATTTCCATCGGTTCGGTGTTGTTGTTCACCCAGATTGTCTGGCGGCTGGTGTCGGGGTCCATCCGGCGTTACCTGGAACGCACCGATTCCGACGGCAACACCATCGAGCGCTCGCGCCGGGTGCGCACGCTGTTGCCGTTGCTGCGGCTGGTGGTGCGTGTGGTGTTGACGGTGATGGTGGTGCTGATCGTGCTGTCGGAACTGGGGGTCAACATCGCGCCGCTGCTGGCCGGTGCCGGTGTGGTCGGCATCGCGGTCGGCTTCGGCGCCCAGAAATTGGTGCAAGACGTCATCACCGGCGTCTTCATTCTGATCGAAGACACTATCTCGCTGGGCGACGTGGTGCGGATCGGTTCATTGTCCGGCGTGGTCGAAGGCATGTCCATCCGGGCGTTGAAGCTGCGCGACGCCAGCGGCAACTTGCATTCCATTCCGTTCTCGTCGGTGGATTCGATCACCAACATGAGCAAGGATTTCGCCTTTGCCGTCTTCGACGTGGGTATCGCCTATGCCGAGGACGTGGATCGGGTGATCGGCGTGCTGGAAGATCTGGGCGCCCAGATGCAGGCCGACCCCCTTTGGTCCGTCAAGATCACCGCGCCCTTGGAAATCTTGGGGTTGGATCGCTTCGAGGCGTCTTCGGTGGTGGTCAAGGCCCGCTTCAAGACGTTGCCCTTGCAGCAATGGTCGGTGATGCGGGAATTCAATCGGCGGATGAAGAAGCGCTTCGATGCGGACGGTATCGAAATCCCCTTTCCCCAAATGACCTTGTGGTTCGGTGACGGTCAATTGGCCAAGTTGGCCCCCGTCACCGTGGGCGAAGCTTAATCCAGCATGGCTTCCAGGGCATCGGGGCTTTCCGCCTCGATGACCCGGCGGGCAATGTCGAAATCAAAGCCCGACCGTGCCAGGGCGGCCAAATCCTTGGCGCGGGTGTCGGCCCGCTTGTCCGGGGCGCGATAGGGCCCCAATCGGCGCTTGCGGGCCAGCCTGATGGCAGCTTCCAGATCGGGTTCCGCCTGGTCTTCGGCCAGTCCGTCCAAGGCCCGGGCGATGGTTTCCGCCTCGACCCCCTTGGCCGCAAGGGTGGCGCGGATGGCGCGGCTGCCCTTGCCCTGGCGGTTCAAGGCCCGGGTCTTCATGGCGGCATAGGCCTGGTCGTCCAGATAGCCCAATCGGCTCAGCTTGGCGATGACCGCGTCCACATGCGTCATGTGGTCGGCGCGTTCGCCGCCCCAATGGGCCACCGACCGGTCGATCTTGCGCATCAACACCCGGCGCAGCCCGGTCGTGCTTGCTGCGAAGCGTTCCAGATAATGCACGGCGGCATTTTCCAGATACGAGGCGGTGATGCGCGGCGGTGGGCGATTGGCGGCCATGCGTCAGTTTAGCCGCAGGCCAGCGGCCCAACAAGCCTGCGCGGCAATTGAGAGGACCCGGCACGGGCTGGGCTCGGCCCTAATGCGGCAGCAACTCGCACAGATGGGCGGTCAGTTCACGCGGGGATGCACGGCTCAGGTCGCGGTCCAACTCGCCGGTCACCATCTGGCGGGTATTGGCCGCCATGGTGGTTTCCAACTCGGCCAAAACGGCGCGGGGGCCGACCAGGACCAGATGGTCGAAACGACGCTCGGTGGCGGCGCGGTCCAATTGGCCGGCGATACGACCGGTACACGCCGGACCGGTGGCCGGGACGCCCATGCCAAGCACGGGTTCCAGGTCGCGTTGCGGTCCGTCGCAGCGAAATATTCGGGCTCGGACGCCATCGGCCACGCACACCCAGGTATGGGACGAACGCATGGCTTCCTCCTTTCCTCCCGCCAGGGCGACAGGCTGGGTTACCCCGGCGAAAGCATCATAACATGAAAGAAGCGTTAATGCCGCCATGGCATGCTTGAGTGGCGAACTTTTCTGTGTATGATGGCGCGCCAATCCCCGTACCCGCCTTCGGAGTTGGCATGCAAATCAAGGAAGCCCTGACATTCGACGACGTTCTGCTGGTGCCGGCAGAGTCTGACGTCCTGCCCAACAGCGTCGACACCCGCACCCGCATCACCCGTTCCATCGAATTGGGCATTCCGCTGGTATCCGCGGCCATGGATACCGTCACCGAAGCTGGCCTGGCCATCGCTTTGGCCCAGGCCGGTGGCATCGGCGTCATCCACAAGAATTTGGACATCCAGGCCCAGGCCGCCGAAGTTCGCAAGGTCAAGAAGTTCGAATCCGGCATGGTGGTCAACCCAGTGACCATCCACCCCGACCAGACCCTGGCCGAAGCTTTGCGTCTGATGGCCGATTTCAAGATTTCCGGCATTCCGGTGGTGGAACGTGGTAGCCGTAAGCTGGTGGGTATCCTGACCAACCGCGACGTCCGCTTCGCCTCCGACGTCAACCAGCCGGTGGCCGAGTTGATGACCAAGGACAGGCTGATCACCGTGCGCGAAGGCGTCGACAAGGAAGAGGCCAAGCGCCTGCTGCACAGCCATCGCATCGAAAAGCTGCTGGTGGTGGATGCCGATTACCGCTGCACCGGTCTGGTGACGGTCAAGGACATCGAAAAGGCCAAGGCCCACCCCAACGCCTGCAAGGACGAACAGGGCCGCCTGCGCACCGCCGCCGCCACCGGCGTCGGCCCCGACGGCATCAAGCGCGCCGAAGCTTTGTTGGAAGCCGAAGTGGACATCATCGTCGTCGACACCGCCCACGGCCATTCGCGCGGCGTCATCGAAGCGGTGCGCCAGATCAAGGCCATGTCGTCCAAGGCCCAGGTCATCGGCGGCAACATCGCCACCCCCGACGCCGCCCGTGCGCTGGCTGACGCCGGTGCCGACGCGGTCAAGGTGGGCATCGGCCCCGGCACCATCTGCACCACCCGCATGGTGGCCGGTGTGGGTGTGCCGCAGCTTTCCGCCATCATGGAAGTGGCCGAAGTCACCCGTGAACGCGGTATCTGCCTGATCGCCGATGGCGGCATCAAGTTTTCCGGCGACGTCGCCAAGGCCATCGCCGCCGGCGCCGATTGCGTGATGATCGGGTCGCTGTTCGCCGGTACCGAGGAAAGCCCCGGCGAGGTGTTCCTGTATCAGGGGCGGTCGTACAAATCCTATCGCGGCATGGGGTCCATCGGCGCCATGGCGCGGGGGTCAGCCGACCGTTACTTCCAGGCCGACGTCAATGACAGCCTGAAGCTGGTTCCCGAAGGCGTCGAAGGCCGCGTGCCCTACAAGGGTCCGGTGGGCACCGTCATCCACCAGATGGTGGGCGGCTTGCGCGCCGGCATGGGCTATACCGGCAACCGCACCATCCCCGAGATGCAGACCCGCTGCACCTTCCGTCGCATCACCAGCGCCGGCCTGCGCGAAAGTCATGTGCACGATATCTCGATCACCAAGGAAGCGCCGAACTACAAGAGCGAATAGCTTTTGTCCCGGTGATCGCTTGCGATCACCGGCGCCCTCAGCAATTGTCTTGTCAGGCGTCGGCCGGCTGTCGCCACGGCTTGCCGTCCCTGACGGGGGGATGGTGATGCGCTTTCCGACGCAAGCGACGATGACGACTTTTGGGCTTTTCCCGATTGACGCGGTTGTCTCGGAACTGGCGCATTGTCTTGTTGTGGGGCATGGCGAGCAGGGCAGCCGTATCGAGGACCATACTGACCCGAGGTCGCCTTCAGGCAATCGCACCATATCCTTGCCTCCCGCGGCATAAGCCGCGCGGCGCAGTCGCGCCCAACCCCATCCTGATCAGGATGGGGTCTGTATCATGACACTTGCACAACGGCTGATATGAACAGCCTTGCAAAGACCCCCTTGCGTCCAGCCCCGCACCGCGGCCATCATCCAACGCCCATGGATTCGGAGGCCCCCATGACCCGTGACGTCACCTTGATCATCGGCACCAAGCGCTTTTCGTCGTGGTCTTTGCGCCCCTGGCTGGCGGCCAAGATGGCCGGGCTGAACGTCACCGAGATCGAGATCACCCTGCGTCAACCCGACACCAAGGCCAACATCTTGGTCCATTCGCCTTCGGGCAAGGTGCCGTGCCTGATCCATGACGGGCTGGTGGTGTGGGATTCCCTGGCCATCTGCGAATATCTGGCCGAAACCTTCCCCGAAGCTGGTTTGTGGCCGACTGACCCCGCCGCTCGCGCTGTCGCCCGCGCCGTGTCGGCGGAAATGCATTCCGGCTTCGTCGCCCTGCGTAATGCGTGCTCCATGGATATGTGCGCCCATATTCCCATGACCGAACTGGCGGATGATCTGGCCACCGACATCCATCGCATCAATGTCATCTGGGAGGATTGCCGGGCCCGTTTCGGCGACGGCGGGCCGTTCTTGTTCGGCGAATTCTCGGTGGCCGATGCCATGTTCGCGCCCGTCGTCAGCCGTTTCACCACCTATGATTTGCCGGTTAACGATGTGGGGCGGGCCTATTGCCAAGCGGTGTGGGATTTGGCCCCCATGCAGGAATGGAAGGCCGCTTCGGTCTGACGACTGACACCAATAGGCAAGACGAATGAGGCGGGGCTGGTGGCCTCGTCATCTGGCCATGGGGAGTGCGGTCGCCACCTGGCTGCACGATAGGGAACAGTTCGGCGGGGCGCAGGCCGTTGGCTGCGGCGGTCCGGGCGAACCAGGACGATAGGGATTCACCCGCCAGCGCCGCCCCGACTTCCCGTTCCAGGATGATTTCTTCACCCTAGGCGCACCGGTCGGCCCCGACCAGCCCAACCGGCGCGAAGATGTGATCCGGGTGGAAACCATCCTGGGCAACACCGGCCACCATGATCTGTCGCGCACCGACGGCCCGGTGGGATATTGGGGCCAGCGCCAGGAACAGGCGGTGAAGGATTGGCAAAGCCAGAACGGGCTGAAGGTGGATGGTCTGTTGAAACCGGGCGGCCCCACCATCACCAGCCTGAAACAGGCGGCGGGTGGCCTGTTGGGTGGCTTCACGCCCCCCAGCCCGGACGAGGTGGACCAACACCAATCGCAACGCATGCAGGGCGAGCCAGGCATCCTGAACACCCGCCCGGCGCGGCTGTCCTTCCCCAAGCCCGAGCAGCCCTTGGACTTGGACGAGCAAAGCCAGGCCTTCAACGCCGACAGCGCCCGCGCTTTGACCCGCAGCAGCGTCAACGGCGACATCCCGCGCATCTATGGCGACTTCGCCAAACAGGCGGGGCCGGAGGCGCACGCCACCTTGATGGATCTGGCCGAACAGATGGAGGCTCAGGTCGGGCGCGACCGCACCGACCAAGTGATGCACGGTATCGTCAGCCGGCTTCCGCCCGATCAGGCCAAGGCTTTGCTGGGCGGCACCATGCCCGCCGCCCGCCCCTTGGGCGTGCGCAGTGCCGATCTGCCCGACGACAGCGTCGTGCCGTTGTTCCGGGCGGCGGCTGCTGCACCGGCGGACAATCCGCCGCCTTCGCCGAGTGAAAGTGGACCTGCGAAGGCACAACCGGAAATTCCGCCCACGCCCACGCCCACGCCCACGTCTCCGGCACCAACGACGGAAGCGCCACCGCCGCCGTCCCAGCCCTCGGCCCCCGCGTCGCCGGTCGATGCAAAGCCCGAGCAGAATGCCGGGGCGCAGCGACCGCAAACCGATACCGAGCAATTGTTCGGCATGCCTTTGCCTAACGAGGATGACGCGGCCCAGGAGACCCGAAAAACCCTTGAGAGGGCACGAGATCTTGGCAAGTTGGTCCATCATGACAAAGCCGCTGCTCTGTTGGACCACTATCTTGACGGTGATGGCTCGCCGGTCACCTTGGACAAAGAGTGGGTGCGTGGTCATGAACCGGTCAAGCAGGCGGAACAACGAGTCCAGGGACATTTCGAGAACTGGCTCACCGGCAAGGGGCCGAAAGACAAGGAACTCAAAACCATTGAGCAACACATCCCCCAAGACGGTGAGATCCGTGAGATTAAGGGACTGAGGTGGCAAGCTGTCGCGGACAGCAACCCAGCAAAAGTCTGGGACGAACGCAACAACGCCCTGGGGGCGGTGACCGTCAACGGAATTGGCAATTTGAAACTGGAACGCCAGGGTGACGAGGTGATCGTCACCGGCACCGTTCAACAAAATGCCACGGATACATACGATTTCGGGAAGGGGAAAAAGGGGGCGGATGGTTGGCTGCCGCAAGGCATGGCAGGCGGCAATCCTGGTTTGCACCGCCAGGATATCGTCGCCTTGGAAGAACGTGGTCAGGTTAAGCCGTTTGATATCCAAAGCGATAGCTGGGAAAAGCAAGTGGTCGGGCGTTTGAAATTAGATGCCCAGGGGCGCATTATTGGTTCGCAATTCGAGTGGCGGGAGTAATGGCCACACGTTAGGATTGCCCAATGAAACGCCCGCGCCGTCTGATCCTGATCCTGCTGCTCGCGGCCATGCTGGTTCCTGCCGGCGTGGCCTGGCTAGCTTGGTATAATTGGAACATCCGCAATACCTGGGTGCGCATATATCCGGTTTGTTACGCAGGCGGGACATATATCGATCTGGTCGAGCCGATGACGCCTCTGGCCAACCAGATGTTCGTGGAATGGTCGACAATGACCCGCCCGCATCATCGGCCCGAATATGCTGTCGGCATGGACAAATACATTCGCGTCAAGGACGGCAAGGTCTTTGCGCCGCTGTGGTATCAGACATTGGCAGGAATGGAGAACCGCCAGTTAGTCTGGTACATGAGTTCCGAGCTGGCGAAGATTTTGGGTAAGCCAGACCCCATTATTTGGGGCAATTGCCGAGATTTTGTGGACATGGCCACCATCTCGCGCCGGCAGGATTATGTGTACCGCTATCGCCTGTCGGAAAACGCCGAAGCGTTCTGGACTTTCCTGTCCTTCGGCGTCGATCGTGAACGTGACGGCGAATACAGCTGGGTCGGAAAATTGTTGTTGCCCTATGCCATCGATCCGGTGCTTGAGGATAACGAACCGCCGTTGCCGCGGTGATTGTCCCGGTCTGAGAGCACGGTCATTCTTTTCAAAGTGCGCCAACAGGATGCAAACTCCAAATCCTCATTACTTATGAGGCATCTGATGGCTCCCCACTGGCGAATTGCCGCCATTTCTCCGTTTCTCGCTCTCCTCTTGCCGGCCTCAGCTTTGGCCGAGCCGAGCTGCGACACAAATCAATTCACCTCAGTTGCCGCAGCCTTCCAGAAGGGGGTGGTGTCCGGGGGAAAGGGGGGGGCGGGCTTATTTCCATAATGGAGGTGATGGCTGCCCGTCGGAGGCCTGCCGCCGCAAGGCCTATGTCATTGCTGGCGACATCGTGCTGGCCGGCAGCACGTCTACGGACTGGACATGTGTTGCGTTCGTTGGTGCCAAAGGTGCAATCACCGGATGTATTGCCAAGGACCAACTCGCTTTGACGGCGATCAATCCCAATCCATCCCTGGCTGCCTGGGGCGGGGAATGGAAAAGTGGCCGCAACAGCCTGAGCATTCAGGCCCGGAACGGAGGCAGTATCAGCGTCGATGGTCTCGCGTTGTGGGGCGATGGACCGGCTCCCCGCACGGGTGAGGTACAGGGGGCCGCCACTCCCGCCGGAGCCCGTGCCTCTGTCAAGGATGGTGCCTGCCAAGTCACCCTGACCTTGGCCGACGATTGGTTGATTGCATCGGACAACCAGCAATGCGGTGGCCTCAATGTGACCTTCTCCGGAATCTATCGGCGATAACAGCTTTAGGACGGACGAATCGGAAATTCAGTGGTGCGCCCGACTTCGGGCGTATCCATGCGCGTTTGCGTCATCCAGAGAGGGGCGAACAGTGCCAACACATTGGAAAAATGCGGAATTTCCGGTGACGAAATTACAAATCCGTCCGCGTTATGTCTGTCGCTGTCCAGATTAAAGGCACAAAATCCGGTCTATAGCTGAAACCGACAAACTTGCTACATAATGCCGCGGAGAAGTGGCTGGGGGACTAGGATTCGAACCTAGACTGGCGGAGTCAGAGTCCGCTGTCCTACCGTTAGACGATCCCCCACCAGGGGCTCGGGGGCCGTGGCGCCGCGAGAGGGCGATCTTCTAGCAAAGGCGCGTGGGTTTGTGAAGGCATTTTTTTGGGTTTCGGTGAATTCTCCTTGGGCTGGCGGGGGGCATGCGGGTAACATCGCCGCCGCCCGAATGTCCGTGCCGCCACCGACGAGTTCCGTTTTGCGTTCCGATTCCGCCGATTCCGTCTATGCCGCGTTGGATTTGGGCACCAACAATTGCCGTATGTTGGTGGCCCGTCCCACCGCTGACGGCTTTCGCGTCATCGACGCCTTTTCCCGCATCACCCGTCTGGGCGAGGGGCTGGCCGCCACCGGGCGGCTGTCCGTCGCCGCCATGGACCGCACCATCGGCGCTTTGCGCGCCTGTGCCGACAAGATGGCGCGCAACCGGGTGACACGGGCGCGTCTGGTGGCCACCGAAGCCTGTCGGCGCGCCGCCAATTGCGAGGAATTTTCCAGTCGGGTGTGGCGGGAAGCCGGTCTGAAGCTGGAAATCATCTCGGCCAAGGACGAAGCCGCCTTGGCTCTGGGCGGCTGTTCGTCGCTGATGCGTCCGGAATTTCCCTGGGCCTTGGTCTTTGATATCGGTGGCGGTTCGACCGAATTGATCTGGGTGTCCAACAGCCCCGACGGCCTGGATGTCAAAGGTGTGGTGTCGTTGCCCTTGGGCGTCGTCACCCTGGCCGAGCAAGTGGGCGAGGCGCTGCACAACCCCGCCGGTTACGCCGTCACCGTGGCGCAGATCGCCACCCGGCTGGCGGCGTTCGAGGCCGAGCATTGCATCACGCCCAGGCTGTTGATGGGCCAGGTGCAGATGCTGGGCACCTCGGGGACCGTCACCACCTTGGCGGCGTTGCATTTGAACCTGGATCGCTATGATCGCGCCGCCGTGGATGGTTTGGACCTGCATCTGGCCGACATCGCCGCCATCACCACCATGTTGCTGGGCATGAGCACCGCCGAGCGGGTGGCCCATCCCTGCATCGGGACCGAACGGGCCGATCTGGTGATCGCCGGTTGCGCCATCTTGGAAGCCATGTGCCGGTTGTGGCCGTTATCGTCCCTGCGCGTCGCCGATCGTGGCGTGCGCGAGGGTATCTTGTTGTCCATGATGCGCGAAGACGCCATCTGGAGCCGTGCGGAGTAGGACATGAGCACCACCACCAAGGGTAAGGGCAAAAGCGCCGGCGGCGGCGCCAGCAAGGGCTCGGGCAGCCGCATGCTGGTGGAACGGGTGAAGACGGCGCGCGGTCGCAAGCCGTCATCGACCCGCTGGTTGCAACGCCAGTTGAACGACCCCTATGTGCAGGAAGCCCGCAAGCTGGGATTCCGCTCGCGCGCCGCTTTCAAGCTGATCGAGCTGGACGACCGTTTCCACTTCCTGAAGCCCGGTCTCCGGGTGGTCGATCTGGGGGCCGCCCCTGGCGGCTGGACCCAGGTGGCGGTGCAACGCGTCGGCGCCAAGGGCAAGGTGGTCGGCATGGACATCTTGGAATACGAAGCGGTGCCCGGCGCCATCTGCATGCAGGGCGACTTTTTGGCCGACGACGCGCCGGATCGGTTGAAAGAGGCATTGGACGGTCTGGCCGACATCGTGGTGTCCGACATGGCGGCGCCGACCACCGGTCATCCGCCCACCGACCATCTGCGCATCATCAATCTGGTGGAAGTGGCCCTGCACTTCGCCTTGGAAGTGCTGGCCCCGGGCGGTGTGTTCCTGGCCAAGGTGTTCCAGGGCGGCACCGAAAAGTCATTATTGGACCAGTTGAAGATGAACTTCGCCACCGTGCGCCACGCCAAGCCGCCGGCCAGCCGCAAGGAATCGGCCGAGACATACGTCATCGCCACCGGCTTCAAGGGTCGGCGCGACGAAGACGACGCGGAATAACGCCCGGCACGGGCCGGCCATTGCCCAACACCCGTCAGGGTGGACAGGCGGGGGTGGGGGCGGGCTGGTTTTCCAAATGATAGCGGCGGCCGCCGAAGTTCAGATCGGGCAGGACCGGGGGCAACAGGCTGAATTCTCCGCGCAGCAAGGCCTGATAATGGCTGTCGCACAAGCGGGGGTATTGGCCGTAAACGCCCCATTGACCGGGGTTGTACTCTATGACCAGGGTGGCCCCTCTCAGTTTGCCGTTGGCATCCATGACGACGGCCATGGTCCGCCCGCCCGGTCCCTTGCCCAAAATCACCACGTCACAGCGTTTGTCGGCATAATTGAAACAGGGCAAGTGGCTCAGCTTGGGCTTGGCCAGACCCTGGGGCAAGGCGGTGTTGGGGGGATAGGCGACCACCAGATTGGCCGCCACCTGGGCTTCGGTGATCGCGGTCGCTTTTGAACGGCTTTCATAGCGGTTCTTGGATGCCAGACTTTCCTGGGCTGCTTTCGCCAAATCCTCGGGGCCGGTATCGGCGATCCGCTGCAAGGCCTCGATCCCGTAGCGGGCGCTGTCGAAACGCAGCGTGTTGAAGTCAAAGGTCTTGGCATCCACCACGCCTTTCTCAAGGCGGTCCAACTGGCTGTTCACGGCGATGCGGGCAGGATCGGCCAGGGGCGACATCAGCGCCACCAGGATGGCCAGGATGGCGAAGGAAACCGCGACATTGGTGCCTTCCCAGCGGCGCCTGGGTTGGCCGTTCCACCAGCCGGAGGTGCTATAGCCCAGGGCGTACAGCCCGGCGACCACGATGGTGGCGGCCAACAGCACGCGGTCGGCGGTCCAACCATATTGGGCCACGCGCAAGTAAGCGGCATAGCCGGCCAGGGCGACCAGGACCAGCAGAATGGGGCCGACAAGAACGCCGGCCCAGGCCAAGGGTTTGGCCGGAATGTGACCCTCGTGTCCGTCATGCGGCGGGCCTTGCTGATAGGCGCAATTGGCCAGGATCACCAACCATCCGGCGGCCGACAGCAACAGCATGGCGGCCCGTTTGGTCTGCCACAGCAAATCCAGCGAGGTGACGGTCAAAGCGCCCAGAAAGCCCAGGATGATCACTGTGATCAACGGCAGCAGCCAGGACAGCAGGACCAGGGCCAGCCGGCGAATGCCGGCGATGATACCGGGTGCCACGTCGGTCAGGTGCAGGGCGGCGCCCACCGCCATCAAGCTGACCGGCCAGTAGAACCACGATTTTTTGATAAGCTCGCGGAAGAAATCCAGATGCAGGATGCCGAACAAGGCGGCTCCCAGCCATAAGACCATCCACAAGGCCGCGACGAACCCGGCGGCGAAGGCCAGTTGAAGCCCTTGTTTCCAGGCCACCTCGAAATAGCGGCCATAACTGGCGATGCGTCGTTTGTCCTGGCTCGCGGCAGCGAACAAGATGTTGGCGACGAACAGCATCGGTACCAGGGTGATCATCAGGATCGGGCTGGGGGTATTGGTCTTGTCGAAGAAGCCGTAGGACGCATTGTCGGTGCCGGTACGCCGCCAAAAATCGTGCAGGGTCAAGCCGACCAACAAAACCGCCAGGACGGCCAGCCAGGCATTCAGGCGTCGGGCGCTTAGGCGTTCTATTTCCAGCATGGCGATCATCGGCAAATAGGCGATGATCGGCAGCAAGAGACCCAGAAAATATGGAACGCCGTCATCGGCGGGGGCTTGTTCCAAGGTTCGGATGGTGACGTGCAGGGCAAAACCCTGGGCCAGCCCCAAGATCAGCCGAGCCATGGCGCTGGATGTCGCCCATTCCGATAATTTCATGGTGAAGGACCTCTGTTACGCGTACCGATGATAGCGTTTGATAAATACGCAGGGCAAGCGGGGTGACATTGCGGGGCTGGACGGCGGGGGCTGCATCGCCATAATGCGATTCCCGCAAAGGAGACAGCCCTGAGATGAAAGATGAAATGGTCCTGCCGCCGGTGCCCCGGTCCTATGGGACGGTCAACTGGCTGGGCTTTTCCACCTTGCTGGCCAAGGAAGTGCGACGCTTCCTGAAGGTCTATTTCCAGACCATCCTGGCCCCGGTGGTGACCACGCTGTTGTTCCTGGCGGTGTTCGCCCTGGCCTTGGGGCGGGTGGCGGCCGGCGTACATGGCGTGCCCTTCGTCGAGTTTCTGGCGCCCGGTCTGATCATGATGGCCATGGTGCAGAATTCCTTCGCCAACACCTCGTCGTCGCTCATCATCGCCAAAGTCCAAGGCAACATCGTCGACATGTTGATGCCGCCGCTTTCGGCGGCCGAGCAGACCATCGCCGTGGCCTTGGGCGGGGTCATCCGCGGCGTGGCGGTTGGTCTGGTGGTGGGGCTGGTGATGACCCTGTTCGTCACCGTTCACATCCACAGCGTCTTCTTCATCGTCTTCCACGCGGTGATGGGATCGTTGCTGCTGTCGCTGTTGGGCATGGTCGGCGGTATCTGGGCCGACAAGTTCGACCACATGGCGGCGGTGACCAATTTCATCGTCACACCGCTTTCCTTCCTGTCGGGCACCTTTTACACCATCGACCGTCTGCCGCAGGGCTTCCACGCCATCGCCTTGGCCAATCCTTTCTTTTACATGATCGACGGTTTCCGCTATGGCTTCATCGGCCATGCCGATGGCTCGTTGGTGGTGGGCATGCTGGTGGTGGGGCTGACGGATTTGTTCCTGCTGGCGCTGACCTGGCGCATGCTGGCCACCGGCTACAAATTAAGGGCTTAAGAGGGGACCAACAACGTGACGACGTCGGTGAACGCCAACGAATTCTATGCCGCCTACGACCGTAGCGGCCAAGGATGCCAGCTTAAGTCCAAGCATATCCGCCAGTTCACCAAGGATTTCGTCGATGCTTCCGGCTATCGGCCGGGCATGTCGGTCCTGGAACTGGGCTGCGGCAACGGCTTGTTCCTGCGGTTCCTGGAAAAGATCGGCGCCACCCGTTTCATGGGGGTCGACGGCGATTCCCGGGTACTGGGGGAAATGCCCCCGGATTTGGCGGCGAAGGTGCGGGTCGCCGATTTCAACGATTTCTTCGCCAGCCATCCCGCCGACCAGAAATTCGACCGGGTGGTGATGTTCGACGTGCTGGAACATTTCAGCGCCGAGGACGGGGCCGCCTTGTTGCGCGCCATCGGTGCCGTTCTGGCCCCCGGCGGCCGCATCGTCATCCGCACCCCCAACATGGGTTCGCCCTGGGGCATGGGGGTGCAGTACAACGACATGACCCATCGCGCCTGCTATACCCCCGGTTCACTGCGCCAAGTGGCGCAAGTCGGCGGCTATCGTCTGGCGGCGGCGCTGCCCCAGGCCTATACCTCACGCGGGCGCGAACTGCGCGAGGCGGTGTTGACCACCATCATGGGCTGGTTCCTGTCGTCGCCGCCGCAAATCTGGTCGCCCAACTTCATCGGCGTGTTGGAACGGGCCTAACCTTCCACCGCTTCCAGCAGTGCCAACAACCCCGACAGGATGTCGGTGGGCGTCGGCGGACAGCCGGGAATGGTCATGTCCACCGGAACGATGGCCGCCGCTCCGCCGGCCACCGCGTAGGATCCGGCGAAGCAGCCGCCGTCGATGGCGCAATCGCCCATGGCCACCACCCAGCGCGGTTCCGGCGTCGCTTCGACGGTGCGGCGCAGCGCCTCGGCCATGTTCCACGACACCGGGCCGGTGACCAGCAAAACGTCGGCATGACGGGGGCTGGCGACGAATTTGATGCCGAAGCGTTCCAAATCGTAGACCGGGTGGTTGGCGGCGTGGATTTCCAGTTCGCAGCCATTGCATGACCCGGCGTCGATGGCGCGGATGGCCAGCGACCGGCCCAGCTTGACCTGGGCGGTGATCCCCAGGCTTTCCGCCAATTCGCGCAAGGCGCGATCCGAGGCGGGGATGTTGTCCTTGGCGGTGTGCGGCCCTTTGATCAGGTGACGGGCCAGCACCTTGGCGATGGGCGGGATCATAGGTCGTGCCCCGAATAGGAACAGTTGAACGACTTGTTGCACAACGGGAAGTCGGCGACGATGTTGCCTTCGATGGCGGCTTCCAGCAGCGGCCATTGGAACCAGCTGGGATCGTGCGGATGGGCGCGCACCACCTTGCCGGCTTCCGACAGGCGTACCCACAGCGCCACTTCGCCGCGGAAGGATTCCACCAGCGCCACCCCTTCGCCGGCCCGCATGGGCAGGGGGGCAGAGGTGGCGCCGTCGGGCAGACGGGCCAGGATCTGCTCGATCAGGTTCAACGAACTGCGCACCTCTTCGACGCGAATGGCGACGCGGGCGTGGACGTCGCCGTCGGCCAAGACCGGAATGGTGAAATCCAAATCGTCATAGGGGGGATAGCCCGGCAGCTTGCGGGCATCCACCGCCCGCGACGAGGCGCGGCCGACGAAGCCGGAAGCACCGAAACGATGGGCCAGGGTGGAATGGACGATGCCGGTGCCGGTGGTGCGGTCCAGCAACGACGGCGTCTGGTCGTAAAGCGCCACCCCGCGTTTGAACCCCTTGCGCAGGCTGGCGACCAAGGTCAGCAACTGCGCCTTGGCGCTTTCGTCCACATTGATGGCGACACCACCGGGGATGACGCAATCCATCAGCAGGCGATGGCCGAACAAACGGGCATTGCAGGCCAGCAGCTTTTCGCGCAAGGCCCCCATATGGGCCAGCATGATGGCGAAGGCGGCGTCGTTGCAGATGGCGCCGATGTCGAACAGATGGTTGGCGACGCGTTCCAGTTCGGCCAGCAGCGCCCGCAGCCAATGGGCGCGGGCGGGGATTTCCAGGCCCAGGGCGGCTTCGACGGCGCGGGCGAAGGCGATGGAATAGGCGACCGTGGCATCGCCCGAAACCCGTGCGGCGATGCGGGCGGCGTCATTGATGGGCTTGCCCGACATCAGGCCGGCGATGCCTTTATGGACATAGCCCAGGCGTTCTTCCAGCCGCACCACGGTCTCGCCCTGGCAGTGAAAGCGGAAATGTCCCGGTTCGATCACCCCGGCATGGACCGGGCCGACCGGAATCTGGTGCAACCCGTCGCCTTCGGCGGTCAGGAACTTGTAGACATGGCGGCCGCCGTCATATTGGCGGGGTCGTCCCAGCGGATGGGTGATCCCCCAATGGCCGTGATCCAGCCACGGGCGCTGGTCTTCCAGTCCTTCGGGGATCAGCCCCCACAAATCGCGGATGGCGCGTTCCAGGCGGATGGCCGAAGGACGGAACTGGCCCAAGGAATAGAAAGCCCCGTCGGGGCAGGGATGGGACGCCACCGCGATGGCGCCTGAATCCTCGCCGCGCAGCAGCACGTGAATTTCGGCCGGTTCGCCCCATTCAGCCAGGATTTCCCAGTTCGACACGCTCATTTGTTCGGCCAGGGCGTGCCAGCCCTTGCTGTCCAGCTGATAACGCGGCCACGGGCGGTGGTTGGCGACCTCGCGCCCCATGGACAGGAATTCCAGCAGGGTGACGTTTCCCATCATGACGGCATCATCCCAACATCTTGGCCACGGTTTCGAACCAGGCCACCAAGGGGGCGGGCAGGTAAAGGCCCGCCACCATCACCAAGGCCACGTGCAGCCACAACGGCCCATAGGCCAGCGCCGTGGACAGGCCCGAGGCCGGTCCATGGCCGCGTTGGGCGGGCTGCGGATCGCCGAACAGCATCGCGGTCAGCCTTGTCGCCAAGGCGGCGAAGGCGATCAACAATCCGATGATCAGCGGCACGGCCAACAGCGGTTGACGGGCGAAGGTGGAACTGACCACCAGGAACTCGCTCATGAACACGCCCATGGGCGGCATGCCGGCGATGGCGAGGACCGCGATGGCCAGACCCCAGCCCAGGGCCGGGTGGCTGACGGTCAGGCCGGTGATCTCGTTCAGGCGTTTGGTGCCCAGATTCTGGGTGATGGCGCCGACGGCGAAGAAGATCCCCGACTTGGTCAGCGAATGCATGGTCATGTGCAAAAGGCCGGCGAAATTGGCCAAGGGGCCGCCCATGCCGAAGGCGAAGGTGATCACCCCCATGTGTTCGATGGAGGAATAGGCGAACAACCGCTTGATGTCGCCGCGTCGCATCAGCATGAAGCCCGACAGGAACAGGCTGGACAACCCCATCAGCACCATCAAGGGACCGGGCGCCAAGGTGTCGGGATTGGCGGCGATCAGCATCTTGAAGCGCAGCAGGGCGTAAAGGGCGACATTCAGCAACAGGCCCGACAGCACCGCCGAGATGGGGGTGGGGCCTTCCGCATGGGCATCGGGCAGCCAGGCATGCAACGGCGCCAGGCCCACCTTGGTGCCGTAGCCCACCAACAGGAAGACGAAGGCCAGATTCAGCAGATCGGGTTGGAACTTGGCGGCTTGGCCGATCAGCAAGGTCCAGGCCATGGCGTCGGCGCCGTCACCCATCACCGGCTGGGCCGCCAGATAGACCAAGGTGGTGCCGAACAGCGCCAGGCCGATGCCGACCGAACACAGGATGAAATATTTCCACGCCGCCTCGATGGCTTCGCGCGAGCGGTACAGGCTGACCATCAAGACGGTGGTCAGGGTCGCCGCTTCCACCGCCACCCACATCACCCCGGTGTTGTTGGCGGAAAGCGCCAGCAGCATGGTGAACAAGAAGGCCTGGTACATGGAATGGTAAAAGCGCAAATGCAGGTCGGACAGCCGGGCGGCGGCCGATTCGCGGGCGATGTAGCCGGCCGAGAAAAGCGAGGTGGTGAAGCCGACGAAGGTGGTCAGCGCCACCAGATAGACGTTGAAATCGTCGATGAACAACAGCTTGGTCGGTTCCGGGCGGCGGACGAACAAGCTTAGGCTGGCGGCGAAAGTGGTGCCCGACACCACGATGTTCAGCCACGACGCCAGCCGCCAGCTGGGCAGAACCGCCAGGAATCCGGCCGAGGCCAAGGGAATGGCCAGGATCAGCAAAAGCGGATTGTCGAACAGGGTGGCAAGGGTCATGACCGGTCCCCGCGATAGCTTTCCAGATAGGCCACGTCCAGGGAATCGAAGCGTTCGCGGATGCGGAAGAAGAAGATGCCGAACACCGTCATCGCCACCAGAACCGAAAAGGCGATGGAGATTTCCACCACCAAAGGCATGCCCTTGGCCGACACGGCCGCCAGGATCAGGCCGTTTTCCAGGGCCATGAAGCCGACAACCTGGGTCACCGCGTTGCGCCGGGTGATCATCATCAGCATACCCAGCAGAACCACGCTCATGGCCAGGGCCAGGGATTCACGGGTCAGCGCCGACGCCGCGGCGGTCACCGGCAGCACCAGCATGATGGACAACGCCACCAAGGCGACGCCGACGATCATGGTCCAGCCGATGGACAGCGCCGTTTCCACCGTGCGGTGGATGCCCAGTTTCTCGACCAGCCAATGCAGCGCGAAGGGCACCGCCAAGGCCTTGAACAACAAGGCGATGGCGGCGGTGACGTAAAGGTGTGGGGCATGCTGCACGTGGGCCTGCCACGCCGCCGCCGCCGCCAGGGCCAGGGCCTGGAAGGCGAAGGTGTTCAACACGGCGAAGACCCGGCGCTGATACAACAGGCCGAACCCGGCCATCAATTGGGTGGCGCCGATCAAATGGGCGATTTCATAGCTGAATTGTTGGCTCATCACACCGCCTCGGACACATAGAGGAAGATGGTGGCCAACAGACCCAGCAACAGGGCGCCGCCCAGGAAGTCGGCATAACGGAACACCCGCATCTTGGCGATGGAGGTTTCGAAAAATGCCAGCACAGTGCCCAGGATGAAGGCCTTGGCCAGGAACACCACCAGACCCAGCATGGCACCGGCCGCTCCGGCACCCGGCTGGGCGATGCCCCAGGGCGCGAACAGCGTGGCGATCAGCGCGATGTAAAGGGTCAGACGCACCATCGACGCCGCTTCGATCATCGCCAGATGACGGCCGGAATATTCCAGCACCATGGCTTCGTGCACCATGGTCAGCTCCAGGTGGGTGGCCGGATTGTCGATGGGAATGCGGCCGTTCTCGGCGATGGCCACCATCACCATGGCGGCCAGGGCCAGGCCCAGGCTGACTTCGATCCCCACATTGCCCGACAGCACGAAGGCGACGATCTGGGCCGGCGCCGTGGTCCCCGACACCAGGGACAGCGAGAAGGTGATCATCAACATGGCCGGCTCGGCCAGGGACGCGATCAGCATTTCTCGGCTGGCGCCTAAGCCGCCGAAAGAGGTGCCCACATCCATGCCGGCCAGGGCCGTCCAAAAGCGCCCGACCGCCAGCAGCGCCACCAGGGCGATCAGATCGGCGGCGGGGGCCAAAACCATGTTGGTGGTGAAGGTGGGCACGATGCAGGCGGCCAGCCAGACGCTGGCGAAGGTGACGTAAGGCGCGGCGCGGAAGATCCAACTGGCGGAATGGGCGACCACCGCTTCCTTTTGCAACAAGCGATAAAGGTCGCGATAGGGCTGCCAGGGGGCGGCGCCGTATCGGCCTTGCAAGCGGGCCTTCACCCAACGCACATAGCCGGTGACCAGTGGCGCCAAGGCCACCACCAGGACGATTTGCAGGGCCTGCCACACGATCGCGTTCATAGCTGTTGCCTCACCGCGACGACCAGCAGCATGAACACCAAGGTGCCGAACATCATCAGCAGATAGCCGCGCACCGTCAGATATTGCAGGCGGTTGACGTGGTCGGCGATCCAGTCGACCACCTTGCCCAAGGGAACGTAAAGCCCCTGCCAGATGGGGTCGATCATGCGCACCTGGTGGGTGGCCGGGGACGAATCGCCGGGTTCCGGCATGGTCACGCTTTCACGGGCCTGGAAGATGGTGCCGCCAAAGGCCCGACGCAGCGGCTGGGCGAAAGACGGGCCGGTATACTGGCTTTCGGGGATGTCTTCGGGGTGACCGCAATCCCAGGCATCGGCGCGCCTGGTGGCTTGGGTGCCCAGGCGGTGGACGATGAAGATGGCGATGGCGAAAAGCGACAGCCCGAACATCACCAAGATGGTGGCGGAATAGGACCCGCGCGTCGACGACACCGGCGACAGCCACGGCCAGCCCAGATCGGCCGACACCGCCAGGTCGATACCGGTCAGCGGGCGGACCACATGGGTCAGGGCGTCGGTGACGGTGACCGGGATGACGCCCATGACCACGCAGATGATCGCCAACACCGCCATGGAAACGCGCATGCCGAAGGTGACGTCTTCGGCCTCGGCGGCGGCGTCCGATCGCGGGCGGCCCAGAAAGGCGACGCCATAGGCGCGCACGAAGCAGGTGGCGGCCAAGGCGGCGGCCAGGGCCAGGAAGGCGCCGACCACCGGGACGCCGAACTTCATCGCCCAATGCGGCATGGCCGGACCTTTGAACAGCGATTGCAGGATCAGCCATTCCGACACGAAACCGTTCAGCGGCGGCAGCGAGGCGATGGCCGCCGACCCCACCAGGAAAGCGGCGCCGGTCCACGGCATGCGTTTCAGCAACCCGCCCAAGGCGCCCAGCGAACGATGGCCGGTCGCCGCGATCACCGCGCCGGACCCCAGGAACAAAAGCGTCTTGAACACCGAATGGTTGGCCATGTGGTAAAGCCCGGCGACCAGGGCCAGGGCGGCCAGTTCCTTTTGGCCGTCACCCTTGAAGGCGATGGCCAGACCCAGACCGATGATGGCGACGCCGATATTTTCCACGGTGGAATAGGCCAGCAACTTCTTCAAATCGTCCTGCATCACCGCGTACAGAACCCCCAACACGGCGGTGATGCCGCCGGCCAGCATCAGTCCGGCCCCCCAATGCCAGGACAGCTCGCCATGCAGATCCAGCAAGATGCGGATCATGCCATAAAGGGCGACCTTGGTCATGACGCCGCTCATCAACGCCGAAACGTGGCTGGGGGCGGCGGGGTGGGCCAAAGGCAGCCAGGCATGCAGCGGCACCAGACCGGCCTTGGAGCCGGTGCCCAAAATGGCCAGCAACGCCACCAGGAAACTGCCTAAGGCTCCCAACTCACGCAGGCGCATGGCTTCGAAGGTGTAATCGCCGCCGGCCCCGGCCAACAGGCCGAAACAGGGCAGCAGGCAGAAGGTGCCGAACACCGCCATGATCACATAGACGGTGCCGGCGCGGCGGTTTTCCGCATCCTGGTGGTCGGACACCACCATCAGCCACGACGCCAGTGACATGCATTCCCAGGCGACCAGGAAGGTGAAGGCGTCGTCGGCCAGCAGCACCAGGTTCATGGCCAGCAGGAAGATGGGATAAAACGGCGTCACCCGGCGGCGCTGCGGCAGATGCCCGCCATAGCCGACGGCGAAGGCGGAAGCGGCGGCGGCCGACAGGTTGATGATCAGCAGGAACAAAGCGGTCAAATTGTCGATGCGGAAATGCGCCTTGATCCACGGCAGGCCCAGCGGCAGGACCACGCTGGGCGAGCCGGAATGGCCGCCCAGATATTGCAGGCCGCCGGCCAGCAAGGCGACCGAGGCGACGAAGCATCCGGCATAGACGACGGCATGACTGAAATCCCGGCGTCCGGCCAGGATGGCGAACACTGCCAACAGCGGCAGCGTCATCAAAGCGCCGGCGATCAGCATGGCAAAAGGCTTCCCGGCCTTTGACGGCCCAGGCGGTTCAGTCTGCTCAAGAAAAACCCTCCACCCTCGAACGGGGCGCTCCCGGATGCCGGCCTGTTACGGCGTGGTGATTTAATTGGTATCAGGCTGCTGAAAAGCTTAAACCAGCCGCCCCCCCAGGGGCAAGGGGTACGAAAGATTATTTCAGCGCCAGGATCCAGCCGACCAATATGCGGATATTGTCTTCCGACACCCGCTTGTTGGGCGACATGGGGACGTCGCCCCAATTGCCCGAACCGCCTTGGCGGACTTTGACCACCAATCGTTCCAACGCACCGGCATCGCCGCGATAGCGCTTGGCGACGTCGATCCACGCCGGGCCGGTGACTTTCTGATGGACGTCGTGGCAGGTGGTGCAGCGGCTTTTGTCGGCCAATTCCAGCATGGCGGCATCATCGGCCCAGGCCGGGTGGGCCAGGACGATCAGGATGGGGAACGCCAAAAATCCACGCATGGGGCACCGAAAACCGACAAAACCATGTATTCAGAATGCCAGTATTTGGGGGCCGCTTCCAGCTCTGTCGTCACGCTCCGACGGCGAAGGTCTTTTCCGCCTGACGGATTTGGCCGATGCCCTGGATCATTTCCGAGGCCATGAAGTCGGCGCGCTTCACCGGGCCGCCGGAATTGGGCCGCGGGAACATGCGGGCGAACGAGTTCATCTTCACCGTCAGACCGCACAACACGGCGCCGATGGTGATGTGATAGCGTTCGATCAGGGTTTTGACCTGACGGAATTCCTCCTGGTTCAGATTGCCCCACATTTCGCGGGTGCGCTTTTCAAAGACTTCCAGGCGGCCGGTGATGGATGCCGACATGTTGTTGATGGTGTCTTCGATGGTGTCGCAGGTCTTCATCAACCCCTGGTCCTGCTTCAGCTGGAAATGGCTGCGGATCGGCTTCATGGCGTCGACGCAGGCCGAGAAATAGGGTTCCAACCGGTCCAGGCAGTGGCGGAAGTAAGACAGCGACAAGAAGGTGTCGCCGTAATCCTCCAAGAAGCGCGGCACGTCCCAGATGTCGACGTTCAGGCTGGTGGCCATCTGTTCCAGCCGCTGGCGGGCCTTTTTGACGTCGGGGTCGCGGAACAGGTGCAGCAGGTCGTCATAGGTTTCGACGTTCACCGCTTCGTCTGCATAGATCAGCTTCATCAGCGGACGGGTGAACATGATCATGTATTTGGTCAGCTCGTTGGCCTTGTCCGGGCTCAGCTTCAGGGCCGAGTAGTCGTTCACCGGGATGCCGTGTTCCCGCAAGCTGATGCGCAGGGAATAGACGTCGTAGCTGGGCAACAGGGCCAGGCGGCGCAGGATGGCGTGGTCGGGATGCAGTTCGTCAACCGGCCAGCCGAACATGCGCGGCAGACTTTCGATGTCCACCTGTCCCGATCCGGTCTGTTCGTCGGAAAAGATTTCGATGACGCTTTTCAGCCGCACGTTCTTGATCAGCTTGGCGCTTTGCAAGGCCGGCGTTTCCAGCGGGATGATCGAAAGCGGCAGCACAAACATGGAATCCATGTCGCTGTCGGCGATTGGGTTCAGTTCTTCGTCCATGGGTCCCCGAAAACGGCCCAGTAAGTCAGATTGCATATTGCCGCAAAGGCTTGGCGGGGGAAACCTTGAAAAAGTGTCGGTTGGAATGACATCTCCCCAACGCCAAGGATATTATATGAGGAAAAATTGAAATATGGGCCTATACTGCCGGTCAAACGAGGCGGCACCAGAAAAAGCCGCCCGGCAAAAAAGCAAAACCGGGAGGACCCTTTCGTGCAGACGAAGCCGCTGATGCGCCGCCTTGTCCTGGCGGTGGCCCTGCTTTTCCTGCCCGCCCTGGCTGGGGCGCAGGAATTGCGTTTCTTCCAATTGGGCACCGGGCCGACCGGCGAGACCCGCTTTCCCGTCGGCGGGCTGATCGCCAACGCGTTGTCCAATCCGCCCGGATCGCGCGAATGCGACAAGGGCGGATCGTGCGGGGTGCCGGGCATGGTGGCGGTGGCCAAGTCCACCGGCGGCTCCATCGCCAATGTGGAAGCCATCGCCAAGAAACGTCTGGACGCCGCCCTGGTCCACGCCGACATCGCCTATTGGGCCTATCACGGCACCGGCATCTACAAGGGCAAGGGCGCGGTGTCCAATCTGCGCGGCATCGCCATGCTGTACCCGGAAACCCTGCAATTGATCGCCCGCAAGGATGCCAAGATCGCCTCGGTCAAGGATCTGAAGGGCAAACGGGTGTCGTTCGGCGAGATGGAATCGGGGTCGCTGGTGCACGGCAAGCTTTTGCTGGAAGCCTATAAGCTGACAGAAAAGCAGGTCAAGCTGTCCTATGTGAAGCCCGGACCCTCGGCCGATGCCTTGGCTGAAGGCAAGCTGGACGCCTTCCTGATGGTCGATGCCTATCCGGTTCCGTTGATTTCCGAATTGGCCAAACGCAGCGACATCGTGGTGGTGCCGCTGTTCGGCGCCGCCATCGATGGCATGCTGGACAAGTATCCCTTTTTGCTGCGTTCGGACATCGCCGCCGCCACCTATCCGGGGCAGCCCGAGGTCGTGCCGTCCCTGGGGGTCGGGGTCACCTTGGTGACCGGGGCGGAACAGGACGAAAAGCTGATCTATGGCGTCACCCGGGCGTTGTGGCATCCCAGCACGCAGAAGCTTTTGACCCAGTCCAGCCCCAGTTCCGCCCATGTGCATCTGGACGCCCGCGCCGTGGAAAAGATGGGTATCCAACTGCATGGCGGCGCCTCGGCGTTTTATTTCGACGCCGGGCTGGACCGCTAGTGCACGGCTTCATTCAGAAGCTGCACCGACCATCTGAATGAATCAGGGCACAATCCGTTGATTTCGTGGGCCGTTTCACCAGACAGAAGGTTCATGTCAATGAACCTTCTGTCTGGATCGGACCACTAGGAGGGCTGAAGAGGGGCTTGGGGAATCGCATGGGGCGATATATGGTTGCGCCATGACCGAAGCCGCCCAGCCCACGCCCTATCGCGTCCTTGCCCGCAAGTACCGTCCGACCGATTTCGCCACCCTGATCGGTCAGGAAGCCATGGTGCGCACGCTGACCAACGCCATCGCCAGCGGGCGTCTGGCCCACGCCTTCGTGCTGACCGGTGTGCGCGGTGTGGGTAAGACGACGACGGCGCGTATCATCGCCCGGGCGCTGAACTGCGTCGGTCCCGACGGCCAGGGCGGGCCGACCATCGATCCGTGCGGCGTGTGCGAACATTGCCGCGCCATCGCCGAAGACCGTCACGTCGACATTCTGGAAATGGACGCCGCCAGCCGCACTGGCGTGAACGACATCCGCGAGATCATCGAAAGCGTGCGTTACCGCCCGACCTCGGCGCGCTTCAAGGTCTACATCATCGACGAAGTCCACATGCTGTCCACGGCGGCGTTCAACGCGCTGCTGAAGACGCTGGAGGAACCGCCGGAACATGTGAAGTTCATCTTCGCCACCACCGAAATCCGCAAGATTCCGGTCACCGTGCTGTCGCGCTGCCAGCGTTTCGACCTTAGGCGCGTCGAAATGGACGTGCTGGCCAAGCATTTCGCCGGCATCGCCGAAAAGGAACAGGCCGACATCGAGGACGGCGCCCTGCGGCTGATCGCACGCGCCGCCGACGGTTCGGTGCGGGACGGGTTGTCGCTGTTGGACCAGGCCATTTCCCATGGCGCCGGCAAGGTGTCGGAAATGCAGGTCCGCGACATGCTGGGTCTGGCCGACCGGGCGCGGGTCTTCGATTTGTTCGAATTGGTGATGAAGGGCCAGATGGCCCCGGCCTTGGATTTGCTGGCCGAACAATACGCCCTGGGGGCCGACCCGGCGGTGGTGGTCCAGGACATGCTGGAACTGGCCCATTGGCTGACCCGTCTGAAGATCACCCCCGACGCCGCCGATTCGTCGGCGGCGTCCGAGACCGAACGGGTCAAGGGCGCCCAGATGGCCAAGGATCTGTCCATGGCCCAGCTGACGCGGTGCTGGCAGATGCTGTTGAAGGGCTTGGGCGAGGTGCGGTCCGCCCCCAATCCGTTGCAGGCGGCGGAAATGTGTCTGGTGCGGCTGGCCTATGCCGCTGATCTGCCCAGTCCGGCCGATCTGATCGAACAATTGCGCGACAACCCGCCGGCGCCCCGTGGTCCCGGCGGTGGAGGGGGCGGCGGTGCCATGCCCATGGGCGGTTCCGTCCATGCCGGGGCCAGCCAGTCCATCGCGCCCGGTGGCATGGGTGGACCCAGCGCCGCCTTGAAGATGGAGCCGGCGGTGGCGGCCCAGCCGCTGCAATTGCCGGCCATGCCGGCGACCTTTGCCGAAGTGGCGGCGTTGTTCACCGAAAAGCGTGAAGGCATCCTGGCGGTGCAGTTGCGCACCCAGGTCAGCCCGGTGAAGTTCGAGCCCGGCCGCATCGAGTTCCGCCCCCACAAGAACGCCGACCGTGATCTGGCCCCCAAGGTGGCGCGGCATTTGTCGGAATGGACCGGTCGGCGGTGGACGGTGACCATCAACCTGACCGACCCGGCCGAGCCGACGCTTTCCGAACAGGACGCCCTGGCCGAACACAAGCGTCGTGAAGACGCCGCCAACCATCCGTTGGTCCGTGCCGTCCTTGACGCCTTTCCCGGCGCCGCCATCGAAGTGGTGCGCGACCTGACCCCGGCCGAACCCGAGGATTCGGATTTGGCCTTTGATGCTGATTTGCCCCCAGGAGACGAGGAATTATGAAAAATCTTGGCAACCTGATGAAGCAGGCCCAGCAGATGCAGACCAAGATGGCCGAGATGCAGGCCAAGCTGGGCGATCTGGAAGTCACCGGCGCCGCCGGCGGCGGCATGCTGCAGGTGACCCTGAACGGCAAGTTCGAGCTGAAGAAGATCAAGATCGACAAGGGTCTGGTCGACCCCGAGGACGTGGAAGTGCTGGAAGATTTGATCCTGGCCGCCTTCAACGATGCCAAGGTCAAGGCCGAGGCCGCCATGCAGGAAGAAATGGCCAAGGTCACCGGCGGCCTGAACCTGCCCCCGGGCATGAAGCTGCCGTTCTGATCAGGCAACGAAATCATGGTCGGCCCCGAGATCGAGCGCCTGATGCAACTGCTGTCGCGGTTGCCCGGTCTGGGGCCGCGTTCCGCCCGCCGGGTGGCGCTGCATCTGGTGGAAAAGCGTGAAACCCTGCTGCTGCCGCTGACCCAGGCTTTGGCGGCGGTGGGTGAGACGGTGAAGACCTGCTCGGTCTGCGGCAATTTCGACAGCCGCGACCCCTGTTCCATCTGCGCTGACGACAAGCGCGACCCCACCATCCTGTGCGTGGTGGAAGGGGTGGGTTCTCTGTGGGCCATGGAACGCACGGGAATGTTCCGGGGGCGTTATCATGTGCTGGGGGGCTTGCTGTCGGCACTGGACGGCATCGGCCCCGACGATTTGGGCTTGCCGGCCCTGCGGGGACGGCTGGCCGACGGTGTGGTGCGCGAAGTGGTGCTGGCGACCCCGGCCACCGTGGATGGCCAGACCACCGCTCATTACATTGCCGAATATCTGGCCGGCAGCAATGTTGCGGTCACCGCCTTGGCCCACGGCGTGCCGGTGGGCGGCGAGTTGGATTACCTGGACGACGGCACCATCGGTGCGGCGCTCAGGGCCCGTCGGTCGTTCTGATTTGCACCATCATTTCGCCGGAATGCGCGGGCATCTTGTATCCATGCGTGTCGTGGTCTTCGCCCTGGTTCTGTTGCTGTCCGCCTGCGCCGGTCAAAATCCGGTGATCCAGGTGGAAAGCACGCGCTTTCATCCCGCCGACGTCACGCCGCGTTCCTTCGTCGTGTTGCCTCCGGCCGATCAGGCCCCGGATTCTCTGTTCGCCGCCACCGCCGATCAGGTGGTCACCGCCCTCGGCGCCTTGGGCTGGCGGCAATCCGATGCCGACGACCGGCGAGCGGCGGTGGTGCGTCTGCGCTATGGCACCGACGCCCCGGTTCAGGAAACGGTGCTCAGCCCCAGTGCCCTGCCGCCCATGGGGATGTGGGGATATCGCCGGAATTGGAACGATCCGTTTCCGTACTGGGAAGCACAACGTGTCGTTCATGTGCCGAAATGGTTCAGTCTGACTATTGCCGATGGCGATGATAGCCGCGCCCCCTTGTTGTTCGAAGGGCGGGTGACCAGCCGGCGTGGCGGGACCGAGATCGGTCCCATCCTGCCTTATCTGGTGCGGGGTATGTTCGATGGATTTCCCGGTCCCAATGGCGGGACCGAACAAAAGGCGCTGTCGGTTCAGCCCTGAGCCGCTTCGTCGCCGGCAGTCATCGCCGCCTGGACGATCAGGTCGCCGAATTCGCGGAGGTAAACCGAGCCCTTGACGGTACGCTGGACCAGTACCGAGCGGCGGTCGGCATCGTCGGTCTTGCGCTTGATCAGACCCAGTTCGGACAGGCGGTCCAGCGCCCGGGTGATGGCCGGCTTGGACACGTTCATGGTCACCGCCAAACCGCGCACCGTATGGGGCGGCGGCGTCAGATAGACGGTCAGCAGCAGGGCCATCTGACGCGCCGACAGGTCGGGCCCGTCCCGCCGCACACTCTCGACGATCGCGCCGCGCCACAGGTCTAGCGCCTGCACAGCCTTCAATTGGAAGCCCATGTCCCTGCCTATTCGTTCCGCCGACGAAATCTTTTACCCGAGAGCGAGAGTCCGGGCAAGACCCCTATACCTAATTGTATCGCTTACGAAAGGTTAAGGATTGGTTCCAAAGCGTTGGAAAATCACCGCATACAAGGCACGAAGCGCCATGGCCTCGCCACCGTCGGGGCGTCCGGGCCGCGAGGAATTGTTCCAGGCCATGATGTCGAAATGCGCCCACGGAATGCCGGCGCCAACGAATTCGGACAAGAACAGCGCCGCGGTGATCGCCCCGGCATAGGGGCCGTCGGAAATGTTGCTGATGTCGGCCACCTTGCTTTCCAAAAGCCGGCGATAGGGGCGGTGCAGGGGCAGGCGCCACACCGGGTCGGCATTGGCTTCACCGGCCTGGGCGATGTCGGCGGCCAGCCGGTCGTCATTGCAGAACATGGCGGCGATCTCGGTGCCCAGCGCGGTGCGCGCAGCACCCGTCAGGGTGGCCATGTCGATGATCATCTGGGGCTTTTCCCGCGATGCCTCGGCCAGGGCGTCGCACAGGATCAACCGGCCCTCGGCGTCGGTGTTGCCCACTTCGACACTCAGACCTTTTCGCGTGGGCAGCACGTCGCCGGGGCGCATGGCATCGCCGGACACGGCGTTTTCCACCGCCGGGATCAGCACCCGCAGACGCACCGGCAATTTGGCATCCATGATCATCGACGCCAGGCCCAGCACATGGGCGGCGCCGCCCATGTCCTTCTTCATCAGCTTCATGTTGCCCGACGACTTGATGTCCAACCCGCCGCTGTCGAAGCACACCCCCTTGCCCACCAGGGTCAGCTTGGGGTGGCTGTCGTCCCCCCACAGCAGATCGACCAAACGCGGTTGGCGCTGCGGTGCCGCGGCGCGGCCGACGGCATGGATGGCCGGGTAATTTTCGGCGATCAGCCCGTCGCCGACCACCACCTTGACCCGGGCGCCATAATCGGCGGCCAGCACTTCGGCGGCAGTGGCCAGTTCCGCCGGTCCCAGATCGGCGGCGGGGGAGTTGATCAGGTCGCGGACCAGGGCCATCGCCTTGACGGTGCGGCTGACCTGGGCGCGATCGGCATGTTCCGGCCACACCAGACACGGCCAGTCGCGTGCCGGGCGCGCCTTGTAACGGCCAAAGGCATAGGTGGCCAGGGCCCAGGATTGCGCCGCCCAACTGGCGGCCTTGCTGGGCAGGGCGGGAAGGATGGCGTAAGTGCCCGGTGCCAGCTTGGCGGGAAGCGCGGCAAAGGCCCACGGGTCGTCGTCTTCGGCCATGCCCACCAGGATGGCGGCGATGGAACCGTCGGGCGCCGGCATGGACAGACTCTGTCCGGCCTCGCCGGTGAAGGAATGGGCGGCAACCCAGGCCCGGCCCGGTTCCGGCTGGGTGTCCAGCCAGCCATCCAGTTCCGATTTCTTCAGGGGCACCAGCCCGATTGTCCCGGCTTCCCACTCGACCAGATGTTCCAGCACGCTGCCACTCCTTGATATTTGGGTGATCGTGACCGATCTCCCGTGCCTTCAGCAACTGTCTTGTCAGGGGGTGGCCATCCCCTGCCTTCATCCACTCGGACGGATCATTCTTCGCGGATTTTCAAGACACCAGACGGCGGGCGCGTTTCTCTGAAATCCTTGCTCGTCGGGATTGGGTGTTTCCCGGTCATGCCCAAAGGTCGCGGGTGGCGTGGACCACGCGGCCATCCACCAAGGTGGCGACGATGCGGGGCAGGGTGGGGGCGCTGGCATCCACCAGCACCAGATCGGCGCGTTGGCCCATTGCGACGGCACCACGATCGGTGAAGCCGGCCAGTTTGGCCGGGTTGGTGGACACCAGGCTCCAGGCCCGGGCCAGCGGCAGCAAGCCGTCGCGGACCAGCCGGAAGGGAGCGTGGACCAAAGCCGGGTAGTAATAATCCGAGGTCAGCACGTCCACCAGACCGGCCGCCGCCATGTCGGCGGCGCGCATGCCGCCCTCGATATGGCTGCCGCCGCGCACCACGTTGGGGGCGCCCATGATCACCCCGTCGCCCATGTGATGGGCCATTTCGGCGGTGGGCCGCGTCAGCGGGAACTCGCACAACGAACAACCCATCTGATGGAAATGCTGGCGCATATCCGGCGATTCGTCGTCATGGGACGCCAGGGCGACGCCGTGCTGGCGGGCCGTCGCCGCCAGACGGCGGTTGGTGGCGTCGACCAGGGGCTGGCGTTCCGCCACCCGGTGCACCAGGGCGACGAAATCTTCCAGGCTCATATGGGCGCGTTCGGCGTATTGGGCCAGTTTGGTCGGCTGTTCGACCCGACGCAGGAACATGGGCAGGTGGTCGTTGAAGGCCAAAAGATGCAAACGGCCCAGGCCCAGCCATTCCTCGATCTCGTCGGCGGCGTCGACGTTATAGACTTCGTGGCGCAGATGTACCCGGCTGTCGCAACCCAAGGTAGGGCGCAGACGTTCCAAGGTGTCCAGGAAGGAAAGCGCCGCCTCGCGGCCGCGCAGGCCCGGTTCCCAGGACCAGGTCAGGCCATGCAGCGCGGTGGTGATGCCGTTGGCCAGCATCTGGCGGTCGGTGTCCACCAGGGCGACATCGGCGGGGAAATGCACCTGCGGACGCGGCATCAATTGACGTTCGAAGGCGTCGCCATGCAAATCGACGATGCCGGGCAGCAGCAACAGGCCGGTGGCATCCAGTTCCTTGCCACCCTGATCGGCGCCCACCGCCAGGATGGTGCCGTCCTCGATGGTCACCGGGCTGTCGACCAGATCGCCGCTGGGGGTCAGAACATGGGCGCCTTGGATGCGGATGCGCATGGATGTGTCCTTGCCGAAGTGTGGGCCGAAGTGTGGGCCGAAAGGCGGAAGGAAACTCGCTTAATCCAGGCGCTGACGGTTCTGGATGATGATTTGATGACATCCCCGGCAAAGGCGCGACCACCGGGGCATTCGTCCACACCGGTTACACTTCGATACATCTTAGCCAAACCCAAGTTACAGCCCTGTTCTATAATGATCGGCAGATAAGACGAAATCAGCCTGAGCGAGTCTGTCATGCGTGCTATCACCCTTGCCCTTTGGGCCGTCATCCTGGTTCCCGCCGCCCTGTGGCTGGCGGTTGAGCCCACCGCTTTGCGGGCCGACACCTTTTTCTTCTTGCGAAACAACATGGTGCAGTTGAGCGGCGTGGTGGTCATGGTGGCCATGAGCGCCGCCATGATCCTGGCCCTGCGCCCCCGTTGGCTGGAAAGCCGGCTGGACGGCCTGGACAAGATGTACCGTCTGCACAAATGGCTGGGGATCGCCAGTCTTAGTCTGGCGGTGACCCACTGGCTGTGGGCCAAGGGGCCGAAATGGGCGGTCGGCTGGGGCTTGCTGGACCGGCCGCAGCGCGGTCCGCGTCCCGAGCTTCCTCCCGGTATCGAGCAGACCTTGAATTCCTGGCGCGACCTGGCGGAAGGCGTTGGCGAATGGGCGTTCTATGCCATGGCCCTGCTGATGGTGCTGGCGCTGATCAAATATTTCCCCTATCGCCGCTTCTTCCAGACCCATCGCTTGCTGGCCCTGGGCTATCTGGTGATGGTGTTCCATGCGGTGGTGCTGACCAAGTTCGCCACTTGGGCCACGCCTTTGGGGGCGGTCCTGGCGGTTCTGTTGGTTTCCGGCACGGTTTCGGCGGTGGTGGTGCTGTTGCGCCGGGTCGGCGCGGGGCGCAAGGTGGGCGGGCGTATCGTCGCCCTGCGCGACTTCCCGCAATTGCGTTGTCTGGAAGTTCGAGTGGCGATGGACCCCGGTTGGCAGGGCCATCAGGCCGGGCAATTCGCTTTCGTCACTTTCGACACCAAGGAAGGGGCGCATCCCTTCACCATCGCCTCAAGCTGGGATGGCCAGGACAGCACGCTGAGTTTCGTCATCAAGGAACTGGGCGACCATACCGCGACCCTGCGTCAGGGCTTGGACGTGGGGCAGAATGTGACCATCGAAGGCCCCTATGGCCGCTTCACCTTCGAAGATGATTGCCCGCGCCAGATTTGGGTGGGCGGCGGCATCGGTATCACGCCGTTCCTGGCCCGGGCCCGTCAATTGGCCGCCGGTCAGGGGCACCCTGGACAGCAGATCGACCTGATCCACACCACCGTGGAAGAAGATGCCGAGGCCTTGGCCGAATTGCACCGTCTTGCCGACACGGCGGGCATCCGCCTGCATGTGATGGTGGATGGCCGCGACGGCCGGTTGAGTGGGGAAAAGCTGCGCCAAATGCTGCCCGGTTGGGAGCGGGCCAGTCTGTGGTTCTGTGGTCCGGCCGGTTTCGGCAAGGCTTTGCGCGGTGATCTGGCCCGGCATGGCATGGCGGTGTCGCGGCGCTTCCACCAGGAAATGTTCGCCATGCGTTAAGCGGGGTGGGGTGTATCGTTTTGGCATGGCCGGGGCTGCGAATTGTCATAGCTGGCACCCGGCCAGGGGCGGCAGGCTGGCACCGTCAAGAAAGGCCACGATCGGAGCCGGCGATGATGTCCGCCCCCACTTCCCCCGTTTACCAAGCCCTGTGTGAAGCCTTGGACGACGAATACAAGGCCCGCGCCACTTATGCGGCGGTGATCGACCGCTTTGGGCCGGTTCGTCCGTTCATCAACATCATCCAGTCCGAACAACGCCACATCAATGCCCTGCAAATGCTGCTGCGTCGTCGTGGCTGGCCGATCCCCGACGATCCCCATGGCGGCCGGGTGGACGCCCCCGCCAGTCTGGAAGAAGCCTGCCGGCTGGGGGTGCAGGCGGAACTGGACAACGTGGCGCTTTACGACCGCTTGAATTCCTTGGCCGCCGAAGATGACGAAGTGCTGACGGTGTTCGCCAATTTGCAAGGTGCTTCGCAACAGCGGCATCTGCCGGCGTTTCGTGATGGCTGCAGTGGCGGTGACGGTGGTGGCCGGGGTGGTCATGGCGGCAGTCGTCATGGCCGGTGCGGCGGACAAGGATTCTGACGCGGCGGCGCTTTACCGCGTTGCGGTCGCTGTCTACCATAGGGGCATGGAAAGCTTTTACCGCGCCTATCTAGAGACATTACGGCAGACCGAGATGTTGCCGGCCGCGCATCTTGCGGCTTGGCAATGGCCGCAAATGGTCCGCATGGTCGCCCATGCCGCCCAGCACACCGATTTCTACGCCGAAAGGCTGCGGCGCTTCCTGTCGGCGGGTGCCCGGCCCGAGCATTGGCACGCCATTCCCCCGGTGACGCGCAGCCAGATTCAAGATGCCAACCAAGCCCTGTGGGCGCGTGAAGTGCCCGCTCAGGCCGGCTCGACCCGTGCGGACGAGACCTCGGGTTCAACCGGAATCCCCTTGCGCTATGGCTGGTGCGACCTGGCCTCGACCTCGACGCGCATGCAGATGGAACGCTTCTGGGATTGGCATGGCATCGATACCGGCAAGACCTTCGCCGAAATCCGTTTGATGCGTCAGCGCAAAAACGACGAGCGTCGGCACCAGGGCTGGTCTTTCCGCGATGGCAGCGGGATCGCGGCCAATCTGAAATGCACCGTGCCGTTGGAACGGCAAGTCCAGTGGCTGCATGACGTGCGCCCCGATTATCTGCTGAGCTTTCCGTCGCACCTGGACAACTTGGCCGGGGCGATGGCGCAAAGCGGCCGCCCCCTGGCCCTCGATGTGGTGCTGACCGTCGGCGAGATGTTGACCGATCCGGTGCGCGAACGGGTGGCAAAGGCTTTCTCGGGCATTCGGTCCGCCAGGGTGGTGGACACTTATGGCTGCCAGGAAGCCGGCAAATTGGCGCTGCAATGCCCGCATGGGCGTTATCATGTCTGCGCAGAAAACGTGTTCTTGGAAATCATCGACGATGACGGCCGTCCCGTTGGTCCGGGCGAGGAAGGCTGGGTGACCATCACCAGCCTGCATAATTTCGTTACCCCCTTCATCCGTTATCGCTTGGGTGACCGGGCGGTGGCTGCCGATGGCGCCCCCTGTCCGTGCGGTCGTCAATTGCCGGTGTTGGGGCAAATTCTGGGGCGGGCGCGCAACGTGTTGACGCTTCCCGATGGCCGCCGTTTGTGGCCAGCGAGCTATATGGCTCTGCAAATGCGTGAATATGTCGCCCTGCGCCAGTTCCAGGTGATCCAAACGGCCCCAGGTCACCTGGAATTGCGCTATGTCCCCATGGACGGCGCCGCCGCACCCGATGTGGACGGATTGACCGCCCATGTCCGGCGTGCCTTCCATCCCGACATGACCATCAGCCTGACGGCGCTGGCGGATATTCCACGCAGCGCCGGCGGCAAGTTCGAAGATTTCATCAGCCTGGTCAGCTGAACGCGCGCAGGGCTTACTCGTCGCTGCCGCTGGTCGGAGTGGGGGGCGGGGGAGTGGTTCGCGCAATTTCTTGCGCGGCGAGAGTGGGCGCGGTGTTGGTGGTCAGCGAGAACAGGTCGTGGGGCAGGAAGATCTGCGGGTCGTCCTCGCGGTGACGACGGATCAGCGACTTGTCGGCGCCGAAATAGAACTTGAAGCCCAAAAAGAACGAAGTGTCGCCGCCTTCATTCAATTCCGCGCTGGCGAAGGTGCTGAGCCCCAGGGATGACCACGATTCCACCTGCTGTTCCGCCCCCAGACTAAGGGCGTGGCTGGAATCGGCAAAACGGTGTCCGATGCTCAGTTGCAGGTCGTCAAGGGGATAATAATTCACTTCTTCGCCGACGAAGACGTGGTTGACCACGTCGCCGAACTGGCCGCCGGCAATGGCGCCCAGGGTGAAGCGGTTCAGATAGGCTTCGCCTTCCAGGCCCAGGCGGTTCATGTAAAGACCGCCCTGCTGGCTCATATAGCTGTGGCTGGCGTAAATCCCCAGCAATGCCATGTCGGGATCGCGCCAAAAGGCATGGGCGCCGCCGCCGGCGGTCAGGCCGCCGACCATCGAGCCACCGTAGAAGTCCACCTGGCCGCCCAAACTGTGGGTCAGGGGAAAAGCCACGGCGCCGGCACCATAGGCGGCGCCGTCGGTGTCAAGGATGCCGCCGGCCACTTCCAGCTTGCCGTTCAGTGCCGATACCGCCGGCTTGGTGGCCGGAGCTTCTTCGGACCACGCCGGCAGGATGACGAACTGAAGGACCAGCGCAATGGCGGTTCCAACGGTCAGGCGTTTCTTCAGGCTGGTTTTATTGACGCGCATGCCTCGGCTCTTCAGGGTTTGGGATGTATAAGGACGACGCCCGTCCCGGCATACTAATGGCTATAGCAAAGGTATTTATTTACTATTGGCTTCTTTGTGTCTTTTCAGTTATGAAAGCATTTCAATATTGGCATGAGATTACGAGTTACTATTTGTTATCAAATCTGACAGAATCTGCCGGGATGCATTGTTTGGTTGTCGTGATTTGATTTCCGTTGTGACCCTTGGTTGGTGGAAAGGTGGTTACAGGAGTGGAGCTGGATCCGACGACGGCCACTGTTTTTCTGACGGCTATTACGGCCACCAATGCGGTGATCGCCTTTTTGTTGTGGCGCGCCATGCCTGGTTTGCGGGGATTGGGGCTGGTTGCCCTGGCGCATCTTGTGCAGGTCGTCGGATTCCTGTTCATGGGTGCTAAGGCGCCGCATCTGATCACGCTTCAGAACATCGCCCATGTCTCGGCCATCGCCTTGGTGACCGAGGGGCTGGTGATGTTCGTCGGCAAGCCGCTTCGCGTCTGGCTGCTGGTGGTGACGCCGCTGGTTACCGCGGTGCTGTGGGAAACGATGCAGGTTTACCACCCGTCCTGGGTTGGTTTGCGGGTGGCGGCCTTCAGCGTGTTGGCCTTGCTTTTGTACGGACGGTGCCTGGGGGTGGCCCTGCGTCACGGTCGCCGCTTCGGGGTCGCCAATACCGTGTTGATCACCGGGCTGGTGTTGCACATGGTGTGGAGCAGCGGCCGCGGCATCCTGGCCCTGACCCATCCCGATCCGGATTACATCAGCCGCCCGGACGTCCATTCGTGGTTGATGCTTGAATTGGTGTTCATCATCAACTTCATCTTTTTCTCGGTTCTGGTGATGGTCGGCGGCCTGATCAGCGAGGAATTGCGCCTGCGCACGCAAACCCTGAGCGACGCGCAGCGTCTGAACGACCGCTTGCGTGAGTTCCTGCATCTGCTCAGTCACGAATTGCGCACGCCTTTGGCCATCATCGACCGGACGGCGGAAATGGCGCAATTGGTTCAGGCCGATGCCGGGGGCGACCTCTCCGAGCGACTGGAGGTCATCCGTTCGACCGCCGGCCGCATGGGCGGGCTGGTCAACAACCTGCTGGCCGCCGAACGCGCCGATATGGATGAAACGCGCGACGAATTGGTCGATTTGGGAGCGCTGCTGCAAGAGATCACCGCCATGCTGACCCACAAACACGAACAACGTGCCATAGGCCTGACCTTGCCCCCGGAACCGATCATGGTCACCGGCGATGCCGACATGTTGTCGGTCGCCTTCACCAACGTCATCGATAATGCCTTGAAGTTTTCGCCCCCCTGCCAGTCGATTCAGGTCGGCTTGCGCGTTGAGGCCGGGCAAGCCATGGTGTCGGTGTCCGATCGGGGGATCGGCTTTCCCCCCGACCAGTTGTCGCGCATCGGCGAACGGTTCTTCCGCGCCGGCAACGCCGTGAAAATCAGTGGCTCGGGCCTGGGGACCCACCTGACCCGCAACATCGTCGCCAAACATGGCGGCAGCGTGCATTTCCGCAATCGCCGTGACGGTGGGGCGCAGGTCGACATCGTCTTGCCGTTGCGCCCTTCTCCGTTGGAGGCCGACGACTAAGACCATGCCGACGATCCTGATCATCGAAGATGAATCGACCCTGCGCAGCGACCTGGTCAGCTATTTGCGGGTCAAGGGCTATGACAGCCAAGGGGTGGCCAGCCTGGGCGAGGCGCGGACTTTGCTGGGCCATATGGCGTTCGATGTTTACATCATCGACATCGGTTTGCCCGACGGCGACGGCTCGACCTTGATTCCGGAAATCCGGGTCCGCCAGGGCTTTGCCTGCGGCATCATCGTGCTGACCGCCTTCAGCGGTTCGCAATACCGCATCAACACGCTGGAGCTGGGCGGCGACGCCTATCTTTCCAAGGCGGCCAGCCTGCGCGAGATCGAGACCACATTGCGTTCGGTTCTGCGCCGCCTGCCCGCGATGGCTGAAACCGCGGGCTGGGTGGTGGACCGCCGCTCGTGGAGCCTGGTTTCGCCCTCGGGGAGCCGCCTGGAACTGACGGCGAAGGAGATGGATTTCCTGCTGGTTCTGGCGGAAAGCGGGACCGATCCCTGCGACCGCACCATTCTTCATGACGGAGAGGGCAGCGATCGCAAGTTGGACGCGCTGGTGCGGCGCCTGCGCCATAAGATCGAAGAGCTTTGTGGCGAGGATGCGCCGATCCGCACCGCTTACGGCAAGGGTTATGCCTTCACCGCGCCGCTCAGGGTGGACGGCTGAACCCGCCAAGTCTTGCGCCGGGACGGGTTTGCTCCTAAAACCCAAGCCTTGTGCCTTCTGCCGAAAGTCCGCCCATGACCCCCGCCGCCCGCCTTGCCGCCGCCATGGAAGTGTTGGACGAAATCCAGGCCAGCCCCAAACCGGCCGATCAGATCGCCTCGCTTTACTTCAAAAGCCGTCGTTACATCGGGTCCAAGGATCGCCGTGCGGTGTCGGAAACCGTGTGGCGGGTGCTGCGCACCAAGGCCCGCATCGACTGGTGGCTGGAAGCGTTGGATTTTCCCGCCGATGCCCGGGCCCGGGTGCTGGTGGATCTGGTGTTCCAAGGCGGCAAGCCGGAACCCGAATTGTTCCAAGGGGCGCATGCCGCCCATCCGCCTAGCGGCGAGGAACGCAAGATGATGGAAGCCCTGCGCGGCAAGTCGCCGTTCCATCACGCCATGCCGGCCTGGGTGAGGGGCGAGTTCCCCGAATGGCTGACCCCGCGTCTGACCGAATTGTGGGGCGAGCGCATGCCGGCCGAATTGGGCGCCATGCGCGACGAGGCGCCGCTGGATCTGCGCGTCAACACCCTGAAGGCAACCCGCGACGAAGCCTTTATCGCCCTGAAGAAAGAGCGCGTGCCCAGCACGCCCACCGAGATTTCCCCCATCGGTCTGCGACTGGCCAACCGCGTCGCTTTGGTGCAATTGCAGGCGTGGCGCGACGGTCTGGTCGAGGTTCAGGACGAAGGGTCGCAATTGGTGGCGCTGATCGCCGACGCCCGACCGGGCATGGCGGTGGTGGATTACTGCGCCGGGGCCGGCGGCAAGACCTTGGCCTTGGCGGCGGCCATGAACAATACGGGGCGTCTGGTCGCCTGCGACGTGGCCGAATGGCGGGTCGACAAGGCCCAGGCCCGTCTGCGCCGGGCCGGCGTGCACAATGTCACGCGCCGTGTGATCGGCGGTGAATCCGACAAGTGGATCAAGCGGTCGGCGGGCTCTTATGACCGCGTCCTGGTGGATGCGCCGTGTTCGGGCACCGGTACCTGGCGCCGCAATCCGGATGCCAAGTGGCAACTGACCGAAGAAACCGTTCAGGAGCTGGTGGTCCGCCAACAGGCCATTCTGGTCAGCGCCGCCCGTCTGGTGAAGCCGGGCGGACGGCTGATCTATGCCACCTGTTCCATCCTCTCCGAGGAAAACGAGGATCAGGTGGACCGCTTCCTGGCCAGCCATCCCGACTACAAGGTGCTGCCGGTGCCGGGCTTGTGGGGCGAACTGGTGGGCACCGCTTGTCCGGTGACCGGGCCTTATCTGCGGCTGTCCCCCTATGGCCACGGCACCGACGGCTTTTTCGCCGCGGTGCTGGAAAAGGCGTCAGAAGAGTAACGGCTTCAACGCCCCCCACACCTGTTTGCCCTTGCTCCAGGTGTCCAAGATGTCGCCGGCCGGGTCGTTGACCCGGGTCGGCTTGTTGGCGTCCGATCGCAGGGCCAAGGCGTCGTAAGAATCGGCGATGCCCTGTTCGGTCTGTTTGGTCATGCCGCTCAGCAAGGCTGCCGCCGAGCCGCCGCCGGCTACGCCGCCGCCGCCCGCCGCCAGACTGGCCCGCGCGGTGGCCGCCTGACGTTTCAGCAGGTCGCGCTGTTGGCGCGCCCGTTGTTCCTGTTGCAACGCCATCATCTGGTTCTGTTGGTTGATCTGATTGGTCTGGGCCTGGGCTTGCGCCTTGGCCTGGTTATGCTGCGACACCATCTGCAAGCCGGTCGAGGCGGCACCGATGGCGGCTTCCATTCCACCCATGACAGTACTCCTAAGAAGTTTGTTCGTGATATGTTCTATATTTTTTGGCGGCCGGAAGTCAAGGAATTTAGGCCTATGATGCGGCCATGAAAAAGGCCCCGGAGCGATCCGGGGCCTTTGTTCGTCAGGGGGGCGATCAGACGGCGCGTTCCTTGACATAGGAACCGGGGCCGTCCTCGACCACTTTCAGTTTGCCGTCGCCGGGATGGCGGGCGGCAACCTGCTTGGTACCCTTGGTCGCCCAAGTGTGCCAATCCGGCCACCACGAGCCTTCCACCTGGGTGGCCCCGTTCAGCCAGGTGTCGGGGCTCTTGACCTTCTTGGCGTTGGTCCAGAAGCAATATTTGTTGGCCGCCGGCGGGTTGACCACGCCGGCGATGTGACCCGACGCCGACAGGACGAACTTCACCGGACCGCTGGTGTTCTGGGTCAAGGCAAAGGTCGACTTCCACGGCGCGATGTGGTCTTCGCGGGCGCTCAGCATATAGATCGGGGTCTTGATCTTGGACAGGTCGATGTCGATTCCGTCCAACTGAATGCCACCGGGCTGCACCAGAAGGTTCTGCTGGTACATCTTGCGCAGATAGAAGCTGTGCATGGCCGCCGGCATGCGGGTGGAATCGGAATTCCAATACAGCAGGTCGAACGGAAACGGATCCTTGCCCAACAGGTAGTTGTTGACCACGAACGACCAGATCAGGTCGTTGGCCCGCAACATGTTGAAGGTCATGGCCATGTCGCGGCCGTCCAGATAGCCGCTTTGGTTCATCATGCCTTCGAGGTTCTGGAGCTGCTCCTCGTCGATGAAGACGCCGAGTTCGCCCGGTTCCTTGAAGTCGGTCATGGTGGTGAACAGTGTCGCCGACAGGAAACGGTCGTCGCCCTTGGCCGCCATGTAGGCCAGGGTGCACACCGTCAGCGTGCCGCCCAGGCAATAGCCGACCGCGTTGACTTCCTTGTGCCCGGTGGCGGCCTCGATGGCCTTGATGGCGGCCAGCGGGCCTTCCAGCATGTAATCGGCGAAGCCCTTGGCGGCCAGCTGTTCGTCGGGGTTGACCCAGGAAAT
>DISD01000054.1 GCA_002435715.1 Rhodospirillaceae bacterium UBA6219
TGCGCAAGGTCAACATCGACACCGATTTGCGCATGTCGGCCACCGGTTCCATCCGCAAGTACTTCGTCGACAACCCCAAGAAGTTCGACCCGCGTGATTACCTGAAGCCGGCCATGGCCGGTATGAAGGGCATCTGCAAGGCCCGCTACGAAGCCTTCGGCACCGCCGGCAACGCCAGCAAGATCAAGCCGATCTCGCTGGAAACCATGGCCGCCCGCTACGCTTCCGGCGAGTTGGAACCCCAGGTCAACTAACAAAAAGGGGCCGGGAAACACCATTCCCGGCCCCGATTCTGTCTGCCAGAGAGGAAATCCGCCCATGTCCGTTCTGATCGCGCCGTCCATCCTGTCCGCCGACTTCGCCCAGCTTGGCCCCGAGGTCAAGGCCATCGACGAAGCCGGGTGCGATTGGATCCATATCGACGTCATGGACGGGCATTTCGTCCCCAATCTGACTTTCGGCCCGCCGGTGATCAAGGCCATCCGGGGATGGACCCAGAAGACTTTCGACGTCCACCTGATGATCGACCCGGCCCAGCCTTACTTGGAAGATTACGCCAAGGCCGGCGCCGATCTGATCACCGTCCACGCCGAAGCCGACAAGCACCTGCACCGCTCGGTCCAGGCCATCAAGGCCTTGGGCAAAAAGGCCGGCGTGTCGCTGAACCCGCACACCCCGGAAAACGTCATCGAATACGTGCTCGACGACATCGACATGGTGCTGGTGATGAGCGTCAATCCCGGCTTCGGCGGGCAAAGCTTCATCCCCAGCCAGTTGGAAAAGATCGCCCGGATCAAGAAGATGATCGGTGAGCGCAAGATCGACATCCAGGTCGACGGCGGCGTCACCGCCGACAATGCCTGGAAGGTGATCGCCGCCGGCGCCACCTGTCTGGTCGCCGGTTCGGCGGTGTTCAAGACCAAGGATTACGCCACCAACATCGCGGCGATCCGCAACTCCAAGAGCTGACCTGCGGAACTGCGTCTCAATTGTTTATGTCTTCCCTTGTTCATTATAGGGTACCGACAGAGGAGCGGAAGCGTGGATGATCGTTGGCTTGAGTATCCGGAACTTCAAGGCCATTCAGGAGGTCGCCGGCTTATCGTTAGGCGCCTTCCACGTCCTCGTCGGCCCCAATGGCATCGGCAAGACCACGCTCCTAGACGCCGTTGACTTTGTCCGAGACTGCCTGACGAGGGGCCCCGCAGCAGCGGTCGAATCTCGCCACATCGCCGACTTCAACGACCTGACCTGGATGCGCCAGGGTGGTATCATTGAAATCGACCTCTGGCTCGACCTGTCGAGCCAGCGCCCAGAACTCACCGACAGCCTGCTCAATTACCCTTTGGCCGTTCGACAAGATTCAAATGTCGGCGTCTGCATCCATGAAGAGTCCCTGAAACAATATCAGAAATCAAGAATCCGATTAGGCGACAGAATACAGGTCAGCCCGAACATAAAACCAAAAAGGCTTCTAGGAAAAACGCCCAAGGGGACGGATTTTTATTCCCGCGAAACCAGCACCTATCAAGACTCGTTCAATTTCGGTACAGATAAGCTGACTCTTGCTCTGACCCCACCCGACGATGAACGTTACCCCACGGCCAATGCCGTCCGCCGTTTTCTGATGCGTGGCATCCGCTACATTCAACTGAATAGCCCGGCGATGCGCCTTCCTTGCCCCGCAACCCGCCCAGCGGATCTCGATCTTGACGGCACTAATCTTGCTCGCGTTGTCGGAAAGCTGATGGGAGCGAACGGTGGATTAGGGCCTTACTGGGCCGCCCCGGAAACACAAGTTGCGCGATGGGCAAACCATCTTCGCTACGCTCTGCCCGATTTGACCGATATTGGTTGGTCTCGCCGTCAGGCCGACAATGCCGAATACCTCTTGCTACGCTATGAAAGCGGCCTTGAGGCTCAGTTGGGTCCTGAGCGACGGAACCTTGCGCATGATGGCCCTAACCATCCCAGCCTTCCTCCCTCCCGACGGCTCTCTTTATATGATCGAAGAGCCGGAAAACGGCGTTCATCCCAAGGCTCTGGAAATCATCCTGCGCTCCCTCTCATCCATTCCAGGATCACAAATGCTGCTGGCGACTCATTCCCCGTTCGTCGTCCAACAATGCGGCATCCAGCCATTGCTTTGTTTTAGCCGACAAGAAGGCAGTGTGCGGATCATCCCAGGTAATCGCCACCCTTTGCTTGCTAATTGGGACGGCTCTCCTGACCTTGGGATCATCTTTGCAGCAGGCGTTCTTGAATGAAGGACTTACTCGTCAGTGCGGCCGATGCAGACGCCCAGGCTTTCATGACGTCGATCCTGTCTCGCCCGCAAGCCGTCGGGATCAAACCGATCACTTTTACTGTGGACCGACACCCACTTCGCGATTCAGGCATGGTGCAAACTGGCCCTGAACTGGCTGGAATGAGATAAAGAGATTTCGGAAAGGTTCTCGTGATGTGGGACCATCACGGATCCGGGCGAGAGAAAAAGAATTCTCCGGATGAAGTCGCCTCCGAAATTGCCGACAGACTTGATCGAGTCACATGGTCCGAAAAACATCATGTCGTCGTTCTGGTTCCCGAACTCGAACAATGGCTTTGGCATTGTGAAAGTGCGCTGGCGGCCCATTGCTCCATTCCAGCGGAAACCCTCTCATTGTGGGTCGGGCAACGCGCATCTCAACTCAAGACCGATGTGACAACCCTGAAAGAGAAGCAACCCAAGGAACTGTTCGAATACATCATGCGGGAACGCCTACACCGAACGGTCTCTCCTCGCGATTTCGAGGAAATCGGCAAGAGAGGCAGCGTCAAAACGCTGATGCGTTGTACTTCGTTCAGTGCGGTGATCACACAATTACGGGGCTGGTATCCACGCACCGCCCCCACTTCGCCATAATCGCGTCATGGTCGCGACACGATGACGGAGCACGATCTCTGTCATCGAACAACTTCTCTTCGCGAGACGACCATGATCCGTAAGGCTGTCCTTCCCGTTGCCGGTATGGGTACCCGCGTTCTGCCCGCCACCAAGGTGCTGCCGAAAGAGCTGCTGCCGGTGGTGGACAAGCCCCTGATCCAATATGCCGTGGAAGAAGCGGCGGAAGCCGGCATCACCGACATCGTCCTGGTCACCGCCAAGGGCAAGGAATTGCTGGTCGACCATTTCGACCGCAGCCCCGAGCTGGAACGTCAGCTGGAAGAACGCGGCAAGCTGGAATTGCTGGAAATCGCCCGCTCCACCTGCCCCAAGGGGGTGACCATCACCGCTGTCCGTCAGCCGGCGCCCCTGGGTCTGGGCCATGCGGTGTGGTGCGCCAAGCCGGTGATCGGCAACGACCCCTTCGCCGTGCTGCTGCCCGACGACCTGATCTTGGGCAAACCCGGCGCCTTGGCCCAGATGGTCAAGCAATGGGAAATGACCCGCGGCCATGTGGTGGCGGTGGAAAACGTGCCGCTGGACCATGTGAACCGTTACGGCATCCTGGACGTCATCGAGGAACAGGGCCAGGTGGCCCGCGCCCGGGGCATGGTGGAAAAGCCCAAGCCCGAGGACGCGCCCTCGACCCTGTCGGTGATCGGCCGCTACATCCTGGAACCCGCCGTCTTCGACTATCTGGACAAGAAGCAGAAAGGCCAGGGTGGCGAAATCCAGCTGACCGACGCCATCGCCGCCTCTATCGCCCAGGTCGGCCTGTCCGGCTTCCGCTTCGTCGGCACCCGCTATGATTGCGGCACCAAGGCCGGTTATGTGCAGGCCATCATCGACCAGGCCTTGGCCCACACCGACACCGCCGCCGCCACCCACGCCCACATCCAGTCGCTGCTGGGACGCCGGGTCGCCTGATCCATCCTTTCTTCATGTGATCCCCTGCCTGGGCCCGCCGACGAACAAATCGGCGGGCCATTTTTTCAGGCGTAGAAATCCACCAACTGGCCGCGCCGGCTGTCTTCTTGCTGCTGACGGCGTTCGTCCTCGGACAATTGATTGAACTGGGCGACCCGGGCTTGCGCCTGGGCCAGTTGCTTGGCCTGCGCCTGGGCTTGGATTTCGGCTTGGGATTGGGTTTGCGTCGACGACCGGACCTGTGCCGCCGACTGATTTTGACTGGCGGTGTTTTCGTCGCTTTTTTCGCTGGTATAGCCGGGCTTGACCGAATCGGGACTTTGGCCGCTTTTCACCGCGGCCACTTCGGCGGCGCTGTAGCACAGATAACCGTTCACCATCACCGGATAGACAGTCTCGGTGACGGTGCTGGCGGAGACGCTGGAACTGGTGGAGGAGACGGCCATCACAGCCTCCACATTCTGATACCTATCATATTACACGGTCTCAGAAGCCCCGCCCCTGCGTTGTCGGCATGGAAAAAACGCAAAACACCCTGCCTAGAGACTAGGCAGGGCTGCAAGTTTTTCGGTCATACTGATTATTTAGACAAAGCTGTACCTTCAATACCTATCTTTGTCCAGCCCGCTGTGGCGAATTGACCTCTTCTTCATCGAAAAGCGCCGTCAGTTGGCGCATCACCGCGCCGCCCAGTTCCTCGGCATCCATGATGGTGACGGCACGACGGTAATAGCGGGTGACGTCGTGGCCGATGCCGATGGCGATCAATTCAACCGGCGACTTGGTTTCCACGTATTCGATGACGTCACGCAGGTGCTTTTCCAGGTAATTGCCGGAATTGACCGACAGCGTCGAATCGTCCACCGGCGCACCGTCGGAAATCACCATCAGGATACGCCGCTGTTCGTTGCGGGCGATCAGCCGGTCATGGGCCCACAGCAAGGCCTCGCCGTCGATGTTTTCCTTGAGCACGCCTTCCCGCAGCATCAGGCCCAGATTCTTGCGCGCCCGGCGCCACGGCGCGTCAGCGGACTTGTAAACGATGTGACGCAAATCGTTGAGGCGGCCGGGCTGGGCCGGCTTGCCGTCGGCGGTCCATTGTTCGCGGGCCTGGCCACCCTTCCACGCCTTGGTGGTGAAACCCAGGACCTCGACCTTGACGGCGCAGCGTTCCAGGGTGCGGGCCAGGATTTCCGCCGACAGCGCCGCAACCGTGATGGGACGTCCGCGCATCGAGCCGGAATTGTCGATCAGCAGCGTCACCACGGTGTCGCGGAACTCGGTTTCCTTCTCGAACTTGAAGGACAAGGAATGGGTCGGGTTGGCGACGATACGGGCCAGACGGCTGGTGTCCAGGATGCCTTCTTCCAGATCGAAGTTCCACGACCGGGTCTGCTGGGCCATCAGCTTGCGTTGCAGACGGTTGGCCAGCTTCGACACCACCCCTTGCAGGTGGCTCATCTGCTGGTCCAGCTGGTTGCGCAGCCGGGACAGTTCGTCGGGTTCGCACAATTCCTCGGCGGCGATGACCTGGTCGTATTTGGTGGTATAGGGGTGATAGGGCTTTTCGCCATAGGCCCCGGGTTGCGGGGTGAAGGTCTGGCGTTGGCGCGACGGCCCGCCCGGTTCCTCGGTCCCCGCCCCGGCCATCACCACGTCGTCGGACGCGCTTTCCAGATTGTCCTGCTCGCCCGCCCCTTCGGCGGCGCCGGGCGCCGCCTGGGGTTCGCCCTCACCCTGCTTGCTTTGGCTTTGGCCGTCGCTTTCCTTTTCCTGTTGGCCCTGTGACTGGCCTTCCTTGGCGTCCTGGCCTTCCTCGTCGGATTGCTTTTCCTCGGTTTCCAGCTCGTTCTCGGCGAAGATGTCCAGCTGGTGCAACAGGTCCTTCAGACCGCCGGCGAAGGAATCTTCGTCCCCCAGCATGTCCTTCAGCCGGTCCAGACCCAGGCCGATCTTTTCCTCGACGAAGGGGCGCCACAGATTGACGGCGTTTTCGGCGGCCAGTGGCGGGTCCTGCCCCAGGAAATGTTCACGGGCGATGAAGCGCATGGCTTCCGCCAGCGGCATGTCGTCGCGCTTGGTGATGCGGTCCAAGCCTTCGGCCCGGGCCTTTTGTTCCAGAACGGCGGCGATGTTGTCGCCGACCCCGGCCATGCGCCGAGCCCCCAAAGCCTCGATACGGGCCTGTTCCACCGCTTCATAGACCTTGCGGGCCTGCGGGTCGGGGGGCATGCGTTTGGCGTGCACCGCATCGTTGTGATAGCGGAAGCGCAACGCCACGGCGTCGGCCGTGCCGCGCAGGCGCACCAGATCGCCCTCGGTCAGGTTCTTCTGCGGGCTGGGCAGCTTGATCTCGGCACCGCGCACTGACGCGGCGCCGGCCACATAGCCCACTTCCAAATCGGCACGACCGGCGATGGCGCGCAGCGCCAGGGCCGTCGCCCGTTTCATGGTGTCGGCAGGACTTTCCTCGCGCACAGGCAGATGCGAGGACGGGTCGGCCGCATTGCGTTCCGGCACCGGCCAGACTCCTTACAAGGCGACCCGCGCCGGGGTCTCGGGCAGTTCAACGCCGAAGCAGCGCTGGTAATATTCGGCGATCACCGGACGCTCGACCTCGTCACACTTGTTAAGGAAGGTGACGCGGAAGGCGAAGGCGATATCGCCGAAAATCTTGGTGTTTTCGGCCCAGGTGATGACGGTGCGCGGGCTCATCACCGTCGAGATGTCACCGTTCATGAAGCCCTGACGGGTCAGGTCGGCCAGCGACACCATGCGGCTGATGGTGGTTTGCCCTTCGTCGCTGTCATAGCCCGGCTGCTTGGCGGCGATGATGGCGCATTCGGCGTCGTGTTCCAGGTAATTCAGGGTGGCGACGATGTTCCAGCGNNTGATCTGCTGGGTGCCGTGATAAAGGCCGGTGGTGTCGCCCAGGCCGACGGTGTTGGCGGTGGCGAACAGACGGAAGCCCGAATGGGGGCGGATGACCCGGTTCTGGTCCAACAGCGTCAGCTTGCCTTCCACTTCCAGCACGCGCTGGATGACGAACATCACGTCGGGACGGCCGGCGTCATATTCGTCGAACACCAGGGCGCAGGGGTGCTGCAACGCCCAAGGCAGGATGCCTTCGCGGAATTCGGTGACCTGCTTGCCGTCCTTCAAGACGATGGCGTCCTTGCCGATCAGGTCGATACGGCTGACATGGCTGTCCAGGTTGACGCGGATGCACGGCCAGTTCAGGCGCGCCGCCACCTGTTCGATGTGGGTGGACTTGCCGGTGCCGTGATAGCCCTGGACCATGACACGGCGGTTGAAGGCGAAACCGGCCAGGATGGCCAGCGTCGTGTCGCGGTCGAAGCGATAGGCCGGGTCCAGATCGGGGACGTGTTCCGAACCGACGCTGAAAGCGGGCACGCGCAGATCCACGTCGATGCCGAAAACCTCGCGCACGTCGACTTCGATGTCGGGGGTGGCAAGCGGATGGTCGGAAGCGAGCGGGCTGGCAGATTTCGCGTTCATGATGGCAAGTTATTCCCTGTTGGCCGGTTGGTGCCGGCGATCAATCTTCCGTGGTCAGGCTGTCAAGCAAGGTCTTGTAGGCCTGGTTGATGCGCTTGAAAGCCTCTTCGGCTTCCTTGTCGCCGCCATTGGCATCGGGGTGATGCTTCTTGACCAGCTTCTTGTAGCACGCTTTCAGGGTGGCGACCGAAGGCATTTCCGTCAACCCCAGCACCACCAGGGCTTCTTCTTCCGGGCTGGGTGGGCGGGTGCGGGCCTTGCGCATGTCTTCGGTTTCGAAATCGAACATGCCCAAGGGGTCGTGCACCGAAAAGGTGAAACGCTTGTTGCCGGTCTTGGCCCCCAAGGGCCAGGTCTGGCGCTGCCAGGTGGTGGAGCGGCGGATCTCGTCTTCGATCTGATCCTCGCTCATACCCTTGTAGAAATCCCACGACGCGTTGTAGGCGCGCACGTGGTCCAGGCAGAACCAGAAATATTCGTTCAGATGGTCGCGCGATTTCGGCGCCCGGTATTCGCCTTGCGCCACGCAACCGGGATGGTCGCAAGCCCGCGCCGCCGGCTTGGGCGGTTCGGGCTGCCAGTTGGTGGACCAGGCGCGTTTGGAAGAGTTCGCTTTCATCGTCCCATAATGCTGATCGCCAGCGTCAGAGGCAAGGCGACGATCCGACGACATCCGCTTTCACCGCCGCAATGAAATATCCATGAAAAAAATGCGTGAATGCGCACAGATCGAAAGCGATAACACCTTTTCAGAAATATTACCTTATGGTTAGATTTCCTAATCGGGGAAATCAATCCGCAATAATATCAGGTATTCAGAATACGCGTACCAAAAAGTGTAGATTGGGGAAAGATCATGACATTGAAGAACATATCGATCAGCCAAAGAATTTGGGCCCCTGTGTTGCTGCTCATCACCGCCTTTCTTCTGCTGGGTATTTACAGCGTCAAGATGCTGTCCTCGGCTGTCATGGAAGAACATCAGGCCAAGGTGAAAAGCATCGTTGAAACCGCCAGCAACATCCTGCAGCGCTATCGTCAAGACATCGACAGCGGCAAACTCAGCTTGGAACAGGGCCGCCGAGAAGCGTTCACCGCGCTGAGCGGCATGCGCTATGACGGTGGCGAATATGTCTTCGCCTTTGACGAGAACGCCATCACCGTCGTCCATCCCAATGCGGAACTGGTCGGAAAAAGCCTGTCCGAGTTGAAGGACGTCAACGGTGTCTACATCATTCGCGAACTGGTCAAGGCGGCACGGGCCGGTGGTGGCGCGGTCAGCTATGTCTGGCCACGTGCCGGGTCGGATAAGCCGGTGGGTAAAATTTCCTATGCCGTCCTGGTCCCCGGCTGGAACTTCATGGTCGGTTCGGGCGTCTATGTCGACGACGTCGATGCCATGAGCAAGCGCTTGGCCACGGAACTGGGGACTGTCGCCGGCATCGCCGTGCTGATCGCCCTGGCCTTGGCCATTTTGGCCATCCGTTCGGTGGTCAAGCCGTTGGCGACCTTGAACACCCGCATGCAGAGTCTGGCCACCGGCGATTTGGAAGCCGAGGTCACCGGCCAGGACCGGGGTGACGAAATCGGCATCATGGCCAAGACCCTGTTGGTGTTCCGCGACAACGCCCGCGACAAGGTCCGCCTGGAAGCGGAACAAGTCGAGGCCGCCCAACGCGCCGAGGCAGAGCGTGCCGCCGCCATGGCCCAGGTGGCCGACCGCTTCGAATCCAGCGTCGGCGACATCGTCTCCGCCGTGGTCACCGCGTCCACCAATTTGCGCGACATCGCCCAGACCATCCGCGAAAAGGCCGATATCGGCAACCAAAGCACCACCCAGGCCAGTTCGGCCGCCGACGAGGCCTCGGCCAACGTGCAGACGGTGGCAGCCGCCAGCGAGGAATTGTCGGCGGCTATCGCTGAAATCGGCCAACAGGTCGCCCGTTCCGCCGACATCAGCGATTCGGCGGTCAACGAGGCCAATCGCGCCAACGAAATGGTCCAAGGCCTGGCCCAAGCCGCCGGCCGCATCGGTGAAGTGGTGAAATTGATCAACGACATCGCCAGCCAGACCAACCTGCTGGCACTGAATGCCACCATCGAGGCGGCGCGGGCCGGCGACGCCGGCAAGGGCTTCGCCGTGGTCGCCAACGAGGTCAAGGCCCTGGCCAACCAGACCGCCAAAGCCACCGAGGAAATCGGCAGCCAAATCGCCGGCATTCAGAACGAGACCCGGGCCACGGTGGAGTCGATCGAAGGCATGGGCAAGACCATCGGCGACATCAACCAGGTGTCCAGCGCCATCGCCGCCGCGGTCGAGGAACAGAACGCCGCCACCCAGGAAATCAGCCGCAACGTGCAATTGGCGGCGGAAGGCACCAACGGCGTTTCCCACAACATCGCCACCGTGCGTGAAGTGGCGGGCGAAACCGCCCATGCCGCCGAAGGCCTGCTGTCGGCGGCGGAATTGCTGGGCGGCCAAAGCGAAAGGCTGCGCACCGAGGTGCAGAACTTCCTGAACACGGTCCGTGCCGCCTGACGCGTTGCAACCAAGCCAGGACTTGACGGGACGGCAAAGCCACCCCAAGTCCTGGCTTCGGATTTACGCCAAAGGAGTTTCCATGTCGGTGCGCGCCGCTATCGAAAGCAAGTTGACCGCCGGGCTGTCCCCCCAGCATTTGGAAATCGTCGACGATTCCCATCGTCATGCCGGCCATGCCCATCGCATGACCGAACCCGGCCACGCCGGTGACGGCGGTGAAACCCATTTCAAGGTCGCCGTGGTGTCGGCCGCCTTCACCGGAAAGTCCCGCGTCGAGCGCCACCGCATGGTGAACGCCCTGCTGGCCGACGAACTGGCCGGACCCGTCCATGCCCTGCAATTGGTGACCAAGACCCCGGAAGAGGCTTAACCGCCGATCCCCCACGGAGCCGGGGCCAGGGCGACGATGCGGCTGTAAAGACTGCGCATTTCCTCGCGCGCGTCCTCGGAAAACAGCGGATCGCGATTGTCGGCGAAGGCGTCGTCCAGGGCCTTCCAATCCTCGACCCCCAGTTCCTTGGCGGCCAAGGGCAAGATGATGCTTTCTTCCTTGTGCATGTGGCCCATGCTCATCTCGGCATAGGTCACCAGCATGTCGGCCAAAGCCCTGTCGGCGCCCGGGACGCCCTTGTCCAGTTCGGCCAGGGCGGCACGCAGACGAACGATTTCTTCCGGCCCCTCGTGATGCTCACGCTCCAACTGCGACAAGGTCTCTTCCGCCACCGACGACACCCGACGCAACGCCTTGAACAGGTACTCGTTTTCCTTGGGGTGATGGAAACGTTCGGGAAAGGCGTCGATATAGTCGATGATGGCGCCCAGCAACGTGGTGTCGAAACGCTGGCCATCACGCATGGCAAAGCCGACACTGCGCAGGACATGCAGAACACGGTACAGGTTCCGGTGTTCAGACTTGATGATTTGCAAGGCGCCCATGGACCGTATTCCAAGCTTTGTGAGTGTTTGAACAAAGATTATAATACACATTAATGTCGGTCAACGATTCAAAGTGTATCACAACGGAGAAGCCCCGTGACCCATCCCTTGTTTCAAAAATTCCGCCTGGGCCAGCTTGAGCTGGCCAACCGCGTGGTGATGGCGCCCCTGACCCGCAACCGGGCCGAGCCCGGCAACGTCGCCGCCCGCATGACCGCAGAATATTACGCCCAACGGGCCAGCGCCGGCCTGATCGTCGCCGAAGGCTCGCAGGTCAGCCCCATGGGCCAGGGCTATCTGGCCACGCCCGGCATCCACAGCCCCGAACAGGTGGCGGCGTGGAAGGTGGTGACCGACGCGGTGCACCAAGCCGGCGGCCGTATCTTCCTGCAGCTGTGGCATGTGGGCCGGGTGTCGCACACCTCGCTGCTGCCTGGGGGCGCCGCGCCCTTGGCGCCATCGGCGGTCACCGCCAACACCAAGACCTATCTGGGTCAGGGGTTCGAAGCGGTGTCGACGCCGCGCGCCCTGGAATTGTCGGAAATCCCCGGCATCGTCGACGATTTCCGCAAAGGCGCGGCCAATGCCCGCGCCGCCGGTTTCGACGGTGTCGAAATCCACGCCGCCAACGGCTATCTGATCGACCAGTTCATGAAGGACGGCGCCAACAAGCGCGACGATGCCTATGGCGGTTCCATCGACAACCGCACCCGCCTGCTGGCCGAAGTGGCCAGCGCCGTCTGCGCCGAAATCGGTCGTGACCGCGTCGGCGTGCGTCTGTCGCCCGCCGGCCCCATCAACGATTGCGCCGACAGCGCCCCCCAGGCCCTGTTCGAGCTGGCGGTCGACAAGCTGGAAGCCGTCGGTCCGGTCTATATCCACATGATCGAAGGCATCACCGGCCAGACCCGCACCACTGATCCGGCGGTGGATTTCGCCGCCCTGAAGAAGCGTTATTCCGGTGTCTACATGGCCAACAACTGCCTGGATGGCGAAGCCGCCCAGGTGGCTATCACCGATGGCCGCGCCGATCTGGTGTCGTTCGGCCGGGCTTTCATTTCCAACCCCGACCTGGTGCGCCGTCTGCAAAGCGGAGCCGAACTGGCCCCCCTGAACCGCGAGACCTTGTATGGCGGCGGCGCCCAGGGCTATACCGATTATCCGGTCTTGCCCTAAGCGGCTCTGACCGTCGAAAGGAAGCCGTCGACGGCCTCGCCCAGCACTTGCGAATGGGCGTTCAGGTCGTTGGCGGCGACCAGCACCGTTTCGGCGGCATGGGCGTTGGTTTCGGTGGCGTGGCTGACCTCGGTGATGCTGTCGCTGACCGATTGCGCGCTGCCGGCGACCCGTTCCAGGGAATTGGCGATTTCCGCCGTGGCGGCCTCTTGTTCTTCCACCGCCGCGGCGATGCCTTGCGAAATGCCGTCGATGGCACGGATGGTCTGACCGATGCCGCCGATGGCGCCGACCACCGCCCCGGCCGCATGGCGGATCTGTTCGATCTGGGCGGCGATGTCGGCAGTGGCCCGGGTGGTCTGGTTGGCCAGGTTCTTCACCTCGCCGGCGACCACGGCAAAGCCCTTGCCGGCCTCGCCGGCGCGGGCCGCCTCGATGGTGGCGTTCAGCGCCAACAGGTTGGTCTGGCCGGCGATCTCGTTGATCAAGGTGACCACTTGGCCGATATGCTTGGCCACTTCCGCCAATTGGTCGGCGCTGCTCATGGCGCTTTCCACTTCCGCCACGGCGGTACGGCTGGTATCGGCCGACAGGGTCACCTGACGGGCGATCTCGCGGATCGAAGCCGCCAGTTCCTCGGTGGCGGTGGCGACGTTTTGCACCCCGGCGGAAGCCTGTTCCGACGATTGCGCCACACTGACCGCATGGGTGCCGGCCCGGGCCGCCCCGTCATTCATCTTGGTGGCCGCCCCGCGTAAGGTGGTGGCCGAGGCGAAGACCTGGCTCACCACGCCGGCGACCCGGTCTTCGAACACCTTGGCCATGTCGCGGAGCGCCTGGGTGCGTTCGGCGTCGGCGTGAAGTTTCGCCGCCTCCTGCTCCTGGCGCATCTTTTCCAGCCCCAGGGCGTTTTCCTTGAACACCGCCATCGCCTGGGCCATGGCGCCCACTTCATCGGAACGCCGCCAAGCCGGAATGTCGACGAACAATTGCCCCTGGGCCAGGGCGTTCATGGCGTTGGTCATCTGCTTCAGCGGCCCGACGATGGAGCGGGTCAGCAGCATGGCGAACAAGAATCCCGCCGCCAACGCCACCACGGTGGCCACCAGCACCACGTCGCGCCCCCCATGCGACACCGCTTCGGCCCGCTGACCGACCTGCAGGGCCTGATCATGATATTGGCCGCCGATTTCCGCCACCAATTGGGTCGAACGCCGCCCCAGATCCAGCATCGAGGCATAGGTCGCGTCGGTCATGGCGCCGGTCTTGCCGATTTCCGCCACCAAATCGGCCATCCCGGCCCGGTATTGGACGAAAACACCGGCCAATTCCGCCAGTCGGGTGTCGTTGTGATCCAGACGGACCAAAGCCGCCACCGAAGCGCTCAGCGCTTGGTCGGCCGCCTGTAATTCGGCGCCGGTCTGGGCCGTGGTCACCAGCGAATATTCCCGCAGCGCGCGACGCAGAACCAGGAAGTCGCGCTCCACCTGCTTGGCGGCCAATTCCGCCTGATGGATGTCGCCCAGCCGATCCAGATTGTCGTCGATACGGGTCATGCCGGTGATGGCGGCAAAGGCCAAACCGACGACGATCAACAAGACGACGGCGAAACCGCCGGCCAGACGCCGGCCGATGGACAAGGAAGACAGCAGCATGACACCCCCACAGTGACACGACCAAAAGCGGTCGGACTCTACGGGCGGACACCCCAGCGCAACAGTGAAGGTTGATGGACTCTTCGGTTACTTTTCCGCGTCGTGCAGATGGACCCATTCCTGGCTTTCGAAGATGATGAAAGCGTCGATCATGGAACGGTAGATGCGCTCGATCACATCCGGGTCACAGCCTTCCTCGTTGGCCATGTGGCGCACCTTCAAGACGATGGATTCGATGCGGGCCTGGTCGACCACGGCGGCCTTGGTTTCCTTGAAACCGGCGGCTTGGCGCACGTAACCGGCACGTTCGGCCAAAAGCGGGACGATCTGACGATCCAGGCGGTCGATATTGTCTCGGACGTCGGCCAGGTTTCGGCATTTCGCCATCGTTTGCTCTCCCGTTGTCAGTAAGCGTATTCGGTAAACAGCGGATCGACGCTTCCCCGCCAGCGACCGGCGAAGGCGTCCAACATCTCTTCCGCCGGGGTGCGGCCCGACGCGGCGATGGCTTGAAGGGTATCCAGGAAAATGGATTCGTCGCGCCCCGAATCGTTCAGACGCGCCCGATCCCGCAACCCCTTGGCCGACAGGTCCAGAACCTCGACCCCGATCTCTTGCAGGCTGCGGCCGCCGACCCGCGCCTTCAGGCCCAGGCGCGGCGCTTCGGCCCGCAATTGCTCGCGTTCGTCCAAGGACCAATCCTTGACCAGGTCCCAGGCGCCATCCAACACCGCATCGTCGTAAAGCAACCCGACCCAGAAGGCCGGCAACGCGCACAGCCGCCGCCACGGACCGCCATCGGCGCCCCGCATTTCCAGGTATTTCTTCAACCGCACTTCCGGGAAGGCGGTGGTCATGTGGTCGGCCCAATCGCCCATATTGGGCAGCTCGCCGGGAAGCGCCGGCAGACGGCCGTCCAGGAAATCGCGGAACGACTGGCCCGAGGCGTCGATGTACTGGCCGTCCCGGTAGACGAAGTACATGGGCACATCGAGCATGTAATCCACGTAGCGTTCAAAGCCGAAACCGTTTTCGAACACGAAAGGCAACATGCCGCAGCGATCGGGATCGGTGTCCGTCCACACGTCGGAACGCGACGACAACAGCCCCGACGGCTTGCCGTCGATGAACGGGCTCGAGGCGAACAACGCCGTGGCCAAAGGCTGCAGCGCCAAAGACACCCGGAACTTCTTGACCATGTCGGCTTCGGAAGCGAAATCCAGGTTCACCTGCACCGTGCAGGTGCGCAGCATCATGTCCAAGCCCTTGGAGCCGCGCTTGGGCATGTAGTCGCGCATGATCTTGTAGCGGCCCTTGGGCATCCACGGCGTGTCTTCGCGCGACCATTTGGGCTGGAAGCCCATGCCCAGGAAACCGACGCCCATGGATTGGGCCACTTCCTTGACCTGCTTCAGATGACCATAGGTCTCGCAACAGGTCTGATGGATGTTGTCCAAGGGCGCGCCCGACAATTCCACCTGGCCGCCGGGTTCCAAGGTCACCGAGGCGCCGGAATCGTCCACCAGGGCGATGACCTTGCCGGCCTCTTCCACCGGATGCCAGCCATACTGGGTCAAACCCTGCAGCAGATGACCGATGCCGCGCGGACCGTCATAGGGCAGCGGCCGCAAATCATCGGTGGTGAAGGCGAATTTTTCATGTTCGGTGCCGATGCGCCAGCGATCCTTGGGCTTCGCGCCCGATGCCAGCCAATCGACCAATTGCGCCCGCGACGTGATCGGTTCCAGGCTGGGTTTCGCAGGTGCTGACATGAGAGGCCTTTACCGACCAGAAGGGAAACGCGCAACGAACAGACCGCCAGAAAACGCTTTCGCGTCTACAGCGTCAAGCCCGGATTTCCCCATGATATGGGGCGGGTTGTGGCCAGCGCACGTCCCGCCCCAGCATTTATTTCAGCGCGCCACCATGGCGCCATTGACCAAAATGGATTGGCCGTTGATCCACTGGCCGTCCGGACCGGTCAACAGCCGGACGATGCCGACCAGGTCGGCGGGCTCGCCCAGGCGGTTCAACGGCGCTTGCGCCTTGGCCCATGTCACCGCCTCGGGGCCGGCATTGGCGTGGAAGAACGGCGTGTCCAGCGGACCGGGGCAAATGGCGTTGACGGTGATGCCGCGATGCCCCACTTCCTTGGCCAAGGCGCGGGTATAAGCTTCCAGCGCCGCCTTGCCGCCGGCATAAGCGGCGTAAAGCCCGGTGGTCGCGGCGGTCAGCGAGGTGCTGACCGACACCACCCGTCCGTTGTCGCGCAATCGCCGCGCCGCTTCACGCAGCACGAAGAAAGCGGCTTTGCTGTTGATGGCGGCCAAAGCGTCGTATTCCGCCTCGTCCATCTCGGCGATGGGCATCTTGGCGATGCGGCCGGCGGTGTTGACGACGATGTCCACGCCGCCAAAAGCCCGCTGAACCGTGTCGAACAGCCCGACCAATTCCGCCAAATCGGTCAAATCGGCCTGCCAAGCCCGGGCCTGCCCGCCGGCGGCGACGATTCCCGCCACCACCTGCTGGGCGTCGGCCGCCGAGCCGGCACTGTTGTAATGCACCGCCACCCGGGCGCCGCGTGCCGCCAAATCCTCGGCGAACAGACGGCCCATGCTGCGCGACGCCCCCAGGACCAGGGCGACTTTTCCTGCCAGTGTCATCATCGGTTCCTTTCAACCGCGTTGAACCTGGGGACAGCATGAAGCCCTTGATAAGGATGATAAATCAGACAATCATCACAACACTATTCGCTTAAGGCGTACAATCATGGATCACCTGGAAGCGTTGCGGGTTTTCATCCGCATCGCCGAATCCGGCAGCTTCAGTCGTGCGGCCGAGGATTTGGGCCTGCCGCGCGCCAGCGCCAGCGAGGCGGTGCAAAGACTGGAGGCGCGCGCCGGGATCCGCCTGTTGAACCGCACCACCCGGCGCGTCGCCTTGACCGCCGACGGCGAAGCCTTTTTGGGTGCGGCCCGGGCTTTGCTGGACCGGGCCGATGCCCTGGACGGCCTGTTCCGCCAAGACGGCGGCCGCCTCAAGGGCCTGTTGCGGGTCAGCCTGCCGGAACGCCTGGCCAACAACACCCTGATGCCGGCCTTGCCCGATTTTTTGGCCCGGCATCCGGGACTGAACGTGGAATTGTCGGTGACCGACCGCTTCGTCGATCTGATCGGCGCCGGTTTCGATTGCGTCATTCGGGCCGGCGCCTTGCGGGATTCCCGTCTGGTCGGCCAAAAATTGGGCGACATGGCGCTGGGGACCTTCGCCAGCCCGGCCTATCTGACGGCACATGGCCGACCAGAAACCCCGGCCGATCTGAAAGGCCACCAACTGGTCGGCTACGCCTCTTCGGCCCATGGCCTGGATTTCGACTGGGAGGGACCGGACACCGTGCTTACGTTGGGCGGCCGGCTGGCGGTGGACAACGCCGAGGCGCAAGTGGCCGCCGCCCTGGCCGGGTTGGGGCTGATCCAGGTCCCGGTCTATGGTTTGCGGGCGCAACTGGCCGCCGGCACCCTGGTCGAAATCCTGGCCGATTTCCGCCCGCCGCCTTTGGCCATGACCATCCTTTACCCCCATCACCGCCAACGCGCGGCCAAGGTCACCGTGTTCATCCACTGGGTGCGCAGCGTGCTGCAGGCGGCCCAAGTTTTCACCGCACCACTTTCCTTGGTATAGCCCCCCTTGAACCCCCTGTGCGCCGCCCCCTTATGAAAGACAGCGTTCCGTAACGACGGAGCAGGACAAGGGGAGGTTGACCAATGATCGTCAAGACCATCCTGAAGACCAAGGCCCGAGGAGCGGGCGTGGTCACCATCGACCCCGACGCCAGCATCGCCGATGCCGCACGTCTGTTGGCCAACCACCGCATCGGCGCCGTCATCGCCGTGGATGCCGCCGGCGCCATCAAGGGGATTTTGTCGGAACGCGACATCGTTCGCGGATTGGCGCAAAGCGACACCATTTGCACCGAGGCCAAGGTTTCCGACTTGATGACCGCCAATGTACTGACCTGTCACGAGGATGACAGCGTCGACAGCCTGATGAAGACCATGACCGCCAAGCGTATCCGCCACCTGCCGGTGGTGGGCGCCGCCGGAGAGTTGACCGGAATGGTCACCATCGGCGACGTGGTCAAATCCCGATTGGATGAAATGGACATGGAGGTGGACAACTTGCGACAATACGTAGCAGCAGCTCGATAATCCGGCGGGGCGGTCCGCCACACCCCCTTCAGGGCCGCCCCGTCCATCCCCTGACCCGCTGCGCTTATTCCACCACCACGTCGGCGGTCGCTTCATAGATTTCGCCGTTGTCGTCGTGGAAAGCCAGTTTGATGGGACCCGACTTTTCCGCCAGCGCGGTGAAAGTGATCAACGGATTGGCCGACATGGCGGTGTACCAGTCGGCGCTGATCACCACCTCGGCGTTCCAGGTACAGACGAATTTCTTGATGATGCGCCGGGCCAAGGGCATGCCGCCGGCATCCTTGCGCTGACCGGTTTCCATGTCGTGGGTGATCTGGGCCTTGATCTCGATGATCTCGCCCTTCTTGGCCTTGGCCGGAATACGGGTCTTGATGGTTGGCGTGTTCATGTGAAGTCCTTTTCTTTTGCCCCTCAGGCGCCGGGCGGGCGCATCCGCGCCCTGGGCTCACGCTCGCTAGAGCTTGCGGGGCCTCAATGGCCCAGTCCCTCGGCTGTTCCTCGCTCCATGTGGTCTCAGCCGCCGCAGCCGCCGATGGTGACCTTGACCTCTTGCGAGGCTTGCCACACCGAGCCGTCGGACATCACCGCATAGGCCCGCACCACCTGGGTCTTGGCCAGGCGCATGCGGAAGGCGACATCCGCCTTGCCCGATTTCGGGGTCAGGAACCATGACGACACGCCGGGGAACGGGTTGCCGTCGGCCAACACATGGATGGCCTTGACATGGTCGGCGGCGCTCATCGGGCTGTCCACCACCACGCGCACCGGTTCGTTGGCACCACTTTCCGCCACGTCCTTGACGATCAGTTGGACCTTGCCGGATTTGGCGGTGGCCCCCCCCAAAATCTTACGGGCGAAATCGTCGGCTTCTTGCGGCGTGGCCCGGCCCGTCGCCGGAATGGTCAGAGCCCCCACGACCCCGGCACCGGCCACGGCCAAGACTCCACGCCGCGACCACGCGCGGCCTTGCATCTGCGTCATTTCTTCCTCCCAGTGACAGGCCGGGCCCCCTCTGTCGGGGGGCTCTGAACGGCATGCCCCACAAGTGAACGCAATCCGATGCAAAAAAGCAATTGCTACATTAGGGTTTAATTATTTTTACCACATCCTTTTAGATGGCTTCTAAAAGCACCTTTGTCCGGACAGTTGCGTCGGCACGCACAATGCAGCACCATCGCCAGGTTGTGGTTAGCCGGATCGCCCCCTATGTCCATGCGACGCAAATTCTTCGTGGCCTTCGCCCTGATCCTGGTGGTCAACCTGGCAGGGATGGCGGTCAACGGTGCCATGGCCCTGCGCCTGTTCGACCTGAACCACAAGATGGAATCGACCACCAGCGCGGTGACCGAGCGTTACCTGCCCTTGATCGAGTTGATCAAGAACATCGAAATCGACATTTTGCGCACCCAAGCCATTCTGACCGATCTGGCGGCCAGCCGTGACGCGGCGGGACTGACCAGCGGCTTGGCCCGAGTGGACGAAACCGTCGATGGTTTTCGCTATCACCTGCAGGCCAGCCAGGAAATGACCCAGGCATTGGAACTGGTCGACGCCAGCCGCACCCTGGAAGGCATCGCCCTGGCCTTCGAACCGTTTCTCGAATCCGGTCGCGCCATGGCCAACGCTTTCACCAACGGCGACGTCGTCGCCGGATTCCGCACCAAGGAAGATTTCGACAGCGCCGCTTTGGGCCTGCAAACCCTGACCGAATCCCTGGTCGAGGAATCGCAAGGCGGCGTCGCCCAATCGGCCACCACCTTGTTCGAGGATCGTGCCTCGCTGGAAACCGCCGTCCGCAACCAGGCCTGGCTGCAAGGGGGATCGTCCGTCTTGTCCCTGGTGCTGGTGGTGGTGGTGCTGATCGCCTTCGACCGCCAGATGGTGGCGCCGGTGGCGCGGACCACCGACATCACCGCGCGCATGGCCGAAGGCGACCTGACCCTGGAAATTCCCGGCCTGGACCGCAAGGACGAAATGGGACGGCTGGCCCAAGCCATCGAAGTGTTCCGCGGCAACGCCTTGAAGGTGCGGCAAGCCGCCGCCCAACAAGACGCCGAACACCGGCGCAACCGCCGCAAGCTGCAAAGCGAGATCTTGGCGTTGACCAACGCCATCGACCAGGAAGTCTCAGGCGCCATCGGCGTGGTGATGACCGAAGCCGATTCCATGCAAGACACCGCCACCGCCATGGATTCCACCGTCACCCGCGTTCTGGGCCAAAGCCAGGACGCGGCCGGCGCCGCCCAGAACGCCAACAGTTCCGTCGACGCGGTGGCGGCGGCAGCCGAGGAATTGTCGGCGTCGGTGGGCGAGATCAGCCGCCAAGTGGAACAATCCACCCGTATCTCAGCCGAAGCGGAACGCGAAGCCGACAAGGTCGGTACCATCGTTTCCGGTCTGCAGCACGAAGCCCAAGGTATCGGCGAAGTGGTCAGCCTGATCAACGACATCGCCAGCCAGACCAACCTGTTGGCGTTGAACGCCACCATCGAGGCGGCACGCGCCGGGGAAGCCGGCAAGGGCTTCGCCGTGGTCGCCGGTGAAGTCAAAAGCCTGGCCAACCAGACCTCGAAAGCCACCGAACAGATCGCCGGTCAGGTGGGCGCCATCCAGCGCGCCACCAAGGACGCGGTGGACGCCCTGGCCGCCATCGTTGCCACCATCGGCGAGATTTCCACCATTTCCGGCGGCATTTCGCAATCGGTCGGCCAGCAAAGCAGCGCCACCCAGGAAATCGCCCGCGCCGCCCAAGATGCCGCCATGGGGACCCAACAGGCCGCTTCCGGTATCGGCGAAGTGGCCAGCGCCACCGAGGAAACCGGCACCCGGGCCCACGAAGTGCGCGAATCGGCCACCGCCATGCGCCAGCGTCTGGGCACCATGAAAGACGCCATCGACCATATCGTGCGTTCAGGGGCCGAGGAAAACCGTCACGCCAACGAACGCCACACCATCAACATCGCCGCCACCCTGACCCTGGAGGGCGAACGCCGCCCCTGTCTGCTGCAAGATATCGCGCTGATCGGCACCGGCATCCTGGACCGTCCCTTCCAAGTGCCGCGCGGCAGCGAATTCGACTGCGAAATCCCCAATCTGGGGATTTGGAAAGGCTCGGTGGTCGCGGTCACCGAACAAAACACCCATGTGCGCTTCGACCTGGACGAAGGCGCCAGCGCCACGCTCGAGGAATTCATCGCCAAGCGCAAGAAATCCGCCTGACCCGCCACGCCGCATCCGCCCCCATCCCCGGCTGAAGGACGTCCCATGAAGTACCGTATCGTCGACGAGGAAAACGGCCCGACACTGGTGCTTTCCGACCAATTGCTGTTCGACCATCGCGACCTGTTCGACACCGCCATCGACAAGCTTCTGGCCCGCAAACAGCCCAAGGTGGTGGTGGACATGGCCGGCTTGTCCTATATGGATTCGGCGGGATTGGGGATGTTGCTGACGTTGCGCGACCGCGCCGACCGCGCCCAGGTCGCCGTCACCTTGCGCAAACCCGGCCCCGAAGTGGCCGAATTGCTGGATCTGGCCTGTTTCGAATCTTTGTTCACCATCGAACGGAGCTGATCCCCATGAGCGCGGCAGCGGCGCGCGCCCTGGTGGTTGACGACGAACGCATGAACCGCGAAGTCATCGTCGCCAACCTGCGGGTCGCCGGGTTCGAAACCGTCACCGCCGAAGACGGTCTGCAGGCCTGGGAAATCCTGGACGCCCATCCCGGCGCTTTCGACGTCATCTTGCTGGACCGCCGCATGCCGCGCATGGACGGCATGGAATTGCTGCGCAAGCTGAAGGATGACGAACGACTGGACCATATTCCGGTCATCATGCAGACCGCTTACGCCGACCCCCAGGACGTCACCGACGGCATCAAGGCCGGGGCCTATTACTATCTGGCCAAGCCGCTGGACCGTCGTTTGCTGCTGTCGGTCACCGAAGCCGCCATTGCCGACCATCAGCGCCGCCAGCGTCTTTTGGACGATTTGGACAAGCGCACCACCGCCATGCTGCTGCTGGACAGCGGCACTTTCCGCTTCCGTACCCTGGACGAGGGCCACACCTTGGCGGTGGCGCTGGCCCGCGCCTGCCCGCAGGCCCGTCATCTGGTCGCCGGTCTGTCGGAATTGTTCACCAATGCCGTCGAGCACGGCAATCTGGGCATCGGCTATGACGAAAAAGCCCAATTGCTGGAAAACCGGCGCTGGCGCCAAGAGATCGAGGCCCGCCTGGACACCCCCCAGGGCAGGAACCGCCGGGTCGAGGTCCAGGTGACGCGCCAGGACGATTCCATCAGCTTCGTCATCCGCGATCAGGGCGACGGTTTCGACTGGCGCGGTTTCGGCCAGATTTCCCCGGAACGGGCCTTCGCCCCCCATGGACGCGGCATCGCCCTGGCCCGCAATCTGGCCTTCGACCAAGTGGAATACAATGAAAGCGGCAACCAGGTGTGCGCCCGCCTGAACCTGGCCGCCCGCCCCGACGACCAGGAAGCCCCGGTCTGCGCCATCGCCTCGTCCCTGAACGTCGCCGCCCCCCCGTTGGTCAGCGAGGAAATCCAGCTGGCCCGCGCCATGCAGTTGGAATTGTTGCCGCAACCCAAAGCCCTGGACGACCTGTTACGGCGCAGCGGTCTGCACCTGTCGGCCCATTTCGAGACCTCGTCCAGTTTGGGCGGCGATCTGTGGGGGGTACAGGTCGTCGACCAATATCGCACCGGCCTGTGGGTGGCGGACTTTTCCGGCCATGGATTGGTGGCGGCGCTGAACGTCTTTCGCCTGCACGCCCTGATCGCCCAATGCGCCCCGGTGGCCGACATGCCCGCCGCCTTCTTGTCAGAACTCAGCCGCCGGCTGTCCGATTTGCTGCCGGTGGGCCAATACGCCACCATGATCTATGGGGTGGTCGACCAATCGGCCGGGCTGTTCCGCTATGCCGCCGCCGCCATGCCGCCGCCGCTGCTGCGCCAAGCCGACGGCCAAATTGAAAAAGGTGACGGCGCCGGCCTGCCCTTGGGATTATCGTCCCGCGTCACCTATGTCGAAAGACAGATGAAACTGGCCCCGAGCGGATTGCTGTTCCTGGCATCCGACGGCTTGGCCGACAACCCTGATTGCGACGGGGTCAAGCTGGGCAATGCCGGAATCAAGGCTCTGATCCAGGAATCAGGCCAACAATGCGTCGCCGATTCCGTCCTGGCCCCGTTCCTGGCCCGCGTCGCCCGCCCCTTGCGCGACGACTTGACCGCGGTTTGCTGCCGCCTGCCTTAGTTATATGAATCTTGTAATTCCTGTATGAAATCGCCACAATGGACCGACGTGCAGAATGCGCGCGATGCAGACTAACCACGGGTTAGATGCTTTCGCCTGACTGACAAGAAGGGTCAAGTCCATGGTCGACGATCTTGAAATCGCCAAGCGCACCCAGGCCGCCATTGCCGCCGCCGCGGCGTCGGCTCATGCCATGTCCTTCGCACCGCAGCCCGCGCAGCAAAACGCCGGCAGCGGCGCTTCCGGCGACGCCGTCAGTCTGTCGGAAAGTGCCCGCGTAATCGTCGCCGAGCTGAAGCAGAGCCGCAGCATCGCCGAGGCTTGGCTGCAGCAGAAGATCAAAACCCCGGACCTGACCGACCCCGACAGCCTGCGTTCGCGCCCCAATCTGTTCGCCCCGGTGGCCGAAGCCAACAATTCAGGCGAAGAAGACAAGGCCGGCCAGCGTTCGCTGTCGCAATCCTTCACCACCGCCATGAACGACATTTCCTGGCTGATCGACGCGCTCGGCGTCGGCAAGTTCGATGTCAGCAAGGTGGCGGAAGTGGTGGCCAGCCGTGCCGCCGCCGACGGTGTCGGCGTGCGTCCGCCGGTGTCCAGCGTCATCGTCCAGGCCGAACAATCGGGCTCGACCGCGGCGCTTTACCTGGAAAACCTGTCGGTCACCGTGCAAAAGGGCAAGACCGTCGAAGCCTCGGTGGAACGCATCGCCGTCACCACCGTCAACCCATCCATGAGCGGCAGCTTCACCGGCACCGACCGCCCCATGGTTCTGGATGTGGGCGGCGAATTGCAAAAGGTCGCCGCCCCGGCGCTGACCGAAGATGGGAACGACGTGGCGCTGAAGGCCCAGGCCGACGCCACCCAGGCCGCCCGCGTGGCCGAAATCCTGATGGCCACCTCCATGCAGCGCACCACCGATTCCGATCACGGCCTGGTGATCGTGCGGGCCGGCGGCAAGGTCCACCCCGAAGGGACGCTGAAGCTGAAAATGGACGTGCTGCAGCCCATCCGCTGACCAACCGCCGAAATGAAAAAGCCCGAGATCATCTCGGGCTTTTTTCTTACACCGCGTGGGCTTGGGGGGCGCCGTCGGGATCGCGCAGCACATAGCCGCGTCCCCACACGGTTTCGATGTAATTGTCGCCACCAGTGGCGGTGGACAGCTTTTTCCTGAGCTTGCAGATGAAGACGTCGATGATCNNTCAGCTCGGGCTCGTCGATGCCGCCATAAAGGTGGTTCAGGAACTGTTCCTTGGTCAGGGTCTGGCCCTTGCGCAGGGACAACAATTCCAAGATGCCGTATTCCTTGGCGGTCAGATGCAGCGGGTCACCCGCCACCTCGACGGTGCGCTGGTCCAGGTTCACCGACAGCTTGCCGGTCTTGATCACCGACTGGGCGTGGCCTTTCGAACGGCGCACGATGGCCTGGATGCGGGCCACCAATTCACCACGGTCGAAGGGCTTGGTCAGGTAATCGTCGGCACCGAAGCCCAGGCCCTTGATCTTCTTGTCGGGCTCGGTCAGCCCGGACAGGATCAGCACCGGGGTTTCGATGCGCGCCGCGCGCAGACGGCGCAGCACTTCATAGCCGTCCATGTCGGGCAACATCAGATCCAACAAGATGATGTCGTAATCGTACAATTTGCCGATCTCGAGCCCGTCTTCGCCCAGGGCCGTGGTGTCCACCACCATTCCCTCGGCTTTCAGCATGGACTCGATGACCTGGGCCATCATCCGGTCGTCTTCGACCACAAGAACGCGCATTCCTCGGACCCCACTTCTTGAGGATTCGGTAACCATACGGGTGTAGGCTGGCGACTGCAAGTCGCGAGACTGCCGCACCATTGGGATATGGCCTTGAAATTTCACGTCCGCAACGTCACCAACGACATCGACCGCCTGTCCGGTATCCAGGTTTACGGCCGGGTGGCCGGCGTCCAGGGCATGCTGATCGAAGCCGGCGGCGTCCAGCGCCAGATTTCGGTGGGTGACCGCTGCCACGTCATCACCCGCGACGGCCGCCGGGTGCCCTGCGAAGCGGTGGGATTCAGGAACGGCCGCGCCCTGTTGATGCCGTTCACCGCCATCGACGGCATCGGCCTGGGCTGCCGCACCGAAGTCCACGAATCGGAACCGGTGGTGCACCCCTCAGACGGTTGGCTGGGCCGGGTGATCAACGCCTTCGCCCAGCCGGTGGACGGTTTGGGACCGCTGCCCTTGGGCGACGTACCCTATGCCATCCGCAACACCCCGCCTTCCGCCCATTCGCGCCAACGGGTTGCCGGCAAGGTGGATTTGGGCGTGCGCGCGGTGAACACCTTCCTGACCATGTGCCGGGGCCAGCGCATGGGGATCTTCGCCGGATCCGGCGTCGGCAAGTCGTCGATCCTGTCCATGATGGCCAAGAACACCAGCTGCGACGTCTCGATCATCGGGCTGATCGGCGAACGCGGCCGCGAAGCCCGCGAATTCATCGAAGACGATTTGGGCGAAGAGGGCATGAAGCGGTCGGTGGTGGTGGTTTCCACCTCGGACGAAAGCCCGCTGATGCGCCGCCAAGCCGCCTATCTGACCCTGTCGGTGGCGGAATATTACCGTGACCAGGGCCTGGACGTGCTGTGCATGATGGATTCGGTCACCCGCTTCGCCATGGCCCAGCGCGAGATTTCGCTGTCGGCCGGCGAGCCGCCGGCATCCAAGGGCTATACGCCCACCGTCTTCGCCGAATTGCCGCGCCTGCTGGAACGCGCCGGACCGGGAACCGGCAAGGGCTCGATCACCGGCCTGTTCACCGTGCTGGTGGACGGCGACGACCACAACGAACCGATTTCCGACGCCGTGCGCGGCATCCTGGACGGCCATATCGTGCTGGACCGCGCCATCGCCGACCGCGGCCGCTATCCGGCGGTCAACATCCTGCGCAGCGTGTCGCGCACCATGCCCGGCTGCAACAACGAACAGGAAAACGCCCTGGTCAGCCGCGCCCGCAAGCTGCTGGCCACTTACGAGGACATGGCGGAACTGATCCGCCTGGGCGCCTATCGCAAGGGCACCGACCCGGCGGTGGACGAATCCATCCACTATTACCCGATGATCGAAAAGCTGCTGACCCAGGGCAAAAAGGACGCCACATCCTTACGCGACTGCTATGCCCAGCTGGCCCAGGTGCTGGGCATGCCCTTCGACGGCGACGGCATGGGCGGACGCTAAGCCATGGCCAAACAGGCCAAAGGACTGAAAACCCTGATCCGGCTGTCCAAGTTCGACGTGGACGAAAAGCGCCGGGTGCTGACGGCACTGCAGAACCAGGAAGAACAGATCCTGCACGACATCTTGCAATCGGAAGTGCAGCTTCGGAAGGAACAGGAACTGGCGTCCAGCGACGCCATCGGGGTGGGTTTCATCTATGGCGCCTACCACCGGGCCTGGATGGACCAACGCCAGATGCTGTTCAACCGTCTGGCCACCATCCGCCAGCAGATCGAGCTGGCCCGCGACGAACTGGCCGAGGCCTTCCGCACCCAGAAAACCTATGAAGTGACCCAGGCCAACCGCGAACGCCGCGAACAACAGGAACTGGACCGCAAGGAACAGGCTTTCCTGGACGAAGTGGCCCAGACCCAGCACCGTAGACGCGAAAATCACGACGACTAAAACCAATGATCCGTTTCTGCGCACAGACCTTCCCTCGTATGCTGATAAATTAGGGTATCGGGGGAGAGTATCCATGGGACGGAAGCTGTTGTTCGGCCTGACGGCCGCGTTACTGGGGACGCTGGCCGCAGCCAATGCCATGGCCAAGGATTTGATCGTCGGCGTGCCGCGTTCGGTGCCGCCTTATGTCATCCCGGAAACCTGGGGCGGCATCGAATACGACATCGTCAAGCAATCGCTGGCCCTGGTCGGCCACACCGTCACCCCCAAGCTGACGGTGCTGGCCCGGGTACCCAAGGAATTGAGCGTCGGCGACATCGACGCCGGCCTGACCATGCGTCCCGAGATCGGGGTGGACGCCTGCTACAGCAACAGCCACGTCACCTATCGCAATTACGTCATCAGCCTGGAAAACCGCGACCTGAAGATCGACACGGTGGCCGACCTGACCGACAAGTCGGTGGTGGCGTTCCAAAACGCCCACGTCTATCTGGGCGAGGATTACGCCCGTGCCGTCAGCAAATCGCCCAGCTATCGCGAAGAGGCCAACCAGGTGGTCCAGGCCCTGCTGCTGTATAGCGGGCGCATCCAGGCGGTGGTGGCCGATTACAACATCTTCCGCTGGTATGCCGGCGAGGTGCGCGGCAAGGTGGACGTGACCCAGAAACTGCGTCTGCATCCGGTCTTCGCCCCCACCGATTACCATGTGGCGTTTCGCGATCCCGCCATCTGCGCCCAGTTCAACACCGGCTTGACCCAGTTGAAGGCCAGTGGCGAATACGACCGCATCGTGTCGCGCTACATGGCGCAGATGGAAGCCAACCTGGCGGATGCCGGCAAATAGGGCTCTGCCACATCAGGGGCGGCTTGTGCTATGAAGCCGCCCATGAGCGAAGCATCCGACTTTTCCACCGGCTGGACCGGTTATTTGGCCCCCGAAGGGTTCGAGGCCGAACTGCGCCATGAACTGGGCGACAGCGTGGTCCAGGAACACGGGCGTCTGCTGCTGGCGTCGGGTCCGGCACACAATTGCGCCTGGGCCCAAAACGTCTGGCACGACGTCCAGCTGATCCCCGTCGCCTCCATCGGCGAAGGCGCCAAGGCGCTGAAGGCCATCCAGCGCAATTGGTGGCCCTATGCCCCCGGCCTGCACCGCCGCACCGCGCTTTTGGTCGAAAAACTGCCCAAGGTGTCGGCCAAGCCGCTGACTTTCGGCCAGCGTGCCCCCACCGCACCCTTGGGGTCGTTCACCTGGTTGGACGAAGCCACGCTGCTGGCCGCGCCCCATTGTTCGTCGCCGTTTCCCAATGGCGAATGCCATCTGATCGAGGATCGGGTCGGGCCGCCCAGCCGCGCCTATCTGAAATTGTGGGACGCCTTCACCGTGCTGGGCCGCGCCCCCGGCCCCGGCGAAACCTGCCTGGATCTGGGTGCCTGCCCCGGTGGCTGGACCTGGGTGCTGGCCAATCTGGGCGCCAATGTCACCGCCGTGGACAAGGCGCCCTTGGACCCCAAAGTGGTGGCCATGCCCGGGGTTTCCATCCGTCAGGAAAGCGCCTTTGGTCTGGACCCGGCCTCGGTGGGGCCGGTGGACTGGCTGTTTTCCGACATCATCTGTTATCCCGAACGCCTGCTGCGTCTGGTGCGCAACTGGTTGGACAAGGGCCAGGTGAAGAATTTCGTCTGCACCATCAAGTTCCAGGGCGACACAGACCACGCCACCGCCGCCGCCTTCGCCGCCATCCCCGGATCACGGGTCGTTCATCTGTTCCACAACAAGCACGAACTGACCTGGGTCCTCTTAAAGGATGAATGCCAAGGGTAAGGTTGCCTGCGCGCCTGGGAAGGGGTAAACCTGTGCTTGGGACGGTGTTTATCCAGGGTTTTTCAGCACATGACTGCCATCACTCTGCCGCCGCCGGTCGATATCGACGGCACGACTAAAAAGGCTATTATCGACGGCCTGAAAAGGGTGTTGGCCCGTCTTCAGCAAGCCAATGTCGTGGATGCCGGATTGTCCTATCAGGATCTGATCTCGCATCCTCAGCCGCTTGAGCACTTCATCACCGTGTTCCAGGCCAACCGCGAACAATGCGACGACATCGTCGTCGCCAAGGCGGGCGGGCCGGTGCGCGACGACGACCAGATGCTGATCTGCAACGTTTCCTTGAACCAGATCCAGCAATTGCTGGTCCGCACCTGCGCCAAGAAGGTGTTCGAGCAGGAAAAGGTGGAACAGACGGTCACCGAGACGGTGACCAAGAAGGCGCTGTTCGGGTTGATCAAGAAGACCGAACAGGTCGAGGTCACCCGCATGGCCACCGACCCCATCGAGGAACGCAAGGTGCGCGAGTTGATGCGCTATATCGCTTTTGGCTGGCAATTGCCGCTGCTGGAAGCCTATCGCGCCCACCTGCACTATCAGCAGGTCATGGCCATCGAGGAAGACGTGCTGGCGCTGCGCACCCCCGAAGCCGTCGCCACGGTGGGCAAGTTCAGTCCGGAAACCCTGACCAAGGTCAAGGCCGCCGCCGGCCCCGACTTCGTCGACATCTTGCTGAACCAGCCCCAGGCCATCGCCGGGGTCGCGGTGTGGAACCGCGACATGTACGAATTCTATCGCAAGCTGCTGGACGACCACGCCTGGGACTTCTTCGCCCGCGATTCGTCGTTCTTCAACGTCGTCGCCGCCTTGGACAAAGCCAGCGCCAAGGTCTATGGCGACGTGCTTTGCTATATCGCCGCCGAAAACCTGGAAGAAATCCAGCGCCTGAACATCGACAAGGCGGAAGTGCTGGTCACCTCGTTGAAATCGGCCTTCGGCAACAAGGCGCCGATGGTTCTGGGGCATCCTAATTTTGGCAAGGACATCCTGCGCAAGGTGGTCGACAACCTGCTGCACATGAGCCAGGAAAAGGACAAGCTGATGACGTCCTTCGCGCTCACCTGCAAATCCATGGTCCCCACCGTCATGGAATGGCTGGCCAAGCAGCCCCGAGCCTGATCATGGCGCTTTTGCAGGGGGCTGTGGGCATTGCCGGTCTGGTGGCCATCGCCTGGGCCTTTTCGGAAAACCGCCGCGCCACGTCGTGGCGGGTGGTGTTGGCCGGCTTGGCCATCCAATTCGCCATCGCCGTGCTGCTTCTGAAATTCCCGGCCTCGCAAGCCCTGTTCCTGGCCTTGAACCAGGCGGTCAGCGCCATTCAGTCCGCCACCCAGGCCGGCACCTCCTTCGTGTTCGGTTATGTGGGCGGCGGCAGGACGCCCTTCGCCATGACCGACCCGGCCGCCGGCTTCGTCCTGGCCTTCCAGGCCTTGCCGCTGGTTCTGCTGATGAGCGCGCTGTCCGCCCTGCTTTACCATTGGCGCATTCTGCCCGTGGTGGTGCGCGCCTTCGCCGCCCTGTTGGAACGCACCATGGGATTGGGCGGGGCGGTCGGCGTGTCGTCGGCGGCCAACGCCTTCGTCGGCATGGTCGAGGCCCCCCTGCTGATCCGCCCCTATATGGCCAGCCTGTCCAGGGGCGAGTTGTTCGTGGTGATGACCGGCGGCATGGCCACCATCGCCGGCACCATGATGGTGCTTTACGCCACCTTCCTGTCCGGGGTGATCCCCGACCCGGTGGGGCATCTGCTGACCGCGTCCTTGATCAGCGTGCCGGCCGCCATCATGGTGGCCAAGATCATGGTCCCCGACGACGCCCGCACCGGCGGCGGTCAAGCCATGCCCAACGCCTATTCCGGCACCATGGACGCGGTGGTCAAGGGCACCAGTGACGGCGTCCAGTTGCTGATCAACATCGTCGCCATGCTGATCGTGCTGGTCGCCCTGGTCGCCCTGGCCAACGGATTGTTGGGCCTGCTGCCCGATCTGTGGGGGGCGCCGTTGACCCTGCAACGCATGTTGGGCTGGATCATGGCCCCGGTGGTGTGGCTGATGGGGGTGCCGGCCTCGGAAATGGCGGTGGCGGGGGCGTTGATGGGCACCAAGACGGTGCTGAACGAATTGTTGGCCTATGTGGATTTGGCCCATTTGCCAACGGGTGCGCTGTCGGAACGCTCGCGCATCATCATGACCTATGGCTTATGTGGTTTCGCCAATTTCGGGTCCTTGGGCATCATGATCGCCGGCCTTGCCGCCATGGCCCCCGAGCGGCGGTCGGAAGTGGTGGCCCTGGGCGGACGCTCGATCGTTTCCGGCACCTTGGCGTCCTGTTTGACCGGGGCGGTGGTCGGGGTGCTCACATGATGCGACAGATTGTTTTCAGTACGTTTACAAGCCGTCGCCGATAGGTCATCTTCATCGAACCATGAATAGCGGCGGCCCCTCTCGTAAACTCCTCGTCATCGAGGACAACCCAGGCGACCAAAGGCTCATCGAGATCAAGCTCGCTGAGGCCATGGCCGGCTGGAAGGCCGATTGCCGCGGGTCGCTGGCCGATGGCGTCGCCCTGGTTCAAAGCAACGGTTACGATTGCATCCTGGCCGACCTTGGCCTGCCCGACGCCGCCGGCCTGACATCGGTGTTGCGCCTCAAGCAGGTCGCCCCCGACATCGCCCTGGTGGTGCTGACCGGGCTGGACGACGAACGTGTCGCCCAAGACGCCATCCGCGCCGGGGCCCAGGATTACGTGGTCAAGTCGCTGGCCGGTCTGGACATGCTGCCGCGCGTCATCCGCCACGCCATCGAGCGCCAGCAATCGCGCACCGCGTTGGAATTGTCGCACCAGACGGCGCAGGCGCTGTTGGACGCCAGCCACGACATGGCCATGCTGCTGGACGAAGACGGCCATTTCATCACCGTCAACACCCAAGCGGCGGAAGCCTTCGGCAAACGTTCGGACGAGCTGGAAGGCATCGACGCCTTCTCGTTGATGCCGCCCTGCCTGGCGGAACTGCGCCGCACCTTCTTCGACAAAGCCCTGCAGTCGGGCCGCACCGTCCAGTCCGAGGACAATGACGGGCCGCGCTGGTTCACCCACCGCTTCCTGGCCGTCGGCACCGAGGGCCAGGCGCGGCGTTGCGCCATCTTTTCCCGCGACATCACCGGCGAGCGGGTGGCCGCCGCCAATCTGGAAGCGGCCAAAGAAGAAGCCGAATTGGCCAACCGGTCCAAGACCGAGTTCATGGGCCGCATGAGCCGCGACATCCGTACGCCGTTGAACGACGTCATCGGCTTCGCCGAGATGATCTCGACGGAAATGCTGGGGCCGCTCAATCCCGGCGGTTATCGCGAATATGCCGAAACCATCCTGAATTCCGGCTCGCAGATCCTGAAGATGCTGGACCGCATCACCGACGTGTCCATGCTGGAATCGGCGCTGTTGAAGGACCAGTCGTCCTATCGCGATCTGGTGGAATTGTCGCCCGATCTGATCTGCGTGTGCGTCGACGGCGCCATCGAGCGCATCAACGCCGCCGGCCTGGGCCTGTTGCGTGCACCGGCGGCCAGCGCCTGCGAAGGCAAGCCCTTCCTGGACTTCATCCACCCCGATTACCGCGGCCTGTTCGACATGGGCATCGAGGCGCTCTACGAAGAGGACCACCCGGTTCCGGTCAAGGTGGTGACCTTCGCCGGACGGGTGCGCGACGTGGAAATCAACGCCGTGCCGCTGAAGCGCGAAGGCCACACCGCCGCTTTGCTGGTGGGACGCGACACCACCGAGGTGACGGCGGCCATGCGGGCGGTGGCGGCGCGCGAACATCGTATCCGCGCCATCATGGATACCGTGCTGGACGGCATCGTCACCATCGACGAAGACGGACTGATCGTGTCGGCCAATCTGTCGGTGGAACGCATCTTCGGCTATCCGCTGTCGGAATTGATCGGCGCCAACGTCGCTATGTTGATGCCCGAACCCGATGCCGGCCGCCACGACGGCTATCTCAAATCCTACATGGCCGGCCAGGGCGGCAATCTGATCGGCAAAGGCCGCGAGGTCATGGCGCGCCGCAAGGACGGCAGCCTGTTCCCGGTCCATTTGTCGGTCTCGGAACTGCGTCTGGACAAACGTCGTTTGTTCACCGGCACCATCCGCGACCTGACCGAGAACAAGCAACTGGCCCAGCGCGTGGCCTATTTGGCCAACCACGATTCGCTGACCGACTTGCCCAACCGCACTTTGTTGTGCGAGCGCCTGGGCCAAACCATCGCTGCCGCCCGCGGTACCGGCCAGCATGTGGCGGTGATGACCATCGACTTGGCCGGCTTCACCATGGTCAACGACTCGCTGGGCCACGACATCGGCAACGGCGTGCTGCGTGAAACCGCGCGGCGTCTGGCGCAATGGGTGGCCGTCCACAACGGCACCGCCGCCCGCTTGGCCGGCGACGAATTCGCCGTGGTGCTGCCGGGCTTGCGCGATCTGGCCGGGGTCACCGCCGGGGTCGAGCAGGTGCTGGAAATGCTGAACCGCCCCATGGCGGTCAGCGGCGCCGATTTGGCGCTGCCGGTGGATATCGGCGTTTCGGTGTTCCCGCGCGACGGCGACGAGCCTTTGGACCTGCTGCGCAACGCCGAAATGGCCCTGCACCAGGTGAAGAAGCGTGAAGACCAGCGGTTGGGCTTCTTCGACACCGCCATGTCCTATGCGGTGTCCGAACGCCTGACCCTGGAACGCTCGTTGAAGGAAGCCTTGAAGGCCGGCCAGTTCGAGCTGTTCTACCAGCCGCAGGTGCGTCTGTCCGATTACCGTCTGGTCGGCTGCGAAGCGCTGATCCGCTGGCGCCACCCCGAACTGGGCACCATCGCGCCCGACAAATTCATCCCGGTGGCCGAAGAAACCGGCCTGATCGTCCCCTTGGGCCGCTGGGTGCTGGAACAGGCCTGCCGGCAGTTGAAGGTCTGGCAAGGCACGCCCTTGGGCGAGTTGCGCATGGGCGTGAACATTTCCGGCCGCCAGTTCCGCGAAGCCGATTTGGCCGGCACGGTGGCCGAGATCATCCACACCAGCGGCATCCGCGCCAATTTGCTGGATCTGGAACTGACCGAAAGCATGCTGATGGCCGATGGCGAAAGCACGCTGCGGGTGCTGCATCAGTTGAACGATCTGGGCGTCCAATTGTCCATCGACGATTTCGGCACCGGCTATTCCAGTCTGGCCTATCTGAAACGGTTCCCCGTCGACACGGTCAAGATCGACCGCGCCTTCGTGCGCGACCTCGACCACGACGAAGATGGACGCACCATCGCCACGGCCATCATTTCACTGGCCCATTCGTTGAATTTGAAGACGATTGCCGAAGGTGTGGAGACAGAAGCGCAGGCATCGCTGTTGCTGCATCACGGATGTGACGAAATCCAGGGCTACATGATCGGTCGCCCCATGCCGGTAGCGGATTTCGAAACCTTCGCGAGCAGCTATGACAGTCAGTCGGCGTCCAAGGGGGAAGAGGTATGAGCGGCAAAGTTGTCATCGTAGAAGACAACCCCATGAACATGAAGCTGTTGGACCAGGCGCTGTCCATCGCCGGCTACACCACGTTGAAATCCCTGGATGGGGAAAACCTGGTGGATTTGGCCGCCGATGCCCAAGTGGTGCTGATGGACATCCAACTACCCAAGCGTTCGGGTGTCGATTTGCTGAAGGATTTGCGCCAGGACCCGCGCACCAACGCCGTCCCGGTGCTGGCGGTGACCGCCTTCGCCGACCCGGAATCGGTCAACGGCTTCCTGTCCGAGGGCTTCAACCAGGTGATCACCAAGCCCATTTCGGTCCGCAAGCTGCTGGACGAAGTCGAACGCTATTGCGGCGGCCAAGCCTGAGACCCGTCCCCAGTCACTGAACAATCGGTCACGCCGGCTTGGGTTCCCGCTTTCGCGGGAACGCCGAACGCAACACTTGCCCTACCAGCGCAACACCCCGCCCAACGGCTTTTTCTTCGCCGTTTCGAAGCCGCGCTTGGTCACCAGCACCCATTCGTTGACCTGCATGAAACGCGGGGCCAGGAACTGGTAAAGGTCGCGGATGCGGTTGGTGTTCTCGTCCGAGCGCACGGTGAAAAGCTGCTTCCAGATGGGGATGTAATCTTCCCACGGCAATTGCCGGCGATGGACCTCGTCGCGCACCGAGCGGATGTATTCGATCTGATTGTCGATGTTCTTCAACATGGCCAGGATTTCGCCGGTCTGGGCGTCCACCTGTTCGAAGAAGTCGCGGAACACCTTGAGCGCCCGCTGCGACAGACGCGCCACCTGGTCGGTGGTTTCGATCATCGATCGGTCGGCGGAATAGATGCGGCGCAAGGCCTGGACCTTTTCGTCGATCTTGCAGATTTCGGCGAAGACGTCGCGTTCACATTCGATATAGGCCAGTTCCTTGGCCAGGGTCTCGATGTATTGCACCACGTCTTCGCGACGCTCGCGCCCCAGCCCCAGGGCCTCGGCGGCTTCGGCGAAGGCCAGTTGGATGTTCTTCTTGACCTGCGGGTCCTCGGCCACCTGGGCCAGTTCCTCGGCCGAGGTGAAAATATGTTCGTTGCCGGTCAACCAGGTCACCAACTGCATGGTCAGGCGTTGGCGGGCGATGCGGCGATGACGCTCGGTCGGGTCCCACGACGCTTCGCGGGTGGTGACTTCCTTGGGCAACGGCTCGCCCGGGCGCAGGCCACGGACGAATTTCAGGCCTTCCGCGACCTTGTCCAGCATGACGAAATCGTGGGATTCGGGCTTCAGCATGAATTCACGCTTGATGCCCTCGAACCCCAGGATCGCTTCATTGGTCGCCAGCTTCAGCACGGCGACCGGCTCGCCGGTATCGGTCATGCGGAAGTACAAATCGTCGAACGAACTGAAGAATTTGTGCTCGAAACTGACGATCGTGTCGTCAACCGCCTTGCCGCTTTTGACCTCTTCCGCCATGCCCGTACCCCAAACTAGCCCTTAAAGGCGCTTGCGCGCGACTTTCCCCGGCAGAATTATGCCGGGGGAACCGGGCGCGGACAAGAGGGGGATCAGAGGACGGCGTCGATGGTCGCATGTCCCTCGCGGCCATGGAAATACCCATTGGCGAACTCGGCCTTGGGGCACAGTTCGGACAGGCGAACCGCCGCGTCCTGGGCATCGACCAGACCATTGGCCACCGCCCGGAACAGCCCGGCCACCGCCACCATGTCCACATTGTGCGGCCACAGGCGGAAGCGGTTGACCCCCAAGTCGCGCAAGGCCGCCAACTCGGCCAGCAGGTCCAGGTAGTGGTACGACATGGTCTGGGTACCGTTGACCGCCAGGAACGCTTCGTCGTCCAGGGTGTCCACGTCCATGCCGTCGGGGTCGTCGGCACAGACATACTGGCAGCCGTCCTTGGCCAAATTGCGCGACCGGGCATGATAGCAGCGCGCCGAGATGGCCAGCGGCAGACGGCCGAAACATTGCACTTCCATCTCGATCCCGGTGGTCTTGGCCAAGGTGCCGATGACCGGGCCGGGCAATTCGGCCGGCAAACAGGCGCGCACCGCCCCCAGGTCACGCAGATAGGCCAAGGTGCCTTCGTTGTAGATGTTCAAGAGCGGCCCGGCGACGAACGGACGTCCCGCCATCATCGACGCCACCGACACGTCGTTGGCTTCCACCAGCATGCCGTCCAGTTGGGTCAGTTCGCGGGCCTGGACGGCCTCGCGCTCGCTCATGATCAGCGCCAGGGACGAAGCCACCACTTCCTTGCCGGCAGCTTGCAGACGTTCCACCACTTCCGGCACGAAGGGGGCGAAGAACGGAATGCGCTTGGAACACACCACCTCGCCCACACAGACGCTGTCCACGTCGGCTTCGTCGGCCATGCGGAAATAGAAATCGCGCAGCTTCTCGGGGCGCCAGTTGAACAGAACCGGCCCCAGGGTCAGGCGCACAGGCGAAAGCGGGTCGTGTTGGGTCATCGCCAAGCCTTTTCATAGGCGCCGGTGGTCTGCCGGCCGCCTTCGGTGATGCTGTCCAGGTTGATGTCGGGCAACGGGCGCCCTTCCAGCACCGCGTCGACGCCCTGGCGGAAGGCCTGGACCACGGCGGCCACATAAGCGCGGCCGCGCTGCCGGCCTTCGATCTTGAAGGCGGCGACGCCGGCTTTGATCAGATCGGGCAGCATGGCCAGGGTGTTGAGCGAGGTCGGTTCCTCGAACAGATAGCTGGTCTTGCCATTGGCATTGAAACGGCCCTTGCACAGGGTCGGATAGCCCGCCGGTTCGTTCAGCCCGAATTGGTTGATGGTGAACCCGGCCAATTGCGAGGTGATGCCGCCCCCGGCTTCCACATAGCGCACATGGCTGGCCGGCGAACACACGCCGTTCATGTTGGGCGACTGGCCGGTGGCATAGGACGACAGGGCGCAACGGCCCTCGGCCATGACGCACAAACCGCCGAAGACGAAGACTTCGGTTTCCACCGGCGCCACCGCCTGGTTGATGGCGGCGATTTCCGGCACCGTCAGCACGCGCGGCAGAACCACCCGCTTGACCCCGAAACGTTCGGCGTAAAAGCCGATGGCCTGGGGGTTGGACGCCGCCGCCTGCACCGACAGGTGCAGCCGCAGATCGGGATGGGTGCGCGCCGCATAATCGATCAGACCGATATCGGCCAGGATCACCGCATCGGCGCCCAGCCGGGCCGAATCGTCCACCGCCGATTGCCACATTTGCGGGTGACCCGCGCGCGGGAAGGTGTTGATGGCCACCAACACCTTGGCACCCCGGGCATGGGCATAGGCGATGCCTTCCTCCAGTTCCTTACGACTGAAGTTCAGGCCGGGAAAGTTGCGTGCGTTGGTTTCGTCGCGAAAGCCCACATAGACGCAATCGGCACCGGCGTCGACGGCGCTTTTCAGCGCCGCCGGGGTGCCGGCGGGGCAAATCAGTTCGGGACGGATCATGCCGGACCCCCACGCCGCGAGGCTTTGCGCAGGGCCTTGATCTCGGCTTCCAGCTCGGCCAACCGGGCATCGCGTGACGCCGCCCCCTGAAGCGCCGGGGCGATGAAGGATTGACGCACCGTTTCCACGGAACCGCGCAACGACGACACCAGATCCAGCACCGCGCCGGCGGCGCGGCGCGCCGGTTGCGCCAACGGCCCCAAGGCAGCGGTCAGATCGGCCACCAGATCGATGCCGGCACCGTCGATGGCGTTGCGCAAGGCCACCACCACTTCGGTGTCGCCTTCCACCACCAACTGGCGGGAAAAGAACAGGGCGTCGCCGTCCATGCGCCCCTCGGCCAGGGCGATCAGGGTTTCCAGCGGCCCGCGGATGGTGGCGTGGACTTCGTCGGCATCGACGAAGCGCCGCACCGTCAGACGCGGTTGCACCGGATCGGGTTCCAGGATCAGGGCGAAGGGCAGGTCGATGGGATCGATGCACACACTTCTTTCGCCATAAGCTTCGAGACGTTCCAGGATATCCGGATGCTGGCTGCGCACCACTTTCAGCATGTGGTCGAACACCGGCTGCAGCAACGCCGGACGCACCGGACGCAACGCAAGACCCAGCAACAAAACCGGCGAAAACGGCGGGATCATGGGCTTCGCCTGCCCGGCCCGGTGTGGCCCTTCCATCATCGTTCTTCATCCTTCGAAGGAGGGGGCTGATTGTCGGCAACGGTCATAGACCCGCGCGTTGATGACCGTCAAGCCGCAGCCACATCAGGTGGACGCCCCTTGGAACGAAACTTGTTTACGGCTAGAAAGGGCGATCCGCTCCATTTCGGCCCATCGGGCACAAGGACAAAATCTATGATCGTCGACATCGACCTCAGCACCGTGATCGTGCTGATCATCGATGACAGCCGTTACGCCCGCTCGTTCATCAAGTCGGCGCTGCATTCCTTTGGCGCGCGTCAGGTGGTCGAAGCCTCGGACGGCCCCGAAGGCATCCAGATCATGCACGACCGCAAGATCGATCTGGTGCTGGCCGATTACGACATGCAGCCCATGGACGGCATCGCCTTTACCCGGCTGGTGCGGGCGGGTGAAGTGCCGCAATGCCGCGACATTCCCATTATCATGGTGTCGGGCGCCGCCGACATGGACACGGTGATGCTGGCGCGCAATTCCGGCATCAACGAATTCCTGGCCAAGCCGGTTTCGGCGGAATCCCTGTTCCGTCGCGTCCGCAACGTTTTGCTGAACCCGCGCCCCTTCGTCGAGGCCGGCCCCTTCGTCGGCCCCTGCCGCCGCACCATGGACCGCCCGCCGCCGGACGGCCACAACCGCCGCACGGCGGCACCGTTGCCCAAACCCAAGCCGCTGATCGACATCCCGCCGGGGATCGCCCAGCCCATGGTGCGCAAGGCCATGGCCCAGGGGGCGCAAGCCGCCAAGACCGGGGGTGAACGCTCGTCGCGCCGCCGCTTCAAGGCCGGCGAGACCATCTTTTTGGACGGCGACGTGGGCGACGAGGCCTACGTCATCGAATCCGGACGCGTCGCCATCTACAAGATGGTGATGGATGCCAAGGTGGTTCTGGGCGAAGTGCAGGAAAGCGGCGTGTTCGGGGAAATGGCGCTGATCGACGACGAACCGCGCATGGCCTCGGCCGAAGCGTCGGAAGACACCGTCTGCCTGGTGCTGCCCAAGGCGGCGCTGAAATCCCAGCTGAACCGCACCCCCGACCTGGTGATCCTGGTGCTGGAAACCCTGTTGCACGACATCCGCAAAATGGGCCGCGAACTGGTCGAAGCCCGCGCCCGCCTGAAGGCGAAAAAGGGTTAGTGAAGCGGGCCGAAGGCTAGCCCCATTAAGCCCGCGCGGCGTTGAGCGGGCCCGGCACGGGCCAGCCCTCGGCCCATTAAGCCCGCGCGGCGTTGAGCGGGCCCGGCACGGGCCGGCCCTCGGCCCATTAAACTTAGCCCCCGGCCTGACGGATGGCGGCCAAAATGTCGTCGGCGCTCAGCAATTCCGGCAAAGCGATGCCGTGCGGCGCCTTGGGGCCGTAAACGGCGTTGAACGGAATGCCGTAGCGGCCGAACGACGCCAGATAACGGGCGATGCCGTCATCGGGATTGGTCCAATCCGCCCGCAGGGGCAAGACCGAACCATTCTTCAGCAGTGCCGCCACCGGGTCGCGGTCGACCACCGCCGCCTTGTTGACCTTGCAGGTGATGCACCAATCGGCGGTCACGTCCACGAACACCACCTTGCCGGCCGCCACCTGGGCGTCCAAAACACCTTGGTCGAACTTTTCCCAGGCGATGGCTCCCTGGGACGGCGCGCTTTCCGCCGCCCCCAACCAGCCCAATTGGGTCCCCAGGATCATTCCCAGCCACACAGCGGTCCCGGCCAGGGCCAGACCCATGACCTGACGCACCCGGACCATCCAGGAACCGGGCTTGGGCAGGGCCTGCGCCGCCTTGGGCCAGGCCGCCACCAGCAGATAAGGAACCGCCATGCCCAGGCCCAGGGCGGTGAAGATGGCGGCGATCTCACCGGGTCCACGGGCCAGGGCGAAACCGATGGCGGTGCCCAGGAACGGCGCCGAACACGGCGTCGCCAACAACGTGGCGAAAGCCCCGGACAGGAAATGGCCCAAAAGCGTGTGATGGGCGATGCCGCCGCCGGCATTCATCAGCGCCGAGGGCAACCTGATTTCAAAAGCCCCCCACAAATTCAACGCGAAGCCCAGCAACAGGGCGACCATCGCCGCCAGGAACCAGGGCTGTTGGAACTGGATGCCCCAACCGACGGCGGCACCCGCCGATTTCACCGCGATGGCCAGAACCGCCAAGGCCAGGAACGAGGTGACGATGCCGGAGGCTGAGGCCAGAAAGGCGGCGCGGATGTGCCGCAGTTCGGCGCCGCCATGGCCCAGGGCGCCCAGCACCTTGATGGACAGGACCGGCAACACGCAGGGCATCAGGTTCAGGATCAAGCCCCCCAACAGGGCGATGCCCAGCATGGCCCAGATCGGGCTGCCGGCTTCGTCCAGCACCGGGGCGGCAGCGTTGCCGGCCACCGGGGTGACGACTTTTTCCAAGCTCCGTTCGCCGTCCACCACGGTGATGGTCAGCGGACCATCCAGCAAGGGCCGGGTCAGGGTACCAGGAACCACCTTGGCATCCAGCACGATGGTGCTGCCATCGGCGGATTTGGTCAGCTTGGGGGCGTCGAAATTGGCGACTTCCGCCGGTTCCACGAACAGATCGGCATGTTGAAAGGGCGATTGCGCCGAAACCGTCACCCGTAACCTTGAGTCGTCACCCTGCCCCACCGCTTCCACCGATTCGACGTTCAGACCATGAAGGTCGCCCGGACCGGGCACCAGGGCGTCGAAGCGGCTGATCAAATGGGCCAATTCGGTGGGCTGCGCCGGCCCGGCCGGCAGGGTCAACGCCAGCGCCGCCTGCATGGGCACGCAAATCTGCGAACAGGCCAGATAATCCACTTCAGCCTTCAGGCTGACCGCCTTGTGGGGGGTGGGCAAGCTCACGTCGACCGGCAACACCACTTCGCCGGAATAGCCGTGGTTTTGCAGTCCGGCCAGTACGAAGCGCTTGGGCGCCGGCCAGAACAGGGTCGCCTGGCCGAAATTCTTCGAGCCCTTCCAGTCGACCTTGGGCGCATAGCCGGCGTCGCCGGGAGTGCGCCAGTAAATCTTCCAGCCCGGCAGCAACTGGAAATGCAGCCCCAGATGAAGGCTGGCCGCCTTGCCGGTGGCATTGGTGGCGGAAACCAGACGGACCTTGCCGGCCTCGTTCTCGACCCAGGGCGACGCCCCCGCATCGGCGGCATGCGCCTGGGCGGACACCAACAACATCCCCAACAGGGCCATCAACAGACGCTTCATCATCTTTTCCTTGCCCACGATCCGGGGCAGCCAAGCAAACAGCGGGACGGGTTGTCAACTTAACACCGGGTCATGGTGATCGCGAGCGGGGTTGCGCCAAACCCGGTTCCGGCCTATCTGTGGAAGCATGAGCATGCAGAAATCCCAAGGCTACCTGACCGGCCAATTCCTGATCGCCATGCCGCAGATGAAGGATCCCCGATTCGCGCGGACCGTGGTCTATTTGTGCGCCCATTCCGCCGAAGGCGCCATGGGGCTGGTGGTCAACCGCCCGTTCGACGGCCTGACCTTCCGCGAGTTGTTGGAACAATTGGGCATCGAGATGGGGCCCGAATGCGAAACCATCCGCGTCCATACCGGCGGCCCGGTGGAAGGCGGGCGCGGTTTCGTGCTGCATTCCGACGATTACATGCATGATTCGTCCATGCGCGTCCAAGACGGCATCGCGCTGACCGCCACCATCGACGTGCTGCGCGCCATCGCCTTGGGGGCGGGACCGGAAAAAAGCATTCTGGCCCTGGGTTACGCCGGCTGGAGCGCCGGCCAACTGGACGCCGAGATCAAGGAAAATTCCTGGCTGAACGTGCCCGCCGATCAGATTCTACTGTTCGGCACCGAACCCGACCTGAAATGGGACGCCGCCATCCACAAGCTGGGTATCGACCCCAGCCTGCTGTCCATGGATGCCGGGCACGCGTAAGCGATCCGGCTAGAACAACGCCAATTGGTCGCCCGCTTTGGGCGGCGGCTTGAACCGCGTCACATCCAAATCCCAAGCCCGGTCCTGGTTCAGCCCCAGCCTGCGGCAGGCCAGCCGGAAACGTTGCGACAGCATCTGGGCGAAAGGCCCCTGGCCGCGCATGCGTTCGCCGAAGCGCGGGTCGTTCAGCCGGCCCCCACGCTGCTGTTCCAGCAGCGACAGCACATGACGGGCCCGGTCGGGGAAATGCTGGGCCAGCCAGTCGGCGAACAGATCTTTCACCTCGTGCGGCAGGCGCAACAAGATATAGACGGCCCCCTTCGCCCCGGCCGCAGCCACCGCTTCCAAGATACGCTCGACCTCGGGGTCGGTGATCATCGGGATCACCGGCGCCACCATGGCGGTGACCGGAATTCCCGCCGTCACCAATTGCCGGATGGCCGCCAGCCGTGCCGCCGGCACGGCGGCCCGGGGTTCCAGCAAACGGCACAGATCGCGGTCCAAGGTGGTCACCGAAATGCCCACATGCACCAGATGCCGTTCGGCCATGGAAGCCAGGATGTCCAGGTCGCGGGTGATCAGATGGCCCTTGGTGACGATACTCAGCGGGTGGTTGAAGGCGTCCAGCACCTCCAGGCATTGGCGCATCACCTGCCATTTGCCTTCGATGGGCTGGTAGGGGTCGGTGTTGGTGCCAAAGGCGATGGGCGCCGGCCGATAAGAGGACTTGCGCAATTCCTTTGCCAACAATTTGGCGGCGTCGGGTTTGGCGAACAGCTTGGTTTCGAAATCCAGCCCCGGCGACAGCCCCAGATAGGAATGGCCCGGCCGCGCGAAGCAATAGGAACAGCCGTGCTCGCAGCCGCGATAGGGGTTGATGGAGCGATCGAAGGGAATGTCGGGGGAATCGTTCTTGGTGATGATGGACCGGCTGGCATCCACCTGCACGCTGGTGCGTAACGGCGCCAAGTCGTCGGGCGGTCCCAAATCCCAGCCGTCATCCACCACCTGCCGGTTGTGACGCTCGAAACGGCCATCGGGATTGCCCCGGACGCCGCGATGGGTGATGCTGTAATCCATGACCGCAGCTTAGCGTATGTTCTTATTTTGTTCCAGCGCAATCCACCCTTGCGGGGCGAGCGCTATATTAGCGTATTATGTTGGAAACAAATCCAACCAGGAGGCCCGTCCCGTGTCCCATTCCGCGCCCGTTCCCGCCGAACATCCCTTCGCCCAATATGTCCGTATCCTGGGCAAGGGGCCGAACCTGTCACGCCCGCTCAGCCTGGACGAAGCCCGCACCGCCATGGGCATGATCATGCAAGGCCGGGTGGAACAGGCCCAACTGGGCGCCTTCTTGTGCCTGCTGCGGGTCAAGACCGAATTGCCCGAAGAAGCCGCCGGTCTGGCGCTGGGCATCAAGGACAACCTGGACCTGCCCGCCGGCCTGCCGGCGGTGGACGTGGACTGGGCGTCCTATGCCGGCAAGTCGCGGCAATTGCCCTATTACGTGCTGGCCGCCCTGTGTCTGGCCCAGCATGGCATCAAGGTGTTCATGCATGGCGCCGAGGGCCACACCGCCGGCCGGGTCTACACCTCGGAAGTGCTGCGTTTCCTGGGCGTGCCGGTGGCCGACAGCTTCGCCCAAGCCGGCGAACAGCTGAAGGCCCACAACTTCGCCTATATGACCCTGGAACACATGTCGCCGTCGCTGCACAAGGTGATGGCGCTGCGTCAGCTTCTGGGCCTGCGTTCGCCCATCCACACCGTGGCCCGCATGGTCAACCCGCTGAACGCCGCTTTTTCCATCAACGGCGTCACCCACCCGCCTTATCTGCCGGTGCACCAGGAAGGCTCGCGCCTGATGGGGGAAAAGGCCATGGCCGCCTTCAAGGGCGATGGCGGTGAAGTGGAACGCCGGCCGGAAAAGGCCTGTGAAGTGTTCTTCCTGAAGGACGGCCAGCCGGGAACCGAGGATTGGCCGGCCTTGGTGTCGGGCACCCGCGACAAGGAAGAGAGCCTGGACCTGGCCCGCCTGCAGGCATTGTGGAACGGCAGCGATGCCGACGAGATGGCCGCCGCCGCCATCGCCGGCACCATGGCGGTGGTGCTGCGCTATACCGGCCGCGCCGCCAGCGTCGCCGAGGCCGAAGGTGCGGCCCAGGTCCTGTGGCGCGACCGCGTCAAGGCCAAGATGCCGGGTCAGGCATGAGCTTTCGCGCCGCCCCCCGTCTGCTGATCTCGGCCGCCCACAAATCGTCGGGCAAGACCACAATCAGCGTCGGACTGGCCGCCGCCTTGGCGGCCAGGGGGCTGGCGGTACAGCCGTTCAAGAAAGGTCCCGACTACATCGACCCGCAATGGCTGGGCGCCGCCGCCGGACGGCAATGCCGCAATCTGGATTTCCACACCCAGCCGCCCAAGCACATCACCCAATTGTTCGAAAGCACCAGCCGCGACGCCGACATCAGCGTGATCGAAGGCAACAAGGGGCTGTTCGACGGCGTCGACCTGGAAGGGTCCAATTCCACCGCCAGCCTGGCCCATTGGCTGGAAGCACCGGTGGTGCTGGTGGTGGACACCTCGGGGATGACGCGCGGTATCGCGCCCTTGCTGTTGGGCTATCGCAGCTTCGACACAAGGCTGCGCATCGCCGGCATCATCCTGAACAAGGTGGGCGGGCCGCGTCACGAAAAGAAGCTGCGCGAGGTGGTCCAACATTACACCGGCATCCCGGTGCTGGGTGCGGTGCAGCGGGCCGGCGCCATGCGCATCATGGAACGCCATCTGGGTCTGGTCCCGGCCAACGAAGCCCACGAGGCCCAGGCCGCCATCGCCAGCTTACGCGACCACGTGGCGGCCAGCGTCGATTTGGACGCGGTGATGGAACTGGCCCGCGACACCCTGCCCATCGAGGTCTCGCCCCATCGGGCGCCCCCCGCCCCACCGCCCGATCTGCGCATCGGCGTGGTCCGCGACGCGGCTTTCGGTTTTTACTACGCCGACGATTTCGACGTGCTGCGTCAGGCCGGCGCCCAGTTGGTGTTCGTGGATTCGCTGCGCGACCCCAAGCTGCCCGACGACCTGGACGGCTTGTTCATCGGCGGCGGCTTTCCCGAAACCCAGGCCGAAGCCTTGGAAGCCAATGCCGGTTTCCGCGCCGATCTGGCCGCCAAGGCCCGCGCCGGCATGCCGGTCTATGCCGAATGCGGCGGCTTGATGTTCCTGTCGCGATCCATCATCTGGAACGGCCAAAGCCGGCAGATGTGCGGTCTGATCCCCGGCGACGCGGTCATGCATCCCCGCCCCCAGGGACGCGGTTATGTGCGTCTGCGCGAAACCACCGACTTTCCCTGGCCACGCCTGGAAAGCGGCCCCGGCATCACCCCGGCCCACGAATTCCACCATTCGCGGCTGGAAAACCTGGAGGGCGAGCCCCGCTTCGCCTACGAGGTGGTGCGCGGTGCCGGCATCGGCCAGCACCGCGACGGCATCGTCGTCGGCAACAGCTTGGCCAATTACGCCCATATGCGCTCGGTGGGGGCCAGCCCGTGGGCGCCGCGTTTCGCGGAATTCTGCCGCCACGTCAGGGACGGCAGGCGATGACGTTCTCCATCCCGGGCAAATTGCTGCCCTGGGCCGCCCTGGCCTTGGCGGCGGTGTTGTCCGCGGTGTTTTGTTGCGAATTCATCCTGGCCATCGAGCCTTCCGGTCCGTTTCTGTCGCCCTCTATCAAGACGTTGTTGGCGCTGGGCGCCCTCAGCGCGCCGCAGGCCCTGAGCCAAGGCGAGTGGCACCGCCTGCTGACCGCCCCCTTCCTGCACGCCGACATCCTCCATCTGGTCCTGAACCTCGCCGCCCTTTATTTCGCCGGCCGCCTGCTTGAACACAAAATCGGCGTTTGGCGATTCCTGACCCTGTTCTATGCCGGGGCATTGGTGGGGGGCGTCGCCTCGATCGCCACCAACCCGCCCGACATGGTGGCGGTGGGGGCGTCGGGGGGCATCATGGCCCTGCTGGCTGCCGCCTTCGTCATCAGTTTCCGCCAGCCACCGGGCCCGCAACGGCGTTCGACACAATGGAACCTGGCACTGATCCTGGTGCCCGCCTTGCTGCCGGCGCTGCCGCTTTGGACGTCCTCCGCATCTGTGGACGTGGCCGCCCATGCCGGCGGCGCCTTTGTCGGCGCCACCCTGGGATTGCTGCTGTGGCGGCGTTGGCCCGAACACAGCCCCATCCCCCGCGAGTGCAAGCCGGCGGCCCTGATGACGGTGCTGGGCACCGTCGCCGCCCTGGGGGCTTTCGTCTTGGTGGCCCGTAATTTCGACTCTTACCGACTGGCGGTGCAGGTGATCCCCAACGACATCTTGCCGCGCACCGACCAGGAAGCGGATTCCCAGGCGGAAAAACTGATCAGGCTTTATCCGCGCGACCCGCGCGCCCGCATGATGATGGCCCGCGTGCTGATCAACCGCGACGACCTGGCCGGCGCCGAGACATTGTTGCGCGACGGGCTGGCCGACCACGACATCCTGGACAGCCTGTTCACCCGCGACACCGAATGGAAGCTTCGGGCCATGCTGGCCTCGGTCCGTCTGGAACAAGGCGACCGCGCCGAGGCGCGACGGCTGACCCGGGAAATCTGCATCAAGGGGGGTGGGCACACCTTGCGCCTGCTGCTGATCACCTATGGATTGTGCGAACAGGCCCCGCTTCAATAATGCGGCGGCGGGCGGTCGTCGGCCGGCGAGCGCCCGCCGTCGGATTCCATGGTCAACACCCGATCCAGCAACCGTCGCACCATTAGGTTCAGGCGATCGATCTCGGCTTGCTGGCGGGCCAGAACCTCGCTCATTTCCTCGGCCATGACTTCGTGGTGAGCCAGGCGGATTTCCAGTTCGGTCAAGCGGGTTTCGTCCATGGCGGCACTTTCGGGCTGGGGCAAGGCGGCGCAGATTAAACCTTCATCGCCCGCAGGTCACCCGCCGAAGCATCTTGCGCAGCGGACGGCCGCCACCTATGGTTTACTCGACTAACAAATACGACCATAGAGAGATTCCATGTTGTGGGCTGTCGGCCAATATTATGCCTATCTGGGGGGCGCCCTGGTCATCCTGGCCCTGGTGGTCGCCGCCTACATGCTGGTCACCCCCTATCATGAAGTCCGGCTGATCCGGGCCGGCAACCGTGCCGCCGCCTGTGCCCTGGGCGGTACCCTGGTGGGCTTGGCCTTGACCATCGGCAGCGCCGTCGCCCATTCCCTCAGCCTGCTGGACATGGCGGTGTGGTCGGCCTTGGCCGGGGTGACGCAAATGGTCGCCTATGCCGCCGCCGCTTTCCTGTTGCCCGGATTGAAGACCCGCATCACCGAGGACGATCTGGCCCACGGACTTTTTCTGGGCTCCCTTTCCATCGCGGTGGGGTTGCTCAACGCCGCTGCCCTGACCGATTGAGGCCTCCGCCATGCGCCGATCCCGTCGTGTCGCCAGCCTGACCCTGGGCAGTGCCAGCCTGTTGCTGCTGGGGGCTTGCGACGACGACAAGACCTTGGACTTGCCGCCCCGGTTGCGGGTCTATCCCGACATCGCCGCCTGCCTGTCGGTGGGCCGCCCCGAAAGCCTGTGCCGCACCGCCCAGGAAAGCGCCACCCGCCTGCATTTCGAAAAGGCGCCGCGCCAACCCAACATCAAGACGTGCGAGACGCTGTATGGCGTGGGCAATTGTGCCATGGTCTATGACCGCGACGGCTGGCTGCGTCTGATCCCGGCCATGGCGGCCTTCGTTCCCGGTGCCGATATCGGCATGGGCAGCGCCGTGCCCGTTTATTACGACCGCGACGGCTATGCCCGGGTCACCGGCTTGGAACAACGCCTGGGGCGACGCTGTGAAACCGAGGACGGCCATACGGCCACCTGCCAAGGTTCCGGCCATGGCAGCGCCAACGGCTTTCGCTGGCCAAGCGGGCAACCGCAGATCGTCGACACCGTCGCCGGCGACATGGCCAAGGTGACGCGCGGCGGTTTCGGTCGGGCCAGCGGCCTGTCGCACATGTCTTACGGTGGCTGATGCGTCGCGTCGCCATCCCCCCGCGCCCACAATGGTGGGACCGTGTGGAAGCCATCGGTTTCGACTTCCACACCATCGACAACGCGCCATATTGGGACGAAACCGCCTATTGGCGCTTTGACGCCGCCCAAATCGACCGGCTGGAAGACACCGCCGAGGAACTGCATCAAATGGCAATGGCGGCGACCCGGCGGGTTTTCGCCCAGGACCGGCTGTCCTTGTTGGGCATCAGCGGTCCGGCGGCCGATCTGGCCCGCGCCAGTTGGCAAGCCGACGAAGCCCAGCTTTACGGCCGCTTCGACCTGGCGTGGGATGGCCACGCGCCCCCCAAATTGCTGGAATACAACGCCGACACCCCCACCAGCCTGTTCGAGGCGGCGGTGATCCAATGGCATTGGCTGCACGACATCGCGCCACACGCCGACCAATTCAATTCCTTGCACGAAGCCTTGGTCGAACGCTGGCGGGAACTGGCCGACGGCCACCCCTTGCACCTGACCTGCCTGACGCCCCATGCCGAGGACGAAGGCACCGTGCGTTATCTGGAAGCCACCGCCCTGGAAGCCGGATTGGCCGCCAAATTCGTCGCCCTGCCCGATATCGGCTGGAACGGCAGCGCCTTCGTCGATCTGGACGACCACCCGATCCACACCCTGTTCAAGCTTTATCCCTGGGAATGGCTGGCCTGCGACCCTTTTGCCCCCCATATTCCCGACACTCCCACCCGCTGGATCGAACCGGCCTGGAAACTGGTCTTGTCCAACAAGGGATTGCTGGCCGAAATGTGGGACATGTTCCCCGGTCATCCCAATTTGTTGCCGGCCAGCCGCGACCCCGGAAAGCTGGATTGTCCCCGCAAGGTCAGCAAACCCTTGTTCAGCCGCGAAGGCGCTAATATCAGCATTTTCGACGGCGAGACCGCCTTGCACCACGTCCCCGGCCCCTATGGCGCCGAAGGCCATGTGTGGCAGGAATGGTGCCCCCAGGCCATCCATGACGGCAACAGCGTGGTGCTGGGCGCCTGGATGGTGGGGGACCGTTGTTGCGGGCTGGGTATCCGCGAAGATGACGGCCCGGTCACCCGCGACACCAGCCGTTTCGTCCCCCACCTGTTCGAATAAACCCTGGGCCGGCCCCCTAGCCGGCGCAGCAACCACCGGGCACCGCCGCCACCACCTGGAAGGCGTAAGCCGGATCGGTTGGGGCTTGGGCATCGCCCAGATCGCCATTGGCCAGCCAGTCCAAGATGCCGTAAAGCAGCTTGGTGGCGTTGGGCATGAAATTGCTGCCGTGATGGAACACCGGGTCCAAGGTGGTGACCACCAAACGCCCCTTGGTGGTGGCCCGGTCCACATAGAACAACGAACCGCCGCCTTCCACGTCCACCAGCGAGATGGCCCCCGGCGGCGGGGTCAGCGACCCATGATAATGCCAGACCACGTGCCCAGCCCCCACATGGTCGAACAAGGGATGAGCCGGACGGCGGATGCGGATGCCGGGATCGATGGCCGGGTCCAGCCACCACCAGAAATTCACCTCGGTGGGAAAGACCTCGATGCCGGGCAGGAACTCGGCCGCCCCCAGGGCGTTCAACGACACCACCGTCCCACCGCCATCCAGATAAGCCCGCAAGCGCTCGCCATGGGGGGTCAACGCATCGGGGTCGATACGGCACGGCAACAAGACGACGTCGTAATCGTCCAACACCGCATCGCCCAGGTCGCGCACATGGACGCGCTTGGTGATGAAGCCGGCGACCCGGGGGTCGGTATAGGCGAAATGATGGAAATAGGTGCCGCCATCAACGGCCAGAATGGTCTGCATCTTAGGCGTTTCCCTGCATGTCCGAGTAAAGCCAGGCCAGCAATTGCGGCGCCATGCGCGACGCGGTGGTGGGATCGCCGGCGAACGCCCACAGATCAAGGCCGCAATGCATCAAAACGGTCCCACCACCGGGCCGCTGCCAAACCCAATCGACAGGAACCTTGTCAGGCCCCAAGCCATTCAAGGCCTGGGCTCCGGCGGGAAGCGGATTGTGTCCGCGCGCATAGAAACCGGCGACGCCGCGACGGAAGGTCAAATCCTGGGCCGCCACCCCGTCATAGACCGGATGGTCGGCCAGACGGTGGATGGTCAGACTGTCGATCCCACGACCTTGCTGGGGCACGAATTGACCAAGCCCATTGATGGGCGGATGGGCCACGTGGCCGTTGAAAACCAGGGTTCCGCCATCGTCCAGGAAGGCTTCCAGCTGACCCGAATGCTCCGCCAGGCTGATTTGGTCGGTCAGCATCGAGACCAGGATGGCCCCATAGCCGTGCAGATCCAGCCCCGCCAGTTCGGAAAGATGACGGGCTTCCACCCTTCCGGCCAAGGCGCCGGGATTGTGGTCGCGCTGGCAGCGCAGGAACAGACATGTCTTGTTCATGGTAAAAAGTCCCCTTGTCATATTTTCTGACAACATTCGATCATGCCCTCGCCCAGGTCATGACAGCCGCCCAAGCGACTTTCACCCTGTGGTCCCGGCAGTCCGGCGGCGGCGTAAAGAGCGGCCACATCCAACAGGCAGATCGTGCGCTTCTGCCCTGAAATCACCCCGTTTTGGCGTAAACGGCTGAGCTGGCGCGACAGCGTCACCGGCGTGACACCCAATTGAGCGGCCAGGACATTGCCGTTAACCGGCAGGGTCAGGCGGGTGGTGCCCTGACGACAATGTTGACTGGCCAGATAGGCGGCCAGACGCTGCTCGGCGCCGGTGGTGGTCAACAAATCGATGCGGTTGATGGCCTGACAGATGGTCCCGGCCATGGCGCGCAACATGGACATGGCGAAAGCCGGAGAGCGTTCGGCGATTTCCAGCAAGCGACGGCGCGACAACCGGTAAACACGGCTGGCCTCCAAGGCCTGGGCCGACAGCGGGTAAACGCAAGGCTCGGCGAACATCACCGCTTCGGCCACCGCATCGCCGGCCCGGGCAATGCGATAGACCTTTTCCTCTCCATCATGGTTGGACCGGTACATGGCCAAGGTCCCGGACATCAGCAGATAGAAATGCTCGGCCTTCTCGCCCATGTGGAACAAATGCTCACGTTCGACCAAGGTCATGTGAAATGCATCTGTTAATAGATCCCGTAACAACGCATCATCAACAAGTGAAAATGGGCTTGTCGATGCAAGAAATGTGTAAATCTCGTCACGCGCAGACATCATACCCCCGCAACAGTGCCGTTCAATCCCTGCCGAAGGCGGTTTTATATCAACTTTCATTACAAGGCCTTTCGACAATTGACCGACAGAACTGATGACGACGAAAATATGCGGTTCTTAACAAATGATATTCACCAGCCGGTGTGATGCCCTTACGGTAGTCATGTTGCAATTCGGTCGCAATTGCATTTGATAAGCGTGTTCGGAATTGATGCAAAGGAAGACACCTTCATGACGCCGCCTCTTCACAGGGGTTCCCTCGCGTCAAGTATGCGATTTATTCGCATTTGCATATCGAGCCCGTTCCGCTAAACTCCATCCAAGGGGACCAAGCCAATGAACCGTTACCACCTCTCCACCATCCTGGCCGGCAGCGTGCTGGCCGCGGGCGGTGCCGCCGCGCAAGACGTGGCGACCGCCACCCTGCCCAAGGATTCGGTGGTGCCGGTGTTCAGCCAGCATGACAAACCCAGCCCTTTTCCGATTTTACCCATGTGGGATTTGGGCTGGGCACCGGGCGAGATGGCATATCGGCGCGACAAGGTTCATCCGGGAGGCGGGGCCTTGGATTCCATCGCGTCGTCACTGGCCCCCGTGAAAGTCGGAGCAGGCTACACCAGCGCCGGCAGCACCAAGGAGGTGTTCGGTCAGGCGACCCTGCGCACCGCCTTCGCCACCGTACAGGCCACCGCCAATTACGAGAATGCCGGCCGCTACACCGACGGCAACGGCGATGAGATCCGTACCGGTTACGACCGCCATACGGAACAATTGGTGCTGGCCCTGCGCCCCAACGCCGACACCAATGTCAACGCCATGGTGCTGCACGACCGCATCGACGACCACATGCTGCCTTTGCCGGTATCGGTGCGCCAAGGTGGGCTTACCCTGGCGGAAGGCTTCGGCGCCGATCCCATCAAGACCGAACGCACGGTGGCGCAGATCAGCGCCGAATCCCGCAAGATGGTGGACGGCCTGGACAAGGTAGGGGTGAAGCTACGCTATGTCGGGCTGGAGCGAGTGGCCAACAATTATTCCCTGCGCCCCGAAACCCCGGCCGCCAACCGCAACATCGCCAAGCCATCACGTACCGAGATCGGCGCCAGCCTGTCGGGCGAAACCCACTTGGCCGCCGATCTGGCCAGCCGCCTGACCCTGTCCAGCAACCGCATCTGGCACGACGCCACCCGCTGGGGCGGCCCCGGCGTCAACAATCTGTCGCAGATCACCGGTTATCAATATCCCGGTGTCGAGGTGTGGGAGCACGCCGCCAATTTGGATCTGGCATGGAAACCGGCCGTGGCCACCACCGTCAATCTGGGCCTTCGTTACGATTATGTCACCGCCGACGCCACCAAGGCCGACAAGACCATGTCCATCGGCGGACTGACCTTCACGCCGCGCTCGCTGTACCAAAGCTATTTCGGCGAAGTGGACACCAGTCCCGAAGATCATTTGATCAGTCTGAAGCTGGACGGCGAACAGAAACTGATGAATGACCGCATCAGCCTGACCGGCTCGGTGGGGCGCATCATGCGGGCCCCCGACACCCAAGAACGTTATTTCGCCCTGCCTTCGGCCAACAACGCCACGGCAGCCGGCACCATCACCCGACAGGTGGGCAACCCCAACCTGTCGCCGGAAGTGCATTACCGGGCGGAAACCGGGATCGCTTTCAAGGGGGATGACTGGCTGGATTACGGCCGCAAGCGTCCCGGCGGCGACGACGGCTTGGCCAGCCAATCCTGGCGTCTGTCGGTTTCCGGCTATGTGGATCAAGTCGAGGATTTCATCAGCCGCGACCGGGCCCATGGGCAAAGCGGCGTGTTGTTGTCCGACAACGCCTTCATCTGGCGCAACGTGGATGCCCGCCTGGCCGGGGCCGAAGCCGAGGCGGCCATCAACCTGACCCGCAACCTGTCCACCAAAGTGGCGCTTTATTATCGCTGGGGCGAGAACACCGCGGACGGACGGGCGCTTTACGGCATAGACCCGTTCGAAGCCAATCTGCTGGTGGATTGGCAAGACAGTTTGGGGGAAATCGGCAGCTGGAATGCCGGCTTCAAGGTTCGCGCCGTTTCCAGCCAGACCCGCCTGGATGACGACCCATCCACCGGCAGCGGCTTCGACGTCAGCAAGCGTGGCGGTTTCGGCCTGCTCGACCTTTATGCCGGCATGCAGTTCCACGACACCATCGGCCTCCGCGTCGGCATCGACAACGTCTTCGACAAGACCTACGCCGAATCCAATCCCGCCAATGTCACCGACGACCCCAACCCCAGTGCCGCCAACGGTCCCGGCCGCAGTTTCTATGCCCGCGCCATGGCCACGTTCTGAGCGTCAAAGGAATCCCTCTCATGTTCGATATCTCTCGCCGTTCCCTGCTTGCCGCCATGGGTGCCGCCGGCGGCCTTGCCGCCCTGCCGGCCTCGGGCCGTGCCGCCCCGTTGCTTGACCGCCTGACCATCAACGCCATGCCGGCCACACCCTCGGTGGTCATCGCCCATATGGTGGAAAGCGGCGCCCTTTCCGCCCACGCCGCCAAATCGGTGATGAAGGTGTGGCGCACCCCGGACCAAATGCGCGCCGGCGTGTTGTCGGGGGATATGAACGTCTTCGGCACCCCGTCTTATTCCTGTGCCAATCTGTTCAACCGCGGCGTTCCGGTGCGCCAGCTCAACATCCTGACCTGGGGGTTGCTGTACGTGATGACCCGCGACCCGGCCATCACCAAGATCGAGGACCTGGCCGGCAAGAACGTATTGCAATCCTTCCGCAACGACGCCCCCGACCTGATCTTCCGCTTCGTGGTCAAGCGCAAGGGCATGGACCCGGACAAAGACATCAAGCTGCAATACGTGGGCACCCCGACCGAAGCGGTTCAACTGTTCCTGGCCGGCAAGACCGACATCGCCGTGCTGGCTGAACCGGCGGCCACCGCCGCCACCTTGCGCGGTATGCAGGCGGGGATGACGGTGCACCGCGCCATCGACCTGACCGCCCTTTACGGCGAGGTCACCGGCGGCCCGCCGCGTCTGGCCCAGGCCGGCATGGGGGTATCCGAGGATCTGGTGCAAAAGTACCCGGATCTGGTCAAGGCCATCCACGAGGGCTGCGTCTCGTCGGCGCGTTGGGTGACGAACAACCCCGCCAGCGCCGGCAAGCTGGGGGCCGATTACCTGGACCTGCCACCGGCCATCATTCAGCAATCCCTGCCGCATTTCCGTCTGGGCGTCGCCTCGGGGGCCGAGGCCAAGGCCGAGATGGAGGCTTATTTCAGTCATCTGATGGAACTGTCTCCCGACATCGTCGGCGGCAAACTGCCCGATTCCCGCTTCTATTGGGGGGCCTAGGGCATGCAGACGCGCGGCCGGGGCCTTCGGGCGCTGGATTATCTGTGGGGCGGCTGGGGAGTGGCGGCCAGTCTGCTGCTGCTGATCGCCCTGTGGGAAGCCGGCCATGCCGCTTATGGCACCTTGGTGCTGCCCTCGCCGCGTGATTCCTTCGCCGCCTTGTGGAAACTGGCAGAAGCCGGCCGCATGTTGCCCGCCATCTGGGATACCAGCATCAATGCCCTGGGCGGTTTCGCCGCCGCGTCCGTGGCTGGGGGATTGTTGGGAGTGTTGGCCGGCGCGTCGGACATGATGCGCCGGTTGTTGCAACCCATCGCTACCCTGATGCTGGGTATCCCGGCCATCGCCTGGGTGGTGCTGTCCTTGCTGTGGTTCGGCGGCACCGGCTTCGCCGTGTCGTTCACCGTGCTGGTGACCACCGCCCCCATCGTCTTCGCCGGCTCAGCACAAGGCATGCGCACCTTGGACGGGGCGTTGAAACGCATGGCCCAGTCGTTTCGCGCCCCCTGGCCGGTCCTGGCCTGGGACGTCTATCTGCCGCACATGCTGTCTTATCTGTTTCCCGCTTTGGCCACCGCCTTGGCCCTGTCGTGGAAAGTCACGGTGATGGCCGAATTGCTGAGCGGTTCCGGCGGCATCGGCGACGGTCTGGCCACCGCCCGCGTCCAGGTGGACACCATCAAGGCCATGGCCTGGGTGGTGACGGTGGTCGGCTTGCTGCTGATCGTCGAATACCTGCTGCTGGAACCGGTCCGCCGCCATCTGCAGGTCTGGCGTCGGGAAATGCCCGGCGTCGGTCCCTCCGCCACCGCCGGTTTCTAGGATATGATGATGAACGCCTTGTCGTCCGGTCTTCGGATCATCGGCCTGGGTCACGCCTTCGGCCCGCAACCGATCATCGACCAGATCAGTCTGGAACTGCCTCGCGGTCGTGTCGGCTGCCTGATCGGCCCCTCGGGCTGCGGTAAAAGCACCCTGTTGTCCATGGTGGGCGACTTGGCCCATCCAGCGCAGGGCCACATCCACCATGATTTCCATCACCCGGTCTTCGTCTTCCAGGACCCCTGTCTGTTGCCCTGGCGCGATGCCGTCGACAACGTCGCCTTCGGTTTGAAGGCGCAGGGGATCGATTGCCGCACCCGCCGCAGCCGCGCCCATGACTGGCTGACCAAGGTTGGGCTCGAGACAAGCGATTCCCACAAATATCCCCATGAATTGTCGGGCGGCATGCGGCAACGCGTCGCCCTGGCCCGTGCCCTGGCGGTGCGGCCGGATTTGCTGCTGTTGGATGAACCGTTCAGCGCCCTGGATGTGGGGTTGCGCCGTCAGATGCAAAGCCTGGTGCGACGGTTGATCAGCGAACACGAGCTGACGGCCCTGCTGGTCACCCATGACCTGGCCGAAGCGGTACGCCTGGCCGACCGCATCTGGGTGCTGACGCCCAAACCGGCCCGCTTGGCCGCCGCGCGCGACATCGAGCGCCCGTTCGCATACCGCGACGACGGGTTCGTCCAGGCGGAAGTGGGGAATATGCTGGCCGACCCGGCCATCGCCGCAGCCCTGGCCATGGTCGAGGAAACCCTATGAACACCTCGGTTATCCTGGCCTATGGCTTCCGTCCTTTCTTCCTGGCCTTACCGCTGGCCGCTTGTGCGGCAGTGCTGCCCTTGCCGGTCCTGTGGATGGGGTGGGGTGCGCTCACCGCATTACCGGCCGGATTGTGGCACGGCCACGAACAGATTTTCGGCGTCCTATGCGCCGCCCTGGCCGGCTTTTTGTTAACCGCCATGCCGTCATGGACCGGCAAGGCCCCGATCAACGGGCGCGGTTTGGCGGGTTTGGTGATCCTGTGGATTCTGGGACGGCTGGCCTTTTGGCTTGATCCAATCCTGCCTCCCGTTTTGGTCGCCGGACTGGATGTCGTGTTCCTGCCCGCCTTGCTGCTGGTGGTGTCCCGTTACGGCAAGCCGTGGGAGTTTTTTCTGGCTTTGGCCCTGTTGACCGCCGCCAATGCCGCCTTCCATCTGGGCCGGCTGGAAATTCTGTCCCTGCCTGTCGAGCGGGTGCTGTATGCCGGCCAGAATCTGTTCTTGGTGCTGATCGCCATCGCCACCGGCCGCATCCTGCCAGTGACCCTGCGCTCGGCCCTGGTCGAGACCGGGCAATCCCCGCAAATCCGTCTGGCCCCTGGCCGCCGTCATTTGGCCACCGCCACCTTGGTGTTGTTCGCCCTGGCCGATTGGCTGGCGCCGTTCCAGGCGGTGACCGGCTGGATCGCCCTGGCCGCGGCCTGCGCCCAGGCCGACCGTATGGTCGAGCTGCATCATGGCCGCGCCTTGCTGCGTCCCCAGGTCCTGCCGTTCTATCTGGCCCAGGCCTGGATGGTCGTGGGATTGGGGGGATTGGGCATGGCGATCCTGGGGCTTGACCTGGATCCCGTCGCCCTGCGCCACGCCTTGGGACTGGGGGCCGCGGCCCTGGTGGCGTTGGCGGTGATGTCCATCGTCAGCCTGCGTCACAGCGGCCGGGCCTTCCCTTTGCCCGGCGTCACGTGGCTGGCCTATGGGCTGGTCAGCCTGGCCACCGGCTTACGCATGGCGACCGCCTTGTGGGCGCCCGCCCACATGCCCATCTGGGGCGTCGCCATTCCATCGATTTTATGGGCTGCCGCCTTTGTCGTCTGGGTCGCCCGTTTCGGCCCTTGGCTGCTGCACCCGCGCAAAGACGGACAGCCCGGATAAGCCAATCTCGCAGATGCGAGATAATAGGCATGCAATTCCCGCACTGGCGTTTTACAGGTCAACCATGCTTACCTAATTACCAGGGAGGTGCGGCACCACAAGCGATGAGGTGACGACATGAGCACCGATGCCAATGTGTTGATCGTCCTGGCGGCCGCGATGCTGGCCATCTTGTCCATGGCCGCCCGCTGGGACCAAGCCTTTCCCCGTCTGACCCGGTCCGTGCGAACCAGCCCGCTGGACAAACACCCCCATGTCCTGACGCCTTTGGGACGAAACGGCACCCCAAATCCCATGGCGGCGGAATGCTTCGCCGATTACGGCGCCGCCTTGGCCCGCCAACGTCATTTGGCCCGCCAAGGCAGGGCGGCTGTGGTCACCCACCGCGACAGCGGCGAAGTCCGGGTGGACTACGCCACTTTGCTGGGGCCGTTTGGGCGCATCACCTTTTAAAGCGGCAGGTCGAAAACCAGGATCTCAGCGGCTTCGCGGGCGATTATGTCCAACATGTCTTCGTCCCGCGCCGCGATGGCGTCGCCCGCTTTCAAGTCGTGGCCGTTGACGGTGACACCGCCCTTGGCCACCTGGACCCAGGCGCCACGGCCGGTTGCCAGCGGAAACGCCACCTGGTCACCGGTCTTCAGTTGCCCGGCATGGATGGCGGCGTCCTGGTTGATGCTGACGGCGCCGTCACCACCGACCGGGCCGGCGATCAAATGCAGCCGCCCCGGTTGTTCGGCGATCAAGACGGTCTTTTGCTCGTAACCCGGTTCGTGACCGCGCCGGTCGGGGACGATCCAGATCTGCAGCAAATGCACCACTTCGTCGGCCGACGGGTTATGCTCGCTGTGACGGATACCGGTGCCGGCGGTCATGCGCTGCACCTCGCCCGGACGGATGATCGATGACGAGCCCAGGCTATCTTGGTGCTTCAGGGCGCCCGACAGCACATAGGTGACGATTTCCATGTCGCGGTGCGGATGGGTGTCGAAACCGGTGCCCGGTGCCACCCAATCTTCGTTGATCACCCGAAGCGGGCCGAAACCCATATGGGCCGGATCGAAATATTCACCGAAAGAAAAGCTGTGCCGGCTGTCCAGCCAACCGAAATTGGCTTGGCCACGGTCTTGCGAGGGGCGAAGGGTCAGCATGGGAATGCTCCGTTGAAGAATCTGCTGGCTTTAATGTGGTATGGCTTTCTTTTTGGCACAATCCGGCGAAGTCGCAACGCATCGTTCCAAATTTGATAACGATATTGCCCGTAATAAGGAAGACTAACGATAGATCAACTTCGCCGATGCAAAACCCGATAAGCTGCATTATCGTTCTGCCAGGACCAGAAACCGGGAGTTGCCCCTTCATGCGCCGCTTGCTTGCCGCCGCCATCGCCGCCTTGTCGCTTTCCGCCTGCCAAACCGTGCAGAACGAGGCCGGCGCCCCCACCACCTATCAGGATCCGGCCAGCCTTGGCGCCGTCAAGGGCGTGGGCATCGAAAGCCAGGACATCGTGTCGATGACCGACCAGATGATGCGCGACATGCTGACCGAACCGCGTCTGGCCAATGCCGCCACCGCCCCCAACGTCATCGTCGACAGCGAATATTTCATCAATGAAAGCGCCTCGCGCATCAACCGCAACTCGATCACCGACCGCCTGCGCGTCAGCCTGCAGCGCGCCTCGCAAGGCCGCATGAACTTCGTCGCCCGCCATAACGCCAACATGGTGGCCGCCGAACGCGAATTGAAGCGCAAGGGCGTCACCGACCAGGGCAAGAACGCCTTGGCCGCGGCGCAGCGCGGCGGCGATTACCGCCTGGGTGGCCGCATCACCTCGCTGGATGCCCGCGATCCCAAGACCGGCATGATGAGCCGCTATACGCAGATCATTTTCGAGATGACCGATTTGGAAACCGCCGACATCGTGTGGAGCGGTATCTATGAATTCTCGAAAGCCGCCGCCGACGACATCATTTATCGCTAAAGGGGCGGAACATGGGGGGACAAACCTTCCGCGTGGCCGGCTGCGTCGCCTTGGCGGCGCTGACCGCCGCCTGCCAGACCACACGGGAACAAGAAAACAGCGCGGTGAAACCCGAAGTGGTCCATTCCTATTTGGCCGACAAGCCGAAAAGCCTGGAAAAGCACTTCTACGTCTCCTTGATCCAGGGACCGCGCAACCAGGTGCTGAACGACATGCGCCTGGGTTTGGCCAGCATGGAACTGGGCGACGACAAACTGGCGGAATCGTTGCTGGACGACGCCTTGGGGCGGATCGAATCGATCTATGTGGACAATCCCGACGCCGCCAAGGCCCGCGAATTGTTCACCAAGGAACTGGTCAAGGATTTCAAGGGCGAGCCCTATGAGCGGGCCATGGCCTATTATTATCGTGGGTTGCTGTACCTGAAGACCGGCGATTACGACAACGCCCGGGCCAGTTTCAAGGGCGGCTTCATCCAGGATTCCTTCGCCGACGAAGATCAGCACCAGGCGGATTTCGGCCTGCTGCAATATCTGCAGGGCTGGGCGTCTCGCTGTCGCGGCAACAAAACCACCGCCGACGACGACTTCGCCGAATTCAAGAAGATCAAGGCGGACTTCCCGCTGCCGGACGCCGGCGACAACACGCTTCTGCTGGTGGAAACCGGTCAGCCGCCAGTCAAGTTCAGCGCCGCCGCCCAAGGCGAGACCAAGGAAAAGTTCCTGAAATACCGCCGCGCCAGCGGCACCGAAATCGCCCGGCTGTCCTATTCCGAGGAAAAGTCCGAAACCCAAGGCAAGGGCAAATCGGCCAAGACGGTGACCAGCACGGTCAGCCGCAAGGTCGAGCCGCAATTGCTGGAAGACATCTTCTTCCAGTCCTCGACCCGCGGCGGCCGCCCCTTCGACGCGGTGTTGGCCGGCAAGGCCCAGTTCCAGGACGCGGCCAGCACGGTCGGCGACGTCGCCCTGACCGGGGCCATGGTGGCGGCTTCCGTCGCCGCTTCGAACAACCACAACAACCAGGGCGAAGCGGCGGCGGTGGCCGGCGCCTTGCTGTTGGTCGGCCTGTTGGCCAAGGGCGCTGCGGAAGCCGCCGAACCCGACGCCGACACCCGTTATTGGGACAACCTGCCCGACCGGGTGCATGCCGCTACCTTGAAGCTGCCAGAACGGGTGACCAGCCTGTCGGTGGACTTCCTGGCCGCCGACGGCACTTATTTGCGCACGCGTGAGGCCAAGGTGACCCGCGCCGGTTCTTGCGGCATCGCCTGGGTGCGTGGTGACAGCGCCCAACCGGCCAATCCCCGCGCGCCTTATTCCACCAACAAGGAAGCCATGGTTTCCCCGGTGGTGATCCCCGGCCTGCCGGAACCAAGCCCGGAACGTGCCACGCCGGTCAAGCGCGGCCCCGAAGACGCCGCCCCCGAACAACCGAAAAGCTGAACCAAAGGGAAATGCCCGTCATGCGTAAGATCATCCTGGCCGCAGCCGGCCTGACCTCAATCAGTCTTCTGGCCGGTTGCGCCCAGCAGCAGGAACCGGCCCCCATCTGCAACATGGCCGGCATCAATGCCCAGCGCCAGTTGGTGGCCCTGCCCGCCGCCGCCCCGGGCGAACCCTCGCCGCTGTTGGAAATGCCGCTGAATTCGGTGTCGATCACCGATTTCAACGTCATCAACAAGCTTTATGTGCGTTCGGTCACCGCCCAGCGGACGGCCACCGGCACGGTCAAGGTGATCAGCCAGATCATCAATTGCACCGATTATCCGCTGAACGTGGAAGGCCGCACCCAGTTCTATGATCAGGCCCAGGCGCCGTCCGAACCGGTCAGCGGTTGGAAGCGCCTTAATTTGGCCCCACGTACGTCCAATACTTACGCCGAATCGTCCATCGGCACCAAGAACGTGCAATATTACATGGTGGAAGTCCGGGAGACCCGCTGATGCGTACCCATCGCCTTGCCGTCCTGGCGCTTGCCGCCAGCCTGTTGCCCGTCGCCGCGCACGCCCAATCGGCGGGCGGCGGTGTGCCGGTCTACGAAGCTCCGCCGCCGGCCCAGGCCACGCCGCGCGACGGCACGGTGGTGGAACGCGCCCGCAAGGCCCCCGACGATGCCGGTTCCTTCGGCAGCCAGTCCAGCACGGTGGCCAATTTCGCCAGCGCCTATGCCAAGAACGGCAAACCCAAGCTGGCGCTGTTCTGGAACCGGCAATTGTCGGACACCTTGAACGAATGGTATGCGGACACCAGGGTGGTCACCCGCCAGGAAGGCAGCTCGACCATGTCGGGTGATCTGAACCTGAACCAAAGCGAAAACGCCCAGCAGAGCACCTCGATCGAACGCCGTGCCGTCGACAGCCGTCGCCCGCAGACCAGCGAAAGCTTTGAATGGGAGTTCCAGGACGGCTTTTTGGCGCCCTTCCTGGAAGCCGGTGCCGTGGTGGTGGACCGTGCCGCCATCGTGCGGCTGACCGGGGTGGACATGAACACCACCAACGAACGCAGCGTGGAAACCCGGGCCCTGCAGGGCAAGGCCGATTACCTGATGGAAATCCTGGTGGCCGCCAATGCCAAGTCGTCCACCGGCTATGAATTGCGCGCCCGCATCCTGGACGTGAAGACCGGCGCCATCGTCGCCATGGTCAATTCCAAGAATCTGAGGGAATGGAACCCGGAAAAGCCGGTTGTCGCCACCGGATCGGGCTTTTCCGTGCCCGATGAAGACGACGACGACAGCTTTGGTCCGCAGGGCGAGGACAAGTATCGCGCCACCGGCTCGGGCTTTGAAAAGCGCCGCAAGCCGCCGAAACTGTCCAAGATCGCCCAGAACCTGGCCCATAACACCATGAATGGCCTGATGCGTCAGTGGAAGTAAGACCAAATCCTGATGAGTGAAGCTCATCGGGATTTGGTTAGGCGCGACCGCGCCGCGCGGCTGATGCCGCGGAAGGCAAGTGGTTCGGAGAAACACGCCCGCCGACTGAGGGCTCTGGGGATCGGTTCCGATCACCAGGATACACAATAAGGAGAAAAGCCATGAAGAGCCCGCTTTTCCTGGTCTTGCTGGCCCCCTTGGCCCTGGCGGCCTGCGCCGAGGAACGCCTGACCCCGGCCCCCGGCGAGGCCCCGGGTTGGCCCAGCCAAAGCCCGCCGCGCCCGTCTTACGCGCCGTTGCCCTTCACCACCAACTACACCCCGGCCACCGCCAGCCAAACCCAGGCTCCGGTGCCGGCCGGTGAAAACGTGCCCTATGCGGTGCGGGGACAACAAGCGGCGCCGACCGGTTCCGACATTCAGTGGAACCAAGCGGGCGGACAGTCGCAGAATTGCCACGCCGTGCCCACCGTCACAATCGACGGCAAGGCCGCCAGTACCGTCTGCCAGCAGGCCGATGGCAGTTGGACCTATATCCCCGACTAGCCTTGCCCCTTCCCCCCTGCTATCGTCCGTCCCACATGTTTGCAATCGCTGACGTTTGTGGAAAGGACGGATCATGAGCGAGGTCAAGGTCGCGATTTTGGGGGCCAGCGGGTATACCGGGGCCGAGTTGGTGCGCATGTTGGCGTCCCATCCCACTTTCCGCATGGCCGCGCTGACCGCCGACCGCAAGGCGGGGCAAGAGATGGCCAGCGTCTTCCCGCAATTCGCCGCCCTGGACCTGCCGACCCTGGTGTCCATCGATCAGGTGGATTTCGGTTCCATCGACGCGGTGTTCTGCGCCTTGCCCCACGGCACCACCCAGGACGTGATCGCCGGCCTGCCCGCACACGTGAAGATCGTCGACCTGTCGGCGGATTTCCGGCTTTATGACCTGGAAGCCTATGACACTTGGTACGGCCATCCCCACAAGGCACCGGAACTGCAGAAGCAGGCGGTCTACGGCCTGACCGAGTTGAAGCGCGATTCCATCGCCAAGGCGCGGTTGGTGGCCAATCCCGGCTGCTATCCCACCAGCGTCCAATTGCCGCTGGTGCCGCTGTTGAAGGCCGGATTGATCGAGGCCGACGACATCATCATCGACGCCAAGTCGGGCACTTCGGGCGCCGGTCGCGCCGCCAAGGAAAACATCCTTTATTGCGAAGTCACTGAAGGCTTGCACGCCTATGGCATCGCCAGCCACCGCCATTCCCCGGAAATCGAGCAGGAACTGGGTGAAGCCGCCGGCCGGGCGCTGAACGTCAGCTTCACCCCCCATCTGATCCCCATGAGCCGGGGTATGCTGTCCACCATCAACGTGCGTCTGGCCAACGGCGCCAAGGCCGCCGATCTGCGCGATTGCTGGACCAGGACCTATGCGGGCGAAGCCTTCGTCAAGGTGCTGCCGGTTGGCGTGGCGCCGCAGACCCGCCATGTGCGGGGGGCCAATTTCTGCTTCATGAACGCCTTCGACGACCGCCTGCCCGGCCGCGTCATCATCTGCTCGGTGATCGACAACCTGGTCAAGGGCGCCTCGGGCCAAGCCATCCAGAACATGAACCTGCTGTTCGGATTGCCGGAAACCACCGGCATCGACCAACAGCCCCTCTTCCCATAAGGAGTCCTGAAATGTCCGGCTTGATCCTGCCGTTCAAAGGCACCAGCCCGACCATCGCCGACGATTGCTTCGTCGCCCCCAACGCCACGGTGATCGGCGACGTGGTCATCGGTTCGGGCACCAGCGTGTGGTTCGGCGTGGTCATCCGCGGCGACGTGCATGAAATCCGCATCGGTGAACGCACCAACATCCAAGACGGCACCATCATCCACGTCACCGAAGGCAAGCTCGGCACCTATATCGGCTCGGACATCACCATCGGCCACGGCGCCGTGCTGCATGCCTGCACCTTGGAAGACGGCTGTTTCGTCGGCATGGGCGCCACCGTCTTGGACGGCGCGGTGATCGAATCGGGGGCCATGGTCGCCGCCGGTGCGGTGGTGACACCGGGCAAGCGCGTCCAGAAGGGCGAATTGTGGTCGGGCAACCCGGCCAAGCTGATGCGCCCGCTTCGGGACGAGGAATTGGCCTTCTTCCCCAAATCGGCGACCAAATACAAAGCCCTGGGCGATACCTATCGCCAAAGTCTAGGAAAGTAAGGGATCGCATCGGCGTTTACAAAAACGCAATGCTTTCGGTGAACCATTCCGGATGACGACCAGAATCGGCCGTCCGGAATGGAGTTCCCCATGAGCCAGAAAAGCTCGACCCAACCTGTCAGCCAGAAGCCCCGCACGCCCATGGCCCCTGCCAAGCGCCCCAGGAAAGGCCTGTTTTCCCGCATCACCGCCCCCATCGCCAGTGTCGCCCGGCGGATGAAGAAGCGTGGCCAGATCGACGACATGTCGCCGGAAGACGCCGAACGCGAGATGGAGATGGCGCGCCGCGCCGCCCTGAACGCTGGCACAGATTCGTTGACCGACGAAGATTTCCGTCTGGCCATGGAACAGGTCCTGCGCGAGGATCAAGGCCGTTTCGGCACCAAGCTGCACGTGATCTCTTTGGTGGAATTCCGTGAAGCGGTGGGCGAACGCTGGAGCAAGGTGTCCGACAAGGTGATGATGATCGCCGAAGGCGTCATCACCAAGAACCTGGGCGCCGGCAACCTGTTTTCCCGCCAGGGCACCGACTTTTTCACCTTGGTGTTCCGCACCTGCTCGGCCGACGAAGGCCGCCTGCGCGCCCACACCATCGCCCAGGAATTGGGGACCCGGCTGGTCGGCGACCAGTTCCAGGGCGTCGAGCGCCCCTTGGCCCTGGCCGCGGAAATGGAACTGGCGGAAGCGGTGTTGCCCGACGGCACCTTGAACCATGCCGCCATCCAACGGGCGGTGGGGGAAAAGCGCGCCCTGATCGCCGCCGCCATCGCCGACGATTCCAGCAAGGCCTGGGTGCCGCCAACGGCGGCTCCGGTGGCCAAGCCCAAAGCCGCCGCGGGCGACCTGCCCCACGCGGTCACCGGCGAAGCCCAGGTCAGACAGGCCCAAGACCCCGGCTGGGTCGCCATGGACGCGCCCAAGCGCATGAAGGATTCCGACACCGCCTGGATCATCCTGGACACCGGCCCGCGCCCGGAACCGTCGAAAGTGGCGGCACCGGCCATCATGCCGTCGGCCCCGCCCTTGACCGACACCTCGCGCCTGACCTTGCTGTGGCGGCCCACCTGGGTCAACCAACCGGAAACCATCGGCGCCTATGTGGCCCGTCTGCAACGCCTGGACAAACCCGACGGCATCACCCTGGACGGCGTGCTGGCCTATCCGCGCGACGACGAGAACTCGACCCTGTCGCTGGACCGCTATTGCATCGGCAACGCCATGCGCGATTTCCGTGCCTCGGAAAATGCCGGCAACGGCTCCAGCGTGGTCATCCCCATCCATTGGGCCACCTTGGCCGCCGAAAACCGCATGGAAATCCTGGCCCCCTTCGCCGACATTCCGGAAGCGGTGCGCCAGAACCGGGTGGTCATCGACCTGTTCGGCATCCCCGAGCAGCTCAACGCCCGCATCTTGATGGAAGCGGTCGCCATCACCCGCCCGCTGTGCCGGGCGGTGGCGCTGCGCACCAGGCTGGGGGACAGCCGCGCCAAGCTGGCCGCCGACAGCGGCATCGCCATGATCGGCATCGACCTGGCGCAATTGTCGCCGACGGAACGGGCCGACGACGCCACCTTGCTGGGGCATCTGCGCCGCTATCAGGATCAGGCCAAGGGCTTCGGCCTGTCGACCTATCTGTGGGGCGTGCGTCGCCGCGCCGTGGTGGTGGGCGCCGTGCAAGGCGGCTTCGCCATGGTCAACGGCCCGGCTTTGATGAAGGACATCGCCAAGCCGGCCAAGGTCTTGCCCGCCCCGCGTTCGCGCTTCGCCGCCATGTCCTAGGCCAAAAATGCGGGCTGCCCTTGCCACCCTCGCCTTGCTGGCGGTCATCGTCGGCGCCATCGCCCAACCCCTGGGTGGCGGCGGCTTGGCGGGACTGGGGGCATCCGCCGCCCTGATCTTCTATTTGGCTTTGGAAGGCTGGCGCTGCCAGATGCAGGGCCGCGTCATCCTGGTCCTGGCCATCATGGCCGCCGCCGCCACCTTGATCTGGCATCCCCAGCCGGCCGCCATCTTAAGCAAAGCGGCCATCGCCGCATCCTCGATCATCGGCCTGTTCGCCGCCTTGGGTTTCCTGCGCGAAGCGGCGGAAACCTCGCCCTTGGTCCAGCAATGCGGCGAGCTGATGGTGCGCCAACCCCCGGGCCGGCGCTATCTGGTGCTGACCCTGGGCAGCCACCTGATTTCCCTGGTGCTGAATTTCGGCGTTCTGCCGCTGCTGGGCACCATGGTGATGAAGGGCAACACCCTGGAAGCCGCCGGCGGCGAGCAACGCATCGTCGACATCCGTACCCGGCGCATGCTGTCGGCCATGTTGCGCGGTTTCGCCATGATGACCGCCTGGTCGCCGCTTTCGGTGTCCTTCGCCGTCACCGTGGTGGTGATCCCCGGTCTTGACTGGACACACCTGTTGCCGCTCCAGGCCGGCTTGGCCTCGCTGATGCTGGCCTTGGGCTGGTATCTGGATCGCCGGGCCTATCCGCCCAGCAGCCGGCCGCGGGCCACCGGCGAACAACGGACGGACTGGCTGCCGGCGTGGCGCATGACCGCGCTGGTGGCCGCCGTGGTCTGTACCTCGGTGGCTTTGGCCGAAACGCTGGGCGTGAAGCTGGTGGTCGGCGCCATGCTGACGGTGCCGCCCTCGGCCCTGGTCTGGTTGTGGTGGCAAAAACGCCAGCCCGCCTTGGTGCTGAAGGAACTGGGCTACAACGTGTTGCGCAACATGCCCAATTTCCGCGACGAAGTGGCCATGCTGGGGGGCGCCATGTTCGCCGGCACCATCGCCGCCGCCTTCCTGTCGCCCGACAGCATCGGCGCCTTGGTCCAAGGCCTGGGTCTGCCCCCCCTGGTCCTGGTCATCCTGCTGGCTTGGTCGATCATGGCCTTGGCCCAGTTGGGTGTGTCGCAGATCGCTTCGGTCACCTTGCTGGGCGGGGCCTTGGTCCATGTGGCGCCCCCCCTGGTGCTGGCCAGCGCCATGATGGGGGCTTGGGGGCTGTCCGCGTCCTCCACCGTCGTAGGCGCGGCGGTGCTGACCGTGGCCCGTATCGGCGGCGTCAGCGTCAAGGTGGTGGGCCGCGACTGGAACGGCCTTTACGTGCTCAGCGGCGGCCTGCTGCTGGCGGTCTGGCTGGTCGTCTTGGAACAGGCCTACGTCACCTTTGGCTGATGCGGGGGCGGGGCTCCTGCGATACAGTACGGCGCGACGGATCAGCGGGCAGAACAAGAATGGGCGGACGTAAGAAAATCGTGGTCTTGGTGGGAATGGCGATTGCCTGTCTGACCACCTTGCTGTTGCTGCTGCACGATTGGAACTCTGAAGTCAACCGCTTGACCGCCCGGGTCGAACGCACCACCGGCCTTGCCATCGTCACCGGCGGCTCGGCGCGGCTGACCCTGCTGCCCCCGGCATTGATGGTGGAAAACATCGTCGCCCGCCAAGGGGACAATCCCGTCGCCCAGATCAAGCGCCTGTCGCTGCAAGTGTCGCCCTTATCCCTGCTGACCGGCCAGGTGCAGGTCAACGGCCTGGTCGTCGACCATCTGCGCGTCGGCGGTGCCAGCATCGACAGCCTGACCCTGCATGTGGCCCCCCACAAGCTGGAAGGCTTTTCCAAATGGAACGGCCATGCCGTCACCTTCGCCGCCAGCCTGTCCGCCACCGACGAGCAGGCAGCGCAGTTCCGCCTGACCATCCCCACCCTGAATACCGCCCTGCGCTTCGAAGGCATGGTTGAAAAAGGCCCGGCGCTGAGCGGCCACATGGTTCTGAACGCCGGAAACCTGGCCGGCCTGCTGCCGGATTATGCCCTGCCCCCGGGTCGGACGCTGCAGGCCGAAGCGGATATGGATTGGGGGGACGGCCAGTTCTCGCTGGTCAACCTGACCCTGCAGACCGGCGACACCCGGGCCGGCGGCTCGTTGACCCTGCTGGCCGGCTCGCCCGCCTTGGTGGACGCCGACCTGGATGTGGACAGCCTGAACCTGGAAAGCTGGCAAGGGGCCAAGTCGGCAGCCCTGCCGGCCTTGCTGCCCGCCAGCCTGACGCCCCCGGCCAATGGCGCGGCCAAACTGGCGGCGGGGACCGAAACCCCGGCCCCGGCATCCCCCCTTGGCGTGGCCCTGCCCCAGGACATGTTGGGCAACCTTCACCTGCGTATCGGCCAATTGTCCTGGCTGGGGCAGACATTCCGCGGGCTGGACCTGCTGGCCGGTCTGGACCAAGGCAATGTGGTGGTTCGCCATGCCGGGGGGCAGTGGGAGCAGGGCTTGCGGGCCGATGTGGACGGGGTTTTCGAACAAGACCGATTTACCGGCCGGCTGCGCCTGAACGGCCCCGGATTGTCGGGCCGTAGCGACCTGTCGGTGGACGACAAGGGCCTGAAACTGACCAATTTGGTGGCCAAACACGACGATTTGCTGATCAAGGGCAACGCCGCCGGGTCGTGGCACGACGGACTGGCGGCCCAATGGACAGGGGCCATCGGCACCTGGAACGACACCGCCGCCTCGGCCAAATTCGTTCCCCAGGGCCGCAAGTTGCAAATGCCGGAACTGGAAGCCCGTAGCGGCACCACCACCCTGCGCGGCCAAGCCGGGATCGACTTCTCGGCGGCGCGTCCCCAGGTTCAGGCACAATTGCGGGCCGGCGACCTGAATCTGGCGGCGCTGCCCACGTCCCCACGTCCGGCCTTCGTTCCGCCGCAACCGAAACTGGGCGGCAAGGCGGCACGACGTGCGGCCCAGTCATCGGCCGCAGCTTCGGCGTCCAAAGCGTCGGCCAGCGGCAAGAAAGGCGGCTCGCCGTTCAGCAAGACCGCCCTGGATTGGTCGGGATTGAACGCGCTGGACGGCCAGTTCGACCTGTCCGCCAACAGCCTGAGCGGATCTTTCGGTCGTCTGGACCAGCCCCAAATGAAACTGGTCCTGACCGACGGCATCGCCACCATCGAGGATTTGCAGGCCGGCTTCCTGGACGGTCGGATCAGCGCCAAGGGCCGGATCAGCGCCGCCCCGCAGCCCAACCTGCAGATGGACATTCAAGCCAAGAACGCCGATCTGGCCCGCTGGCGTCCCGGCTTCGCCGGTTTCAGTCTGGCGTCCGGCCGGGCCAACGGCCATTTCAGCCTGAAAGCGGCGGGGCGTTCCAGCCAGGACATGGCCGCCTCGGCCCAGGGCGACGGCCGTTTCGAGGCCAAGGACGGCAATGTGGACGGTATCGACCTGCCGGCCATCAACGCTCAGCTGTCGAATCTGCGCAATATCGGCAACATCTTGGCCCTGGCGCAAACCGGCATGAAGGGCGGCCAAACCCGCTTCACCAGCCTGTCCGGGACGGTGAAGGTTGCCGACGGCACCGCCCGCCTGCCCGATCTCGCCCTCAAGGCCGAAGGCGGCAGCTTGGCCGGCGATTTGTCCGTCGCCCTGGTGCCGTGGACCACCGACAGCAGCCTGTCCATTGCCTTGGCGTCGCTGCCCGCCACCCCCTTGGGGCTGCGCCTGAGCGGCCCCATGGACAAGCCGCGCACCGTCGTCGACGCCAATTCCCTGCAAAAAGCCCTGGTGCAAGGCGGTCTGGGGCGGGCGTTGAGCGGGGACAACGCGTCCGGCACCGACCAACAGCAGCCCAAAGGCGGCCGTAAAATCCTGCAAAACATCTTCAAGGCTTTGGGCGGAAAATAAAACACCGCCCAAAGCCTGCGCCGAAAATCACGCCGCCCGCACGGTCGAGAGGAAGCTTTCCACCTCGCCCCGCAGACGGTTGGTCTGATTGCTCAGCAATTCCGAGGAATGGGACACCTGGGCGGCGTTGTCGCCCACTTCCTGGGTCACCCCCACCAACCGGTTGATGAATTCCGACACGTCATGCGCCCCGGACGCCGCCTGGTTGACATTGCGGCTGATTTCCTTGGTGGCGGCCGATTGTTCCTCGACGGCAGCGGCGATGGTCGACGCCACTTCCGACATGGAACCGATGGTCTGGGTGATCGAACGGATGGCCGTCACCGCGTCCTGGGTCGCCGTTTGCACCGCCAGAATCTGGTCGGTGATCTCGCCGGTGGCTTTGGCGGTTTGGGTGGCCAGTCCCTTGACCTCGCCGGCAACCACGGCGAAGCCCTTGCCGGCCTCGCCGGCGCGGGCCGCCTCGATGGTGGCGTTCAAGGCCAACAGATTGGTCTGGCTGGCGATGGCGGTGATCAACTTGACCGCTTCACCGATGCGGCTGGCGGCTTCCGACAAGCCATTGATGCATTCGTTGGTCTGTTCGGCCTTTTCCACCGCGTCGTGGGCGATACGGGTGGAATGCTGGACCTGACCGCTGATTTCCTGGATCGACGCCGACAATTCCTCGGTGGCGGCGGCCACCGTCTGAATATTGGCATTGACCTCTTCCGCCGCGCCGGCCACCGAGGACGCGTCCGAACGGGCGTTGGCGGCGATGGACGACATGCCGCGGGCAGCGCCGTCATTGGCCCCCACCGCTTGGCTCATTCCATCCACCACGCCTTTGACGCTGCCTTCGAAGCGATCCGCCAAGGCCAGCATGGATTTGTGCCGTTCCGCCTCGGCCTGGGTTTTCAACGCTTCCTGCTCGGCCCGCAAGCGGGCGGCGGTCGCCGCCTCGTCGCGCAACACGGCGATGGAATTGGCCATGATGCCGATTTCGTCGGCCCGCCCCAGCGCCGGCACCTCGACCTGATAATCGCCATGACCGATGCGGTCGGTCACGCCGGCCAATTGCCGCAACGGCTTGGCGATGGATCGGGAAATCATCCAGGCGATGACCAGAACCAGCGCCAAAACCCCACCGCCGATCAAGGCCAGTTCCTTCAGGGTTTTCTGGAAGGCCTGGTCCACGTCGTCCAGATAAAGCCCGGTGCCGACGAACCATTGCCACGGGTCATACCCCACCACCGACGACACCTTGCGTTCCGGCACCGTCGATCCCGCCTTGGGGAACCAATAGAAGATATGGCCGCCGCCGGATTTGGCCAGCTCGATCATCTTCGGGATGTAAACGAAACCGTTGGCGTCCTTGGAATCGATGAATCCCTTACCTTCGCGGTCGGGCTTCGATCCGTGGACGACGTTCACCCCTTGGTAGTCGTAGACGAAGAAGTATTCGGAACCGTCATAACGCATGCCGCGAATGGCATCCCGGGCCAGCTTCTTGGCCATGGCTTGGTCGAATTCGCCCTTCTTGGCGCGGGCGTCATATTCGGCGGCGATGTCACGCGCCGCTTCCGACAGATTCCGGGTCTTGGCGATGGCGGCGTTCAGCTTTTCCTGCTTGACGTAATCGGCAGCCACCACCGTCAAGGCCACCAGGCCGACGGCGCTGACCAACACCAACCCCAGCAATCTGAAAATCACCGATTTGATCTGGAACCGGGCTTTTGCCATTGTCCCCTCCCTTCTGTCAGGTGCCGCGTCGCAGCAAGACGCAGGCGGACATGTCATCGTTGAAGTCTAATCAATGACGCACAACGACAACCATCATGCAGAGGACGCAAAACGCCCCCTGATTCAGAAGGAGAACAGGATCACGGATAATACTTTGGCAGGAACTTCCCGGTTATTCGTGCTCGGCTTCCGGACCGGCATCCACGTCAATGGGCACGCCGGGCTGATGCTTCGAGTTACGAATGGCCAACGAGCTTTTGACGTGGCTGATATTGGGTGCCGCCGTCAGCTTGGTGGTCAGGAAGCGCTGATAATCGTCCCAGTCATGGGCGACGATCTTCAACAGGAAGTCGGTTTCGCCGGCCAGCATGTGGCATTCGCGGACTTCCGGCCAGGCCAGGACCAGATCCTCGAAGGACCGCAAATCGGCTTCGGCCTGGCTGTTCAGCCCCACATGGGCGAAAACGGTGACGTTGAAGCCCAGCGCATGCGGCTCGATCTCGGCATGATAGCCCTTGATATAGCCGGCTTCCTCCAACGCGCGGACGCGGCGCAGGCAAGGCGGGGCCGATATGCCGGCACGCCGGGCAAGTTCGACATTCGTCATCCGACCATCAGCCTGCAGATCCGCCAGAATCCGACGGTCGATGCGGTCCAACTTGACCCGCTGCATTAGGGAACTCCAAAACCAAAGCGATTTACGAAATTATATTACCGTGTCCATCGCCATCCGCCAAGCCCCACATTGCGCTGCCACATGACTTTGCGAAGTTTCATTGCGCCTCCGCCGCACCGTGACCATCCAGGGTGCGGCGCAAGGTCCGCCCCCTCTACCGCATGGTCAATGTCTTATAATCATTCCATACTTGCGCGGTGCGGTTTGCCGATCTAGATTGCCGGGCAAACCATACCAACCGTATCAGACAAGGAGCCCGTTAGGATGTCCGACGCCGTCAATCCCCTGAGCCTGGTGACCCAAGCCGCCCCGGATTTCACCGCGCCTGCGGTGATGCCCGACAATTCCATCAACGAGGCCTTCAACCTGAAGTCCTACCTGGCCGGTTCCTATGGCCTGGTGTTCTTCTATCCGCTGGACTTCACCTTCGTCTGCCCGTCGGAAATCCTGGCCCACGACCACCGCGTCAAGGCCCTGGCGGAAAAGAACTGCAAGGTCGTCGCCGTGTCGGTTGATTCGCACTTCACCCACTTGGCCTGGAAGAACACCGCCGTCGACAAGGGCGGCCTGGGCAACGTCCAGTTCCCCATGGTGGCCGACCTGACCAAGTCCATCGCCAAGTCCTATGGTGTGTTGATCAACGATGCCGTCGCCCTGCGCGGCTCGTTCCTGATCGACAAGTCGGGCAACGTCCAGGTCGCCCACGTCAACAACCTGCCGCTGGGCCGCAACGTCGACGAAATGCTGCGTCTGGTCGACGCCCTGCAGTTCCACGAAGAACACGGCGAAGTCTGCCCCGCCGGTTGGCAGAAGGGCAAGGCCGGCATGTCGGCCACTCCCGATGGCGTCGCCAAGTATCTGGCGGCCCACGCCAGCGAGCTGTAAGCCCCGGGCATCAGCCGACGATTTGGGGGCGCGGGACTTCCCGCGCCCTTTTTCGTACCTGTCGGTACCTTGCGCAAGCCCCCGGGCCGGCTTATCTTTCCAGCTGTTCGTCCGCCCAAAAACGTCCGTTCAAGGAATTCCCCCATGGCCACCCACCGCACCAAAGTCCTGATCCTGGGATCGGGTCCGGCCGGCTGCACCGCCGCCATCTACGCCGCCCGCGCCAATCTGGAGCCGATTCTCGTCGCCGGCCTGCAGCCCGGTGGGCAGCTGACCATCACCACCGACGTGGAAAACTTCCCCGGTTTCGCCGAAGCGATCCAAGGCCCCTGGCTGATGGAACAGATGCAGAAGCAGGCCGAGCACGTGGGGGCCCAGTTCCTGTACGACACCATCGTCGACGTCGATTTGACCAAGCGCCCCTTCGTCGCCAAGGGTGATTCGGGCGACGAATATGTCGGCGACACCCTGATCATCTGCACCGGCGCCACTGCCCGCTGGCTGGGAATCGATTCCGAACAGAAATACCAGGGCGCCGGCGTCTCGGCCTGCGCCACCTGCGACGGCTTCTTCTTCCGCAACAAGGAAGTGGTGGTGGTCGGCGGCGGCAATTCGGCGGTCGAGGAAGCCATTTATCTGGCCGGCATCGCCAGCAAGGTCACCTTGATCCATCGCCGCGATTCCCTGCGCGCCGAAAAGATCGCCCAGGACCGGCTGTTCGCCAATCCCAAGGTCGCCGTGGTGTGGGACAGCGTCATCGACGAAATCCTGGGGGCCGGCGATCCGCCCGGCGTCACCGGGATACGGCTGAAGAACGTCAAGTCCGGCGAAACCAGCGAACTTTCGTGCGACGGCGTGTTCATCGCCATCGGCCACAACCCCAACACCGAATTGTTCAAAGGCGTCGTCGACATCGACGACGAGGGCTATATCGTCACCAAGGCCGGCGCCACCAGCACCAACATTCCCGGCGTCTACGCCGCCGGCGACGTCCAGGACAAGACCTATCGTCAGGCGGTCACCGCCGCCGGCACCGGTTGCATGGCGGCATTGGAAGCCGAACGCTTCCTCGCCATGCATGGACATGAGGGCTGAGTTGCGGCAAACTTATAGCTGAAGTGTTAGGACGCGGTCACGGGGGCCGCGTCCGAGGCCTCCCCCGGGGAAGGAGCCGGCGTTAAGAGATGGATTGGGACAAACTCAGGGTCTTCCATGCGGTGGCGGAAGCGGGAAGCTTCACCCATGCGGGCGAGGTCCTGAACCTCAGCCAGTCGGCGGTCAGCCGGCAGATCAGCGCCTTGGAAGAAAGCCTGAACCTGCCCCTGTTCCATCGTCATGCCCGCGGCCTGATCCTGACCGAGCAGGGCGAGCTGTTGTACAAGACGGCGCGCGAGATCTTTTCCAAGCTGGCGATGACCGAAGCGCTTTTGACCGAAAGCCGCGAAAGACCACAAGGCCCGTTGAAAATCACCACCACGGTCGCCTTCGGTTCATTGTGGCTGACGCCCCGGATCAAGGAATTCCTGGACCTTTACCCCGACATCTCGGTCACCATGGTGCTTTATGACGGCGAGTTGGACCTGGCCATGCGCGAAGCCGACGTGGCCATCCGCATGATGCCGCCGCGCCAGCCCGACCTGATCCAACGTCACCTGCTGACCATGCATTACAATGTCTACGCGGCGCCGGAATATTTGAAGAAATACGGCATGCCCAAGGTCCCGGAAGACCTGGACAACCACCACATCATCATCTATGGCGACGACGCCCGCATCTCGCCGCCGGTGGCCAACGTCAACTGGCTGCTGGAAACCGGCGCCACCGCGTCGAACCCGCGCAAGCCGGTGCTGGAAGTCAACAACATCTACGGCATCTATCGCGCGGTGAAATCCGGCCTGGGCATCGCGGCGCTGCCCGATTACATGACCACCGAAGCTGACAATCTGGTGCGGGTCCTGCCCGAATTGAAGGGCCCGAAACTGGACACCTATTTCGTCTATCCGGAAGAACTGCGCCACTCCAAGCGCATCACCGTCTTCCGCGATTTCCTGCTTTCGAAGATCCAGGAAAACCTGTAACCCCCCGGAATAGGCCGTACATGCGTTTTTTCGCATTGACGACGGTCAATCCAGGACGGGTCCTGCATGCCGTAGGCGGCATATTTCACAGCGGTGACAAGCATTTATCACTTGCTATGCGAACAACGCATGCCCCGGCTGCCATTTTTCCCATGGTTGCGCACCGCAACATAACGTACAAACCACCCATCGGTTGCTGCAACGCAACAGCTTGCGAAGCGGCGAACCGGACGAGTTTCCCGAGGTCTTCTCGGGATTTCCAGGGTCCTCATTTTATGGATCCTACGTCTCCTAGACGTGAAGCCTCCCTGTTTGACTTAGGCCCCGGTGCATAACCGGGGCCTCTCTTTTTGTGCGGTTGGTTGGAATGGCACCAACGCCTTATCCCATCCCTTCCTTGGCACGCGGGTCGTAACCGTTCCGCCCCCCCCATTTCTCCACCAGCTTGGCGAATTCCGCATCGCCCTCGGGCAGCACCACCTTCAAGGTGACCAATTGGTCGCCACCGTCGATGCCTTTGCCCTTCAGCCGCATAACCGTGCCGGTATTCGACCCGGCCGGCAGGGTCAGCATGACCTTGCCGTGCACGGTGGGCACCGGCACCTTGCCGCCCAGCACCGCTTCTTGAACCGAAACCGGCAAGTCCAGCAGCACGTCCTTGTCGCGGCGGGTGAAATAGGGGTGCGGCTCGACCTTCAGGTCGATATAGGCGTCGCCGTCATTGTCGCCCAGGAAACTGGGATAGCCTTGGCCTTTCAGGCGTAGCGACTGACCATCCACCGTCCCCACCGGAATCTTGACGTCCAGCGCCTTGCCCGACACCAGGGTCACCCGTTTGGTGGCCCCCAAGGCGGCTTCGATGAAGCTGACGGTCAAGGCGTGGTGGGCGTCTTCGCCCCTGGTGCCGCGTCCGGCCTTGGACGAGCCATGCGCCCCCTGAGTGCGGCCCTTTTCCTTGCGTCGCATCATTTCCGACAAGATGTCGTCGACGTCGTCGCCAAAGGAAAAGCCGCCCGAGGAAAAGCCCGAACGCGCCCCGCGAAAGCCGCCGGCCCCGCCCCCGGCCCCCGGGTTCCACGTCCGGCGCTTGGCGGCGCCGGTGGCGTCGATCTCGCCATTGTCGTATTGGCGGCGCTTTTCCGCGTCGGTCAGGAAATCATAGGCGGCGGTGACTTCCTTGAACCGCTCCTCGGCCTTCTTGTCGCCGGGATTGACGTCCGGGTGCAGGCTGCGCGCCAGCTTGCGATAGGCTTTCTTCAGTTCGTCCTCGGTGGCGGTTTTCGCCACACCCAACACCAAATAAGGATCCTTCAACGCAGCGGTCCTTGGATAAAGAAAAAGGGGCGGCCCGCGAAGGCCGCCCCTTAGTTCTGCCAGAAAATGGTTTCTACTTCACCACCTTCCATGAACCGTCGGGCTGACGGCAGGCGGTTCCATAGGCTTGCTCGCTTTGACCGCCGATGTTCACCGTGGTCTGGTATTCGCGGCAATAATTTCCCGATTGGTCGCGACCGTCCCGCGTCGGCGTGTAAGTGCCGGAATTGCCGCTGTCGGGATTGTTCCAGCTGATGGTTTGCCCCACCGGCGCACTATGCGCCTTGGTTTCCGCCTGCATGGCGTATTGCTGGTCGGCACGGTCCAGGCTTTTGCCCACTTCCGAGCCCAGATAGGCACCCAGCAAGGTACCCAAGGCGGTCATGGCCAAATTGCCCTTGCCCTTGCCGAACTGGGCGCCGGCCACGGCACCACCGATACCGCCCAAGACGGTGCCACCGGTTTGCTTGGGGCCATAATCGTTGGAACAGGCGGCCATGGTGCCGACGATGACGAACGCCGAAACGGCCTTGATAACGAAATTGGTCATGGTCATGCTTTCCCTGGATCAGAGCCTTACCAAATTGACACGCAATTGGGGCTGTTTTTGGGCAGGCTTCTGGGTACATTCGTCGCCAACGCCCGGGACAAAGCGAAGGAAAGCCATGTCCGCCTTGGAACCGAACCCTTATTCCCTGTTCGCCAAATGGATGGCCGAGGCCGAAAGAAGCGAACCCAACGACCCCAACGCCATGGCGCTGTCCAGTGTGGACGACCAGGGGCGGCCTTCGACCCGAATGGTGCTGTTGAAGGGCTGGGACGAAAGCGGTTTCGTCTTCTACACCAATTTGGAAAGCCGCAAGAGCCGCGAGATGGGCGGCAATCCCAACGTCGCGCTTTTATTCCATTGGAAAAGCCTGAAGCGGCAGATCCGCATCGAAGGTCAGGTTACGCCGGTGACCGACGAGGAAGCCAACGCCTATTTCGCCAGCCGTCCCCGCATCAGCCAGATCGGCGCCTGGGCGTCGCTGCAATCGCGGCCGCTGGAAGGCCGCTTCGAGCTGGAAAAGCGCGTCGCCGAGTTCACCGCCAAATTCGGCCTGGGCGACATTCCCCGCCCGCCCCATTGGTCCGGCTTCCGGGTGGTGCCGCGCGCCATGGAATTCTGGCACGACCGCCCCTTCCGTCTGCATGACCGCTTTTCCTATCAGCGTGATGGCGACGGCTGGGCGACGCAGCATCTGTTCCCATGACCACCACCTTACCCGCCGACAACGAAAAGCTGATGCGCCTGGCCACCTATGCGTCGGTGGCCACCGCGTCGATCCTGATCGTCGCCAAGCTGGCGGCCTGGGCCATGACCGGTTCGGTGGCCATCATGTCCACCCTGATCGATTCGATCTTGGACGCCGCCGCGTCCCTGGTCAATCTGTGGGCGGTCCGCCACGCCCTGACCCCGGCCGACACCGAACACCGTTTCGGCCATGGCAAGGCCGAGCCCCTGGCCGGTTTGGGCCAAGCCGCCTTCATCCTGGGCTCGGGGGTGTTGCTGCTGGTGGAATCGGTCAAACGCCTGTTCCAACCCGAAGCGGTCAGCCAAGGCCTGATCGGCATCGGCGTCATGGTGTTTTCCATCATCATGACCCTGGCCCTGGTGGGCTTTCAGAAACATGTGCTGAGCCGGGCCAAATCGGTGGCCATCGCCGCCGACCAGCTGCATTACAGCGGCGACGTCCTGATCAACGGCAGCGTCATCGTGTCGCTGTCGGCCGGCATGCTGTTGGGCTGGACCTTCCTGGACCCCATCTTCGCCATCGCCATTGCCCTGTTCTTGTTGTGGAACGCCTGGGGCATCGCCACCGGATCGCTGGACATGCTGATGGACCGCGAGATGGCCGACGAGGATCGGCAGAAAATCGTCGAGATCGCCCGCTCACACCCGGAAGTGCGCGACCTGCATGATTTGCGCACGCGTTTGTCGGGACAGGTGGGCTTCGTCCAAATGCATCTGGAGCTGGATCCGCAATTGCCGCTGGTCCGCGCCCACGCCATCGCCGACCATGTGGAAAGAGCCATCGAACAGGCCTTTCCCCATTGCGAGGTGATCATCCACCAGGACCCGGCCGGCATCCGCGAGGTTCATCCCGGATTCGCCGACCGCCCCTAGGCTTGTATCTTTCAGCGCTTATTCTTCGTCGGGACCGCCCAGGGTGCGGGCCAGTTCCTGCACCTGACGGCGCACTTGCGGGTCACTGATACGGGTGTAGGCGCGCACCAGTTCCAGGGTTTCGCGCTGGGTCATCACCGCTTCGTTCGACACCGGCGGGTCTTGGGTGGCGCGCACCATGTGACGCGGACTTGCCGCTATGGTTTCGTCGTTCATGTCGTCGAAGAAATAGCTGACCGGAACGTCCAAAACACGCGACAGGTCATAAAGCCGCGAAGCGCCCACCCGGTTGGCACCGCGTTCGTATTTCTGCACCTGTTGAAAGGTCAGCCCCAGGGCCTCGCCCAGCTTTTCCTGGCTCATGCCCAAAAGCGTGCGGCGCAGGCGGACCCGGTTGCCCACATGCACGTCGATGGGGTTGGGTTTGCCCGAAGGCGTGCGCCCCCGGCTGGCCCGCCGAGAAACCGCACCCATTTTCGTTGTCGAATTCACCATATCGTCATCCCCGCGCCTGACGGCGGATCGTCCCCAATCCGATGCCGTTCCAAGTCCCGCCCGTGGCCACCCCGTCGCTGCGGGCCAACCATGCTGTTTCCAGGCATCATATCCGTGAGGTGGGATGGCGAATAGCCGGAAACGCACAACCGAAACTTAGGAACTTCAATTATCCCAATGGATTAGGCGACAGATGCGAATGGTTGAATTTGCAGCAAAGAAAACGCCCCCGGCTGATGCCGGGGGCGTTCTCGAAAAACCGTTCGATCGAAGGCGCAAGCCTTAGCCAACGATCTCGCACTGCGAGAAGAAGAAGGCGATTTCGATGGCGGCGTTTTCCAGCGAATCCGAACCGTGCACCGAATTGGCTTCCACCGATTCAGCGAAGTCGGCGCGGATGGTGCCGGCGGCGGCGTTGGCCGGGTTGGTGGCGCCCATGATTTCGCGGTTCTTGGCCATGGCGTTTTCGCCTTCCAGGACCTGCACGACCACCGGGCCGGAGATCATGAAGGACACCAGTTCACCGAAGAACGAACGCTCGCGGTGCACGCCATAGAAGCCCTCGGCCTGTTCCTTGGTCAGGCGGACGCGCTTCTGAGCGACGATGCGCAGGCCGTTTTCTTCGAAACGGGCGTTGATCTTGCCGGTCAGGT
>DISD01000065.1 GCA_002435715.1 Rhodospirillaceae bacterium UBA6219
TCTACCAGAAGCCCAAGACCAGCGACAGGCGCGCGGGGATGAAGGATCCGCGCGTATGACAGCCCCTGCTCCATATCCTCATCGGTCAAGGGTTTCCCAGGCCGCTTCAACTCAAGGACGGCAAGGCGCTTGTCTCCGCGCTCGATCAATATGTCGAGGCGCCCCTGGCGAGTGGACGATTTCGTCCCGTCGATCTCGACCGTTTGATGGCCGAGCTTGAACGAAAAGGTTAGCTGATGCCTGAGTCCGGCCGGGTCAAGCCAGGGCATGGCTTGGCGCAACACCGCGTTGGCGCGCGCTTCGAGATCCGCCTCCGTCTTGCCCTCGGTCGATATTTCTACCATTTTGCCCACCCATGCCTCAGAAAAAGCACTGCGCTCTCACCCCTGCACCGCACAGTGGAGAGAACGATCTGTCGCTAGCGTAGCGGTCGCGTTACAGAGTTTCACCTCAAGAAGCCCGCAACCGGAAAAGCCCGAGCGACCGTCACCCCCACTTCTCCTGCCGCAGTTGTTACGACTTCGCCGGCGCCTTGCATGCCAAGCGGCAGGAGTAGTCTGTACGGCTGGTCGGCACGACCCGACACACGCTTGATCACCCAGCGGCCATCACCGAGTTGCACGGCGAAAACCATGCCCTCCGCCGCCTTGAACATGGTATCGCCGGGAACCTCTGGTTCGAGGAGGACGAGATCCCCCTTCTTCAGGAGCGGTTCCGCGCTGTCGCCCTCGGAAATTTCCGCTGCGTGCTCGAAGTTTCGGAGCAGGTCCGGCTTCTCCAGCGGGTGACACGGGCTCGGATTGGTGGCGCCGCCGTCGAACACGCCGCCCACCACCCGGTAGATATCGCAATCGACGACGTCCCACGCGGTGATGAACTCCCCGGCTAATCCAGCGAGAAGGACACGGTCTCCCCCCTCCATCCGGCACCAGCCGATACGGGCATGACCAGTGACCCGGTTGGCGACCACAACGAATTCGCTCTTCTTCTTGAGGACCAACGGTTCACGGTCGCAGATGACCATGCTTGAGGCTTGCAGCGGAAAGGGAAGCCACTGCGCCGCCTGCCCCACCCCGAACGCCTGATGGGTTTCGGGGGCAATACTCCGGACTTGGTCGCCGACCGGCGGCAGGTCATTATCCGGCCCAGAACCACCCTCGCTTGCCGCCGCCAAGCCGATTACCATGACCTTTGCCTTCGGCGCAGGCGCCCCAACGACCGGATCGTTGGCATTTGCGGCCCTGGGCACCAGCTGCGGCACGACGCGGTTGACCAGAATGTCCAAGCACTGTTCCCGCAGGTCCATGAACCGGTCCAGCACATCGTCCACGGTCTTGGCGTGAGCCTGCGTCAGGTCTTCGGCCTGGAAGTGGTTCGACCAGTTCAGAGCCTCCGCCAAGGTTTGCTTGGCAGGGCCTCCGTCGGGCAACAGCTCCAGCAATTGTCTGAAAGGCTGCGCGTTCTGGATCACACCCGGACGCTTGACCAAATTCTGGAGGCGACCGCACAGCGGGTCGAGGGTCGGATGGTCGTGAACAGGTTCGGCCGCTTCGGCCAGTAGGTCCACCAGCGTGTGCTCCATGAACGAACGAGTTTCGCGGCAGAAGGTCTTGACCTTCTCCGGTTCGGCCTTGTCGGCCTGCCACGCCGCTCTGTAGGTGTTGAGCGTCAATTCATCCAGCTTGAGGCGCACGCACGCGTGGATATCGCCACGCGGCACGATTTGGTGCGCCTCGACCTTCCCGCTCAATGCCGCGCCCATGCGGCAGTCGCCCGCGCGGGCGACCCGCGCCGTGAACACACGGTCGAACGTCATGATGATCGGCCAGAACCCATCATCCGTGCAGGTGACAAGGCCCTTGGCCAGACGAACCTGGTTGCGCTCGTCGAACAGAAGCTGGGGATCATCCAGTAGTACCAGGGTCAGCCCCCCGCTGCGCTTCCACACCCTCTGGAGCAGGGCAAGGACGAAGCTGAACAGCAAAGCCCTGACTTGCGACGAATTGGCGATGTTGTTCGCGCTGCCGACTGCACCATCGACCTCTGCGGGAATATGGAGTGCGTCATCGACATACCGGACAAGCCTCGCCTGAGGTCCCGCATGCCCTGGCGCCCGGTAGAACATGCGCCAATAGCGGTCCATGTCGGTGTTCAGGTCACGGAACAACCCGCCCACCTGGACGTCGACGAGACGCTTGAGCGCCGTCAGCTTGCCCACCGCCTCCGCAACTGCGACGCACTCCCCAGCCACCTTTCGGGCCTTCGCCCAGGCCTCAAAGTAGCCCCTAAGCGCCTTTAGAACCTCCTTGGCCGTGCCGACGGGCCGATAATCCTTCAGCAGCGTGCGCAACTCGTCGATTTTCCCGGCCAAGCTCGGGGCCGGAATAGCCTCCATCTGCGCGACACCGTAGGCTTTACCCACCAGCTCCGCGCGGGCTTCCTTGGTCGAGACTGTCCAAGTCCGCAGGTCCAGCAGGCCGGTGAGCAGCTTGCTCGCCTTCTCGATGGCTGTCCCGGCGAAAACCGGGTCGAGCGGTGGGCACTCGGAGACGGGGCACTCTGCCAGGGCGGCTGCATCGGCTTCGAATAAGGTTTTGTTAGCCAGATCAACCAGGTGCCTCAAGGCGGGGAAACCGGCCAAGGCCACGCTGATGTTCGACGCAACCGAAACGGCCCATTCACTTGGCGACGGGGTTTCAGTCGGTTTCATCAACTTCACGCACGCCTTGACCCCTTCGGACAGGCCGTCCCACAGGTCCGCCCTCGCAGCCTTAACGAACTGATCCAGCGTGAACTTCAGGTCCTCGGTCTCCCCAGCCCCTGCGGCAATGGCCGCCGCCACGGGCAGCCCGAGAACATCGTCGCGCACACTGTCGTCAAGGGCGCGGAGACAAGTGGGGCAGTCGGAGGGCGGAATCGCCTCCTGGTCCTCCTTCAAACCACCGGCGATGCGGGCATGGTGACGCCGACGCCGAGTTTTGAGTTCGTCGGCCTGCAGGGCGGCAAACGCGTTTGCCCGCTTAACCGTGCCATCGAGCAAGTCGCGGACCTTCCCGACCTCTTCATCGGACAGGCTTTCCGTGGCGGCGACCAGGGCAGCTAGGCCCGCCGAATTAACCGTCGCGTCGGACAGCAGGTCAGCGGCTTTGACCAAGCCATCCCCCAGGCCATCCAGCTCGACCTTGTCCTCTGCGACCCCCGCTGCAGCAGCGACTGCCGTGCGGACTTTGGATGCGCGGTCCTCCAGATCCTTCTCAAGCTCAGCGAGCTTGGCTTGGCATTTGCTCCCATCCCCCTCGGGCACCGGCGGCATGGGCGGGGGCGCGGCGTCCTTGAAGGATTGGGCGAGCACCGCAAGCTGCTGTTCAAAGTTCTTGGCGGCAATCTCAGCCTCGCCTCGTCGGCTTTTTGCGTAGACAGTGCCCAGGTAGTCCCTCATCTTCGGTGCCGTTTTTTCGGCCAATGCGGCCACCTCCCGCAGGCCGGTCAGCGCACGTACGCCATTGGCCAGGGATTCTCGGTCACCCAACTTCAGGTGAGCCAAGCGGGCCATATGCAGGGCGCTCAACTCGGTCGCTAAGCGAGTCACCTCCAGCGCGGATGGGATATCACCAGGGACCCGCGCACCATCCTTTTCCAGAACCATGGAGAAGGCGTTCTTCACGAACTCAACCTTGCGGCAGATCGTGCATTCCGTGCCGTCATTTGCCCGAAAAACAGCGGTCACCGAGGTTGTCACCGCCGGTGCCCCCTTGGCCTTGCGCGCTTGCCATTGTGCCAGCGTCGGCATCGGCACCACGGTGGGCAGCTTGATCGTCGAACCGTCGGCAAGCTCGTAGGTATTGATCTGCCCCACGTCGGCGAAATATTCGAACTCGGGCATGCTCGCCACCTTGCCGGTTAGCAGGAAGGTGAGCACGCGCGCCAGCGAACTCTTGCCGGCGCCGTTGGGCCCCCGAGCGAGAAAAAGCGGGCGCGATATATCGATTGTTATATCTGGGGCATCGGAGCCGTCGGGCTGGCAGAAGGGCTGAAGCCCGCCGAATTGCCGAACGGTCAGGGAAACAAGCGACCAAAGGCGCTTGTTTTGCGCTACCGTCGGCACCGTCGGTTTTTCCGGGAGCCTGCCCTTTCTTGCCCAGGCCACAAGCCCCGCCATCTCAGGGTGTCCCCTGATATCCGCATTCCCCAGTTCCGGAACCGTTTTAAAATAGCGCCTGCCGACTGAATCGCCGAGAAACCAGGCCAGCGCCAACCGCGTCTCTTCCTCCTCAATGGCGAACGGCGTGCCGTCGGCGAGTTCCAAGGTTTCGCCACAGGCCAGCATGGCCAGGAGGTCGTCCCGGGTCAGGCCCGAGGCAGGTACGCGCTTCTTTTCGTCGCCGATGGACATGTCAGCCGCCCGCCTTCTTCAATCTGAGGGTGTCCCCGATTCCATCCGTGGCAATGCCCCCTTACCTCGCCCCACCAAGGAAGGTAATGGCGATTTCCATACAGCGATATGCATCGATTTCAATCAATTCAGGTAGTTCCATATCACGCGCTACAAGTTCCCGGCTTAAATCGCTCTCGTTCGCCCCGGGCAGATAACGGCCGGAAATTGCGAGAAACTCCCTCGCCAATGCGCCCCATTCCCGAGACAGCTCCAATTCCTCCAACCGCCTTTCCGCGTCACACCAATGACACTCGGTCGATACGCCCATCAACATTGATGAAAACAGAATCCTTGCCTGAAGAATGACTGAAAAATACAATCCTTCACAATAAGCGACTCGCAGTTCTTCGTAAGCCAGTCGCGAGGCTGTGCCCATCAGCACAACACCATTGGAAACATGCTCGGCAAACAGCAACTCTATTTCAGCATATTTTTCCTTATTCATATTAACCTTCCCCATTTTGGATTTTGCGGCAGTGCGCACGCGGCACCTACGGTGACGACGCACACCACCGACACAACGTTAGGGCTAGATACACCGCAACCATCGCTCTATGATTAACGACGAGGCTAGCTGCAAAAGGGTGGAGGGGCAATGACCGTCCAGCAAAACGTCCAGGCTGCTTTTGAGCGGGCGAAGCGGGATGATCCGGTGGAACTCCTAGGCGATTCGTATCGCCTTATTGGAGTAAACAGGCTGACGTGGGACCTGAAAAATTACCGCATTGGCCCACAGAAAAACCCAAGAGACGCGCTAAAGGCGATGATCCTTCGCCTTCCAAACGAAATTATCGACCTCGGCAAGCATTTGGCAAACCATGGGCCGGATCGAAGCCTCCTGATGATCGTTACAAAGGAAACTTCCAGCGACGAACAGTACACAGTGCTGGAAGGCAATCGCCGCCTTACGGCACTCAAACTTCTTGAAAATCCGGAAAGAGCTCAAGACATCTCTTCCAGAGTAATGAATGAATTTAAGGCACTCAAAGCCGAATATGACAAAGATCCGATTCTAGACATGCTCTGCTTCGTAGTGCCGGACAGGAAGAGCAGCCGGGTCTGGGTTGATCTTCGCCATCTTGGAAAACAAGGTGGGCGCGGCCTCATGGAATGGGGGCCGACAGAAAAAGGCCGACGCAAAAAGGATTTGAGCATCGGCGCCGCCACCCCACACGTTGCCGTCCTTGATTACATGCAATCAAAAGGCATGTTGAGATCCATTTCTGACAGCGATCTCAAGGGCATAGCTTCGACGCTCGATCGCATTTTTGGTGGCCGCGCATTCAAGAGCTTGGGAAAACTCACGATTAATAAAGATTGGTCCGTCACCATTGAAAAAAACCGCGAAGATCTTACCCACTCACTCATCGAGCGTATATTCGATGATTTTTTAAGCGGACGGAAAGACGTTACCGACGTATACAAGAAAAAGCAGAGGGAAGAATATGTCTCAACCCTTATGCTGGACTTGCTAAAGGAATCGGAACCGCAAGAGCAACCTCCGCAGCAGGCAGATCCTAGCGAGAGCTCCGCTCCAGAAACAGCAGATGATCAGCCGCAATCCACCTCCGACCTCGGGCCTACGGAAGAGCAAGCGCGCCCGTCCGAAACGGACGGATCGGCCGTCGAAGAAGAAGATCCCGCGCAGAGCGAGGACCCCACGTGCGCAACAGAGACCGACCAGCAGGAACATCAGAGCGGCGAGGAAGACGACTCAGAGAAGGACAAAACCCGCCGCCCAAGGCCCGACTCTCTGAAAAGGTTGACCCTAGCCCCCACGGACCGAACCCGCACACTTGTCATCAAGGATCATTGGGTTAACCGCCTCTACCTAGAGATGCGCCGCCTAGATCCTGCGGATCAGGCAGCCTGCGGCGGCGTGATGATGAGAGTCTTTCTCGAAACGCTGGCTGAACTTTTTCTCGAAGGCAAGGCGGTCAAAATTCCAAACGGGAAAGATTCTTGGTCTGCGCCAGGCATCAACCTGAACACGAAAATAAAGACCATTTTGCACATTCTTGATCCGGACGGATCGGACCCTGACCTCGATATGGCGCGCAAGGGTGATGAGGACGACAAGCAGACCCACTCGATCCTCAACCTGCACAAGTACGTCCACAATTCGAAGGTCCGGCCAGACGCACGCGAACTCAAGGAGATTTGGGACCGATGGGAACCGCTGATGCTCAGGGTGTGCTCCAATTTGCCCTGACCTAAACCACACTGTGGCCAAGAGGCAACGATTCTGCTAAATTCGCCCTTGACTCCACAGTTAAGGGCGTTTTCATGCAGTTCACATCGCCGCTTCGCTACCCCGGCGGAAAGGGTCGATTGGCTCAGTTCATTGCCGACGTAATGGAAGCAAGCGACCTCGTCGGCGAGGAATATGTGGAGGTGTATGCGGGCGGAGCGGGCGTCGCGATAACGCTATTACTTCTTGATTACGCCAAGAAAATACACATCAATGACCTTAATAAATCTGTACATGCATTCTGGCACTCAGTGCTTAACGAGCCGTCTGCCTTTTGCTCAAAAATTCGAGCAACAGAGGTTACCATTGACGAATGGCACAGACAGCGCGCAGTACAATTTTCCAGCGGTCCAGATATTTTTGATCTTGGATTTTCAACGTTTTTTTTAAACAGGACAAATCGCTCCGGCATTCTACTTGGGGGAGTGATTGGCGGAAAAGGTCAAGAAGGAAAGTGGAAGATCGACGCCAGATTTAACAAGCCAGAATTGATTTCAAGAATTGAAGCCATTGCATCATATTCGCATCGGATTAAACTTTACAATATGGACGCAAAAGATCTCATTGATGAAGTCATACCAACTCTTCCAAGCAGCACATTTATTTACCTTGACCCACCATATCGCCAAAAAGGAGCAGCTCTTTACGAAAATAACTACATTGATGATGATCATAGACTAATTGCGAATGCTGTTCAGGAAGAACTTAAAAATCCATGGATTGTGTCATATGACAATGACCCAGTTATTGCAAAATTGTACGAGAAAAGCACACAGCTGACATTCGATCTTTTTTACAGTGCTGGAACGCGCTATCGCGGAAATGAACTCATCGTACACTCTCCATCGGTACGCCTACCGGGAGAAATCGTGCCGCGACGGACTTGCCGCGGCTGACACCAGTCGGAGGAGTTAATAGCCGTTACTGAAGAACGTTTTTCCGGCGAAAATGTCCATTCTCACCACCATCACCACTCATGCTGCGGAGAGCCTTACCAGGAGCCGCTCCGTCCACACGCTCAGCATCTCGTCCGGGGTGCGTTCCCCCTGTCGGCGCAACACCTTCTTCTGGCGTTTACAGGTGACGAACGACGGGAGATCGGCCTCGGCCTTGCGGTCCCACTTCCCGCTGTTATCCACGAGGGCGTCGAGCAGGGGTTTGATGTGGCCCTCCATCTCCGCGAACGAACACTCGGCGGTGTAGCGCAACATCATGGCGGCCAATCCCCGCAGGCCGGTGTGGTCCGCGTCGATAAGGACCGTCGGCGGCCGATCGGGGAACTGGAACAGAGCGACAAGGCAAGCCCGGCGGCCGCGGCCGGTCTCGGAAAACTCCCGACCCCTCTTTAGGAAAAAATGGGACAGGGAGACCTGTATGTGCGGCCGCAGGACGGCGATCCGGCGCACAACGGCCACCAGCCAGGCTGTTTCCCCAACATAATCGTCGGCACGCTCCAGATGCTTGAAATCTATGGGCGGCAGGCCATTTTGCGAGGCTTCAGGATTAAGGCTGACTGGAAATCGGACCGAGGTCGCTGATGTTGCCCCGCGTTTTCCACTTCCTCGGTGGGCGGGTTGTGAAGGCTTATCCCCGGCGGCGACGACCTTCAGCTCCTTCACCCGATCTACCGGTATATCGCGGAGGAAAGTGCTGAAGCGTTCCACCAGCGGCAAAGCCTTTTGGTGCTGGTTACGGCGGCTACCGGCCCGCGGATCGATCTCTGGCCTCCCCTCCCCGGCTTCTGACAAATCACCCTGGGGGGTGCGCTTATGTTGGCGCCCAGCAGCATCTGCAGTGCCGTCGCGCACGATGTGCCGGTCGGCTGGATGGGAATAGGTCAGCCTGTCGCAGGGCAATGAACGACCGAACAGCTTTTCAATTTCCAGCACCAGATACTGCGTCCCCAGTTTCACGCCCCGAAAATCGATGCGGGTGTTGATGGGTGGCAGCTCCAGCGAGACATAGGGGCGATGCAGGCTGCATCGACGGACGCTGTCCCAGCAGCGTCGGCCATCGGGATGGACAGCCAGCCAAGCGAACTCCTGCACTTCCAGCTTTCCCAGGCACTTCAGCGGCATGTTCTCGGTGAAGTCGATATGCAGGTCCGTGTAGACGCCGGGCATGACCGGTACCACCAGATTGCCCAACCCGACCGGGTCCATGATCGCCCAGGCAAGGCGCTTATTGAGCAGGAACAGGTGGCGGACCAGTTCTATGGTGGGGATCAGGCAAACCGCGTCGCCGACGTGGTAGCGCAGCACTCGCTGTTTCCAGCCCCAATGCCGATCAAAGAAGTACAACGAGGGCGGCACATTGGCAGCATCTTCCTCGATCCCCTTCGAGAGATCGGGGATATCGAATTGCAACGGGACGCCCGTGGCCACTGTGGACAGCACCTCGCCGCCGGAGACCACATGGCCGGGCGTCAGCACCGGCAAAAGGCCGATCGGGACCCAGTCCTCACGCAGGGTCTTGGAGCGCAGGCGTCGACTGATCACGCGCACCTGCCAGCCCAGGGGCATATCGTTGCGGAAACCGCCCAGCCACCGCACTTCCAGGTCCTCGGGCTCCTCTTCCCATGGTTTGAAGCGGATCATGTCCCCTCGTACGCTTTCAGAGCTGCTTCGACTTGGGGCGACGCCTGTTCCGGCAGACCGGCCAGGCGCCGCAATCGCCACGGTTTCAGCGGCAGGTGTTGACGCCTCAATTCTTTCGCCGCCCAGGTGATCCGCCGCAGACGGAACTGCTCGACGCCTTCGGCCTCCTCGGCCAAGGCACGGGCGGTCATCGGCAATTTGGGCAAGCGCGAAGCCAGCCAGTCCCGCCGCCCGAACTGACGCTGCAACAGTGCCGCCGAAACCCTGGTGGGCGGCGAGAGTGCCTTGATGCGCTCGGCCTCCACCCTGAGGGCCCCGCACAATTGACCATCCAGCACCGGCCAATCCCTCCTGGGCACCGAGCTTCGCGGGGGCGGCTGAACGCAAGCCACCCTGGGTGATCGCGGAACGCGGGGTCGAGGTTTCAGCGGCGCCCAGGGGGCGTTCAGGCCGAGACGTTCTGCATGACGACGGACAGTACCGGGATCCACGCCCAAGGCCCTGGCAGAGGCTCGCAGCCCAGCACCTTCGGCAACCAGTTGCCGCAGACGCTGCTGGAACAGCGGCCCCAGATCGAGGATGCGTGGCTTGCTGCCTGGGACGTCGGCAAGACTGAACACGTAGCCGCAGGAACAGGAAAACTGGCCAATCAGCTTGCCGCCCTCGTGATGGGTTCCGGCCAATTGGACCACCAGTTGCCCATAATGCTCGGCCAAGGGATTACGGCAGGGCCAGGGGCCGACGCCGAAGGGCGGCACCTCCGCCACCGGCGCATGGGCGTCGAGGAACAGGCCGAGCAGAACGTGCTGAAGCGGGTGAAACGCTTTGCGGTGCTTGCGCGCCATAGCGGTCGCCCAGGATTCGGTGCCGGGCCTCTCCGGTTCGCCGGACCATGAGGCAAAATCCCGGTTCAGCCGCCGCTGGTCGATGCGGTCGTCGCCTTTGGCGAACCCACGTTGGCGCAGTTCGTGGTGATAGTGCGCGCCCCATTCACGGAGAGACATTGGTGGCGGCGGTGACCGCAACAGCAGGGCACATCGTTTCGCCACAATCCATGGGATCGAGGCCTCATCTTGGGCGTCCGACGACACTTTGGGGCAGTTGTCCTCGTCAGCCGCGATGAAGCTGTGCTGCCCGATAGTGCCCGGACAAACGGCGCTGTCCTGCAGGCGCACACCATGTTCAGGGCAAACCGCAACACCAGGCAACTGGTGGTCCCGGCGCCAATAGAGCTCGCCGTACCCGGCCAGCATTTCGGGGCGGCACACCGGGCAATAGCGCAAGGCCTTTGCCCCCTGCACCCGACTGGCGGCCAGACCAAGCCGCACGGTGATCCACTCAGCATGACCGAGGAACAGGGCATCGCGGACCGCCAGCCGCACGTCCGCAGGCTGAAAGGCCGTCAGGTATGGGTAGAGGGTGAAATCCGCAAGCAGACGCCCAGGCGTCAATTCCCGCTGTGGCGGCAGCCGTTCGCTCAACGCCTGGAGATGCCCCTGGAGCACCACGCCGGCCCGCACCGAGCGGTTCCCGAACAGCGCATCCAATGTCCGTTTGGGGCTGGTCTCCCCCACATGGCGATGGAAGCGCGCCAGAAGGCTGTACAGCAGCTCGTCGGGATAAGCGGGCGGGAAATAGGGCAGCATGGCCACTCCTATCCGGCCAAGTCCTGGAGCGGATCGCGCACGTATCCGGCCGCCTTCAACGCCTCATAGGGGGAACGTTCAGCGGCGAGGTTGGCTTGCACGATGCCGTGGACGGAATTTGGATCGACCTCTGGCTTTGTGCTTTTGGTGCGCCTCGGCGCGGCCTTCTTCTTGCCGGCCTGGAACTGCGCCAAAGCCGCTCCCAGCAGATCGAAGTCATCGGCACCGTCCTGACGTGCTCGCGCCAGCAGCACCTCGGCGATATCGTCGGCGATGCCCATGGCGGCCAGCGCCTGGCGGGGCGAGACTTGGGGTGCCTCTGCCGCCGGCGGTTCCTCGCGGACAGGCATGGGCGGGGCGTAATCCGCGAACACCTGCTGGACGTGCTTCTGGAGCGGCCGCAGGTCATCATATTTCGCCAGAGCCTTTTCGTCGCCCCGCTTCAAGGCGTTGATCATGGGGGCGATCAGCTTGAAATCCTGCGCCACCACCTGAAGCAATAGCTCGCGGTCAAGGCGCTCTGGGCGGCGGCGCACCGCCCGCAGGCGGATGGCGCGCAACTGGGCCAGCATGAATAGCTTCACCACCACGTCGATGATGCCTTGGCTTTCCTCGTACAGAACCTGCCGCAGATCGTCGGTCAGGGGCGTGACTTCCTGGGTCCACTGGTACCGCCACATGGCTTCGACGAAGTGGTCCCAGGTGCGGTCGGGCTTCAGGTTGTTCCAGACCAAGCCGCCCAGGCCGCTGGCCCGACGTGCCTGACGGAAATTCCCCTGCAGGACGGGCATCGCGCCATGGGTCCCCACGATCAGCACGGGAATGCCGATGGTGTTGACCAGAGTGACCAGGAAATTCAGCAGGACGTCCGGGCCGACACCCCGGGTCTGATTGAGGTGCTGGATCTCGTCGATGACCAGCACGCCGACGGCATGAAGGTTGGCGACGTGGAACATGTTGCGGATCATTTCGTCCAGGCCACGGCGCGGACCGGCATAGTCCCGAATGTAATTGGTCCCCAACAGGCTATCGATGGCCTGGAAGAAACTGATGCACAGCTGCTTTGGCGAACCCTGCACCGGACAATCCAGCTTCAGCCAGACGATCTGGTAAAAGCTGTACGGTGCTTCATGATACAGAATTTGCGGATAGAGATTCAGGAGACGCTCAACCGTCTTGCTCTTGCCCATGCCGGAGCAGCCAACCAAGGCCATACTGGATGCGGTTGAAGGCGTTCGCTGCTGTCCCAAGAGTAAATCCTTGTGGACGATCCGGTCGTGGCCGTCCTGAAGGCGATAAAAATACGTCTTATTCAACGGGTTCCGGCTGACATAGCCCTGCCGGATCAGAACGGACAGCGCCGTTTCCAGCTTCAAGTGCTGCTCCAGCGGCAGGAAGTAGTTGTTCAGGCGTTGAATGCAGTGCACCCGCAGCTCATCGGGGAAACTGCGTTCCCGCTCATGAAATGCCGGCGGCGCGTTGAGCGCCTTCAAAGCCCCGGCCATGGACAGAATGGGCGGCAGATTGGCGATGAAAGGGTTGCCGCTGTATTCGGGCAGTTGGAAATCCTGGGGCTCATTTGTCGTCATCACCATCCTCCCCCAGGCTGCGCAGAATCTCGGTGATGTCGGGTTCGCTGGTGTCGTCGGTCCGGCTCCCAGGGAACGGCAGCACCGTGGCCGAAGGCTGTTCCAGCTTGGCGAAGCGGAAGGCCTCCTCCGGACGGTTTGCCGCCTTTTCCGCCGCCCGGTTCTTGCGAACGCCCTTGGTGCGCTGGCTGTCGCTCTCGGTGTTGAAGGCCCGCGCCGCGCCGGCCTTCTTCTCCGCCCTGTCGATCACCTCTTGAATGGCGTCGTTGAGGCTGAACTGGCCGCTCAGTTGATTGGGGTGGCTGGCCACCACTTGGCGGCGGTCTTCCTTGCGCAACTGGTCGATTTCCCACAGGGATTTGCCGCGATAATCGGCGCTTGCGTCCGTCAAGGCGCAGGGAATGAAGCGAACCCGCTCCCCCTCTTCCTGCAGGTAGATATCGTCCATCAGCCGCGGATCGTAGGACACGCGAACTTTCCAGGTGCCCTTCTGGCGAGCGCGTTCGAACCAATGCTCCTCCAGCGCCTTGGCACAGCTGTAGAAGCAGCCCCAGAAGCGAATGCCCTTGGCTGTCACCGTGGCTTCGTCACTGGGCATCAGGGCCAGCCGGACCGTCTCGGACGGGAAGGACCGCAGGAAACCGCTGCGATTGACGATCCCCCAGTGCCACAGTTCTATGGGCACGGGCGGCGCCTCGTCGGCGATCATTTCCGGGGTCCGCCGGTACTCCTTCAGGACGTGATGGTTGTTGTAGTAGAGGACGCAACGGATGAAGATTTCCGTGAAATCGGCCAGATCCAGCTTGCCGTCCAGCCGGTAGTCACGCGCCCCACGTTCGTTGAAGTCGGGGGCGATATAACCGGGGGCATAGGCTTTGAACTTCGCCGGGATCATGTTGAAGCGCTGCTCGACAATCCCCTTCCAGTCCGCCCGGTACGGGGCGGCGTTTTCCACGTTGACCCGCAAGGTCTTGATCAGCGTTTCCACCATGGCCCCGGCCATTTCGCCACGGTCGCCGAGCAACCGGTCGGGCATGGCGTCGCACGGCCAGTCGGCTTCCTCGATCTCGATCCCGAAACGGCGGCAGTACTCGACCTTGGGCTCGGCGGCATTGGCCAAGGCCATCATCGCCCCCACCCAGGACGGCCCTTCCAGGCCGATATAGAGCCCGGCGATCATCCGGCTGAACACGTCGATGACGATGTAGACCACCGGGCGACCGACGATCTTGTTGGGGTCGAAGCGGGAGACCAGGTAGACGTCGCCGATGGTGGCGTCAATCTGGTAGCGGAATCCGGGACCGACGGTTTCCGCCGTGGACGAACCAAGGATGGCCCGCATGTCCTTGTCGTAGACGCGGGGTGTCCGGCGGATACGTTCGTTGTGGAAGATGTCGTTGTCCTTTTCGTACCAGTAACGGAACTGCCGCAGGGTCGGATACGGCGGCCGGGCCACGTATTCGAATCGGCCGGTGCGCTCGTTCAGCACCCGCTCGGAATAGTGATCCTTGACGATCCGCTCATGGCACTCCCGCAGATCGAGTTGCTTGTTGCGTTTGTAGGCCATGATCGAGGACAGGAAGAGTTGCCGTGTATCGGCATCAATCACGGCGCTGAAGGTATTGCCTTCGGCGCCGCTCCGCCGCCGGTTCGGGGAAATATTCTTCTCGCGGCCACGGGCACCGCTTCGGGTGTAATCGGGCAGCAAGGCATTGGGCACCATTCCCCGCTGCCAATAGCGCCGCAACAGCCGGTACACGGTCTGCTTGGTCGTCTTTCCGGCATAGACCAGGGCCGCGACGGCTTCGCCACGCACCCTGGGCTTGAAGATATCCGGCATGTTCAGGGCCAGCGGTTGGATCAGTTCCCAGGCCCGATCCCGCCGTTCCTTGTGGCTGTCGGGCAATCCAGAATCCACGAGGGGCGCCAGCCACTGGTCGTCGGGGAAAAGGGCGGCCTCGTCATGCGCCAGCAATTCCTCAAGTTCCAACGCCCCGCGAAATTCGGGGAAGGCGGACTGAGAGCGCACGTCGACGACGTAGTATCCCCGCCCCAGCGGATCGACCCACAGGACGCGAAAGACAACGCCTTCCGACTTGATCTCGACCAGTTGGTTGGTCAGCAGCTCGGTCATCCCAACCTCCCCAGTTGGGGCGCGGGCGACGCGGCACGGAAGTTCTCCACTGGCGAGGCTTCGCCCTGCGGCTCGGACATGTCGCAGAGCAGCCGCTTGCAGGCGATCAGATGACGTACCAACAACAGCGCTGTCCCCGGCTGCATGGATAGACGATCATCCAGCGCCTGACAGGCCTGTTTCAGCGAGACGCCGCGCCATGACGCGATCTCGTTCAGGACCAGGGCGGCTTTCTCAGCGTAATAGCCGGGATGTGGCTGACTGAGATCGTCCAGATCGACGTAGTTGTGAACCCAGGCAATATTCCAGGTCAGGGTCTTGGGGACGTCCTCGCGGGTCACGATACCCCAGGGAACGCCTCGTGCCAGCCAGTACAGGCGCTCAAGCTCCAGCAGCTCGGCCGTGCGTTTTTCGGACAATGCCTCGACGGGTTTGACCGCATAGGCTATCCGCCGATGCTTCCCAGCCACGACATAGTCCACCAGGAAATCCGTGGTCTGAACCAGCGGCACCCGCGTGTGGCTATCGACCGGATACTTGATCCCGGCCCGCTCGGCGATGGCCTGGGTTTCTTCACGATCCAGCGGGAATTGCTCGCGGATATCGACGACCGCGTCGTGCCAATCCAGCAGGTAGAAAAGGTTGACCTCGATATCGGAGAGGAAGTGATGTACCCGGCCGGTCTTGATGCCGCGCAGGCGGTGCGAGCGGCCCAAGGAGGGAACGTCAGAGATTTTCAGCCAGGGTTTGTATTCGGCGCCGAAACCTGTCCCGCGACCTTCCTTCTGGTAGCGGGCGATCAATGCCTCGTCCACGGAATATTTCCGTCGCGCCATGGGCGCACCTCTGGCCTGTCGGCCCATCCACGGGAAAGCCTACGCCTGTGGAGAGCCTCAGGACAAGGGGATTCAGTATGAAACTATTTCGTCCAGTATGAGACTATTTCGTCGATTATGAAACTATTTCGTCACCACACAAAAAAGGGGCCGAAGCCCCTTTTCTCATTCCACCGTCACCGATTTTGCCAGATTGCGCGGCTGGTCCACGTCGGTGCCACGCGCCAGGGCGACGTGATAGGCCAGGATTTGCACCGGCACGGCGTAAAGGATGGGGGCAACGAAGGCATCCACCTCGGGCATGGTGAAGCTGGCCATGGGCGGCACCGCCAGTTTTTCCAGACCTTGGGCGTCCGAGATGAAGACCACCTTGGCGCCGCGGGCGATCACCTCTTGGACGTTGGAGGCGGTCTTGTCGTAAAGCTCGTCCGACGGACACAGCACCACCACCGGGACGTGGTCGTCGATGAGCGCGATGGGGCCGTGCTTCAGCTCGCCCGCCGCATAGCCCTCGGCGTGGATATAGCTGACTTCCTTCAGCTTCAACGCCCCTTCCAGGGCGATGGGATAGCAAGGGCCACGGCCCAGATACAGCACGTCGCGGGCCTGGGCCACATCTTCGGCGATCTGGCGGATCTTGTCCTCACCGCGCAGCATTTCCGCGATACGGGCGGGGACTTCGGCCAGGGCCTGGGACAGATGGGCCTCGGTGTCGGAATCCAGGCGGCCCTTGGCACGCGCCATGCCCATGGCCAGGCAGGCCAGCACCACCAATTGGGTGGTGAAGGCCTTGGTCGAGGCGACACCGATTTCCGGCCCAGCCTGGGTCAGCAGCGCGGTGGTGGCTTCGCGGGCGATGGTGCTTTCGGCGACGTTGACCAGGGCCACGGTGTGCAACCCGGCGTCGCGGCAATAGCGCAACGCCGCCAAGGTGTCGGCGGTTTCACCCGATTGCGAGATGAAGATGGCCATGTCGCCGGCTTCCAGCACCGGCTGGCGATAGCGGAATTCGGACGCGATCTCCACTTCCACCGGCACCCGGGCCAGCTTTTCGATCCAGTACTTGGCAACGTTGCCGGCGTAATACGAAGTGCCGCAGGCGACGATGGTGACACGGCGTACGCCGGCCAGATCGAAAGGCAGATCGGGCAAAGTGATGGTGCGGCTGGCCGGGTTCAGCATGGTGTTCAGCGTGTCGCCGATCACCTGGGGCTGTTCATAGATTTCCTTGACCATGAAATGGCGGAACTGACCTTTGCCGATCAAAGCACCGGACAATTGGGTCAGCCGCACCTCACGCTTGACCACTTGGTCGGCGCGGTCGCGGATGGTGACGCCCTCGGGGGTCAGAACGGCCCAATCCCCATCGGCCAGATAGCTGATCTTCTGGGTCAAAGGTGCCAAGGCCAAGGCGTCCGAGCCCAGGAACATCTCGCCTTCGCCATAACCGATGGCCAGCGGGCTGCCTTCACGGGCGGCGATCAGCAAATCGGGGCGGTCGGCGAAGATGATGCCCAGGGCGAAGGCGCCGTGCAGGCGCTTGAGCGCCGCCGAGGTGGCGTCTTGCGGCCCCTTGCCCTGGCGCAGGTAGAAATCGATCAACTGCGCCACCGCTTCGGTGTCGGTGTCGCTTTCGAACACATGGCCGGCAGCCGTCAGCTCGGCCTTCAGCTCGGCATAGTTTTCGATGATGCCGTTATGGACCACGGCGACACGGGCGGTGGCGTGGGGATGGGCGTTGCGTTCGGTGGGCACGCCGTGGGTGGCCCAACGGGTGTGGCCGATGCCGATGATGCCGCCCAAGGGCTGGGTCTGCAGCAGCTTTTCCAGATTGGCCAGCTTGCCCTCGGCGCGGCGGCGGTCGATATGGCCGTCCACCAAGGTGGCGATGCCCGCCGAATCATAGCCGCGATATTCCAGCCGCTTCAGGCCTTCCACCAGATGGGGAGCGACCAAATCCTTGCCGATGATGCCGACGATGCCGCACATGGCTTATTTCCCTTGCTTCTTGGCCTTTTCCGCCGCCTTGGCGGCGCGGAAGCGCTCGGCCCAGCCGGCCACTTCCATCTGCGAGCCACGACCGACCGCCAAGGCGCCTTCCGACACGTCCTTGGTGATCACCGAACCGGCGCCCACCAGCGCCCCCGGCCCCACGCTGACCGGCGCCACCAGGGACGAGTTGGAACCGATGAAGGCCCCGGCCCCGATCTGGGTACGCGACTTGGTGAAACCGTCGTAATTGCAGGTGATGGTGCCGGCACCCACATTGGCCCCCGCCCCCACATGGGCGTCGCCGATATAGGACAGGTGGTTGACCTTGGCCCCGTCTTCCAACACCGACTTCTTGACTTCGACGAAATTGCCGATATGGGCGGCGGCGCCGATCTCGGCGCCGGGGCGCAGCCGGGCATAGGGGCCGACATCGGCGCCGTGGGCAATGGTGCAGCCCTCGAAATGACAGAACCCCTTGATGGTGACGTTGTCGCCAATCGTGACGCCGGGGCCGAACACCACATGCGGCCACACCACCACGTCACGGCCCAGCCGGGTGTCCCAGGAAAACCACACGCTGGCCGGGTCGATCAGGGTGGCACCGCCTTCCATGGCGTCGCGGCGCAGATGCTCTTGGACGATGGCTTCGGCGCCGGCCAGTTCCACCCGCGAATTGACGCCCAGCAATTCCTGTTCGTGCCCCAGCACGAAGGAACAGGTGCCACCATCGGCGCGGGCCAGACCGACCACGTCGGTCAGATAATATTCACCCTTGGCGTTGTCGTTGCCGACACGGCCCAGCAATTCCCACATACGGGCGCCGTCAAAGGCCATGACGCCGGAATTGCACAACGGAATTTCCCGCTGGTCGTCATTGGCTTCCTTGTACTCGACGATGGCCTTCAACCCTTCGGCGCCGACCACCAGACGACCGTAATGAGCGGGATCAACGGGCTTGAAGCCCAACACCACCACCGCCGGGTCCTTGGCGCTGCGCCGTTCGGTCAACATGCGTCGCAAAGTGTCCGGGGCGATCAACGGCGTGTCGCCGTATAGCACCAAAACGTCGCCGTCGAAATCGCCCAAGGCAGCACGGGCCTGCAGCACCGCATGGCCGGTGCCCAGGCGTTCGGTCTGCACCACGGTTTGGGCCGGGGCCACGGCTTGGGCCACCTGATCCATACCGGGGCCGACCACCACCACCACCTTGTCCGGGTCCAAGCCCATCACCGTGTTCATCAGATGCTGAACCATCGGCCGGCCAGCCAGCGGATGCATGACCTTGGGCAATTCGGACTTCATACGGGTGCCCATGCCGGCGGCAAGGACGATGACGGCGAGGCGATGTTGACCCTGGACCAAGGACGGATACCCAAGCGGTTGCGGTGGATGCCGGAAGGTGCCACAAAGGAAGCCCACGAGCCAGTCAATCTTTGTTGCGGAAGGTTTCAATGAATCGGGTCAAACGCGCAGCGATCTTCGATTTGGACGGCACTTTGATCGATTCCTTGCCGGACCTGACCAACGCGGTGAACAAGATGCTGGCCGATTGGGGCGAAGCGCCGCTGACCGGCGCGGATGTCGGCCCCATGGTGGGCGACGGCGCGGCCACCTTGGTGACCCGGGCCTTCAATGCCCGTGGCGGCCTGCCCGGCCCGGATGTCGCGCCCTTCCTGCAACGCTTCCTGGACCATTACGAACCCCATGCCGCCGACGAAACCAAACCCTGGCCCGGCGTCGCCGAAACCCTGGAATATCTGCGCGACAAAGGCGTCATCCTGGCGGTGTGCACCAACAAGCCGACCAAGGCGACCCACGACGTGCTGGCCGCCTTGAACCTGGACCATTTCTTCGCCGTGGTGGTGGGTGGCGACGACGCCCCGGCCCTGAAACCCAACCCGGCCCACATCAACGCCGTGCTGGACCGCCTGGGCATCCACCACGAAGAAGCGGTGATGGTGGGCGATTCCATCAACGACGTGCTGGCCGCCAAGGGCGCCAACATGCCGGTGGTGGTGATGAGCTTCGGCTATTCCCGGGTGCCGCCCCATGAACTGGGCGCCGATCTGGTCATCGACGACTTCACCATGCTGAAGCGGGTCATCGCCGGGTAGTTATCAAACCCCCCTTGTATGTCTGTCCCCGCGTCGGCGGTAAGCTGCGCGGCCGCACTTGCGCCCGTCTCTTCCGGGAATCTAACGCTTCCCGGCATAGAGGTTGGCCAGACCGAAGATCAGCACCGCGGCGACCACCACCGACGGACCGGCCGGGGTGTCGAAGCGCCACGAGCCGCCAAGGCCGCTGACCACCGCCGCCATGCCGATGGCCGAGGCCCACAACGCCATCTGTTCCGGGGTGCGCGACAAAGCCCGCGCGGCCGCAGCAGGGATGACCAGCAACGACGTCACCAGCAGCACGCCAACCACTTTCATGGCCGCCGCCACCACCAGGGCCACCAGCAGCATCAAACCCAGGCGGGCACGGGCGATGTTGTGACCTTCGGCGGCGGCAAGGTCTTCATCCACGCTCATGGCCAGCAAGGTCGGCCACAGCCGCCACAGGGCCACAAGCGCGATGGTGCCGCCGCCCCAGATCACCGCCACGTCGAACCACCCCACCGCCAGGATGTCCCCCATCAGCCAACCCATCAAATTGACCCGGATGTTTTCCAGCAGCGACAGGGCCACCAGACCGCAGGCCAAGGCGGCATGCGAGACGATGCCCAAAAGCGTGTCCGAGGCCAGACGCTTCTGCCCCTGCCCCCAGGCCAGCAACAAAGCCAGGACCAGGGCGAAAACCAGAATGCCCAAACTGGGATCGATGCCGGCCAGCAAGCCCAACACCACCCCCAACAGCGCCGAATGGGCCAAGGTGTCACCGAAATAGGCCATGCGCCGCCATACCACGAAACAGCCGAACGGACCGGCGGCCAGGGCCAAGCCCATACCGGCCAAGACGGCGCGGGTCAGGAACTCATCCATGATTGCATTCCTGACCATGTTGGCAATTGGGGCCGTGGACGTGATCCACGCTGCCATCCGCGCGGTGCGAATGGTCGTGCACATGGGTGTAAACCGCCAGCGAGGCGGCGACACGCGGCCCGAACAGCGCCAGATATTCCGGGTGCTGGGCCACCGCTTCCGGATGACCGGCGCAGCACACATGGCCGTTCAGGCACACCACTTCGTCGGTGGCCGCCATCACCACATGCAAATCGTGGCTGACCAGCAACACGCCGCGCTGGGACTGACGCGCCTCTTGGGCGATCAAATCATAGATTTCCGCCTGCCCCGTCATGTCGACGCCGCCCACCGGTTCGTCCAGCACCAACAAATGGGGCTGGCGCAACAAGGCGCGGGCCAGCATCACCCGCTGTAGCTCGCCGCCCGACAATTGGCTGACTTGGCGGGTCAGCACATGACCGGCGGACACCCGGTCCAAGGCGCCCTGCCAATCGCCTTTGGGGGCGGCCATGGCTAGGAAACGCCGCACCGACAGCGGAAAGGAAGCCGGCACCGCCAGTTTCTGCGGCACATAGCCCACCACCAGTCCGGGGCGCCGGATGACCGAGCCGGAATCGGGACGCACCAGCCCCAAAGCCACCTTGATCAAGGTGGACTTGCCGGCGCCGTTGGGGCCGATGACGGTGACGATGCGCCCCGGCTCGACCGTCAGGCTGACCCCGTTCAGAGCCGGCTGTCCGTCAAAGCGCAGGCTGACCCGCTCCAATTGCACCAAGGCGCTCATGCTTGCTGTCCTTGGCAAGCGGGGCACAAGCCTTCCGCTTCCACCACCAAAGAGGTCACCAGGAAACCACTGTGCTCGGCGGCGACCCGCACCGCCTGTTCGATGGAATCGTCGTTCAGTTCCGCCGCCGCCCCGCATTGCCGGCACAGCAGGAACTGGCCGGGATGGGCATGGCCGGGATGGGCGCAGCCGACAAAGGCGTTCAGCTTTTCGATGCGGTGGATCAGGCCATGGGCCAGCAGGAAGTCCAGCGCCCGATAGACGGTGGGCGGCGCCGCCTTGCCCAAGGCCTCCAACAGCGCATAGGCGCCGATGGGGGCATGGCTGCGCCACACCAGTTCCAGCACCCGGCGACGGATGTCGGTCAGCCGGGCGCCCCGGCGGCGGCATTCCTCTTCCGCCGCTTCCAAGGCGTGGGCGACACAGGGGCCGTGATCATGATGGGGATTGGGGAAGGACATGGGGCTTGCCAGGGCTAAATGTTATATTATAACGTTCCGTCACTCACTCCATCATGTCACGGAGCCCCCTGATGTGGAAGTCCCCCGCGCGGATCGCGCGAATTGGAACTCTGGCGCTGGCCGCGCCGCTTTTCGCCCTGGCCGTTCCTGCCTATGCCGAAGTACCCCAGGTGGTGGCCTCGATCCAGCCGCTGCATTCCCTGGCCGCCATGGTGATGGAAGGCGTTGGCGAGCCCGCCCTGCTGGTGCGCGGCACCGCCTCGGAACACGGCTATGCCCTGAAGCCGTCGGACATGCGTGCCATCGAAACGGCCAAGCTGGCGGTGATCATCGATACCGGCTACGAAACCTTCCTGGCCAAGCCGTTAAAGGCGCGCGGCGACAAGATCGTCACCCTGGCCATGGCCGATCTGCCCGGACTGACCGTGTTCGAACCGCGTGAAGGCGGGGTGTGGGAAGCCCACGACCACCACCACAAGCATGACCACGATGCCCACGGCCACGACCATCACGACGAATTGGACGGCCATGTCTGGCTGGACCCGCACAATGCCCAATTGATGCTGTCGGCCCTGGAAGCCGAGTTGTCGGAACTGGACCCGGCCAACGCCGCCACCTATCAGCGCAACGCCGAAGCGGCGCGGGCCAAGCTGGCGGTGCTGGACGGTGAATTGAAGACCAAATTGGCGCCGCTGGCCGGCAAGTCCTATGTGGTGTTCCACGACGCCTATCAATATTTCGAGGCGCGTTACGGCCTGACGCCCGCCGGCTCGATCACCGTCGATCCCGACCGTTCGCCCTCGGCCAAGCGCATGGCGGCGTTGAAGGACAAACTGGTGGCGGCCAAGGCGGCCTGCGTGTTCCGTGAACCACAATTCCCCGCCGCCATCGTCGACACCTTGGCGAAATCCGCCAATGCCCGGGTCGGATTGCTGGACCCGCAAGGCGCCGCCCTGCCCCCCGGCCCGGCTTTGTACCCGGCTTTGTTGGGAAATCTGGCCGATTCCTTGACCAAATGCCTGGGCACCCCTTAATACCAGGGAAGATTTCCCCGGAGAACATCATGAGCAAATTCGACGCCGCCCTGGCCGCCATCAAGTTCAACGAAGATGGACTGGTCCCCGCCATCGCCCAGCAGCACGATAGCGGGGAAGTGCTGATGATGGCGTGGATGAACGCCGAGGCGGTGAAGGAAACCCTGGAAACCGGCCGCGTCTGTTACTGGTCGCGGTCACGCAAAGGCCTGTGGCGCAAGGGCGAGACCTCGGGCCAGCAGCAGCGCCTGAAGGAATTGCTGATCGATTGCGACGGCGACACCTTGTTGGTCAAGGTCGACCAGGATGGTGTCGCCTGCCACACCGGACGCCGTACCTGCTTCTACACCGCCGCCCGTGGCGACGATCTGGTCGAAGTGGAAGCGGTGAAGATCGACCCCAAGGAATTGTACAAATAATGGACAGCCTTCCCGTCACCGTGCTGACCGGTTTCCTGGGCAGCGGCAAGACCACGCTTTTGAACCACCTGCTGGCCCATCCCGGACTGGCGCAGACCGCCGTGCTGATCAACGAATTCGGTGAAATCGGCCTGGACCACCTGCTGGTCAAGCACGTGGCCGAGGACATCGTGTTACTGAATTCCGGCTGTCTGTGCTGCACGGTGCGTGGCGACATGGTGGACGCGCTGCGCGATCTGTTCCTGAAGCGGGTCAAGGGCGAGGTGCCGGAATTCGACCGGGTCATCATCGAAACCACCGGTTTGGCCGACCCCGCCCCCATCATCCACACCCTGATGACCGACCCGCTGCTGGCCAGCCGCTATCGCCTGGACGGCATCGTCACCACGGTGGATGCGGTCAATGGCGCCGCAACGCTGAACAACCACGAAGAAGCGGTGAAGCAAGCCGCCATGTCCGACCGGCTGGTGTTGACCAAGACCGACATCGCCGATTACGACAAGGTCGAGGATTTGCACGCCCGCTTGCGTCAGTTGAACCCTGGCGCCCCCATCATCCGCGCTCATAACGGCCAGATCGACCCAGCCGCCATCTTGGATGCCGGTCTGTTCAACGACCGAGACAAGATCCCCGACGTGCGCAAATGGCTGAACGCCGAAGCCTATGCCGACGAACACCATCACCACGACCACCATCATCATGACGTCAACCGCCATGACGAAAGGGTCGCCGCCTTCGTCTTCACCACCGACAAGCCGGTCAGCTGGCCGGCTTTGTCCTTCGCCCTGGAATTGCTGATCTCCAACAAGGGCGAGAACATCTTGCGCATCAAGGGCATCGTCAACGTGGACGGCCATGACAAGCCGCTCGCCATCCACGGTGTCCAACACGTCTTTCATCCGCCGGCGCAACTGGATTCCTGGCCCGACGACGACCACCGCACCCGCATCGTCTTCATCACCCGCGATTTCGGCCGCGAAGCCATCACCCGCATGCTGGGCGGTGTGCTGGAGATTTCCGAAAAGACCGGGGTCTAGAACAGATTTCGATCAATCGAAATCTGTTCTCTTTGGCAAGATGCACCCCGTTTCGGGGCCGCTCAACGCCGCGCAGACTCATCGCGGATTACGCTATGACCCTGTCAGGTCAAAATCCGCTCTAAAGAAAAACCCCGGGCTGGTTTCCCAGCCCAGGGCATGACGCGATCGGGTTTTAGTAACGCGCGTCGCGGGGCTTCTTGCCGTTGGCCCAGTCGTTGACCTTGGGCGCGAAGTCGGGACGCGGTTGGTGGGTGAAGTATTCCGACACGTCCACCGCTTCCTGTTCGCTCAAGGCCTTGCCCTGGCCCAGTGGCCAATGGGTGCCCCAGGCGATGGGCATGTTGTTCAGCACGAAGGCGGCGGCGGTGAAGGTGCGGGCCATGCCGGCACCGATGTTGAAGGATTCGTCCCCCCACAGCGGTGGGAAGATGAATTCGCCCCGGGCGTCCTTCAGACCTTCGCCGTTGTCACCATGGCAGGCGGCGCATTTTTCACCATAGACCTTCTGGCCGTTCACCGGATCTGGGACGTGCTGCATGTTGCGGTTGCCGATACCGCGACCGGCGATTTTGGCCCCCTTCGGCACGCCTTCCGACAGCCAGTCGAAATAGGCCAGCATGGCTTGCATCTCGCGGCTCTCGGGTTCCAGCTTCTTGCCGTTCATCGACCGCATCATGCAGCCGTTGATGCGTTCGGTCAGAGTGACTTCACGACCGGCGCGGGGATTGAATTGCGGGAAGGTCGGCGACGAACCATAGAAGGCGCCACCCACCGGGGTCTTGCCGCCATTCATGTGGCAATTGGTGCAGTTCAGACCATCGCCCACATTGTCGGGCAGCAGATGCTTGGTGTCGGTCAGCAGACGGCGGCCCAGGCGGATCATGTCGCCCTTTTCACCGGCCGGAATGGCGGTGTCGGGTTTGGGGGCGAAGGGCAGCACGCCTTCGGGCAGCTTGGGCTTGGCGATTTCAGTGGGCAGGCCCAGTCGCTTTTTGGCCGCCAGCGACACCTTGCGCAACGACGCCACGTCGGATGCCGAAACCGCAGCCGCATGGTTGCCCCAGCCACCCCGCACGAAGGTGACGATATCGGCGATGGTGGCGTCGTCCAAGCGGTCGAAGGCCGGCATGGCGAAGGCCATCTTGTCAAAAGGCGTCGCCGCCATGTGACCACCATCCAAGGTGATGCGGATCACCGAGCTGGCATCCTTGGTCAACAATGCCGAATTGCCGGCCAAGGCGGGATAGACGGACGGCGCGCCCTTGCCGTCGGGCCGGTGGCACGACGCGCAATATTCCATATAGGCGGTGGCGCCGCGGGCCGAGTAATCGCCGCTTTTCAGCGCCTTGAAGGTGGCGTCGGTCGAAACCGCCGCCAATTCGGTGCCGGGCGTCGGCGACAGCGATTTCAGATAGCGCGACATGGCGGTCAAATCGGCTTCGCTGAGATTCTGGGTGGAATGGCTGATCACTTCCACCATGCCACCGAAGGCAGCGGTGAAGTCGTTGCGACCGGTCTTCAGGAAGCGGGTCAGGTCGGCCTCGCTCCACGATCCGAGGCCGGCACCCTTGCCGCCGCGCAGATCCTTGGCGTGCCAACCGTCGATATTGGCCCCCGACAGATAGGCTTCGCCGTCACCCGCGCCCATGGCCTTTTCCTGGAACCCCAGACCGCGCGGCGTGTGGCACGACCCACAATGGCCCAGGCCTTCCACCAGATAGGCGCCACGATTCCATTGTTCGTCCTGGCCGGCAACCGGTTGATGGCGGCCGAAATCAACATACATGGCGTTCCACACCGCCAGCGTCCAACGCATGTTCAGCGGCCAGGGAATGTCGGAATCCCGGTTCTTTTGCGAAACCGGCGTCACCCCCTTGGTGAAGAAGGCGTAAAGCGCCTGCATGTCGGCGTCGGACACCTTGGTGTAGGACGGATACGGCATGGCCGGATACAGCTTGTGACCGCCTTTGGCCACGCCGTCGCGCACGGCCGCCGCGAATTCGTCATAGGAATAGCCGCCGATACCGGTCAACGGATCGGGAGTGATGTTGGTGGAATAAACCGTGCCGATCGGGGTTTCCATGGGCAGGCCACCCGCCATATAGGCGCCCCCCGGCACTGTGTGGCAGGCCGTGCAATTACCGGCGATGGCCAGATAGCGCCCCTTGTCGATCTGGTCTTGGGAAAAGTCTGCCCGGGCCAATCCCGGGGCCGCCAGCACCAATGCGGCGACGATGGTCAATTTGGGTTTCACGGCAACCTCCTGCCCCTTGCGCCCCGAACGACAGGGCCTTGGGGGCAAGCCTAGTCCTGCCTATTCCGCAAACATATTGGGGTTATGACACCCGCCATCAGGGTTTTCCCTAAGTCCGTCGGATTTGAGCCAGCCCCGCTCCCGGTGTATGGATGTGTCATGCGCTTTCTTGCCCCGATCCTTTTAAGTGTTTTCCTTGCCGTGCCCGCCATCGCCGGCGAGGTGCGTGTCGGCGTCTTGGCCTATCGCGGGGCCGAACGGGCGGAACAGGATTGGTTGGGCACCGTGGCCCATTTGAACGCCAGCCTGCCGGACCGGCAATTCGTCACCGTGCCCCTGGACCTGCCCGGCCTGACCCGGGCGGTGGAAACCCACCAGGTGGATTTCGTCATCACCAATCCCGGTCATTACGTGGAACTGGAAAGCCGCTTTCACACCACCCGCATCGCCACGGTGGAAAGCAGCCCCGGCCCAACCCCGGGCGCCGCCATCGGCTCGGCGGTGCTGGCGCGGGCGGACGATCCGACCTTGACCAGTTTGGCCGATCTTCGGGGCAAGCGCCTGGCCGCCGTCGCGCCTGACGCCTTTGGCGGTTATCGGGTAGTGTGGCGGGAATTGCAAAGCCTGGGGCTGGACCCGTCCACCCAAATAAATTTGCGCTTTTTGGGCTTTCCCATGGAAACCATCGTGGCGGCGGTGGAAAACGGCCAGACGGATGCCGGCATCCTGCGCGTCTGCCTGTACGAGCAATTGATCGAAGAAGGTCGTCTGGACCCGCTGAAATTCCGCATCCTGTCGGCCCGCCACGTTCCCGACACGCCGTGTTTGACGTCCACCCGGCTTTATCCCGACTGGCCCTTCGCCCGCCTGGACAGCACCGACCCGGTCCTGGCCAAGCAGGTGGGGATCGCCCTTTTGGCCATGCCGGTGACCGACGGCCAGGGTTGGACGGTGCCGGTGGATTACCAAAGCGTCCACGAATTGTTTCGCGACCTGAAGATCGGTCCTTACGAACATTTGGCCCGCCGCAGCTTCAGTGAAACCCTGCGGGACAATTGGCCGTGGCTGATGCTGGGGGCGTTGGGAATCCTGTGGTGGGTGGTCCATGTGGCGCGGGTGGAATATCTGGTGCGCAGTCGCACCGACGAATTGCGTCAGGTCCACGAATCGGCCCGCCGCCAGCGCGACGAGATGGAACACGCCGCCCGCCTGGCCTTGATGGGCGAAATGGCGTCGTCCCTGGCCCACGAAATCAACCAACCCCTGGCCGCCATCGCCAATTATGCCCGCGGTTGCCAACGTCGCATGGCCGACGGCTCTGACCCGGAAGGGGTGGCGGAAGGCGTCGGCCTGATCGCGGTACAAGCCGAGCGCGCCGCCGACATCGTCCGCCGCATGCGGTCTTTCGTGCGCAAAAGACTGCCCGAACCACAAAGCATCGACATCAACGACGTCATCCGCGATTCCTTGGGATTGTTCCAAGCCATCGCCGGGCGTGCCGGGGTCCAGGTCGATTTGTCCCTGGCCGAGGGCTTGCCCCCCATCACCGCCGATCGCGTCCAATTGGAACAAGTGCTGTTGAACCTGTTGAAGAATTCCGCCGACGCCTTGGCCGCTTGCGAACAGCGCCGGACCACCATCACCAGCAAAAGCGCCGTGGGTGGCCTGGAGGTGATGGTGACCGACAACGGCCCCGGATTGGACGCCCAAACCTTGGCCCACCTGTTCGATCCCTTCTTCACCACCAAGAAAGACGGATTGGGATTGGGGCTGTCCTTGTCACGCACCATCATCGAAGCCCATGGTGGCCATCTGTGGGGTGAAAACCGCCCCCAAGGCGGGGCCAGCTTCCATTTCCTGCTGCCTCATGCGGAAAGACCTCAGCCATGAACGCCATCATCCATGTGGTCGACGACGACCAGGCCATGCGTCATTCCCTGGCCTTCTTGCTGAAATCCCTGGGCCATCCGGTGGAAAGCCATGATTCGGCCGAGGCCTTCCTGCGCCACTGGCAGCCCGGACTGGCCGGGTGTTTGGTGCTGGATGTGCGCATGCCGGGGATGAGCGGTCTGGAATTGCAGCGCCATTTGGAAGACAGCGGCAACACGCTTTCCATCGTTTTCCTGTCCGGCCATGGCGACATTCCCATGGTGGTCCGCGCCATGCGGGCCGGTGCCCTGCAATTCCTGGAAAAGCCCTGCAACGACCAGGTGTTGTTGGATACCGTGGCCGACGGTCTGCGGCAAAGCGTCGCCGCAGCAGCGGAATGGCGCCAAAGCGTCCATATCCAATCCCGCCTGGAACAACTGACCCCGCGTGAGGCGGCGGTCATGCAATTGGTGGCCGAAGGCAAACCCAACAAGGTGATCGCCCACGAATTGGACATCTCGATCAAGACCGTCGAGGTCCACCGCGCCCATGTGATGGAAAAGATGGAAGCCGGCTCGGTGGCGGAACTGACCCGATTGCTGATGGAGGCCAAGGGCAAACCATAAGCCTTGCCGCATCGCCGGCATGGGCGGCAAAACGCGCCAATCCGGGCAGATAAGAATCCATATTAGAATTGTTATTGATTGCATCGGAAAAATAGTTTAGCGTCCAGGTCAGATGTTGGCCTCTCCGAGGTCAGCCTCCCTCTCTAAGACAACTCCTCTGCCGCCCGCCTCCCCCCCTTGGCGGGCGGCTTTTTATTGGTCCGCCGTCATAATATTGTAACTTTTGGTGGATTTGCCTTGCGCCTCTGCCTCTGTTATCCAAGAGCAAGGGTTCAAGAGGGGTTTCATGCGCACGATCTTCCGCATCCTTCCTGTGATGCTGCTGTGCCTGCTGAGCATGGGTGTCGCCACCCCGGCCTCGGCGAAGACCGACCTTGTGTTGTGGCATTCCATGCCCGGGGCCTTGGGGGAATGGATCGAGGACCTGGCCAAGGGTTTCAATGCCGGCAATGCCGGCTATCGCGTGGTCCCGGTCTACAAGGGCAGCTACGATTCCAGCTTGAACGAAGCGCTGAAGGCCCATGGCCGGGGCCAAGCGCCGCATATGTTGCAGGTCTTCGAAGTGGGCACCGCCACCATGATGGCGGCCCGCGACCTGATCCGCCCGGTGCATGAAGTGATGGCGCAGGCCGGCCTGGACTTCATCGAAAACGCCTATTTGCCGGCGGTGACGCTGTATTATTCCAGCCTGGACGGCAAATTGCTGTCGCTGCCGCTGAATTCGTCCACGCCGGTTCTGGTGGCCAACCGCAAGGCCCTGGCCCGCGCCGGTTTGAACCCCCAACAGATTCCCGCCACCTGGCCCGAACTGGAAGACACGGCCCGCACCTTGGTCCAGGCCGGTTTTTCCTGTGGTTTCACGTCTCAGTGGCAATCATGGATTTTGTTGGAAAACATGTCGGCCTGGCACGACGTCCCCTTCGCCACCAAACAAAACGGCATCGGCGGCATCGACGTCGAACTGAAGTTCAACTCGCCCTTTCACGTCGCCCATGTGGAACGCCTGGCCGCCATGGTCAAGGACAAGGTTTTCCTGCCGCCCAGCCACCGCGACGAGGCGCTTTCCAAGTTCCTGGACGGCACCTGTCCGTTGTTGCTGGCCACTTCGGCGTCTTATGGCGAACTGAAGGCGACCAAGGATCTGGATTTCGGCATCGGCATGCTGCCCTATTGGCCGGAAATCCAGTGGGCACCCCGCAATTCCATCATCGGCGGCGCCACCCTTTGGGTGATGAACGGCCATCCGGCCACCGACTATATCGGCATCGCCCAGTTCTTCCAGTATCTGGCCACCCCCGAGGTACAAGCGGCGTCGCATCAGCGCACCGGCTATCTGCCCATTACCCGCGCCGCTTATTCCCTGTCGCGCCGCCAGGGCTTTTACGAAAGCAACCCACAGGCGGAAACCGCCATCAAGCAGATCACCCTGCATTGGCCGACCGAGAATTCCCGTGGGGTGCGCCTGGGTAATTTCGTCGCCATCCGCGTCGTCATCGACCAGCATCTGGACGCCATCTGGGCCGGCCGCGAGACCGCCAAACAGGGCTTGGATGAAGCGGTCCGCAGGGGTAACGAATTGCTGAAAGATTTCGCCCGCGAAGTCACCACCCCGCGGTGACCATCACGAATTGACGAATTGCGCCACGGCTTTGGTGAACTCGGCCGGCTTGTCGGCATGGACCCAATGGCCCGCCCCGTCCACCACCTGCATCTCGGCCTTGGGGAAAAGCGCGGCGATGACGTCTTCATGGGCCGGCAGCACGTAATCCGACTGGGCGCCGTGCAGGAACAAAGTCGGGCCGTCATAGCAGGTGCCGTCAGCCACATGCGGAAAGGCCAGGATGTCATCCATGGCCGCCCCCAACACCGCCAGATTGGGCCGCCAGCGATAAGATCCGGGCTGGCCTTCCAAATTCTGCATCAGGAAAGCGCGAACGCGCGGATCATCGATCACCCCATGCATGGCCAGTTCCACGTCGCCGCGCCGCAACGCGGTGGCGATGGGGGCCGCCCGCATGGCCTTGATATAAGGGGCGAAGGTGTGGGTATAGCTGACCGGGGCGATGTCGACCACCACCAGCTTTTCGACCATTTGCGGATAGGTCAAAGCCAGCATCATCGCCGCCTTGCCGCCCATGGAATGCCCCACCACCGTGGCCTTGCCGCCGCATTTGGCTTTGATGAAATCGGCCAATTGCCGGGCCATGAACGGGTAATCCATGGTTTCCGACCACGGTGACGCCCCATGATTGGGCATGTCCACAGCCATCACATGATGGCTTTCCCCCAGCTTGGTGGCGATGCCGCCCCAATTGCGCGCCGAGCCCAACAGCCCGTGCATGATGACCAACGGCGCACCGCTGCCGGCTTCGATGACGTTCAAATTCATAATCAATGCCCGATGATCTGACCCAGGAACTGGCGCGTCCGCTCGCTTTTGGGGTCGGAAAAGAACTGTTCCGGCGGCGCCATCTCGATGACCCGGCCTTCGGCCATGAACACCATGGTGTCGGCCACCGCCCGGGCGAAACCCATTTCGTGGGTGACGCAGATCATGGTCATGCCTTCGCCGGCCAGTTCGATCATCACGTCCAGCACCTCCTTGACCATTTCCGGGTCAAGGGCGCTGGTCGGTTCGTCGAACAGCATGATGGACGGCTTCATGGCCAACGCCCGGGCGATGGCGACACGCTGTTGCTGACCGCCCGACAACTGGCCGGGGAACTTCTTGGCCTGATCCGGGATGCGCACGCGCTCCAGCAATTGCATGGCCAGATCCTCGGCTTCCTTCTTCGGCACATGCTTCACCCAAGTGGGCGCCAGGGTCAGGTTCTGCAGCACCGTCAGATGCGGGAACAAATTGAAGCTTTGGAACACCATGCCGACATCCTTGCGGATGGCGTCGATGGCCTTCAAATCGTCGGCCAACTCGATATTGTTGACCAGGATACGCCCGGCCTGATGTTCTTCCAGCCGGTTGACACAGCGGATCATGGTGGACTTGCCCGAGCCCGACGGCCCGCACACCACCACCTTCTCGCCCTTCTTCACCGACAGGTTGACGTCCTTCAGCACATGGAAGGCGCCATACCATTTTTGCACGTCGATCAATTCGACCACGGGCAATTCGACCACGGGCAATTCGACCACGGGCAACTCGACAACGGGAGCGTCGGACATCAGGCCTCCTTCAGCGGCGGTGACCGGTGGCGAGCTGACGCTCGAGCCACTGGCTGTAACGGGACATGGAGAAGCAGAACACCCAATAGATGGCGGCGGCGATCACATAGCCTTCGACGAAATAGGGGCGCCATTCCGGGTCGGCCAAGGCCGCCTTGGAGGCCGCCAACAGGTCGTAAAGACCGACGATGGTCACCAACGAGGTGTCCTTGAAGCAGGAAATGAACTGGTTGACGATGGGCGGGATCACCAGCCGCAACGCCTGGGGCAGCACGATGAGGCGCATCTTGCGCCAGTACGGCAATCCCAAGGCGTCGGCGGCTTCTTCCTGACCGCGCGGAATGGCCTGCAGGCCGCCGCGCACCGCCTCCGCCAGATAGGCGGCGGTGAACAAGGTGATGCCGGCCAAGGCCCGCAGCAGCTTGTCGATGGTCACCCCTTCGGGCAGGAACAGCGGGAACATGACGGACGCCATGAACAGCACGCTGACCAGCGGCACCCCACGCACCAGTTCGATATAGCCGGTGCAGATGGCCTTGATGGCCGGCAGGTTGGAACGCCGGCCCAGGGCCAGGACGATGGACAGCGGAAAGGCCAGGACGATGCCCAACAACGCCAGCCCCATGGTCAGCGGCAGGCCGCCCCACAGACCGGTTTCCACATAGGGCAGGCCCAGGATGCCGCCCCACATCAGCCACGCCACCACCACAACCGCCACGCCCCAGGCATAACCCAGTTCGCGGCGCCAGAACCGGCGCGGCGCGCTGGTCGCCAGCATGGCGATGACAATGCAGGTGGCGAGAAGCGGCCGCCAATGCTGGTCATAGGGATAGACCCCGAACAGCATCAGCCGGTTCTTTTCCCCCATCAGCGCCCAGCACGCCCCGGCGGAATCGCGACACGCCGCAGCGGAACCGTCGGCGACGCTCCAGGTGGCGTGGAACAGCCCCCAGCTGAGAAGCGGCGGGATGGTTTCCCACAACAGGAACAGTGCCAACAGGGTCAGGATGGTGTTGGGAACACTGTCGAACAGATTGCTTTTGGCCCAACCCAGCGGCTTCCACAGCGGGGTCTCGGGGACCACCGCCGACGAGGGTTCCTCGACGTCGGCGGCGGCGGTTGCGGCGTGGATGTCGTCTTCCGGCTTGATCATCGGGTCACCAACGCCACTTTCGAGTTGTACCAATTCATCAGCAGCGACAACGCCAGCGACACGATCAGATAGACGGTCATGGTCAGCGCCACGCCTTCCACCGCCTGACCGGTCTGGTTGATGGCGGTGTTGGCGACGCTGACCAGATCGGGATAACCGATGGCCACCGCCAGCGACGAATTCTTCAACAGGTTCAAATATTGGCTGGTCAGCGGCGGCACGATGACGCGCAGCGCCTGGGGCAGCACCACCAGACGCAGGGTCTTGGCCCGCGACAGGCCCAGCGACAGCGCCGCCTCGGTCTGGCCGTGCGGCACCGCCAGGATGCCGGAACGGACGATTTCAGCGATGAAGGCGGCGGTATAGACCGAAATGCCAGCCAGCAGGGCGGCGAATTCCGGGCTGAGGTCGACGCCGCCTTGGAAGTTGAAGCCCTTCAGTTCCGGGATGCTCCACTCCACCGGGGCGCCGGTGACCATCAGGGTCAACAGCGGCAGCACCACCATGGCGCCCAATCCGGTGGACAGCCAGGGAAAGGGATGGCCGGTGCGGTTCATGCGCTCCATGGCCCAGCGGCGCAGCACGAACAGACCCAGGAAGGCCAAAGCCAGCACGATGATGGCCGGCCAATAGGAATCATGCCACACCGGGGCGGGAATCTTCAGTCCACGGTTGGACAGGAACACCCCCAGGCCGATGTCGATGGCCTGACGCGGCACCGGCAAAGCGGTGACGATGCCGTACCAGACGAACAATTGCAAAAGCAGCGGGACGTTGCGCACGCCTTCCACGTAGACAGTGGCCAGACGGGCGATCAGCCAGTTGCGCGACAGACGGGCGATCCCCACCGTCAGCCCGATCACCGAGGCCAGCATGATGCCCAACACCGCCACTTTCAGGGTGTTGAGCACGCCGACCAGCAGCGCACGGGCATAGGTGTCGGCGGCGGAATAGGGAATCATCCCTTCGCCGATGTCGAACCCCGATTCCTGGCCCAGGAAGCCCAGGCCGGTGGCGATGCCGCGCGCCGCCAGATTGGCCAGGGTGTTGTGGACCAGGTACCAGCCCAGGGCGAGCACGCCGCCCACCACCAGCACCTGGTACAACACGCCCCGGAAGCGGGCGCTGTACAACAGCGCCCGCAGGGTCGTCGGCTTAGCGGATTTGCCCATCCCGCTCATGCCCTTATCCGTTCTTACTTGAACGGCGGGGCGTACATCAGGCCGCCATGGTTATAAAGCGAGTTCTGACCACGGGCGATCTTCAGCTTCGAGCCCTGACCGACATTGCGTTCAAAACTTTCGCCGTAATTGCCCACCTGCTTGATAACGGCCTTGGCCCAGCCTTCGTCCAGGCCCAGCGACTTGCCGTTACCGGCGGTCACCCCCAGCAGACGCTTGACTTCCGGGTCGGCCGAGCTGGCGGCCATCTGGTCGACATTGCCCATGGTCACGCCCTTTTCCTCGGCGGCGATCATGGCGAAGATGGACCAACGCACCACGTCCAGCCACTGGTCGTCGCCATGGCGCACGGCCGGGGCCAACGGTTCCTTGGAGATCAGTTCCGGCAGGATGGCGTAATCGGCCGGGTTGGGCATTTCGTTGGCGCGGATCGCGGCCAATTGCGAAGCGTCCGAGGTGTAAACGTCGCAACGCCCGGCGATGAAGGCGGCGGCCAGTTCTTCGTTCTTTTCGATGACCACCGGCTTGTAGGTCAGCTTGTTGGCACGGAACCAATCCGCCAGATTCTGTTCGGTGGTGGTACCCGGCAGCACGCAGACGGTGGCGCCGTTCAGTTCCTTGGCCGATTTCACCCCCAGCTTGGTGGGAACCATGAAGCCCTGGCCGTCGTAATAGTTCACCACGGTGAAGTTCAGACCGTTGGCGGTGTCACGCGACAGGGTCCAGGTGGTGTTGCGGGCCAGCAGGTCGATTTCACCCGATTGCAGGGCCGGCAGACGTTGCTGGGCCGACAGCGGCGAGTACTTCACCTTGGTGGAATCACCGAAAACGGCGGCGGCGACGGCGCGGCAGACGTCCACATCCAGACCGCTCCAATTGCCCTTGTCGTCGGGAGCGGAGAAACCATAAAGACCCAGGTTGACGCCACACTGCACGAAGCCCTTGGCCTTGACGGCGTCGAAAGTCGGACCGGCATAGGCAGGAGAGGCCGCGACAGCCAGAGCAGCGGCGACGGTGAATGCCTTCAACGATTTCATCGGATAAGCCCCCGTTTGAATTGGTGGAGAAGACAGGCTAAGCCGGATTCGGCTTTCGGTCCAGGCGGTATCACCACTGGATACGGAATTTCCGACTACGAAACTCTGAAATGGGAATTATTTCAGAGGCTTTCCAGTCCCCGATAACAGGCAACGCGTTGACTTATTATGGCCGGCGTCGATATGGTCCCGTTTGATGCGTAAGGGCTAAACACAAAGCATGTCACGGCACCGGCAAGGGTTCCTGGGATTGTTCAGAACCGACGGCAACACCGTCCGGGCTCTGTTGCTTGCCCTGGCCCTGCAGATTCTGCTGCCGTTGTCCGGCATCATCCCGGCACAAGCCGCCCCCAGCCCCGATTCCTTGGTCATCTGTACCGCCCAGGGCATGATCACCCTGGTCCCCGATGGCCAGGGCGGCTGGATCAAGCAGGCCGACACCGCCCAGACCGGCATCCAATGTTCTTTCTGCCTGCCGCTTCTGGGCCTGACCGCGCAACCGGCCACCGCCCCCGGCCTGGCTTTGCCCATCGTCACCACGCTCACCCCACAAAGCCTGACCGATGACGGTATTCCGGGCGATTCCCATGTGTTTTCGGCCCGCCCGCGTGGCCCCCCGGCCCGCCTCGTCTGAACTGAAACCAGCCTTCATCTTCAGTTAGCCGAGGTTATCGTTCCATGGCCCATGTTTTGACGTGGCGGCGCGCCAGCGCGCCCGCCCTTGCCCTTGTTCTGGTTGCCCCCGCCGCTTTGGCGGAAGACCAGCCCCAGGATTCCCCCCAAATTTTCGACGAGATCAGCGTCACCGCCACCCGCAGCGAGCGCGCCACCAAGGACGTGCCGCAATCCATCAGCGTGATCGGCGCCGAACGCATCGACGAAGAAAAGATGTTCAACGTCAAGGATGCCCTGGCCGGCACCGCGGGCGTGCAGATCGACAGCAAGAACGGCGGCTCGGACGTACGCCTGTCCATCCGCGGCGCCGGCATCAAGGCCGCCTATGGGGTGCGGGAAATCATGGTGCTGCGCGACGGCGTGCCCATGACCGATCCCGACAGCTTTACCCGGTTCGACTTCATCGACACCCAAGACATCGACCGCATCGAGGTGGTCAAGGGGCCGGGCTCGATCTTTTCCACCGGATCGGCGGGCGGCACCGTGCAGATCTTGTCGAAATCGGTGTTCGACGATCACGCCAACCGCGTCCGCGTCGGACTGGGCAGCCAAGGCGCCGAAAATGTCCACCTGCGTTGGGGCGGCATGATCGACGACAACCAAGCGGTGGCGGTGACCATGTCGCGACGGGTGTTGGAAAACGGCTGGCGGCGCTGGAACAATTTCGAGACCAACCAAGCCGGCTTCAAATACGGCCGCATCATGCCATCGGGCGGCACCTGGGAAAGCGAGCTGGCCTTTTCCAACAGCTTCACCCAATTGCCCGGATCCATGAACGTCAACCAGTTCAACGAATACCGGTCCACCGGACGACAAAACGACAATTCCGACGCCTTCAAGAACACCGGCCGCGACGCCTGGACCATCTTCGCCAACACCCGCTACGAACAAGATTTCGGCGATTTCAGCTTCCGTCCGCGGTTCTATGCCAATCACTGGGAGCATTACCACCCGGTCACCGGCGTGGTGAACGTCTCGGAAGGCAATTACATCTTTGGCACCGATTTGGAAGGCGAGTACCGCCATGGCCTGGCCGGCATGAATTCGTCGCTGGTGGGCGGTGTGACGCTGCGGGCCGATCTATCGCTGGACGCCCGCAAATACGCCTATCGCGACATCCGGGTGGCGGGCGGCCGGATCAGCGAGACTTATTCGGATGTCGCCGGCGCCCTGTTGTCCACGGAAGACACCAAGAACTATCTGGTCGGCGTCTTCGCCCAGGAAACCATCAATCCCACCGACCGGCTGTCGGTGGATTTCGGTGGCCGTGTCGACCGCTCCATGTTCGAGATCGACACCGACGAACGCGGTGAATACAACTACTCCACCGGCAATTACACCTGGAATGCCAGCCAAAGCCGGGCGACGCCGTCCTTCACGCTGATTTCACCCAAGGTCGGGGCCAGCTACAAGCTGACCCCGCTGCTGACCGCTTATGGCAGCTTGGCCCAAGCCGACCAGGTGCCGTCTTCGTCGGAACTGACCAGCAATCCCGGTCTGACCACGGCACAATCGCGCAATTACGAAATCGGCCTGAAACTGCGTTCCAACGATTGGCAGTTCGACACCGCGCTTTACTACAACCCGGTCAAGGATGACATCGTCCAGGTCTATGAAAACGGCCAGTCGGTCTATCAGAACGCCGGCCAGACCAACAAGAAGGGCTTCGACGGCAGTGTGTCCTATCGCCTGCTGCCGGGGCTGACTTTGGGCGGCACCTACACCTATGCCGATTACACCTATGACCGTTTCGCCGAGGTGACCGGCAGCGGCGCCACCAAGACCACCACCAGCCGGGCCGGCAAACGGGTGCCGCTGATCCCCATGCACCAATATTCGCTGTTCGCCCAATACCGCCACGACAGCGGATTGCACGCCAAGGTCCAGACCTTCAGCTTCGGCGATTACTTCATGGATAACGCCAACACCGAATCCTATGGCGGCTATTCCTTCGTCACCAACCTGGCCCTGGGCTGGGACATCACGCCCAGCCACATTTTGGCGCTGAACGTCGACAATGTGTTCAACCAGCATTACGCCACCGAAGCCAAAAAGGACGTCACCGGCAACAAAACCTTTGCCGGCGCCGCCCCCAGAAGCTTCCTGGCCACTTACACCTTGAAGTTCTAAGGCGACGTGATGCGCTTGATCGCCTTCGTCACCGTGGCCCTGCTGGCGGCGTCCGCACCAGCCCTGGCCCAACATGAAAACCATGCCGCGCCCCCTTCGGGGCGTGGCCAGACCAAGATTTGGACCGCCACCCCCATGGCGCTGGGCCGTCCGGCGGGACGCGCCGAGGCCATCGCCATGACCGCCAACATGGAGGTCGACACCCTGGCGGTGATCGCCCCCGACGGCACCCGCAGCGATCTGTCGCCGGAAAACACTCAGGCCCGCATCAAACCGAAATCGGGTAATTACCATTTGGTTCTGGCGCAAGGCCGGGCCGGGGGCGGCATGGTCAACGCCGTCTCGGCGGTCTATTTCAGCAATCCCGGCCCGGCGCCGAGCAAAATCCTCAGCAATCCTCCGGCCGGCCTGATGCTGTTGCCGGAAAGACTGCCGCGGGAACATTCCCATTTCCGCAGCGGCGACAGCGTGCGGTTCCGCCTGACCGCCGACGGCAATCCCCTGCCCGGCATGCCGGTCCAGGTGGAAACCGCCAACGGCACCCACCAAAAGCTCAGCACCGATTTGGACGGCTGGGTCAAGGTCAGCTTTCCCGCCGACTTCCCCCCTGTCGACCAACGCCCCGAGGAAGGCCACGGCCGACCGCTGACCGCCGGCTTCGTGGCTTCGGCCCGCCTGAACACCGGGGCCGAGCCGCGACTGGCCAGCTTCGCCTATGCCTATGGGCCGAACCCATTGGACAAGGCTTCGCCGGCATTCGGCGCCGGCTTCGCCCTGCTGGGCATGGCTTTCGCCCTTCCCCTGATCCTGCGCCGCAAACCCAAAGGTGCCGCATGAGCCCGTTCACCATGATCCGCCTGCGCCCCTGGGTTCAGGCCCTCAGCTTCCTCTTCCTGGTCTGGGGGGCGGGATTCGTCGGCCATTATTCCGCCGACAAGATTTCCGGTGCCCTGCCCGCACTTTCTTGCGCCTATGACCAGGAAAACAGCGCCTATTGCGTGCTGGTCCCCATCCAGCACCAATTGCACCACCGGGTGGGCGAGGCCCTGGTGAAGATGCAAACCATCACCGCCACGGTTTTCTTGCCCTTGGCCTTCACCTTGTTGTCCTTCCTGGCCTTCTTCGTGGTGCTGAACAAGGCGTTCTGCGGCTGGCTGTGTCCCCTGGGCACGGCCCAAGAAGCCCTGTTCGCCATCGGCCAGCGCTTCGACCTGGCCTTCCGCCGCGTCCCCGTCGCCTGGCGGCCGAAAGTCTCGTCCATCAAATGGCTGGTTCTGGCCCTAGCCATCTTCGCCCTGCCGCTGATTTCCGGTATGGGGGCGTTGCCCCACACCTTCCGCGACCCCTGGTGTCAGGTCTGTCCGTCACGGGTGCTGACCACCCTGGCCAGCGGCGACGTGACGCAACTGGCCCTGCCTTTGGGGGGCGATGTTTCGCAATTTGTGTTCGTGGCCTTACGCGATCTGGGGTTCGGCTTCGGCGCAATCTTCGCCCTGTCGTTCCGCCAGCCGTTCTGCCGCATCTGCCCGATGCTGGCGCTGCACGCCTTGCTGCGTAAGGTGGCGCCGCTGCGTCTGGCCAAGAAGGCCAGCGCACGGTGTGACAAATGCGGGCTATGCACCAAGGCCTGTCCCATGGATATCGACGCCATCCACCGCGAACACGGGGCCAAGGCGTTCACCGGCGATTGCACGTTGTGCGGCCGTTGCGTGGCCTTTTGCCCCGAGGACGGCACCTTGTCCGTGCGCCTGGGGCCGCTGCCGCTGGTCAGTTCGTCGGCGCAATCCTTTGCCCTGATGACCCGCAGGCAAAGCCCGGAAGGCAAACCCAAGCCCGTGCCCAAGGGCTCGGTCAAGGGGGCGGGCTGATCATGGACGCCCTGGGATTGGCCGGTGTGTTCGTGTTGGGGGTGTCGGTAGGACTGACCGCCTGCGCGGTGTCGTGCCTGCCCTTCATCGGCACCTGGGCCATGGCCAGGGGGCAAGGCGGTTGGTCGGCGGCCGAGGATCTGGCCGCCTTCCTGGCCGGACGCTTGGCCGGCTACACCCTGCTGGGCGGACTGGCCGGCTGGGCCGGGGAAAGTCTGGGCCGGGCCTTGTCCGGCCCCAGTGGCCATCTGGCCATCGGGCTGGCCGGTATCTTCGCCGGCCTGGCCCTGCTGGCCGGGGGCGGTAAAACCGGCAAAAGCTGCGCCGCCGCCCGCTTCGCCCTGCCGCCCTTGGCCTTGGGGGCGGCGCTCAGCCTGACGCCGTGCATGCCTTTGACTTCGCTGTTGGCGGCGGCGGCACTGTCCGCCCAACCGCTGAACGGCGCCGCCATGGGGCTGGTGTTCGGGTTGGGGGCGGCGGTGACGCCTTTGGTGATCGCGGTGCCGGTGCTGGGCCTGTTGGGGCACGGTCTGCGCCTGCAAGGCGGCATCGACAAAGCCCTGCGCTGGGGCGGGGCCCTGGTCCTGGTGGCCTTGGGACTGCGACGTTTGCTGTTGGTGGGGGTGTCATGAACGGCGAAATCAGGCTGGTGCCGCCGCTTTCCTGGCGGCGGGACGGACGCGGCACCCTGTTGGCCGCCATCCTGCACGGCGGCGTGCTGGGGCTGATGATGGCCGGATTTCTGATCCATCCCCCGAAAACCCCGCCCATGGCCGTTTCGTCCATGGTGGTGGAACTGGTGCCGCTGGCCGTGCCCCAGCCGCAACCGGCCCCGGCACCACTGCCGGTGGCCCCGCCGGCCCCACCGACCAGCCCCCCGGCGCCCGCCAAACCCCTGGTCCCAAAGACCATCGCGGCGCCCAAGCCCAAATCCCCCGCCCCCCGCCCGGCCGCAAAGCCCCAGGCGGTGGAAACCCCGACACAATCCACGGAAACGTCGTCGCCAGCCTCTTCGGAGCCCCCCCCTTCCGGGGCATCGTCAAACGCCGACGTGCCCGCAGGCTCGACCGAGGCCGCCGCGGCCGCGCCGTCCTTCGTGCCGCCCCGATCCGACGTGGCGGGATTGGACAATCCGCGCCCGCCTTATCCCACCTTGGCACGGCGGCGCGGCTGGGAAGGATTGGTGATTTTGATGGTCATGGTCAACGAAGCGGGAATGGCGCAAAGCGTGACGCTGCACCGATCGTCGGGTCACGACATCTTGGATCAATCGGCGCTCGACACCGTCAAATCCTGGCGCTTTGTCCCGGCCCGTCAGGGCGGTCACACGGTGCCGGCCTCGGTGCAGGTGCCCATTCGCTTTACCCTGGATGGCAAAGCCTAGGACCGGTTTGGAATGGCCCGTGCCGGGCTGCTCAAACGCCGCTCGGGCTTAGCGCAAGCTTTGCATGCGCCTAAAAAGAGGAAGGGGCCGACGAAGCGGCCCCACATCCCTTACGCAGCGATCGCCGCCTGGTTCTGCCGCAGCAGCAACTCGACCACGGCCAATTGCCAGATACGGCTGCCTTCCGCCTTGGTGTCACCCGAGATCTGACGCAGGGTTTCCAAGGGAAGGTTACGGATCCATTCTTCCAACATGATGCCAACAACCTCCTAAGTTGTTGCGGCGCAGCATACATGGAAATGAAACGGTCTTACCACCACCGCCCTTGCATCGGAGCCATGTGCGGAATGCAAGAGATTGTGGTTTTCCGTAATAAAGACCCCACGGAACCGCAGGCTATCCTTGCTCGTCGCCCCAAAAGACGCCAACCGCCCGTGATCGACGATCAGGACACGGAAACGAAAAAAGGGCCTTCCCCGATACGGGAAGACCCTTGATCGAACATGGCGCGCCCTGCTGGGCTCGAACCAGCGACCTACCGCTTAGAAGGCGGTTGCTCTATCCAACTGAGCTAAGGGCGCCTGCCGATCGTTCAGCGCTTTAGAAGCGGCCGAATTCCAGCTTGTCGAAGCGGAAATTGTCGGAATAGTTCTTGGAGCCCACCGGCTTCTTGGTGGCTTCCTCGAACACCTGGAAGTCCAGGCCCTTGCGCTTGGCATAGGCCACGGCTTCTTCCTTGCTGTCGAACTTGATGCGCACCTGCTGGGTGGTGTCGTCCGAGCCCAGCCAACCCATCAACGCGTCGGCTTCCTTGCGGGCAACCGGTTCGTATTCCAGCACCCAGGCCTTGGTGTTGCCTTTGCCGGATTGCATGGCGGTCTTGGCCGGACGGAAAATGCGAACCTGCATGGACCTGTCTCCTTGGACTTTCGTTACGATCCGTTGGTCGGGGCGAGAGGATTCGAACCTCCGGCATCCAGCTCCCAAAGCTGGCGCTCTACCAGGCTGAGCTACACCCCGAGTGCGCTGGTTCTAAGGGGTTTTTGCCCCGGTTGCAAGGGAAGGCTGTGGCCTGGGCGGGCGAGCCGGGCTCTGGCCCGACCCGGGTCGTGGCAGATGCAAAAGCCGTTAAGCCTTGGGCAGCGCCACCAGGAAGGTGGCGCCTTGCCCCAGTTCCGATTCCACCCAGACACGGCCGCCATGGTTTTCGGCGATCTTGCGCACCGAGGCCAGACCGATGCCGGTGCCGTCATAACGGTCTTGGGGAACCAGACGCTGGAAGATGGAAAACAGCCGCTCGTGATCCTTGGGGTCGATACCGATGCCATTGTCCTTGACCCACAGCACCCAGTTCCGGCCGTCGTCGCGGCAGCCGACCTGGACCTGGGGCGACTGATCCGCAAGATGGAACTTCAAGGCATTGCCGACCAGGTTCTGAATCAGCCGCTCCATTTCCGAGCGTACCGCGTTCACCACCGGCAGGCCGGGTTGGATTTGCACCTGGGCGCCGGTTTCGACGATGGCCGGCTGCAGGTTGTAGATGGCCAACGCCGCCACGTTGTTCAGGTCGACGCTTTCCTTGTCGTGGCCGCGTCCGATGCGGGAATAATCCAGCAGATCACGGATCATCCGGTCCATGCGCTTGGCCCCGTCGGACGCATACGAGAAGAACGAGGTGTTTTCCTCGCTCAAGCTTTCCCCCAGACGCTTTTGCAACAGCGACATGTAGCCGGTGATCATGCGCAAGGGCTGACGCAGATCGTGCGAGGCCACATAAGCGAAGCGTTCCAGCTCGCGGTTCGAACGCTGCACTTCTTCCAGCAAATTCTGTATCTCGGATTCGCTGCGCAACCGGGCCGAGATGTCGTGGAACACCATCACCGCCCCCAGCACCTTGTCGTTTTCCATCAACGGGGCCACTGTGAACTCGACCGGCAATTGCTTGCCATCCTTGGTCCAGAAGGTGTCCTGGATGTTGTGGCGGGCGATCCCGTCTTTCAGGGTGATGTCGACCGGGCATTGGTCGCCGGGATAGGGCGTCCCGTCCGGGCGAGAGTGATGCAGGATGGCGTGCTGGTTCAGGCCACCGATCTCGTCCATTCCCCACCCGGTCATGCGGCTGGCCGCCTGGTTGAAGAAAATGGTGTTGCCCTGGGCATCGATTCCGGTGATGCCCTGCCCAGCGCATTCCAGGATCAGTTGGTGCTGGCGCGACAGGCGGGCGGTGGCGGCCTCGGCCCGACGGCGGTCGGTGACGTCACGGCCGACCACCACCGTGCCGCGCCGCGATCCGTCGGCATGGAACAACGGGATACGCACCACCTGCAAGAAGACGGCGTCACCGTCTTGGGTGGTCAGCACTTCTTCCCGGGTCAGCGGTTGCGCATTGCGCCACATCAGCGTATCGCCGCTTTGTCCGGCGCGCAGCCAGCCCGCCAGATGCGGCCAATCCTGGGCGATCTGGACATCGGTCTTGCCGATCACGCTGTCGAACTGGATCTGCAAGGACAGGCAAGCCTGATCGTTGACATTGCACCACCGTCCCTCGCCATCCTTGTAGACGATCAGGTCGGGCAGCGCCTGCCACAGGGCGGTGCGATCCCCCAACATGACCTCGAAGGCGGAAACCAAGGCGCGCAACTCGCCGATCTCGTCACCACTGTCGGGGGTGGACAAATCCCACCGCCCGTGATCGGACATCATCGTGCGCAAATCAAGGCTGGCATGGCGCAAGGGACGGATCAGGCGTCGCCACATCAACACCATGGCCCCGCCACCGGCCAGCAACACCATAAACAGCACGAACAAATGGATCAGCAAGGTGTTCAAGGCGGCGTCGGCATAGGCCTTGACGTCTTCGGCCATCTGATGCCGCAAGCTGACGATCAGCTGGTTGACATCGTGCACAACCGCCACCGCCACGCCGTCATAGACCAAGGGCGAAACATGCCAGGGCGCCGCCCCGGCCGTACTGTCGAAAACCCTCTGCTGAAGCGGCCACAATTTTTCGCTCAGGCCGATTTCAACCTGGTTGAACAGCACCGAGATTTGGGGATGGTTCAAGCTGTGCAGGTCATGGCGGATCAATTCGCGTTGGAATTCTTCCTTGCCCCGCAATCGCGACAATTCCTGTCGCTCGTCCTGGCCCAAGGGGTCCCCGAGATTGAGCACACCGGCGATCCGGGCCGATTCCTCGCCGATGGAATCGCGCAGGGACAGACTGGCCAGGGTCACTTGGCTGGCCAGACGCAACCACGCCTCTTTTTGCACGGCGCCCAAAGCCTGGGAATGCAGTTGCTCATGCAGATAATCCAAGAACGCCGTGTTGCGTTCGAACCAGGATTGACGCAATCGCCCGTCCCGCTGCTTCAGGGGCAAGGCCAATTGCGGCTGCATCCGGCGGCGCCAAGTGTCGAATTCGCTCCAGCGGGCCGACAAATCCACCACCAGATCCGGCGGCGCCACCGCCAAGGTGGCGGCCACGGCATCCTCTACGTCATGGCCAAGACGCGACGTGGCCCCCAGGGTTTCAGGGTCCAAAGACCGCGCCGACAACCAGCCGCTGTTGATGGCGTTCCGTTCGAAAAGAACGGCATGCCCCAAGCTCACCAGATTGTCGACCAGCACATGGTTGCGGGTCACCTGGTTCGCCAGACGATAACGTTGAAACTGATCGACGGAATCGTGGGCCATCAGGCCCAGCACCAAGACGACGACGCCCCCCACCAGGCTGAAGACTTGCCAAGCCGTTGACGCCAACACGATCTTGAAAGCGTGCAAACCGCTGCGTCCTTTGTGAAAAGCCTGCAAAGTAGCGCCTCAACGCAAACTTACGACATATAAAACCGTTCTGGATTCTGCTTGTCCATCAGATTGTACACGGTCAGGGGAGAAACAGGCTGACGGCCAATCCTCCCCACGGGGATTTTCCGAATTCCATTTTGCCGCCATACAAAGCCACCAGATCGGCGACGATGGACAGGCCCAACCCCCAGCCCTGCGTCATCTGGTCCAGGCGGGCCCCGCGTTCCGCCGCTGCCGCCGCTTGGTCCGGACTCATGCCGGGGCCGTCATCCTCGACCCGCAGACACAATCCGCCGGCGTCGCGTCGCACCGTCAGACGCACGTGACTTTTGGCCCATTTGCAGGCGTTTTCCAACACATTGCCCAACAATTCCGCCAGATCGTCGGCATCGCCCTGAAAGCACACGCCGTCATCCACCCGCATTTCCAGACGCAGATCACTGTCGGCAAAAATCTTCGCCAGGGCGGCGACGATTTCGGCGGCGACCGGCTTGACCGGAACCTGCGTCCCCAAAGCGCGTCCAGCCCCGGCGCTGGCCGAGGCGCGGCCCAAATGGCGTTCGACCAGCCGGCGCATGTTCTCCAACTGGTTTTCCATCACCCGATGATCGGGTTGGCCGGCCAGTTCCGCCTGCAGAACCGCCAGGGGCGTCTTCAGCCCATGGGCCAAGTTACCCACATGGGTGCGGGCGCGTTCGATCAATTCCGAATCGTTGTCGAGAACGGTGTTCATGGCCGCGGCCAGCGGGGCGACTTCGCGGGGATAGTCAGCGGGCAGTCGCGCCCTGTCGCCGCGACGCACCGCGTCCAGGTCCAAAGCCATGCGGCGCAAAGGAAACAGCCCGAAACGCACCTGGATGATCACCGCCATGGCCAGCCCCACACCAAGCCCGCCCAGGGCCAAGGCCAGCAACAGGTCGAAACGGTGAACACCCTCGGCCACCTCGGCCCGGTCGGCGGCGACCAGCACGTGAACCACGCCTGCGCCATCGCCCCCAATGGCATCGGCCAAGATGACGTCGCGTTCGGCCAACATCAGGCTTTCGCCGTTGGGGCCGCTCACTTGGCGATAGCTGACGGCGGCATGACCGTTTTCCACCGGCAGGGTCTGATCCCACAACGACCGCGACCGGGTCAAATGACCGTCGGCGCTGGCCAGTTGCCAGTACCAACCGGAATAAATCTGCTCGAAGCGCGGATCCCCCAGGGGTCGGGCCAGGACCAGGGTGCCGTCGGGGCGGCGGTCCAAGGCGGCGATGGCGGCGCGCACCAGGGAATCCAGGCGCAGCCCCAATTGCCGTTCGACCGAATCGCGGAACCCCCAGGCCAGAACGCCGCCGCCAATTCCCAGGGACGCCACCAACCAGACCAAAGACGCGATGACCAGACGGGCGGACAGCGAACGGCGAGACGCCGTTTTCATGGCTCGTCATCCGCTTGCAGGCGATAGCCCTGGCCGCGGATGGTGTGGATCAGACCCGCCCCCACCTTCTTGCGCAGACGCCCGATCAGCACTTCCAACACGTTGGAATCATTGTCGAAATTTCGGTCATAGACATGTTCCATCAACTCGGTGCGGCTGACCACCTTGCCCATGTGATGCATCAGGTAAGACAAGATGCGGAATTCCTGGGCGGTCAACTGCACCGGCATGCCATCCAGGCTGACCCGAGAGCCATTGGTGTCCAGACGCAAGCCGGCGCAGGCCAGTTCGGGCTGGGCATGGCCCGAAGCGCGCCGGATCAGGGCGCGGATGCGATAGACCACTTCGTCCAATTCGAACGGCTTGGTGACGTAATCGTCGGCGCCGGCATTGAAGGCGGTCATCTTCTCGCTCCAACGGCCACGCGCCGTCAGCACCAGGACCGGCATGGTTCGCCCGGCCTCGCGCCAGCGGCTCAGCACCGAATTGCCGTCCAGCTTGGGCAGACCCAAATCCAGGATCACCGCGTCATAGGGTTCGGTGTCGCCCAGGAACCAGCCTTCCTCGCCGTCATAGGCGGAATCGACGGCAAAGCCGGCCGCTTCCAGGCTTTGGCCCAGGCGGAAGTTCAAAGACGGCTCGTCCTCGATCAGAAGTACCCTCATTTACCGTCCTTCTGCCGCTTCTTCAGCAACTGACCGTTGCTGGCGTCATAGATCAGTTTCACCACCCGGCCGTCCTGGGCCAGCACCTTGATCTCGTAGACCAGTTTGCCGTGCTCGTCTTCCAGTTCGGCTTCGATCATCCGCCCCGGCACTTCGGCCTCGGCCCGTTCCAAAAGGTCACGCAAAGGCAGGATACGCCCCTCTTCCAGGGCGCGGCGGGCGCGGTCGTGGTCGGCCTCGTCGGCCCACGCCAAAGCGGGCAGAACCAGCAAGACAGCAACAAGGGCAAGAAATCGTTTCATGGCACCCACGCTAGGCCCCGCCACCTGAACCCAAGATGAACAAGGCGGTCAGGCCCGGTTCACCCCCCTTCCCCCAAGATAGCAGCCATGAACCGCCAAGGAGAGAGGTCATGATCGGAAAAATGCTGTGGCAAGGGGCGCTGGCCGCCCTGCTGATCGCCAGCGCCGCCGGCTTGTTCCAGGGGCTTTCGTCATGATCGGCCCCAAACTGCAATTGGCGGCGCTGCGTTTTTGGCACGCCTGGCTGGCCGGCGGCTTCGTGGTCGCCTGGGCCACCGCCGACGAAGACACCTATGCCATGCATCTGTTCGCCGGCTATGCGGTACTGGCGGCCATCGTCTTGCGTCTGCTGGTCGGCCTGATGGCCGGCAAAACCAGCCTGTGGCGTCTGCCCCGTCCGCGTCTGGCCTGGGTTTCCAAGGGCCGCAACCCATTGTTCGCCTGGTTCGCCGCGCTGCTGTTGGGGCTGATCGGACTGGCCGCCCTGTTGGGTGCCCTGGCTGACGGTCTTCCCTGGCTGGAACACCTGCACGAGGCGATCTCGAATCTGTCGCTGTGGGTCATCTTCGGTCACGTCGCCTTCATCGCCTTTTTCTTCGGCGGCAAACGTTTGATTTCCCGCCTGTCCCAAAACCTGGCTTTCAAGGAAAAAACCACATGATCCGCCCATTGATGCTGAGTGCGGCCTTGCTGCTGGCCGCTGCCCCCGCCTTTGCCGCCGATGCCCGTCGCGACGCCATTTTGGCCGATTACGCCAAGGCCGATAGCGGCCATACGGGGTTTTCGGCCAGCCGGGGCGAAAGCTTGTTCCGCACCCAATGGAAAGGCGGCGACGAACGCACGCCCTCCTGCACCGCCTGCCACACCGACAATCCGCGGCAAAACGGTCGCAACGCCAAGACCGGTCGTCCCATCGACCCGGTGGCGGTGTCGGTCAATTCCAAGCGCTTCACCGATGTCGACCTGGTGGAAAAGCAATTCACCCGCGACTGCAAAAGCGTCTTGGGCCGCGAATGCACGCCCCGGGAAAAGGGCGACTACATCACCTTCATGATGGGGCAATAGACATGCGTAAATTCATCCTGGCTGCCGGTCTTGCCCTTATCGCCCTGCCCGCCTGGGCTGGTGACGACTGGATGCCGCCGGTCACCGATCCCTTGGTCAAAAAGGAATGCGGCTCGTGCCACATGGCTTTTCAACCGGGCTTTCTGCCGGCACGGTCGTGGAACAAAATGATGGACGGCCTGGCCGATCATTTCGGTGAAGACGCCAGTCTTCCCGCCGACAAGGCGGCCGCCATCCGCGCTTATTTGGTGAACAATGCCGGCGACGTGGCCGGTCAGGGGCGGGCCCGCAAGGCCATGGGACGGCTGTCATCCGCCGACACCCCGATCCGTATCACCGACACCCCGGATTTCCAGCGCAAGCATCGTTTGCCCGATTGGCGCTGGAAAGACCCCAAGGTGGTGACAAAATCCAATTGCCCGGCCTGCCACGTGGAAGCCGAACGCGGATTATACGAAGACGATTAATGGCCGTTGAAGATGGGGTGGACCACCCGGTCCCCCACCTTCAGCCCCAGGCGCGAGGCGGTGCCGCCATTCAGTTCCAGCACCGCCTTGACCGGGCCGGGCGATTCGATCAACGCCAGGGAATGGGGCACGGCCCGTTGACTGATCCCCAGCACCTTGCCGTCGGCGGCGATGAACAGCATGTCCAACGGGATCAGGGTGTTCTTCATCCACATGGACACCGGACGCGGATTGCCGAAATCGAACAGCATTCCCGCATCGGCCGCCATTTTCGGACGATACATCAGCCCCTGGGCCAATTGATCGCCCGTGGTCGCCAGTTCGACCGTAAAGCCATGAGGCACCCCGTCGGCGGTTTCCACCTGCACCGAGGATTTGGGGAACGCCACCTGCGCCCACACCACCCCCACCGGCAGGAACAGCGACAAAGCCAGCAAGCTCAACAGGATGCGCAGCGTTTTGAACATGGCGAGAAACCTTGGGTGGGCTGGGGTCTTATTATGGATGACCCATGAATGTTAAAATTTTACATTCTTTTACGACAAAAATCCGTAATGTTATTGATAATCCACGATAATACCTCAGTCCATATAAAATTCTGTTTTCATCCATTCACATTTTTGCTACATCTTGTTTGTCAAACGGGGCGCCACAACGGCCCAGATGGCAAAATTTGTCGGGGGGGCCTTCCCGCCCATCCCCACCCCCCCGCAGAGAAACGCCGCTCGCCCGAGCGGCGTTTCTTCTTTTAAAGTCCTGATCAAATAAAAAAGCCGCCCCGAAGGGCGGCTTTCAATGGTTCAAGCAGCCATCAAAGATAACGCAGGACCAGATAGATGTTGGAAATGGCGATGGAGACCAGCATCAAGCCGAACGCCACTTTCATGAATGGGATGAAGCGCACCGGATAACCGGCCCGTTCCGCCAACCCCGCCACCGTCAGATTGGCCGAGGCGCCGACCAAGGTGCCGTTGCCGCCCAGACACGCGCCCAGGGACAAAGCCCACCAAATCGGTTCCAGCGCCTGCTCGCCACCGAACACCGGCGCCATGCTTTTGATCAGCGGGATCATGGTGGCGACGAAGGGGATGTTGTCGACCACCGCCGAAATCACCGCCGAGGCCCACAGCACGGCAATCGCCGTGACCTTCAGGTCGCCGCCGGTCATCGACACCAGTTGTTCCGCCAACAGACCCAACACACCAGCCTTTTCCACACCGGTGACGACGATGAACAGGCCGACGAAGAAGAAGATGGTCACCCATTCCACTTCGCCGAACAGGTGGTGGACGTCGTGCGACTGCGCCTCGGCATCCTTGCCCAGGCAATAGAGCAGCATCAGCAAAGCGGCGCCGAACATGGCGATGGTGCCCGGCTCCAGGCCCAGATTGTGAGCGCCGATGAAGCCGCCGATGATCAAGGCCAGCACCGCCAAGGCCTGTTTCAGCAAGCGCACGTCGGAAATGGCCTCCCGTTCCGAAAAGCCCATCACCTTGGCCCGCAACTCGGCGCTGGCCCGCAGATGGCGCCCCCACATCAGATGGAAGAAGCCCGACGCCATCAACTGGATGACGAAAGCCACCGGCGCCAGATTGACGGCGAATTGGTTGAAGGTCAGGCCGGTGGCCGAGCCGATCAGGATATTGGGCGGGTCACCGATCAGCGTCGCCGTGCCGCCGATGTTGGAGGCGAAGATCAGCGACACCAGGAACGGCCATGGCTTCAGCTTCAGTTCCTCGGTGATCACCAAGGTCACCGGAACCACCAGCAGCACGGTGGTGACGTTGTCCAACAACGCCGAGAAAATGGCGGTCACCCATTGCAGCATGAACAAGATGCCGGCGGGATTGGCCTGAACCTTCTTGGCGGTCCAGATGGCGACGTATTGGAACACCCCCGAACGCCGGGTGATCGCCACCACCAGCATCATGCCGGTCAACAGCGCGATGGTGTTGAAATCGACGCCGCGCACCGCGGCCTCCTGGTTCAACACCCCCAGCAAGATCATGGCGCCGGCGCCCAACAAGGCGACGATGGCGCGGTTGACCTTTTCGCTCATGATCACGGCATAGGTGCCGATCAACACCAGGGTGGACACCCAAAGCGCGTCCCAACCGAAGATCACGTTGGGAACCCAGGCATGCGTTTCACCGTGCATCAAACGCCCTCCGACACACGGTTCATGGCGTCGGTGGCGGTCAACACGCCCACCAGCTTTCCAGCCTCGTCCACCACCGGCAGATAGGAATCGCCGCGATACAGCAACATCAAAGCTTCGATCAGCGGGGTTTCCGCCCGGATGGCGCGATGGGGCGCCATGTGCTTGCCGACCTGGTCCTTGCCCAAGGCTTCCAGACGCTGGTGCAGGTCGCCCAGGCTGTCCGAGACGAAGCCCAGATCCCCCATGTCCTGCCCCAAGCGCACGGCGCGGGGCAGCAACAAGGCGATCAACTCACGCAGGCCGAAAACCCCCAGGAAATGCCCCTTGGCATCGGTGACCGGCAGGGCCGAGACGCCCTTTTCCCGCAGCAGGGCCAGGGCGTTCAGAACGCTGTCCCCCTTGCTCAACACCGCGATCGGCGGTGAAACGATGTCACTGCACGTCATATGAAACCTTCCCTCTGACCTTGCTTTTCGACGCCGAGGACAACAGCAACCACCCCAGCACCGCCGAGGCCACCGAGCCAGCGATGACCCCTAATTTTGTTTCTACCATGGCATTTCCGTCCGGAAAGGCCAAGCCGCCAATGAACAGGCTCATGGTGAAACCGATGCCGGTCAACACCGCCACCCCATAAAGCTGCCGCCAATCGGCACCTTCCGGCATGGCCCCCAGCTTCAGCTTGATCGCCAGCCACGACATGCCGAAGACACCCAATTGCTTGCCGGCGAACAAGCCGGCCGCGATGCCCAGGAACACCGGGTCCAACAAGGACGAAACGCTCATGCCGTCAAAGGACAGGCCGGAATTGGCGAAGGCGAAGATGGGCAGGATGGCGAAGGCCACCCAGGGATGCAGCCAATGTTCCAGCCGGCGCAACGGGGCCTGGGCATGGCGCAACGGAATGGTCAGGCCCAGCAACACGCCGGCGATGGTGGCATGAACGCCGGATTTCAGCAGACAGACCCACAGCACCGCGCCCACCAGCATGTAGGGGGTCAGACGGCTGATGCCATAACGGTTGAAGATGATCAGCACCACCAAGGCGGCGGCACCGCCCAGCAGCGCCATGGTGTTGATGTCGTGGGAATAGAAGAAGGCGATGATCAGGATGGCGCCCAGATCGTCGATGATGGCCAAGGCGGTCAGGAAGATGCGCAGGGACAGCGGCACCCGCGCCCCCAACAGCGACAGCACGCCCAAGGAAAAAGCGATGTCGGTGGCCGACGGGATGGCCCAGCCGCGAATGGCCTGCGCGTCGCCCCAGGCGAAGCCGGCATAGATCAGCGCCGGTACCGCCATGCCGCCGATGGCGGCGAAGGCCGGCAGCATGATCTGCTGGGGCGACGACAATTCGCCGTCCATGGCTTCGCGCTTGATCTCCAAGGCCACCAGCAGGAAGAACACCGCCATCAGCCCGTCGTTGATCCACAACAACAGCGGCTTGTCGATGACCAGCGCCCCCACCCCGGCCACCACCCGGGTGTCGATGATCTGTTGGTAAAGACCGGCCAAGGGCGAGTTTTCCATGGCCAGGGCCACCAGCATGACCACAACCAGGATGATGCCGCCCGCCGATTCCAGTCGCAGGAAGGCTTGCAAAGCCCCCATGACACCGGTGGACGGGTGCGGATGCCCGTGATCCGCCTTGTGCTTGTCAGTCATGTCTGGCCCCTATGCCTCTTCACACACCGTTCCTGGACGGTCCTAGGAAATAGGTGTGAAAACGGGACAAGGGAAGAACGGATTTCCGCAATCCGTCGGTCAAAGACGATAATTGGACAACAATTGCGCCAGTTCCACCGCGGTCTTCACGCCCATTTTCTCGAAAACATGGGCGCGGTGGACTTCCACCGTACGCATGGTGATGCCCAGGTCGTCGGCGATCACCTTGTTCAACTTGCCAGCCAGCACCAAGTCCATGACCTGGCGTTCCCGTGCCGTCAAGCTGGCCAGACGGCTGGCGATTCCGGCGCTGTCCGCCTCGCGCTCGCGCCGCTGGGCCGACAGCGCCAGGGCTTCGATCACCCGGTCGACCAATTCGTTGTCGTTGAACGGTTTCTCGACAAAATCCATGGCGCCCTTCTTCAGCGCCGACACCGCCATGGGCACGTCGCCATGGCCGGTCAGGAAGATCACCGGCAACGACGCCGACACGTCGCGCAGACGGTCGAACAGGTCCAGGCCGCTCATGCCGCTCATGCGGATGTCCAGCAACAGGCAACCCGACTGACCCGGCCGCCATTCGGCCAGGAAAGCCTCGGCCGAATCATAGGACTTCACCGCCACGCCACGGGACTGGAACAGCCATGACAAGGCGTCACGGATGGCTTCGTCGTCGTCGACGATGAAGACGTGATCCACACTCATGCGGCACTCCTTAGCGGCAGGGAAAAGATGAAGACCGACCCACCGTCGGGATGCGGTTCGAACCACAATCGGCCACGATGGAATTCGATGATCGAGCGGCAGATGTTCAAGCCCATGCCCATGCCTTCATCCTTGGTGGTGAAGAACGGCTGGAACAGATTCTCACGCACTTCCGGGGCGATGCCGGCCCCGTGGTCGCGAACAGAGACCAGGGCGTTGTCCCCCTGGGCCGACAAGGTGACTTCCAGACGGCGCAATTTGGGCGGCAGGCCGACCATGGCCTCGACGCCGTTGCGGGTCAGGTTCAGCACCACTTGTTCCAGCATGACATGGTCGCCGTCCACCAGGGCCTCGGGCACCTGCTTGTCCAAGATGACGATGACGCCATGCTTCTTGGCGTCGGGATCGACAAAGGAAATGGCATCGGCCAGCACCTGGGGCAACGAACAGACCTGCACGCGCGGTTCGGACTTGCGGACGAAATCGTGGACCCGGCGGATGATCTGTCCGGCCCGCTGGGCCTGGACCACCAGCTTGGACAGCGGCGGCCGCAATTCCTCGGGGGTGAAATTGTCGGCGCCCAGACGGTTCAGGCAGCCGGTGGCATAAGAAGCGATGGCGGAAAGCGGCTGGTTCAGTTCGTGGGCCAAGGTCGACGCCATTTCGCCCATGGTGATCAGACGCGAGGTCCGTTGCAGCTTTTCCTGCTGCTGGTGGGCCATTTCCTCGGCCGCCTTGCGCTCGGTGATGTCCACCACCGAAGCCATCCAACCGGTGTGCGACCCTTGCGCGTCGATCAGCGGCGCTTCATAGACCAAGGCCCAGAAGGTGTCGCCGTCACTGCGGCGGAACTGGATTTCAAAGCCGTCGCGCGGGGCGTCGCCGGCCAGCACCTTGTGGTGCATGCGCAGGGTCTCGTCCAACAATTCCGGCACCCAATAGGGCATGGGCGGCACCCGGCCGACCAGTTCCTCGGGCCGCCAGCCGACCATGTGGCAAAAAGCCGGGTTGACGTAAGTGACGCGCCCGTCCAGGTCGCGGGCCCGCATGCCCACCGTCAGCGAATCCTCCATGGCCTTGCGGAAAGCGTGTTCTTCCGACAATGCCCGTTCGGCGGCCAGACGGCGGTGCAGATGACGGCGCACCAGCCCCAGGCTGGAAAGCGCCAGCAAAGCCAGGACGAAAATGGCCGTCGCCAGCACGTTGCGCACCAGCTTGCCTTCGCTGGCATAGATGGTGGCCACCACCGACAGGCCTTGGCCCGGCGGTTCCAGACGCACCTGATGACTGGCGCCGGGTTCGGTCAACTGCACCCCGGTCTTGGACCCCAGGACGTTACCGTCGGAATCCACCACCTCGATCTTGTATTTTTCCGCCACCCACCAGGGAACGTGGTGGGTCAGCATGGAATCCACCGAAATGGCCGCCGACAGCATTCCCACCAGAACGTGTTCCTGATAGACCGGAACCATGGCCTCGAACACCACGCCGCCGGTGGACGAAGCATAGGCCGGGCTCCACGACACCCGCCCGGTGGAACGCGCCAGCAGGAAGGTCGGCCACCACGGCGCCTGCTCGCCGGGAAGAAAGCCGGACGGCTCGCCCTGGACCGGCGGCACCGCCACCGACAGCACCCCGTCGACGCCGCGCAGGGTCAGACGCTGGATTTCCGGATTGTTGGCGATCAGGGCGCGGCCGGCATTTTCAAACAATTCCAGCGACAGCGACCGCCGCCCCAAGTCCGAGGCCAGCTGACCCAGCTTTTCTTCGTCGGTGGTCAGGTGGAAATGCAGGTTCTGTTCGACCCACAAGATGTCCTTGATCAGGGTCAGACGTTCTTCTTCCACGTCGGATCGGTGCAACAGCCACAACAACACGCCCAGCAACATGACCACCAACACCATGGCGATGGCCGGCATGGCCTGGAAGGCTGGACGCGAGGGCAATCCGTTAGGCACGGTGATTTTCATCATATCCAGGGTTGAGAAGCGCGGAAGACAGCGCTTTGCGCCCTCCATGATGCCCATTTGTCGGATATCCACAATAGCCCTTCGCACGAAAGTTTCTGACAATCCGCCGGATAAAGTTTGCCAAAACTATCCGGGAGGAGAATCCCCATGAAATTCCGTACCCTGCTTGGCTGTGTCGTCGCTGGCGTCCTGGCGTCCTCGGCCGCCTTGGCTGCCGACCCCATCGTCATCAAGTTCAGCCACGTGGTGGCGCCGGACACCCCCAAGGGCAAGGCCGCCGAAATGTTCAAGAAGCTGGCCGAAGAACGCACCAAGGGTGCGGTCAAGGTCGAGGTCTATCCGAACAGCCAGCTTTACAAGGACAAGGAAGAGATGGAAGCCCTGCAGCTGGGCGCCGTCCAGATGCTGGCCCCGTCCTTGGCCAAGTTCGGCCCGCTGGGCGTCAAGGAATTCGAAGTTTTCGACCTGCCCTACATCTTCCCGAACCGTGAAGTCCTGCGCGCCGTCACCGAAGGCCCGGTCGGCCAGGGCCTGTTGAAGAAGCTGGAAAAGAAGGGCATCACCGGCCTGGCTTTCTGGGATAACGGCTTCAAGATCATGTCGGCCAACAAGCCGCTGAAGGCCCCCGAAGACATGAAGGGACTGAAGGTCCGCATCCAGTCGTCCAAAGTTCTGGACGCCCAGATGCGCGCGCTCGGCGCCCTGCCGCAGACCATGGCCTTCTCGGAAGTCTATCAGGCCCTGCAGACCGGCGTGGTCGACGGCACCGAAAACCCGCCCAGCAACATGTACACCCAGAAGATGCATGAAGTGCAAAAGCACGCCATCGTCAGCCGCCATGGCTATCTGGGCTATGCGGTCATCGTGAACAAGAAGTTCTGGGACGGCCTGCCGGCCGACACCCGCGCCATCCTGGAAGGCGCCATGAACGAAGCCTCGCGCTTCGCCAATGCCATCGCCCAGCAGGAAAACGACGACGCCCTGGCGGCCATGAAGGCTTCGGGCAAGACCGAGTTCTACGAACCGACCAAGGAAGACATCGCCGCCTGGCGCAAGGCCCTGCTGCCGGTCCATGCTGAAATGGAAAGCCGTGTCGGCAAGGAAATCATCCAGGCCGTCTACAAGGAATCCGAAAAGCTCGGTTTCAAGAACTAATCATTTAACGTGAACGGGGGCGTCTTTTTCAGCGAAGACGCCCCCTCTTCATGCGCGGAGCAAGCATGTTCAACAAAGCCCTGGATCATCTTGAGGAAGCGCTGATCGCCTTTCTCATGGCTGCGGCGACGGTCATCATTTTCGTCGCGGTGATGCACCGATACGCCGCTGGCGTATCCTTCCTGTACGATTACGTCGGCCATTGGAATTTTTCCTGGGCCCAGGAATTGTGCATCATCATGTTCGTGTGGATGGCGAAGTTCGGCGCCGCCT
>DISD01000095.1 GCA_002435715.1 Rhodospirillaceae bacterium UBA6219
AGGTCTGGGTCAAGCTGCTGGGCTTTGACGAGCGCGGCAAGGTTCGCCTGTCGATGAAGATCGTCGATCAGGCAACCGGCAAGGAAGTCGAAGCCGCCGCCGAATAGGCGAGGCTTCTGACAAACAGACAGGCCCGCAGCAATGCGGGCCTTTTTTGTGTGATCGCCCTGCAACACACCCTCGATCCATCACTTTGACGAGAGGAACCCCTTGCTATGCGAGGCGTTGGTGCAGTGAGGCATTCATGCACTAGCGAAGCCAGTGCTATCGGCTTAGGTGCTTGATCTCGCCGAGTTATTCGGTCCGTCCAGTTTAGGGTATTATTTTGCTCTCTCGTCGTTTGTTTATGATTGGCCTGTCGGCCACGGCTTTGGCCGCCTGCTCCAGCACCCGCACGCCGGTGGTGAGCGAGCCGCAAATCAATCCTTATTATCTGGCAATGTATGGTGCCGACTACAGCGGGAAGTTCCCGGTGGAGGCCACCGATCTGCGCCGGGTTGATCCCATGTACTGGCGCCAGGAAGTGCCCTATGTCACCAGCGAGCGCCCTGGCACGCTGATTGTCGATACCCCGTCCCGTTTCCTCTATCTGGTACTGGGCGGCGGTCGTGCACTGCGCTACGGCATTGGTGTGGGCAAGACCGAGGCACTGGTGTTCCGCGGCACGGCCAGCATTGGCCGCAAGGCGGAATGGCCGCGCTGGACACCCACCCAGTCGATGATCAAGCGCGAGCCCGATCGCTACGGCCCCTATGCCGGTGGCATGGAGGGCGGGCCGACCAATCCACTGGGCCCGCGGGCGCTGTATCTGTACAAGAATGGCCGTGACACGCTGTTCCGCATTCACGGCACTACCGAGCCCTATACCATTGGCACCAATGTTTCCTCGGGCTGCATCCGCTTGATGAATCAGGACATTATTGATCTTTACGGTCGTGTACCCACCGGCGCCAAGGTGGTGGTGATCAACGGCTAGAATATTGCATGGGTCGCGTTGTCAAACCGCAGAAGTGCAACCACTTCTGCTCGAAACGCTCCCGGCCCTGACCGGGCCAATGCCGCGGCAGCGGGTCGTCTTGCTTCGGATTCCGTAGTCACCGAAGTGAAATTCACTGCTGTCGCGACACTGGCCCGGCATATGACCATAGAAAAAAGCCCCGCGGCGCGCGCCGCGGGGCTTTTTCATGGGTCGGCAATGGGGAGTTCAGACCTGCTGCACCGATTCAACGCCAGGCACGAAGTGCCGGAGCAGATTTTCGATGCCGCTTTTCAGCGTGGCGCTGGAAGAGGGGCAACCCGAACAGGCGCCCTGCATATGCAGGAAGACGGTGCCTTCCTTGAAGCCCTTGAAGATGATGTCGCCGCCATCCATGGCCACGGCGGGGCGCACGCGAGTGGCCAGCAATTCCTTGATCACTTCCACGGTTTCGCTGTCGGCCTGCTCGAAGAACTCATCGACCTCGTCGTGATTGGCCACTTCAACGCCGCCTTCGACGATCACCGGCTTGCCCGAGAGGAAGTGGTCCATGATGACGCCCAGAATCGCCGGCTTGATATGGGCCCAATTGGTCTCATCCTTGGTCACCGAGATGAAGTCGGCCCCCAGGAACACCCCGGTCACCCCGGAAATGGCAAACAGCCCGGTGGCCAGTGGCGAATTAGCCGACGCCTCAACGCTGCGGAAGTCGCGCGGTTCACCAACCAGCACGTCACGCCCGGGCAGGAATTTCAGGGTCGATGGGTTGGGCGTGGCTTCGGTCTGGATGAACATCGGAGTGCCTCGGAAAATGCAATTAGAACGTTTCTAAAATAGCCCTTTGCGGGCCAGTTGCAAGGCCATTATGCGCGGGGCAGGGGTGCAGGGTACGACCGATCAGCAAATCGCGATGATCTCGTCGTCACTCATGCGGCCGGGCACCACGGTCAGCGGGATGGGCAGGGCGTGGGCGCGACCAGCAAAGTGCATCACCAGCGGGCCGGGGCCCTCGCCGGTTGAGGCGGCCAGCACCAGAATGGCAATGTCACGATCCTCATTGATCACCCGTTCGATCTGCTCGGGACCTTCGCCCTCGCGAACCACCGATTCCACCTTCACTTCGCCAATGGCGCGGATACGGGCGAGACGGGCATCGAGATTGCGTTCCGCCTCCTCGACCGCCTCGGCGCGCAGCACATCCTCGACGCCCAGGCCGATGAATTCGGGCTTTTCGACAATGCTCATCAGCACCACGGTGCCGCCGGTCCGTTTGACACGATAGGCAGCAAAGGTCAGGGCGCGATCGCACTCAACGGTTTCGTCGATAACGACCAGGAACTTGCGCTTGTATTCGGTCTCGTACATGGCCGAACCTTTCTAGCGGACAAAGCCGACGATGTTGCGGACATCGTCCATAACCGGCTGGGCAATGGCCCGGGCTCGCGCCGCGCCGTCGCGCAGAATAGCATCCATTTCCCCGCGTTCGGCAACCAGGCGCTGCATTTCGTCGGCAATGGGTGACAGCACCGAGACGGCCAGTTCCGCCAGGGCCGGCTTGAAACTGCCCCAGCCCTGACCGCCAAATTCGCCCAGCACGGCGTCAACACTGACATTGGAGAGGGCGGCGTAGATGCCCACGAGGTTTTCCGCCTCGGCCCGTCCTGCCAGGCCCGCGGCCTCGCTGGGCAAGGCGTCGGCATCGGTGGTGGCGCGCTTGATCTTCTTGGCGATCAGATCGGCACCATCAAGCATGTAGATGGTGGAGAGGTCCGAGGCGTCGGACTTGCTCATCTTCTTGCTGCCGTCCTTGAGGCTTTTGACGCGCATGGCCGGGCCGGTGGCCAGCGTCTCGGTGATCGGGAAGAAATCACTCTTGTGGCCATTGGCCTTGATCTGCTTTTTGAAGTCGTGATTGAATTTCTTGGCGATGTCGCGGGTCAGTTCGAGATGCTGGCGCTGATCCTCGCCCACCGGGACGGCGGTGGATTTGTAGAGCAGAATGTCGGCGGCCATCAGCGAGGGATAGGCGAACAGGCCCAGTGAGGCATTTTCGGCGTTTTCGCCGGCCTTGTCCTTGTACTGGGTCATGCGCTCCATCCAGCCCATGCGGGCGACGCAGTTGAAGATCCAGGCCAACTGGGCATGGGCCGGCACGGTGGATTGGTTGAACAACACGTTCTTGTCCGGATCGATGCCGGCGGCGATCATGCCGGCCGCCACTTCGCGGGTGTTGTGGAGCAGATCCTTGGGGTCCTGCCAGACGGTGATGGCGTGCTGGTCGACCATGCAGAAGATGCATTCATACTGGTTCTGCAAGCGCACCCAATTGCGGATGGCGCCCAGATAATTGCCGAGATGAAGGTTTCCGGTGGGCTGAACGCCGGAAAAGATACGCTGCATGGGGATTGTGCTCCAGGTTTGGACCCTTGATGGGTTTCAGCTATTCCTCTGGCACCGCCGTGTCAAGAACGCTGGCGTTTCAGCATGCCCTTCAACTCGCTCCAGCGGATGGCGCCGGTCAGTTGCGCCAGCAGGCCGAAAAGCGCGATTCCGCCGCCCACCATCAGGGCCAACAGGGCGGCACGCAAGGCTTCCGGGCCTTCTTCGATGAAGGGTTCCAGCCCCCAGGCGGCGGCCCCTTCGGCGCAGGCCATCAAGGCCGAGGCGAAGATGATGCGGCCGGCCTTGGTCTTCAGCCGGTCATCCAGTTTGAAATAGCCGCGCTTTTTCAGCGTCAGCGCCAACAACACCACGTTCAGCCAGGCCGAGGCGGCGGTGGCGAGCGCAATGCCCATCTGCGCCAAGCCCAAGGGCCACAAGGCCAGGTTGAAGACGATGTTGGCGAGCATGGAAATGGTGGCCAGCTTCACCGGGGTGGCGGTGTCTTCGCGGGCGAAGAAGGCCGGCGTCAGGCACTTGGCCAGCACATAGGCCGGCAGGCCCAGGGAAAACGCCGCCAAAGCACTGGCGGTGGCCATGGTTTCGGCCGGCCCAAAAGCGCCGCGTTGGAACAACACGGTGACCAGCGGCACCGACAGCACGGCGATGGCGGCCATGGCCGGCACGGTCAGCAACAGCGAGAATTCCAAGGCGCGGTTCTGGCTGTAATCGGCGTTTTCATCCTGGCCGGCGCGGATTTGCCGCGACAGGATGGGCAACAACGCGGTGCCCACCGCGATGCCCACCACCCCCAAGGGTAATTGGTTGATGCGGTCGGCGTAGTAAAGGTAGGACACCGCGCCTTCCGCCACCAAGGACGCGATCATGGTGTCCACCAGCAGGTTGACCTGATAGATGCCGGCCCCCACGGCGCCGGGAACGATACGCTTCATCAGCAATTTGACCTGATCGTCCAGTCGCGGCAGACGCCAGGACAGCAGCCAGCCGGCCTTATGCAGGGAAAACATCAGCCAGATGAATTGCAAGATGCCGGCGATGGTGGTGCCGATGGCCAAGGCATGACCGGACGTCTCGGTGACGGGCGTCAGCCCGATCAACGCCGCCATCAGGGTCAGGTTCAGCAAGATGGGGGTGCCGGCGGCGGCAGCGAAGCGCCCCACCGAGTTCAACACCCCCGATTGCAACGACACCAGCGAAATGAACAACAAATAGGGAAAGGTGATGCGCGACAGCTCGGCCGCCAGTTCCATCTTGCCGGGGACGGAATCGAAACCCGGGGCGAACACATAGATGGCCCAGGGCATGACCATTTCCATGATGGCGACGAACAAGGCCAGGGCGACGGCGAGGACGGCGAAGGCGTTTTCAGCAAAGCGCTTGGCCGCCGCCTCGCCCTCGGCTTCCAGCTTGCCGGCGAACAGCGGCACGAAGGCGGCGTTGAAGGCGCCCTCGGCGAACAGCCGGCGGAACAGATTGGGGAACTTGAAGGCGACGAAGAAGCAATCGGCCACCATGCCGGCGCCCAGGTAATTGGCCACCAGGATATCGCGGGCGAAGCCGGTGACCCGGCTGCCCAGGGTGAAGCCGCCGATGGTGGCGATAGAGCGCAGCAGGTTCATGGGCCTATTGCGCCGCCTTGCTGTCGGCTTCCGTCGGGTCCTGAAGCGCCTTCAGCAGGCCGTCGCGGATCTGTTCCAGCTTGCGGTCGTGCTGGACCTTCAGGCCGAAGATGTCTTTCACGTAAAAAACGTCGACCACCCGCTCGCCATAGGTCGAGATATGGGCCGAGGCGATCTGCAGCCCGGCCTGGGTCATGGCCGAGGTCAGGGAATACAGCAGACCGGGACGGTCGCGGCCGTTGACTTCGATGATGGTGTGCGACGACGACGCCTTGTTGTCCAAGATGACGCGCGGCGCCACCTTGAACACATGGGCGCGGGCCGGCAGCTTGCTTTTACGGGCCGCCAGTTCCTTGTCCAGGCGCATACGTCCCGACAGCACCTGTTCGATCACCGTGGACAGCTTGGCCAGTTTGGACGGCGTGTCGAAGGCGGCGCCGTCGCTTTCCTGGATCCAGAAGGAATCCAGCGCCATGCCGTTGGCCAAGGTGACGATCTTGGCGTCGACGATGTTGGCGCCCGACACCGCCATGGCGCCGGCGATCTGCGAGAACAGGCCGGGATGGTCGCTGGTGTAGACGTTGATTTCGGTTACGGAACGGAACGAATCGACGCGGGATTCGATGCTGAGTGGCGCATTGCGGCTTTCGGCGTCGCGCACCAGACGGGCGTGGCGCAAATGGGTGGCGGTGTCGAAGCTGGTCCAATAAGTGGGATAGCCGCGTGCCAGATGGGCCTCGATATCGGCTTGGGGCCAATTGCTGGCCTGCAATTCCTGGCGCAAGGCGCCTTGTGCCGCCTTGACCCGGTGTTCCCGTGCCGTGGCCATGCCGCCCAGCATCAGTTCCTCGGATCGCTGGTAAAGCTCGCGCAGCAGGCCGCCTTTCCAGCCGTTCCACACATTGGGGCCGACGGCGCGGATGTCGGCCACCGTCAGCACCAGCAACAGGCGCAGCCGTTCCGGGCTTTGGATACGGGTGACGAAATCGGTGATGGTTTGGGGGTCGTCGACGTCACGCTTGAAGGCGACGCGGCTCATGGTCAGGTGTTCGCGCACCAGCCAGGCGACGGTTTCGGTTTCTTCCTCGGTCAGGCCGAAGCGCGGCCCCAGCTTCAGCGCCACCTGGGCGCCTAAGACCGAATGGTCGCCGCCCCTTCCCTTGGCGATGTCATGCAGCAGCACCGCCATGTAAAGCGCCTTACGGGACGACACCTTGTGGATGACCTTGGTGGAGAGCGGCGCTTCTTCCTCCAACTCGCCCTGTTCGATGGCGTGCAGGATGCCGATGGCTTGGATGGTGTGCTCGTCCACCGTGTAGACGTGGTACATGTCGTATTGCATCTGCGCCACGACACGGCCGAAATCGGGGATGAAACGGCTGAGCACCCCGGCTTCGTTCATATGCCTGAGCGCCACTTCCGGATTCTTGTGACTGGTCAGGATGTCGATGAACACCTGATTGGCCACCGGGTCCTGGCGCAGGCCGGTAATGTGTTTCAGATTGCGGTGAATTTGTTCCAGCGCCTTGGGGTGGATGTCGATCCCGTGTTCCAGGGAAACCTGGAACAAACGGATCATGGCCACCGGATCGTTGGCGAAATGGTCGTTGCTGGCGACGTTCAGGCGGTCGCCGTCAACCACGAAACCGGCGACGTTGGCGCGTTTCAGGAACAACAGCTTGCTCAGGCGCATGCGCGGCTTGCGCTTTTGCTGTTCCTCGGCCAGGGCGCAGAACAGCCGGGTCAGGTCGCCCACATCCTTGGCCACCAGGAAGAAATGCTTCATGAAGCGTTCCACGCCCCTGGAACCGGCATGGTCGGTGTAATTCATCCGGGCGGCGATTTCCGGCTGCACGTCGAAGGTCAGGCGGTCCTCGGCCCGGTCGGTGACGTAATGCAGGTGGCAACGCACCGTCCACAAGAAAGCCTGGGCCTTGACGAAGCGTTTGCGGGCATCCTTGGACAAGATGCCCTTGTCGACCAATTCGTCGATGGTTTCCACCCGGTACAGGTAGCGGGCCAGCCAGAACAGGGTGTGCAGGTCACGCAGGCCGCCCTTGCCTTCCTTGACATTGGGTTCCAGCACATAGCGGGTGTCGCCCATGTTGGCATGCCGCGAATCGCGCTCGGCCAGCTTGGCCTCGACGAATTCCTCGGCACTGCCGGCAATCACTTCGTTGGCGTAACGGTTCTTCAGGTCGAAATACAGGTTCTGGTCGCCCCACAGCCAGCGCATTTCCAGCAATGCCGTGCGGATGGTCAGGTCGGATTTGGCCATGCGCACGCATTCATCGGCGGACCGCGTGCTTTGTCCGACCTTCAGACCCATGTCCCACAGCATGTACAAAACGTATTCGACGATCTGTTCGTGCCAGGGCGTGCGCTTGTAAGGGGTCAGGAACAACAAATCGATGTCCGATTGCGGCGACAATTCGCCACGGCCGTAACCGCCCACCGCCACCAGGCTCATGGCTTCGCCGCTGGTGCGGATGTTCTGGGGAAATTCGCGGGTGGCGGCGAAATCGTGGACGACGCGGACCAATTGGTCGATCAGGAAGCAATTCTCGCGCACCGTCTGGGTGCCGTCACCGTGTTCGTCAAAGCGTTTGCGCACTTCGACGCGGCCTTGGTTCAGGGCCTCCTTGAATTCGGCCAGGATGGCGCCGCGCCGCTTCAGCTTGGGAAGATCGGAAGCCGCCACTTCGTCCAGCCGGGCCATGACGGCGCGGCGGTCGAAAATTTCGCGTTGGCGGGCGATCTTGGTCATGCGCAAATACCGAAAGTGATGGGCAGAGCCGGGAGTATAGGCGCGGAAAACCAAGGCAAGCCAGCCGTTTGTGCAATGCCTAAAGGGCAGGCAAAGCTGCTTGCCGGTTGGGCGCTTCCCTGTTGGACCGCTTGCTTGGTGCTTTTACGGGGAATGCAGGGAATGTCGCGCGACTTGGTTTTGGCCACCGCCATGGGATATGGCCCCGCTCTGGTCCGTCGCTTCGTCGAAAGCCGGCCATCGTGTAGCAGCACGATTACCGTCCGGCGGTCAATGCCTGGGTCGAGAAAACCGGGCCCTTGGCTTAGACTTGTAAACAAGTCTGATATTTTAAAATGGCCGGTGCCGGGCTGAACGCATTTTCACACTTCGCGTGAAGATGCTCTAATCGCTGCGCAAATTACGCAAGATCAGCCACAGCAACAGGGCGGGGATGCCGATTTCCACGGCGACAAGCGCCCATTGGCCGATCACAGCAAGGCCTTCAGCTGATACAGCAGATCCAGCGCCTGTTTGGCGGTCAGCTCGTCGGGATTGATGTCCTTCAGCTTTTCCTCGGCGGCCGAGGGTTGGGGGGCGGCGCTGGCGGCGGCTTTCGGTTTGGCCAAGGCGGCGAACAACGGCAGATCGTCGGCCAATTTGGCCACCGCACTGCCCTGTTCGCCCTTTTCCAGGGCCGACAAGACTTCTTCCGCCCGCGCAACGACCGCCGGGGGTAGACCGGCCAGCCGGCCCACATGGATGCCATAGGAGCGGTCGGCGGCGCCTTGCGCCACTTCGTGCAGGAACACCACCTCGCCCTGCCATTCCTTGACCCGCATCTGGCGACACGACAGCTGTTTCAGCCGGCCGGAAAGCGAGGTCAGCTCGTGGTAATGGGTGGCGAACAAAGCCCGGCAGGCATTGACCTCGTGCAGGTGTTCGACCACCGACCAGGCGATGGAAAGACCGTCGAAAGTGGCGGTGCCACGGCCGATTTCGTCCAAGATGACCAGGGCGCGCGGGCCGGATTGGTTCAAGATGGCGGCGGTTTCCACCATTTCCACCATGAAGGTGGACCGGCCGCGCGCCAGATCGTCGGCGGCGCCAACGCGGGAAAACAGTCGGTCGACCACCCCCATATGGACGGACCTGGCCGGCACATAGGCCCCCATCTGCGCCAGGATGGCGATCACCGCGTTCTGACGCAGGAAGGTGGACTTACCGGCCATGTTGGGACCGGTGATCAGCCACAGCCGGTTGCCCGGCGACAGATCGCAGTCATTGGCGACGAAACTGGCGGAATTGGCGGCGCGCAGGGCCGCTTCCACCACCGGATGGCGGCCGCCGTCGATGGCAAAGGTCAGGCTGTCGTCCACCTCGGGGCGGCACCAATCCTCGGACACCGCCAGTTCGGCCAGGGCGCTGGCCACGTCCAACGCCGCCAAGGCGCTGGCGGCTTGGGCGATCATGGCGGCACGGCTGGTCACCTCGGTGACCAATTGCTCGAAAATCTGCTGTTCCATGGCCAAGGCGCGGTCGGCGGCGCCGGTGATCTTGCCGGCCAGCTCGATCAGTTCGGTGGTGGTGTAGCGCGCCCCGTTGGCCATGGTCTGGCGGTGGATGAAGCTCTCGTCCAGCTTGTCGGCCTGTTTGGACGGTACCTCGATATGATGGCCGATGATGTTGTTGTGACGGATCTTCAGCGCCGCGATACCGGTTTCCTCGGCATAGCGCCGTTCAAGGCGCATCAGGTGGGAATTGCCTTCGGCGCGCAGGCTTTTCAGCTCGTCCAGCGCCGGATTGAATTCGGGACGGACGAAGCCGCCGTCACGGGCCAAAAGCGGCAATTCGTCGGCAAGCGCGCGGGCCAGGATGTCGCCCAAGGTGGAATGTTCGCCCAGATCGCTGGCTGCCTTGGCGATGGCGGCGGGCGGTGCGTCGAGCGCCGGCCGGGCCAGGGTTTGGCGTAGGGCGGGGATTTCCGCCAAGCCGTCGCGAATGGCGGCCAGATCGCGCGGGCCGCCGCGTCCCAGGGACAGGCGGGACAGCGCGCGTTCCATGTCGGGGCAGCGTTTCAGGGCGGCGCGGATGTCGACGCGCACGTCTTCGTGTTCGACGAAGAATTCCACCGCGTCCAGGCGCCGGGCGATGGCGGCGGGATCGGTCAAGGGTGCGGCCAGCCGGGCGGCCAGCAGCCGTGCCCCGGCCCCGGTGACCGTGCGGTCGATGGTGGCCAGCAACGAGCCCTTGCGCTCACCGCCCAGGGTTTCCGCCAGTTCCAGGTTCCGCCGCGTAGCACCGTCGATTTCCATCACCGCGCCCTGGGCCAGACGACGCGGCGGGTTCAGGCGCGGCAGCTTGCCCTTTTGCGTCAGCTCGATGTAATCCACAAGCGCGCCGCCGGCGGCCAATTCGGCCCGGCCAAAAGCCCCAAAGGCGTCCAGCGCGCCGACCCCATACAGGGCTTCCAATCGCTTGCGGGAATTTTCGGAATCGAAACGGACGCTGGGCAGCGGGGTCAGCACGGCTTTCCACTCCGCCCACACGTCATCCAGTTCGGGCAGGCCGAACAGACGTTCGGGGACCAGCAATTCCCCCGGATTCAGCCGCGCCAGGGCGGCGGCCAGCACCGCGGGCGCCAAGGGCTGCATGGCGAAGTCACCGGTGGACACATCGACCCAGGCCAGACCCAGGGTGCCGCCGGCTTCGGCCAGCGCCGCCAGATAATTATGGGACCGCGCATCCAGCAGATTGTCTTCGGTCAGGGTGCCGGCGGTGATGACGCGCACCACGTCGCGGGCCACCACCGATTTCGACCCGCGCTTCTTGGCCTCGGCCGGGTCTTCCATCTGCTCGCCGATGGCCACCTTGAAACCGGCGCGCACCAGACGCGACAGATAGGCTTCGTAGGACCGCACCGGAACCCCGCACATGGCGATGTCTTCGCCCAGATGCTTGCCGCGCTTGGTCAGCGCGATGTCCAGAGCGGCGGCCGCCTTGACCGCGTCGTCAAAGAAAAGCTCGTAGAAATCGCCCATGCGATAGAACAGCAGGCAATCGGGATGGGCGTTCTTGATGGCCAGGTATTGGGCCATCATGGGCGTGGCGTCGGCGGGAATGGCGGCTTCGGTCACGGGCGTCGCTTTGGCTTGGGAATGACGGCAGGCAAGTTATCACGTCGAAGCCCAGGTGCAACCCGCCCCTTTGCAACTGGCTTCGGTTGGCGCACAATGATTCCCCCCAATGCTCAACAGGAGGGGGCCTTGAGCGCCACCGAGAACCATTCCCCCATCGCCCGCGAGGTGGTGGGTACCTTCGCCGACCGTGACCATTTCCAGCAAGCGGTGTCGCGTCTGCTGGCCGACGGCTTCACCCGCGCCGATTTGTCGGTGCTGGCGTCCCACGATTCGCTGGATGCCACCTTGCCCGCCAGCAAGTGGAAAGACGCCCTGGTGGCGGTGGCCGGCGACATCAAATACGAAGGCCCGTTGGTGGCCGCCGGCCTGATCGCCCTGGCTTCCGGCCCGGTGGGCGTGGCCATCGCCGCCATCTTGGCCGCCGGGGTCGGCGGTTTGGCGGTCAAGGAAGTGCTGGACGAAGTGTCCGCTTTTCCCAATTCCGCCGATTTCGACCGTGCCCTGGAAGCCGGTTCCGTCATCTTGTGGGTGATGGTGGCCGACCAACTGGCGGAAGAAAAAGCCAAGAAGGCGCTGAGCGAAACCGGCGCCGCCAATATCCATGTTTTCAACCGTAAGGGCCGCTGAACAGGCCCATTTCCGGGAACGTCCACACTATCATGAGCGATTCGTCTTCTAATCGTAACGATTCCGGCGCCCAATCGACGCTGGAACGTGAAACCCTGCTGATGCATGCCTCGGGCCGTCCCGGCAAGATCGAGGTGGTGCCGACCAAGCCCATGACCACCCAGCGCGATCTGTCGCTGGCCTATTCACCGGGCGTGGCCTTTCCTTGCCTGCACATCGCCCGTGATCCGTCCTTGGCTTATGACTACACCGCCAAGGGCAATCTGGTGGGGGTGATTTCCAACGGCACCGCCGTTCTGGGCCTGGGTGATCTGGGCGCCTTGGCCGGCAAGCCGGTGATGGAAGGCAAGGCGGTGCTGTTCAAGCGTTTCGCCGACGTGGATTCCATCGATCTGGAAGTGGACACCCGCGACGTCGACGAATTCGTCAATTGCGTGCGTTTCCTGGGCCCGACCTTCGGCGGCATCAACCTGGAAGATATCAAGGCCCCCGAATGCTTCGTCATCGAAAGCCGCCTGCGCGAGATCATGGACATTCCGGTGTTCCATGACGACCAGCACGGTACCGCCATCATCGCCGCCGCCGGTCTGATCAATGCCCTTGACCTGACCGGGCGCTCGCTGGCCGACACCAAGGTGGTGGTCAACGGTGCCGGCGCCGCCGCTATCGCTTGCGTCGAGCTGATCAAGGCCATCGGTATCCGCCACGACAACGTGTTGCTGTGTGACACCAAGGGGGTCATCTACCAGGGCCGGGCCGAGGGCATGAACCAGTGGAAATCGGCCCATGCCGTGCCCACCGACGCCCGCACCCTGGAACAGGCCCTGCAAGGCGCCGACGTGTTCATGGGGCTGTCGGTCAAAGGCGCGGTGACCGCCGACATGGTGCGCGCCATGGCGGCGCGGCCGATCATTTTCGCCATGGCCAACCCCGACCCGGAAATCACCCCGGAAGAAGTCCGCGCCATCCGCGACGACGCCATCGTCGCCACCGGGCGTTCGGATTATCCCAACCAGATCAACAACGTGTTGGGCTTCCCCTATATCTTTCGCGGTGCCTTGGACGTGCGGGCGCGCACCATCAACGAAGCCATGAAGATCGCCGCCGCCAAGGCCATCGCCCAATTGGCCCGCGAAGACGTGCCCGACGAAGTGGATGCCGCCTATTCCGGTCGCCGACTTCGTTTCGGTCCCGAATATATCATCCCGGTGCCGTTCGATCCGCGCCTGATCGCCACCATCCCGCCGGCAGTGGCCAAGGCGGCCATGGATTCGGGGGTGGCGCAAAAGCCCATCATCGACATGAACGCCTATGCCAAGCAGCTGTCGGCGCGCCTGGACCCCATGGCGGCCAGCCTGCAGGCCATTTCCGAAAAAGTCCGCGCCAATCCGCAGCGTGTGGTCTTCGCCGAGGGTGAAGAGGAAAAATCCATCCGCGCCGCTTTGGCCTTCCGTAATGCCGGATTCGGCACCCCCATTTTGCTGGGACGCGAAGAACAGATCCACGAAGCGGTCAAGGCCAGCGGCCTGCCCGGCTTGGAAGGCTTGGAAATCATCAATGCCCGTCTGTCGGACCGGCGCGAGCATTACATCGAGGTGCTGTATCAGCGTCTGCAACGCCAAGGCCTGCTGATGCGCGACGTGCAGCGTCTGGTCAACCAGGAACGCAACATCTTCGGCTCGCTGATGGTGGCCGAAGGCGACGCCGACGCCATGGTGACCGGGCTGACACGCAATTACTGGCAGGCCTTCGACGAGATCAAGCGGGTGGTCGATCCGGCACCCGGCGAGGTGTTGCTGGGCCTGACCATGCTGATCGCCCGGGGGCACACGGTGTTCCTGGCCGACACCACCGTCCACGAGACACCGACGCCGGAACAGCTGGCCGACATCGCCCAGCAAAGTGCGGCCAAGGCCCGGCAGATGGGGCACGAACCCCGCGTCGCTTTGTTGTCCTATTCCAATTTCGGCAATCCGGCGTCCAACCCGTCGGAACGTATCCGCGAAGCGGTGGCGATCTTGGATTCGCGCCGTGTCGATTTTGAATACGATGGCGAAATGGCTGCCGACGTGGCCCTGGACGGCGAATTGCTGAAGCTTTATCCGTTCTGCCGCCTGTCGGGACCGGCCAATGTTTTGGTCATGCCCGGCCTGCATTCGGCCAATATCAGCGCCAAGCTGATGCAGAAACTGGGTGGCGGCACCGTCATCGGCCCCATCCTGATGGGCTTGGACAAGCCCATTCAGATCACCTCGATGGATGCCACCGTCAACGACATGGTCAACATGGCGGTGATGGCCTGTTACGATGCCATGAGAAGTTAACGGATGAGGATGCGGACAGCCTGTTAAAGTGGCTGTCCGCTTTTTCCGGAAGGGATCATGAGTCGTCGTTTCACCCCGCCCCGCTTGGTGCGTCGCGCCATGGTCCTGTCCCTTCCCACCTTCCTGGTGCTGGCGGGCTTGGTGATCGCCCGTGAAATGCACGTTCTGATGGCCCTGGCGGTGTGGGGTCTGGTGGTCTTGGCCCTGGTGGTGCTGATCCGTCCCGGTATGGTGGATGCCGCCCGGGTGTCGCTGTGGGCGCGTAATCTGGCTGCCGGCGGCGAAAGCCCGCCGCCGCCGGTCACCCCCGACACCCCTATCGAGGAAATCGCTTCTTCGGTGGCGCAATTGCGCCGCGCTTGGCAGGCGCGCCAGCATGAACTGGCCTTGCTGGCCAAGTGGAACGAAAGCCTGTTCGAGAATTTGCCCGATCCGCTGGTGCTGTTGGACCCCGACCGTCGGGTGGTGAAGTTCAACCAATCGGCGCTGACGGTGTTCGGTCGCGACATCACCGGCCGTGACCTGTCGGTGGTATTGCGCAATCCCAAGGTGTTGGAAGCCGCCGATCAGGTGTTGGCCGGCGCTCAGGCCCGCGACGGCGCCTTTGACCTGCCGGTACCGGTGCCGAGGTCGTTCCAATTCCGTATCGAGCGTTTGGGGCCATCGCCGGCCAGCGACGCGGTGGCGGTGCTGGGGCTGAACGACCTGACCACCGTGAAGCGCATGGAACAGATGCGTGCCGATTTCGTCGCCAATGCCAGCCACGAATTGCGCACGCCCCTGGCGACGCTTTTGGGGTTCATCGAAACCTTGCGCGGTCCGGCCCGCGACGATGCCGAGGCCCGCGACAAGTTTCTGGGCATCATGTACGACCAAGGTTCGCGCATGGCGCGTTTGGTCAACGACCTGCTGTCGCTGTCGCGCATCGAGCTGAACGAACATACGCCGCCGGCGGAAAACGTCGATTTCGGTCGCATCGTCCAGGCCGGGGCCGACGCCCTGATGCCTTTGGCGTCACCGCGCCAGATGGAATTGCAGGTGACTATCGACGAAGCCGCCCGTCACGTGGTCGGCCAAGCCGACGAACTGGCGCAATTGGCCCAGAACCTGATGGACAACGCGGTGAAATACGGTCGTGACGGCAGTGCGGTGGAAATCAGCCTGACCATGGCGTCGCGTTTGCCGGCCTCGGCCGGACCGGCCCTTCGCGATGGTCCGGTGGTGCTGTTTTCGGTGCGCGACCACGGTGACGGTATCGGCAAGGAACATTTGCCGCGTCTGACCGAACGCTTCTATCGGGTCGATACCGCGCGATCGCGCACCTTGGGTGGCACCGGTTTGGGCTTGGCCATCGTCAAGCACATCGTCAATCGCCACCGCGGCACCTTGGTGGTGGAATCCACCTTGGGCCAGGGCTCGACCTTTTCGGTCTATTTGCGGGGGACCTTGGATCAGGGGGCGGTGGAATCGCCGCTTTCGGTTTCCGGCGCCAGATTGTAGCAGCCGCATCCACCGCACTGATAGACCACCGGGGTTTCCAGCTTGGCCAGATCCATGGCGTGAATCATTTTGCGTCCGCAATGGCCGCAGAAATAGTCGTGTCCGCCCTTACCCACGGTGGAAACGCCGGTATTGAACACATTCAGACCACCGATCTGGTTTTCGGTGATCGGGGTCAACATGAATTCGGCCATGGGAATCCTTGGTGCGATGGGTTACCAGGCGGCGACGGAACCGTCGGCGCGGGGATCGGCCGCTCCCTCCAAGGTGCCGTCGGCGCGGCGGATGACCATGCCGGCGTGACCCAGGGCGGAATCGTAATCCCCGGTTCGCTGTATATCATGGCCGGCCTTACTCAATTCTTGCACCAAGGCCGGATCGAAGCGGCCTTCCACCAGCAATCCGCTGGGGGCGGCGCCGTCCAGCGAGCGGCCCAGGGCAAAGCGCGGCGCGGCTACCGCCGCTTGCGGATTTTCGCCGAACAACACCGTGCGGGTGAACAATTGCGCCTGGATCTGCGGCTGCGAATCGCCGCCCATGCTGCCCCACACCATGGTGCGGCCGTCTTTCAGGCGGGCCAAAGCCGGCGACAGGGTGTGGAAAGGCTTGCGCCGGGGCTCCAGGACATTGCGATGTTCGGGGTCCAGCGAGAACGAAAAACCGCGATTGTGCCAAACGATGCCGGTTTGCGGCAGGGTCACCCCGGAACCGAATGCGTGGAACAGGCTTTGGATATAGCTGACGGCACGTCCCTGGCCGTCGATCACCCCCAGCCATACGGTGTCACCGTCGCCGGCCGGTTGACCCCAGGGGGCCGCCCGGGCCGGGTCGATTTCCTCGGCCAGCGCATCCAGCATGGGGTCGGTCAGATAGGTGGTGGCGTGCACCGACATGCGATGGGGATCGGTGACATGGGCGTCACGCACCCGATAGGCCTTCTTGGTGGCTTCCACCAAGCCGTGAACCCAGGCGAAATCGCCGGCTTTTTTCACCCCCAGCCGCTGGAACACCCCCAGCAGGATCAACGACGCCAAGCCTTGGGTCGGCGGCGCGGTGTTGAACAGCGTGCCGGCGGGCAGGCCCAGGGACAGCGGACGGCGGCGCATGCCACGATGGCGGGCTAGATCTTCCGCTTTCAAGGGCGAGCCGGCGGATTTCAAGTCGTCGGCGATGGCCCGTGCCACCTCGCCGCGATAAAAATCGTCCAGGCCGCGTTCGGCCAGGCGGTCCAAGGTATCGGCCAAAGCGGGCAAAGTCTGGATCGACCCCAGAGCCGGAATTTTGTTCTTGTTCAGAAACAAACCCGAAAAACCGGGGGATTTGCGAAGCGCGGCCAAATTGCGGGTGGTGCATTCCACCTGATGCCCTGTCACGGCGAAACCTTGGCGGGCGTAATGGGTGGCGTCTTCGAACAGGCGTTCCAGGGGCATGCCGCCGCCCCAGTGGGCCGACACGTCCAGCGCCGCCTGCCAGCCCGAAACCACGCCGGCCACGGTGTTGGCGGCCAGCGGTCCCTTGGCCGGAATCACCTTTTGCCGGGCGGATTTATAAAGGTCCAGATCGACTTTGGCCCCCGACGCGCCGGACCCGTCGATGGAAACCGGCGGCTTGCCCGGTTCGGCGATCAGCCAGAAACCGTCGCCGCCCAGACCGTTCATGTGCGGATAGACCACGGCCAAGGTCGCGGCGGCGGCGATGGCCGCCTCGATGGCGTTGCCGCCCTCGCGCAGAACCGACAGCGCCGCCTGCGAAGCCAGGTGGTGCGGGGTGGAAACCATGCCGCGTCGGGCCATGGGGGTGTTCAGCATTTCCCATCCATCTGCATGTGTCGGATTGATTTTGCGTCAACCTTGCTGTCCCGTCCAGTCTATTGCCCGATCCTGCTTGGCAAGCGAAGGACAGCCAGTGTGTAATGGCCGACCTTTTTACCCCGGAGCCCGGCCATGACCCACGATTACCGCCAAGCCCAGACGCTGATCCTGTCCTGGCAGGACATGCACCGCGACGCCTGCGCCTTGGCGGCGCTGCTGCGGGACAAAGCGCCCTTTCACGGGATCGTGGCGGTGGCGCGCGGCGGTCTGGTGCCGGCGGCCATCTTGGCCCGCGAGCTGGATATCAAGCTGGTGGAAACCGTGTGCATCTCGTCCTATGACGACCGCAGTCAGGGCGAGATGGAAATCCTGAAGACCCTGGCCGAGGACGGCAAGCACTGGCTGGTGGTGGACGATCTGGTGGATTCGGGGGCCACCGCCAAGGTGGTGCGCGCCATGCTGCCCGATTGCCATTACGCCACCCTTTACGCCAAGCCGGAAGGCGAGGCGTTGTGCGACACCTATCTGTCGCGGCTGGAACAGCATGTGTGGCTGGTCTTCCCGTGGGAAGCAGCCCCTAATACCTGAGATGCGTTCCATAAATCGCCACAATCGGCGGCGATAAAGCCTATTCCTCGCCGGCGTTCAGCACGGTGCGGGCTTCGTTTTCGTCGATCTGATGCAGGTCGTTCATGTGGATTTCCCAGTTGTCGACGAATTCGGCGACCGCCAGGGTCAGACATTCATCCAGGCTTTTGCCGGTATCGGCCGCCAGCGCCTCAAGCCGTTGCTTCAGCTCGGTCGACAGGGTGACGGACAGGGTTTGCATGAACACATCCTTTGGTTATGGCCGCATCGCCCAAGGTCAGGCAGCATACAGCCAAGCCCCGCGACATGCCAGTTTCGAGACCGCACTGCATCATGGTAGAAACCGCCATGACCACTAAGCGCCCTCCTGACCTCCGAGTTGATCCCGCCGACCGCCTGCAAGCCAGCTCGTCCGACGAACCGGTGCGCCGGCCCCGGTCGACGCGTGCGTCCAAGCCTGCGGCACCCAAGGCCGAGCGTCAGAAGCGAAGCAAGAAGTCGGGCGGCAATGGCGGCGGCAAGAAGGGCGGCTGGGGCAAGCGGTTGTTCATGTGGGGGGCGACGCTGGCGGTGTGGGGGCTGATCGCCCTGGCCGGATTGGTCGCCTATTATGCCCACGATTTGCCCGACATCGACCAGGTGACGGCGCCGACGCGCCGGCCCAGCGTGCAATTCGTCTCGGCCGACAACCAGGTTTTTGCCGCTTTCGGCGATCTTTACGGCGAATCGCTGGATCTGTCGGAAATTTCGCCTTCCATCTGGCAAGCGGTGTTGGCCACCGAAGACCGCCGTTTCTTCAGCCATTTCGGCGTCGACGTGCTGGGTCTGGCCCGAGCCATCTATGTGAACATCCGTGCCGGCCACGTGGTCCAGGGCGGGTCCACCATCACCCAGCAATTGGCCAAGAACCTGTTTCTGAAGCCCGACCGCACCATGAAGCGTAAGGTTCAGGAAGTGCTGATGGCGCTGTGGCTGGAAAAACGCTTCACCAAGCAGCAATTGCTGACCCTTTACCTGAACCGGGTCTATCTGGGATCGGGGGCTTATGGGGTCGACGCCGCCGCCAAGCGTTACTTCGACGTTTCGGCCCGGCGTACCGGGCTTTATCCGTCGGCGGTGATCGCCGGTCTGCTGAAGGCGCCCAGCCGCTATTCGCCGCTGAACGATCCGGAAGCCAGCCACAAACGCGCCGTCGAAGTGCTGAACAACATGGTCGAAGCCGGTTATATCGACCAGAAAACCGCCGACATGGCGGCGCTGGGCGGGGCGGCCCAGGCGGTCCGCCGTGCGGCGCCGACCGGGCGCTATTTCGCCGATTGGGCGCTGTCGCGGCTGGACGATCTGTCGGAACTGGCGGGCCGCGACGTGGTGGTGCGCACCACCTTGGACCTGACTTTACAGCGCAAGGTCGAACAGCAAGTGCAAGCCCTGCTGAACGGTCCCGGTGCCAAGGCCAATGCCGGACAAGGCGCGGTGGTGGTCTTAAGCCCCGATGGCGCCATCCGCGCCCTGGTCGGCGGCAAGGATTACGACGACAGCCAGTTCAACCGCGCCACCCAGGCGTTGCGTCAGCCCGGTTCGGCCTTCAAACCCTTCGTCTATCTGGCGGCCATGGAACAGGGATTGGCGCCGCAGGACGTCTATGACGACGCCCCCATCAAGCTGGGGAAATGGAAGCCGGGGAATTACAACGGCAGGTTCGAGGGTCCGGTGACCCTGCATCACGCCTTCGCCCATTCCACCAACACGGTGGCGGTGCGGCTGATCGAGGATTTGGGTCCGGCCCGGGTGGTCACGGTCGCGCACAAGCTGGGCGTCACCTCGCCCTTGGGCCAGGATGCGTCCTTGGCCCTGGGCACCAGCGAAACCACGCTGTTGGAACTGACCCAGGCCTATGCCCCCTTCGCCAATGGCGGCTATGGCATCAACGCCTTTGGCATCGAAAGCGTCAGCGCGCCTGACGGTCAGGTTTTGTGGACCCGTCAGGGCGGCGGTTTCGGCAAGGTGATGTCGGACCAGGCCCTGGCCCATATGCACGAAATGATGAGTGCGGTGCTGACCGAAGGCACCGGCAAGGCGGCACGGCTGGATCGGCCGGCGGCCGGCAAGACCGGCACCACCCAGGATTACCGCGACGCCTGGTTCATGGGCTATACCGCCGATTACGTCGCCGGGGTGTGGCTGGGCAACGACGACCAGCGCAACGAGATGAAAAAGGTTACCGGCGGCGGTCTGCCGGCCCAATTGTGGAAAAGCGTGATGATGGCGGCGCATCAGGGAATTCCCGTCCATCCGCTGCCGACGCCCGATCTGACGCCGCCGGCCATGGCCGACACCGAAGGCACCGCCGGCGGGGTGATCGTCGGTGGCGGCGGTGGTGGCGATCCCATCCGTGCCCTGGGCAATGCCATCGACGATTTGTTGGGGTCGTTGTTCGGACGCTGAGCTTGCAATTTCGGCCCTGAACGACTACAAACTATAGGCATAGTGCGGTTTCCACGGGGGCTGGCCATGTCTGGTCTAAGCCGGTGGTTCCACCGCTGGTGGGATCAAGCCTTTCTCGCTCGCGCGCCTCGCCCGCTTTCGGCGACGAGGAATCTGTCGTCGCCGTCACGCGTTGACCCCTTTATCCGGGCGCTTGAATTGCTGAAAGCCCGTCCCGACCGTGGCGTCGGCCGGGTTCGCGTTGTCTCCTTGGCCGATTTCCGCCAAGTGGTGGGAGATAAATGGCCCCGTCTGGTCGACAAGGTGGCGCTCATCGTCGACCGACTGATTCGGTCTCGATTGGGCGACGACAATCTCTATCGGCAGATGGACGAGGAAACTTGGCTGATGCTGTTTCCCAACGTCGGTTCCGACCAGGCCCGAGCGTTGACGGTGGCGGTGGTTCAAGACATCAGCCGCCACTTGTTGGGCGAAGGCTGCATCAGTGGAACCCGACCTTTGGCCCTGGCCGCCCATGTGGACGCCGCCGCGCTGGCCGAGGCGGCACCGGATTGTCTTTTGTCGGTGTTGCGGCGGGCCGTGGAACAGGCTCGGGCCTTGTTCGACGAAACGGGGAACGACATCGGCGGGACGCCGGCTGAGGTGGTTGACACATATCCGCGTCAGCATGCGCATGGACAGCCCCGACAACCCGAGGCGGAATGGGAACCGATCTTGCGTCGCCATGCCCATGAACGCCCCGACGAACCCTGGAAAGGGGTGGGGCCGATCCCGGCCGAGGCGCGATTGTCGCTGTTGTGGCGTCCCACTTGGGTGGCCAAGCGTCAGGCTATTGCCGCCTATTGTGCCCGCGTCGCTCGGGTCGACCATCCTGGCGATGCGCCGCTGGAGGGGTCCATGGCTTATCCCGACGACGATCCGGCCACTGCCGAGACCATTGACCGTTTCGTCACCGCAGCGTCGGTGCGCGACCTGATGCGCGCGGGTTCGGCTGCGGGGAGTGCCATTATCCCGCTGAGTTGGTCGTCGCTGAGCGGCGAGCACCGGGCCGAATTGGCCTTTCCCTTCGCCGACATCCCCGCAGAGATTCGTCACCAGCGTTTGAAGGTCGAGATTTGCCGAATTCCCGATACCGTTACCGCCGAACAAGTGCGCGGGGTGGTCGAAGGTTTACGTCCTTTATGTGGTGAAGTGCTGTTGCGCTTGCGTTTGTCATCGCCGTTGTTGCGTCATGTCGATGCATTGGGAACGGCCACCATCGGTCTGGATCTGTCGGAATTGCGCGACGACCAGCGCATGGCCGACGACCGTCTGCTGGATGTGCTGGACCTGTTGCAGGCCAGCGCCGAGCGGGCGGGTTTGGGCTGTTACGTGTGGAGCGCCCGCCGCCGTAAGGTGGTGGGCGGTGTGGTGGGCGGTGGGTTCGACATGGTCAACGGGCCGGGTTTGATGCGCGACGTCGCCCGCCCGTCCGTGGTGGTGCCGGCCCCCAAAAATCGTTTCGTAACGTAATCGATTACCGCAGGGGTTGCGAACGGACGTTTCCTTGCGGCGCCGGGGCGACCGGGGCCATCTGGGTGGGGGCCGCATAGCCGGATCCGCCGCCCAGGGAAGACGGCGTGTTGTTGGCCCGCGGTGCCACCGTCACCCGCACGGTCGAACCCCACATGCTGCCGGTTTCGATCTGCACGGTGGCGGCGCGGTCGCCGCGGATATAGGTCATGACGCTGACGCCCGAGGTGGCGGCCATGATCGGCTCCCAGCCGAAGGCCGGCATCTGCTGTTGGTAGAAAGCGGTGGATTCGGGGGCGGATTTCCACAATTTCATCACCACCTGACCGGTCCAGCGATCCCTGTCGCCCAGGATCAACGAACGTTCGTTGTCCATGGTGGCGCCCGACGGGATGGGAATGTCGGTCAGCAAGCCGAAATCCGGTTGCTGCTGCGGGTCGCCGGCCTGGGTCTGCGGCAGCGACGTGGTGGTGCCGCATCCTGCCAGCAACAGGGCGGCGGCGACCGGGACAGCAAGGCGAAGGATGCTTTTCATGGCGGCAAAGGTACTAAAAACCTCGAGCGACCACAAGCGGCGGAGCGCCAACGCGCACAACCCTACTTTATTTTGAATCCAACGCATATTCGGCCAAGACCTGATATTCCGCCCCTTGGGCATGCAGGTGCGATTGGTACAAGCAAAAATCATCGACCCGGAACTGGGCGGCAAAGGGGGAATGGTGGCGCAGGAAGGCGGCGATGCGATCGGAAGGCGCCTGTTTCAGCCACGCCAGGGTGACATGGGGGGTGAAACCGCGTTTCTCGGCGGGCAAGTCCAGTCCCTGGGCCTGGGCTTCGATCCGGTCATGCAATGAAGACAAGGCGGCGTTGCTTTCCACCCCCGCCCACAAGGCACGGGGCTTGCGACCGCCGAAGGTGCCGAAATCACGCAATTGGACGTCGAAGGCCGGGGCGCGCAGCGCGCTCAAACGGTGATGCAGGTCTTCGGCCACATCCTCGTCCACCTCGCCGATGAAGCGCAAGGTCAGGTGCAGGTTGCGGGCCGCCACCCAGCGGGCGCCGGGGATGCCGCCGCCCAGGGATTCCAGCCGCGCCGCCAGTTCACCGGGCAGCGGCACACCGACGAACAGCCGGATCACGGCTTGTCGCCACAGATGACGCTCAGCACCCCGGTATAGCCGTAAAGCCGTTGCCCGCTGATCTCGCCATTGGCGAAAAAGCCGATCAACGGCACCGATTGGCCCAGGGATTGGCGGATCTGGCTGAGTTCGGCGCCGCGTTCGCCGAACATGTGCTCGCCTCGGCCGATGCAGGTGACATAAAGGGCGGCCAGGGGCGGGCGGCCGTCCAGGCGGCGGTGGATATCGGCCAGCATGCGGTCCAGATCGGTCTGGGCGGCGGCGGGGTCGCGGCGCACGAACAGCACTTTCTGGCCGACAGTGATTTCGTCGCCGACCGCCAGCCAGCCCTTGGCCGGGTCCAGACCCAGCAAGGTGCGCACCGAATAATCGCCGCGATCCGAACCTTCCACCGGTAGGGCCACATGAATATAGCCGGCGGCGCGGCTGGGGTCGCGGGCGATCAGCTCGCCGGCATCGGCCTTGAACACGTCAATCGCCGGTCTGCCGTCCAGATTGGCGATGACGTTGTCCCAGCCCTCGCCCACCACATGAACTGGTCCGATGGGGGTGCAGCCTTGGGTCAAGCCGGTGACCACCGACACCGACGCCCCCAACAACAGTCCGGAAACCGCGCCGGGCATCACGGTTTTGGCCACTTGGGTGGGGTGGTCGGCCAAGGACACCAGGCCGCCGACCAAAAAACCGATGCCGTCGGCCAGGGTTTCCAGCAAGACCGGCAAGCCGGGGTGGCGGGGATCGGCATGGACCAAGGCCACGGCCGGACCATGGGCATTGGCCCAGGCCCCCAGGCGGGCGGTGAAATCGGCGGCGTCGGCGCTGGAAAACACCTGGAAGTCGTTTTCGGGAAACGTTCCCAGCAGCACGGCCATCGCCCCACCATCACGGATTTCCTGGGCTCCGGCGCACAGACCCGGTACGGCGGCGCCCACCCAGGTTTCCACGCGGGTGGTTTCGCGCAGGAAAGTCAGGATGGATTGCAAATCGGCGGCAAATGTTTCGGTAACGTATAGGATTCCCAGATTGGCGTTGCCTTGGGCCGCCTCCAAACGTTCCAGGCAGGCTTTGGCGGCCAGCCCCCAATGCTCGGCCACCGCATGGGCGGAAACGAAAAGCGGTCTCATGGCCGCACCTGATCCAACAGCTTTTCCACCGCCCCCATCATGCGCCCGACGATGATCGCCACCCCTTGGGCGGTGGGGTGCATCCCGTCCTTTTGGTTCAGGCTTGGATTGGCGGCGACGCCGTCCAGGAAGAACGGGTACAGCGCCACCTTGCGGCGTTCGGCGATGCGGGCATAGGCGCCGCGAAAGGCCTGTGCATAATCAGGGCCCAGATTGGGTGGCGCTTCCATGCCGGCCAGCAGGACTTTCACCCCTTCGGCCTGCAATTTGCTGACGATGGCATCCAGATTGGCTTCCATCTTGGCCGGGTCCAGTCCCCGCAAACCGTCATTGGCCCCCAAGGCGACGATGGCGGCTTGCGGCTTGTCGGCCAAGGCCCAGTCAAGCCGTGCCAAGCCGCCCGCCGAGGTGTCGCCCGAGACCCCGGCATTGACCACGCGCACGGCACGGCCCTTGGCTTGCAGGGCTTTTTCCAATTGTGACGGAAACGAATCTTTCGTCGCCACACCATAGCCGGCGGTCAGCGAATCGCCAAGCGCCAGCAAGGTCACCGGGGTGGCGGCTTTCGCAACTGCGTTGACAAGTGCGCCCATCGCGCCATATGCGACCAATGATCCCTTGATGAAAGCCCTGCGTCGCATGAATGCATCCCCTGGTCAGCCGCTGGTCCACTTAAGCGGTGTCACCCTCAACTTGGCGAGCTTGGCCGGACAGGTCAACGTCCTGCGTGGCATCGACCTGGAAATCGCCGCCGGCGAGACACTGGGGGTGGTCGGACCGTCCGGGTCGGGCAAGTCGTCGCTGCTGATGGTGATGGGCGGGCTGGAACGCGCCAGTTCCGGCACGGTGCGGGTGGCCGGCCATGATCTGTCCACCTTGTCCGAGGATGGTCTGGCCCGGCTGCGGCGCGACCATGTGGGCATCGTCTTTCAATCCTTCCAGTTGATTCCCACCATGACGGCGCTGGAAAACGTTGCCGTACCACTGGAACTGGCCGGTGTGGCCGACGCCCTGGACCGCGCCGAGGCGGAATTGCAGGCGGTGGGGCTGGGCCATCGCTTGGACCATTATCCCGGCCAGATGTCGGGCGGCGAACAGCAGCGTGTCGCTTTGGCCCGTGCCGTCATCGCCCGCCCGCGTCTGTTGCTGGCCGACGAGCCCACCGGCAATCTGGATGGCGCCACCGGGGCGGAAATCACCCAGTTGTTGTTCGACCTGCATGCGCGTCACGGCGCCACCTTGGTGCTGATCACCCATGACCCCGCTTTGGCCGCCCGCTGTCAGCGGGTGATCCGGCTGGCCGACGGCAAGGTGGTGGCGTGATGGGCATGGCCTGGCGCCTGGCCCGGCGGGAATTGCGCGGTGGGCTGAAGGGCTTTCGCATCCTGGTCGCCTGTCTGGCCCTGGGGGTGGCGGCCATCGCCGCTTCGGGGTCGTTGAAGGCGGCCTTTCACCGCGCCTTGGCCGAGGATGCCCGCGCCATCCTGGGCGGCGATGTGGAATTGCGCCAATCCTATGTGCCGTTGGCAGCGGACCAATTGGCGCTGTTGTCCCGTTACGGAAGTGTATCGACGGTGTCGGACATGCGGGCCATGGCGCGGGCTGGCGACAAGCGGCGGTTGGTCGAACTGAAAGGCGTCGACAGCGCCTATCCCTTGGCGGGCACGTTGCGAACCGAACCGAGTTTGCCGCTGCCGACCCTGTTGGAAACCCACGACGGTACCGCTGGGGCGGCGACGGACGCCCATTTGTTGGACGCCCTGGGAATCGGCTTGGGTGATGTGGTCCAGGTGGGGGACGCCAGCTTCCAGATCCGCGCCATCATCATGGCCGAGCCCGACCGGGTGGCCAATGCCCTGTCCTTCGGCCCACGTCTGCTGGTGTCCCAGGACGCAATCGCCACCACCGGCTTGTTGTTGCCCGGTTCCCTGATCCGCTGGGGCACCCGATTGGCCCTGGCCCCCGGTGCCGATCTGGCCGGGGTCAAGGCGGCACTGGCACAAGATTTCCCCGACGCGCCGTTTTCGTGGCGCGACACCACCGAGGCCGCCCCCGGCCTGGACCGTATCTTGGACAATCTGGCGGCCTTCCTGACCCTGGTGGGACTGACCGCGCTGTTGGTGGGCGGCATCGGCATCGCCAATGCGGTCAAGGCCTATCTGGACGGCAAGCTGGCCAATATCGCCATCTTGAAGGCCTTGGGGGCGCCGTCGCGACAGATCGGTGCCGGGTACGGCCTGTTGATCGGTTCCTTGGCCTTGTTGGGGATCGTTGTGGGCTTGGCCATCGGTGCCGTGGCCCCTTGGGCCTTGGTGCGGATCGCCGGCGAATCCCTGCCCTTGGCGGCACGGGTCGGGCTTTATCCCGGCCCCTTGATGCAGGCTGCCGGCTTTGGGGTGCTGACCGCCGCCACTTTTGCCTTGTGGCCGTTGTCCCAGGCGGCACGAATTCCCGTCACGTCCTTGTTCCGCTCTCGTATCGAGCCTTTGAGCGGGCGGCCCTCTGCCCTGATGCTGACCATCCTGGCGGTTTCGGCCCTGGGCTTGGCCGCCTTGGCGGTCCTGGGGGCCGACCGGCGGGATCTGGCGGCGGTTTTCGTGCTCGCCGCTTTGGCCCTGTTGGCTTTGTTCCGGGTGATGGCCTGGGCGTTGTCACGGCTGGCCGCCTTGGCGGCCAAGCAGCGGCGGGGCATGTTCGCCCGTCCCGCCGCACGGGTCGCCTTGGCCAATCTGCATCGGCCGGGGTCGTCGGTGGTGTCCATGGTGCTGTCTTTGGGCCTGGGTCTGACGGTGCTGGTGACCATCGCCCTGATCGAGGGCAATCTGGCCCGGCAATTCGGCCAGACCCTGCCGGCCCGAGCGCCGAGCTTCTATTTCATCGACCTGCAGCCCGACCAGACACAGGAATTCGATGCCCTGGTCCACGCCGCCGCCCCGGGGGCCGAGGTGGAAAAGGCCCCGATGGTGCGCGGCCGCATCACCCATATCAAAGGCTTGGCGGCCGAATCTGCACAGGTGGCCCCCGAAGTGCAATGGGCGCTGCGGGGTGATCGCGGCCTGACCGCCGCCGCCAAACAACCCCCGCATGCGGTGCTGGCGGCGGGACAATGGTGGGCGGCGGATTATGCCGGCCCGCCCTTGGTGTCGGTGGATGCCGGCCTGGCCAAGGGCATGGGGCTGCAGGTGGGCGACACGCTGGCGGTCAACGTCTTGGGCCGCGAATTGAACCTGACGGTGGCCAATCTGCGGCAAGTGGAATGGGCCAGCCTGAACATGAATTTCGCCCTGATCCTGTCGCCCAATGCCCTGGCCGGGGCGCCCTTCATCCATATCGCCACCGTCCATGCGCCCGAAGCCGAGGAAAACGCCGTGGAACGGGCCATCAGCGACCATCTGTCCAATGTGTCGGCCATCCGGGTCAAGGAAGCCCTGGTCCAGGTGCGCGCCATGATCGACAACGCCGATCTGGCGGTGCGTCTGGCCGGCATGGTCACCCTGGCGGCCGGCGCCTTGGTGCTGGGCGGCGCGGTGATGGCCGGTCATCGAAAGCGGGTCCGCGAAGCGGTTATCCTGAAGGTGCTGGGGGCCAGCCGGGCCGAATTGTGGCGGGCCTGGATGCTGGAATTCGGCATCATCGGTGCCGTCACCGGCTTGGCGGCGGCGGGTTTCGGGTCTGCTGCCGCTTGGGCCATCTTGGTCCATGTCATGCGTGCCGACTGGACCTTCCTGCCCGGATTGACGCTGGCAACCTTGGGAATTTGCATGGTCGCCGCGCTGATGGCCGGTTTCGCCGGCGCCTTCGTGGCACTTCGCCGTCCCGCCGCCCCGGTGTTACGCGAAGAGTAAAGAGCTGCAATGATTCACCTATTCTTGACGAGCCGGCGTTATCATCCAACATAAGAGGACAAGGCGGTGCCGCGTTCTTGGGACAGGGCCGCCGATGCCGGGTGCCGCAAGGGCCCGAAAGCTCTCTCGCTCAGATCCCGAGGAGGAGAAACCATGAGCCGTATGTCCGCCTTCAATTCCCCGCTTTTGTTGGGCTTCGACCATTTCGAGCGCGTACTCGACCGTGTCGCCAAAAGTCAGGGCGAAGGCTATCCCCCCTATAACATCGAACAGATCGGTGAAAACGGCCTGCGCATCACGCTGGCTGTCGCGGGCTTTTCCATGGACGATTTGGCCGTCGGTCTGGAAGACAACCAATTGATCATCCGTGGCCGCCAGGGTGAAGACGACCCCAGCCGCATCTTCCTGCATCGTGGCATTGCCGCCCGCCAGTTCCAGCGCGCTTTCGTGCTGGCCGAAGGCATCGAAGTCCAGGGCGCCACCTTGGATAACGGCCTGTTGCACATCGATTTGTATCGCCCGCGTCCCGAGCCTCGGGTGAAAAGCATTCCCATCAATGGCGGGTCCCGCAGCCCCTTGGGCGAAACCGGTCCGCGCACCATCGACGTGGCCGACGAGGATGTCCGCCGCGTGCACTCCAAGGCCAGAAGCGGCCAGTAACGGAGGTCCCAAATGAGACACGAATTCGATCACGACCCGCTGCCGCCGCTGACCCACAGTATGAGCGCCGCCGATTTCGCCGCCTGGGGCACCCCGGGTCTGGCCTTCGTCAAACGCGTGGTGGTGGACAACGAAACCAGCTGGTCCATTCATGCCGCCGACGGCACCGCCATCGGTGTCGCCCCCAACCGCGAAGTGGCTCTGGCCGCCATCGTCCAGCACGAACTGGAACCCGCCAGCGTGCACTAATCAAACGGGACAAAGCGAAGGGACAGGTCCCTTCGCGCATCCCTGTTTGTTGGGGTGATGGGCAAAGAAAAAGGCCGGCGTTGCCGCCGGCCCTGATCTTGGGTCGCTGAGGGCGGGCCTTACAGGCCGTACTTTTCCGCCATCACCGGGTCCTTGGCGGCGACCACCCGGGCCAGGTCGACGATGACCTTGGCTTGCTTCCAGGTGGCGTCGTCCTGCATCTTGCCGTCGATCATCACCGCGCCGGTGCCGTCGGGCATGGCGTCCAGGATCTTCTTGGCGAAGATCACTTCGTCGGCATCGGGGCTGAACACCTTCTTGGCGATGTCGATCTGGCTGGGATGCAGGCTCCAGGCGCCGGCGCAGCCCAGCAGGAAGGCGTTGCGGAACTGGGCTTCGCAGGCCGGGCTGTCCGAGAAATCGCCGAACGGGCCATAGAACGCCTTGATGCCGGCCGATTGGCAGGCGTCGACCATCTTGGCCACGGTGTAATGCCACAGATCCTGTTGGAACAGGGTACGCGGCGCGTCACCGGCGGCATCTTGCAACACGCCATAGAACGGATGACCGCCGCCGACACGGGTGGTCTTCATGCCGCGCGACGCCGCCAGATCGGCCGGGCCCAGGCTCATGCCGTGCATGCGGGGGCTGGCTTGGGCGATGGCGGCGACGTTTTCGACGCCCAACGCGGTTTCCAAGATGGCGTGGATCATGATCGGGCGCTTGACGCCATGCTTGGCTTCCAACTGGGCCAGCAACTGGTCCAGGTAATGGATGTCCCACGGGCCTTCCACCTTGGGCAGCATGATGACGTCCAGCTTGTCGCCGGCTTCGGCGACCAAGGTGGTGACATCGTCCAGGAACCACGGGCTGTTCAGGCAGTTGACGCGGGTCCACAGACCGGTGCCGCACGACGCGTCCCAGGCCTTGGCCACTTCGACGAAACCGGCGCGCGCCGCTTCCTTGGCATCGGCGGGAATGGCGTCTTCCAGGTTGCCCAGCAGCACGTCGACGTTCTTGGCCATGTCACCCGCCTTGGCCCGCATCTTTTCCACATGCGGCGGGAAGAAGTGGATCATGCGTTCCAATTTCACCGGCAGCTCGCGATAGGGGGCGGGCGCACCGATGGCCAGCGGCTCGAAGAACTTGCGGGGCGGCTTGATGGACATAATGCGCAATCCTCTTTCGGCAAAAACGAATTGGACGCAATAATGATGCGTCATACTGCGCCGCACAAGAGGAATGTTGCCGCTTACCAGCCGCGCTTCAGCCCATGGGCGATTTCGGCGTAATCGGCTTCGTTGTCGGGGCACAACACGCCGTGGCGCATCAGGAAATCCATGATCACCAGGTTGACGTTGAACTTGAAGTCCTGGGTGGTGCGGATGCGGTGCACCACTTCCTCGACGTCCATCAGGGTGAAATGCTCGACCTCGCCATCGGTGTTGTTGGGGATGAAGCCGGCCGGTATTTCCAGGTCATAGCAATACATGACGTCCGGCTTCAGGCCCCATTGGTCTTCCAGGCAATAGGAAATGACCCCCACCGGCTTGGCGGTGCGGGCCAGGGTCTCGGGGATGTCGGCTTCCTCGGCGGCTTCCTTGACCAGATTGTCCATCAAGGACAGATGCGCCGGTTGGCCGCCGGCCACTAAATTGTCCAGCTTGCCGGGTGCCACCGCCTTGTCCACGGCGCGCTTGGCCACCCACAATTTCAGTTTGTGGCCGTCGTGCACGAAGCCGTTGACGTGGACGCCGAAGGCGCGCACCCCGAACAGGCTGACCACGCCGCGATCCAGGGTCATCAACGGTTGATCGGAAAACCGCCGCGCGACGCGATAACGTTCACCACGCAAGGACGGGGTGTTCCATTGCGCCGATAGTTCCTGGCAGACCCGGTCCGCCGCCTGCGAGCGGGTTTCGGGGTCGGTCAGCTTGCGGTTGACGCACACCGCTTCAGTGGTGACCGAGAAGGTGTCGGGGTGGTGTTCCAGGTGCCACGCCACGTCGCCGCGCACCCAACCCACATGGTGGTCGGCCACCACGAAGGGTCGGAAGCGGTCCAAATCATGGCGGTTGCAGGCGGCGATGTGATCCAGGAAAGCCATGACGGAAGCAAAACGCAAAGCGCATAGGACGGTCAAGGGCATCATGGCTGTCCCTTGGGGTTTGCATGGCCGTGCACAACCAACCCTTGAGGTGCAGGAAAAACCGGCAGTCCGTGACCGAAATGCCGATTTTTTTATTGCGATTTCAGGCGGCTAGACTCCTTGCCAAGAATGGACGTAAGGATACCCAGCGGCTATACTCCGCGCCTCTCGGGGTTGAAACAAAAGGTTTCTGGAGGAAAAAGATGAGCGAGTTCCCGAAAAAGACCCTTGCCGATTGGGATGCTCTGGCGTCCAAGGATTTGAAGGGCGCGTCGCCGGAAACCCTGAACTGGGAAACCCCCGAAGGCATCGTCGTCAAGCCGCTTTACACCGCCGCCGATCTGGAAGGCATGGAAGCCCAGGACACCCTGCCCGGCTTCCCGCCTTTCCTGCGTGGGCCGCGCGCCACCATGTACGCGGCCAAGCCGTGGACGGTGCGTCAGTATGCCGGCTTCTCGACCGCCGAGGAATCCAACGCTTTCTATCGCAAGAACCTGGCTGCCGGTCAGCAGGGTATCTCGGTGGCTTTCGATCTGGCCACCCATCGCGGTTATGATTCCGATCACCCCCGTGTGGTCGGCGACGTGGGCAAGGCCGGTGTCGCCATCGATTCGGTGGAAGACATGAAGATCCTGTTCGACGGCATCCCGCTCGACAAGATGTCGGTCTCCATGACCATGAACGGCGCCGTCCTGCCCGTGCTGGCCGGCTATATCGTCGCCGCCGAGGAACAGGGCGTTTCCCAGGACAAGCTGTCTGGCACCATCCAGAACGACATCCTGAAGGAATTCATGGTCCGCAACACCTATATCTATCCGCCGGGACCGTCCATGCGGATCATCGCGGACATCATCGAGTACACCTCGAAGAACATGCCCAAGTTCAACTCGATCTCGATTTCCGGCTACCACATGCAGGAAGCCGGCGCCACCGCCGTTCAGGAACTGGCCTTCACCCTGGCCGATGGTCTGGAATATGTGCGCGCCGCCCTGGGCCGTGGCCTGAAGATCGACGATTTCGCCGGCCGTTTGTCCTTCTTCTGGGCCATCGGCATGAACTTCTTCATGGAAGTCGCCAAGATGCGGGCCGGTCGCTTGTTGTGGGCCCGCATCATCAAGCAGTTCGATCCGCAAAAGCCGTCCTCGATGGCGCTGCGCACCCACTGCCAGACCTCGGGCGTGTCGCTGACCGAAAAGGACGCCTACAACAACGTCATCC
>DISD01000025.1 GCA_002435715.1 Rhodospirillaceae bacterium UBA6219
TCCTCGGCCATGCGCTTGGTCAGCACGGTGACCAGCACACGATGTCCCTGGGCCGCCATCTGCTTGGCCTCGGCCAGCAGATCGTCCACCTGATGTTCCACTGGACGGACGATGCAGACCGGATCGATCAGCCCGGTGGGGCGGATGACCTGTTCGGTAAAGACGCCGCCGGTGCGATCCATCTCCCACGGGCCGGGCGTCGCCGAGACGAACACCGAGGTGGGGCGCATCAAATCCCATTCCTCGAACTTCAAGGGCCGGTTGTCGATGCACGACGGCAGGCGGAAGCCGAAATCCGCCAGAACCGATTTGCGGGCATAGTCGCCCCGATACATGCCGCCGATCTGCGGCACGGTGACGTGGCTTTCGTCGACGATCAACAGCGCATCGGGGGGCAGGTATTCGAACAGGGTCGGCGGCGGCTCGCCCGGTTTACGTCCGGTCAGATAGCGGGAATAGTTCTCGATGCTTTTGCAATGGCCGGTGGTTTCCAGCATCTCGATGTCGAAGGTGGTGCGTTCGCGCAGGCGCTGGGCCTCCAACAGCTTGCCCTCGTCCTCGAAGCGGGCCACCGTTTCCTTCATCTCGGCCTTGATGCCCGACAGCGCCGCGGTAATGGTCGGGCGCGGCGTCACATAGTGGCTGGACGGATAGACCACCACTTCCGACAAACGCACGGTCTTTTCGCCGGTCAGCGGGTCGAATTCGGCGATACTTTCGATCTCGTCGCCCCACAAAGACACCTGCCAGGCACGGTCTTCATAGTGGACCGGGAAGATTTCCACCGAATCGCCGCGCACCCTGAACGTCCCACGCTCGAAGGCGGCGTCGTTGCGGGTGTATTGCAGTTCCACCAGCCGCTTCAGCAAATCGGTGCGGTCGATGCTTTCGCCGGCCACCAGACGAAGGGTCATGCGGGCGTAGGATTCCACCGCACCGATACCATAGATGCACGACACCGAGGCGACGATGATGACGTCGCGGCGTTCCAACAACGCCCGTGTCGCCGCATGGCGCATGCGGTCGATCTGTTCGTTGATCTGGGAATCCTTCTCGATATAGGTGTCGGTGCGCGGAATATAGGCTTCCGGCTGGTAATAGTCGTAATAGGAAACGAAATATTCCACCGCATTGTCGGGGAAGAAGCTTTTCATCTCGGCATAAAGCTGCGCCGCCAGGGTCTTGTTGGGGGCCAAAACCAGCGCCGGGCGCTTGGTGGTGGCGATGACATGGGCCATGGTGAAGGTCTTGCCCGACCCGGTCACCCCCAACAGCACCTGATCCCGCTCCCCGCCAGCGACGCCCTTGACCAATTCGGCGATGGCGGTCGGCTGGTCGCCCGACGGCTTGTAATCGGAGACCAGCTTGAAATCGGCCGGCCCGGTGGGCAGGTCGGGACGATCGACGAAGGGCAGGGAAAGGGGCGTGCTGGTCATGGAGTGGTTATAGCAGAAACCGCCCCATGACGCGCCAGAGCGATTAAGAGGCCGGGCCTGACAGTGCAGCCGTGGCCGGACGGCCGGCTTCAATCAGCGCCTGAATGAAATATTGATCCGACATCATCTTGGTGGTGGCGTTGGACAGCGCCCCCTCCACAGCTTCCTTGGCGTTGCTGCCGTTGGCAATCATGATGTCCGCGACTTTGTATTCGCCGGTATAGACTTTGGCATAGAAACTCTTGCCGGCAGCGTTGAGTACTTGGGCGCTCAGCGTCACTTCACCGACCGCGTCACCGGTCATGAAGCCGTTCTTAAAGTCGTTATAGAACTTGTTGACATCCAGCAGCACGAAAACGTTGCCGGGGGCGATATTGAAGCCTCGCGCCGACAATTCGGTCTCGATGGCTTTGCCGATCAGGGTAGGAATGTCCTGCTTGGCCACGATTGCAGCCATTTCAATGCCATAGCCATTCTTCTTGACGCTGATCCGGTCGCGATTCGAGGCCCGGGCATCGCTGGCCTGCACCTTGACCTGGACCTGATTGGCGCCGCCAATGACCGCAGCATTGGCCATCTTCTTATAATTGAGATCGACCTCATCCACCGTCAGCGCACAGGCGCTCAACGACGCAGCGCACAACATTGCAGCAACCATTCGCAACATCATTATTCACCCCTAAACGTCTTGATTGCAACCACATGGCTATATGGCCTAAACCAAGGGAGGGAGGCAATGACAATGGAACGTCTTTTGAGAGAATTAGTTTTTCTGACCATGATCCTGATCTCGCTCCTCCCTTCTGCTCAGGCGACGGAACCAACGCAGCCCAATACGGCCTGTACGGATAAGGCCCCAGCCGACATACGAGAGTTATGGCGCAAGCTTTGTGAAAGTCCGCTCAAGGATCGGACCTTGGCCGAGATGCATGCCGGCCTGGCAGCCATGTCGCAACAACATCTACTTTTAGCGAAAACCACTTTCGATCAGGTCCTAGACTCCATCGAAGCCATCTACGCCGACAATCCTGACGCGGAAAAAGCGCGATCGTTGTGGAACGCCGAATCGGTCAAAGACTTCAAGGGCGAGCCCTATGAACGCATGATGGCGTATTACTATCGCGGCATCCTGTCCCTGGCCGAGGGCGATTGGGACATGGCTCAGGCCAGTTTCCAGGGCGGGGTGTTGCAAGATACCATGGCCCAAGATCAGCGTTTCCGCGCAGATACCGCCGCTTTGATCTGGTTGCACGGCTGGACAGAACATTGCCGAGGCAATGACCAACGAGCTGACAGCTTGTTCAATGAAGCGAAAAGCATCAATCCGTCACTTGCGCCACCGGCCAAGGATGATCGCCTGTTGGTTCTGGCTGAAACGGGAACCGCCCCTTTGAAGTTTCGTGGCGGCAAGCATGGCGAAAAGCTGGGAATCCGCGAAGGCATGGCTGGCAATTATGGCCTAACCGCCCAAGTGGCAGACCACTCCATCCCCCTGGAACGGGCAGAAGACCTGTTCTTTCAGGCCACCACCCGAGGCGGCCGCCCCGTCGACAGCATCCTGGCCGACAAGGCCGACACAAAAGATGGTGTCGCGGATCTGGGCCGGGCGGCGATGATCGCCGGAACCGGCACTATGGTCTATGCAGCCAACAATCGCGGCAACAACAACAATGCGGCTGCCGTCGGCTTGGCCCTGATCCTGATCGGAGCGTTGGCACAAACGGCAGCCGACAATATCGACGCCTATGCTGATACCCGAGCTTGGGGAAATTTGCCGCATTCCCTGCACCTCGGCAGCTCGGCCGCCGTGGACAACATCAGTCGGGATATGGTCGCCTTGTTCGACCCGGCAGGCCGATCAGTCCTCAGCAACCCGGATGAAATCCTGCTCTCGGGGAACAAGTCCTGCCAATTGGTCCATATCGGCCATCTGTCCATCACGCCGTCCCTGGCCATGCCCGTACGCGGAGCCGGCCCCGCCCCCGGTCAGGCCGGCAATTGCCGGACTAGTGGCGGGTCCCTTGCCATGCTGCCTCCCGACACGTGCCGCCGCATCGGCGGTGAACCGTTGGTGGACGGCATGCTGATGAACTCTGCGGTTGAGGCCGGCAGCCGGTTCAGCAGTCAGTGCCGAACCACGACCGGCTCGGTGACCGAACTCAGTGCCGACACCTGTCGCAAGATCGGCGGAGAGCCGCTTTAACCAGCCAATTCCTTGCCCCGCTTGGTGGCCGCGGCCACTGCTTGTGCCATCAACGGCTCCATACCCGTCTCGGCATCCATCAGCACCCCCAAAGCGGCGGCGGTAGTGCCGCCGGGGCTGGTGACGTTGACGCGCAATTGGGCGGCGCTGTCGGGGGACTGGCGCAACAATTCGCCGCCGCCCGAGACGGTGGCACGGGCCAGACGATGGGCCAGATCGGCGGGCAGACCCGCCTTGATGCCGGCTTCGGCCATCACTTCCGCCAGCAGGAACACATAAGCGGGGCCAGAACCGGAAACAGCGGTGACCGCGTCCATCTGGTCTTCGTCATTGATCCACGCCACCTCGCCCACCGCACTCAGCAGCTTTTCCGCCAACACGCAGGATTCCGCCGCCACCGAAGCGCCGGCGAAGCACACGGTGATGCCACGCCCCACCGCCGCCGGGGTGTTGGGCATGGCGCGGATGATGGCGGCGTCATGGCCCAGATGCTGATGGAAGAACGCCACCGGTTTACCGGCGGCGATGGACAGGAACACCGTCTGGCCGGCAAGACGGGCATAGGCCGGCAGCACAGCGGCCATCACCTGCGGCTTGACCGCCAGGATGGTGATGTCGGGGATGAAGGTCTTGGGGATCAGATCGGCATCCCCCAGAACGGTCACGCCGTCGGGCAGACCTTGGGCATTGGGATCGACCACCACCACGTCCGCCGGACGGATGCCCTGTTCCAGCCAACCGGCCAGCATGGCCGAACCCATCTTGCCGCAGCCCACCAACAACACCTTGGTCACCATCTTCACCCCTTGAATGTTCATGGGGTTAACATGACCACAGGCACGCCAAGGCTTCAAGCTTCGCCGACGGTATCCAGCAGCGAACAGGCCACCGCTTCCTTGGCCGACTTGCCGCCCCAGATGACGAACTGGAAGGCCGGATAAAAGCGTTCGCATTCGGTCATGGCGATGTCCATCAAGTCTTCCACCTGTTCCGGCGACAGACCTTCGGTGCCGCGCACCAAGGACGTATGACGGAACATGGGCACGCCTTCGTCGTCCCACAGGCCGAAATGACCCAGCCACAGCTTTTCATTGATGCTGACCAGCAGCTCGCAGATGGCGGGGCGCTTGGGTTCGGGCACCTTCATGTCGAAGGCGCAGGTGAAGTGCATGGCGCCCATGTCTTCACGCCAGGCGAAGTACAGCGAGTAATTGCACCATTTGCCGGGCATCTCGACAGCCAGTTCGTCGTCGGAACGGCGGTCGAAGGCCCAATCGTTGGCGACGACGAATTGTTCGATCAAGTCGAGCGGGTTGATGACGAAGTCTTCCTCTTGGGCGAGGGCCATGGACATAGTGCCGTCCTCCTGGGCTGCGTCACCTGGGCGGGGGGCGATCCATCCAAACTGTTGTGGACAGGAGCGGCCACCCCACTAGGGCTAGGCTACGCACGGGTATTGCCGCGATGCAAGACAAAGCAGCGCGGCAGATGTCAATTCTTGTGGATAAGCTGTCTTTAGTGACGCCTATGTTACGAGGACTTGTCGGCGGCCTTGCTTTTGGCGGCCTTGGCCGGGGCTTCGGCCAGCTTGGCTTCCAGATCGGCCAAGCGCTGGGCCAAGGCTTCGTTTTCCTCGCGCGCTTTGATGGCCATGTCGCGCACCACTTCGAATTCTTCGCGCGGGACCATGTCGACACCGGCCATGAAGCGTTCCATCTGCTGACGCATCAGCGCCTCGATCTCGGCACGAAGGCCCGACAAAGCCCCCAAGGCACCACCAGCCATGCGGGCAAGGTCGTCGAAGAAGGGGTTCTGGGTCTGCATGGGTCTGGGCCTTGTTTTAGAAATGCTGCCTTTATTATGGGGGACGGACGGCGAATTGCAATGGCGCAGCCCCCTTAGCACAGGCTGGACCAACACCTGACGGCGATTGCCCTGCCGGGCGCCCCGTCCTATAACCATGACCGTCCATTATCTTGCGGAGCGCATCACATGATCGTCGTCACCGGAGGGGCCGGCTTCATCGGGTCCAACATCCTGGCCGCCCTGGAGGCGCGTGGCGCCGGCAAATTGGTGGTGTGCGACCGCCTGCGGTCCAACGACAAATGGAAGAACGTCGCCAAGCGTGAACTGGCCGACATCGTCCATCCCGAGCAATTGTTCGACTTCCTGGAAGCCAACCGCAAACACGTGGAAGCCATCTTCCACATGGGCGCCATCTCGGCCACCACCGAGACCGACGGCGACAAGATCGTCGCCAACAATTTCTCGCTGAGCCTGGCGCTGTGGAAATGGTGCGCCATGTCCAACGTGCGCTTCATCTACGCCTCGTCGGCCGCCACCTATGGCGACGGAACCCAGGGCTTCGACGACGATTGGTCCATCGACCATCTGGCCAAGCTGCAGCCGTTGAACGCCTATGGCTGGTCCAAGCATCTGTTCGACCGCCGCGTCGCCCGCAAGATCGCCCAAGGGTCCAGGAAGCCGCCGCAATTCGCCGGACTGAAGTTCTTCAATGTCTACGGCCCCAACGAATATCACAAGGGCGGCCAGCAAAGCGTGGTGTCGCAGATCTATCCGCACGCCAAGCAGGACGCCGCCTATCAATTGTTCCGATCGCACAATCCGAACTACAAGGATGGCGGCCAGATGCGCGACTTCATCTGGGTCGACGACGTGGTCGAGGTGATGATGTGGCTGTACGACAACCCGGGCGTCAGCGGCATCTACAATGTCGGCACCGGCCAGGCGCGGTCGTTCATCGATCTGGCGTCGCAGGTCTATCGGGCGCTGGGCAAGGACCCCAAGATCAAGTTCCAGGACACGCCGGTGGCCATCCGCGACAAATATCAATATTTCACGCAAGCCAGCATGACCAACCTGCGCGCCGCGGGCTATGACAAGCCGTTCACCAGCCTGGAAGACGGGGTGACCAAATACGTCCAGTGCTATCTGGACCGTCCCGACCGCTACAAGTAAGGCACGCCATGCTCAGCTATCCGCATATCGACCCCATCGCCATCCAAGTGGGGCCGATCGCCATCCGCTGGTACGCCCTGGCCTATATCACCGGGCTGACCCTGGGCTGGCTTTACATCAAGCGGCTGGTGCGTTTTCCGCCCCATGCCATGCGCGAAGTGGACGTCGACGACTTCCTGGTCTGGGCGACCATGGGGGTGGTGCTGGGGGGCCGCCTGGGTTACGTGCTGTTCTACAAGCCGGTCCATTATTTCAGCCACCCTCTGGAAATCTTCCAATTGTGGAATGGCGGCATGGCCTTTCACGGTGGCGCGCTGGGGGTCATCGTCGCCATCATCTTGTTCGCCCGACGCCGCGGCCTGAACCTGTTCGCCATCGGCGACGTGGTGTGTTGCGCCGTGCCCATCGGCCTGTTCTTCGGCCGCATCGCCAATTTCATCAATGGCGAACTGTACGGCCGTGTCGCCCCTGACGCCATGTTCGCCATGGTGTTTCCCGGCGGCGGCCCCGAACCGCGCCACCCCAGCCAGCTTTACGAAGCCGGATTGGAAGGTCTGGTGCTGTTCGTGCTGCTGGCGACGCTGTGGCGGGTGCGTTGGTTCCGCGAAAAGCGCGGCGCCTTGGCCGGCACCTTCCTGGCCGGCTATGGCTGTGCCCGCATCGCCGGCGAATTCTTCCGCCAGCCCGACGCCCATCTGGGCTTTTTGTGGGGCGGCGCCACCATGGGCCAATTGCTGTCCATTCCGCTGATCCTGGCCGGGGCCGGGGTCATCGGCTGGGCCATGAAGCGCGGGCATCGTCCCTGATGGATTCCCTGACCGACAAACTGCGTCAGCGTATTGAACAAGGCGGCCCCATCACGGTGGCCGATTACATGGCCGTGTCGGCCAGCCATTACTACAACAACCGCGAACCCTTCGGTGCCGCCGGCGACTTCACCACCGCCCCGGAAATCAGCCAGATGTTCGGCGAATTGATCGGACTGTGGTGCGCCTTGGTCTGGCAGATGCTGGGCTCTCCCGAGCGGGTGGTGCTGGCCGAGATCGGGCCGGGGCGCGGTACCTTGATGAATGATCTGCTGCGCGCCGCCGGCAGTGTGCCGCCGTTTCTGAAAGCCGCCGAGGTGTGGTTGGTGGAAACCAGCCCGCGTCTGGCCGCCCGCCAGCGCCAGACCCTGGCCGGACGCGACGTCAACTGGTGCGAAAGCTTTGACCAATTGCCCGACGGTCCGCTGTTGCTGGTGGCCAACGAATTGTTCGACGCCCTGCCGGTGCGGCAATTCGAAAAACGGGGCGGCCAATGGTACGAGCGCATGGTCGGCTGCACCGAACTGGGTTTCGAATTCGTCACCGGCCCCCAGGCCCAGCCCGATCTGCCGGAAGAGGTTTTGGACGCCCCCGACGGATCGGTGGTGGAAATCTGCGACCAGGGGCGCGAACTGGCCAAGCAGATCGGCCGACGCCTGAACCGCCAACCCGGCATGGCGCTGGTGGTCGATTACGGCCATGGACGTTCCAGTGCCGGCGACACGCTGCAAGCGCTCAGCCGCCATCGTTTCCACGCCGTGCTGGAAAGCCCCGGCAGCGCCGACCTGACCGCCCATGTGGATTTCCAGTCGCTGGCGGCGGCGGCGGTGCCGGCGCGGGCCTGGGGACCCATGACCCAGGGCGACTTCCTGCGCCTTTTGGGCATCGAAACCCGCGCCGCCATGCTGGCCCAAGCCGGTGGCGAGAAGGTGGCGGCGGAAATCATGGGTCAGATGCGGCGCTTGATCGATGCCGACGAAATGGGCACCCTGTTCAAGGCCCTGGCGCTGGCCTCCCCCACCCTGGCCGCGCCGCCCGGCTTCGTCTGCTGAAGGTTTTCCGTATGATCACCCTGTCCGCGCTTAACGAGATCATCCGTATCCGACACGGCTTCTTCACCCGCGAAGGGGGCGTGTCACAGGGGATCTACACGTCGTTGAATTGCGGCCCGGGTTCGGCCGACGACCCGGCAGCGGTCCAGGAAAATCGCTCGCGCGCCATGGCCATGATGGATCTGCCGGCCAACGCCCTGGTCACCGTGCATCAGGCCCACACCGCCGACGTGGTCACCGTGACCAGCGCCTGGGACCCCGCAGGACGCCCCACCGCCGATGCCATGGTCACCACCACTCCCGGCCTGGCCTTGGGCATCCTGACCGCCGATTGCGCCCCCGTCCTGCTGGCCGACCGCAAGCAAGGCATCGTCGCCGCCGCCCATGCCGGGTGGAAGGGCGCGGTGGGGGGCGTATTGGAAAACACCGTCGCCCGCATGGTGGACTTAGGCGCCAAACCCAAGAACATCGTCGGCGCCATCGGCCCGTGTATCGGCCAGCGTTCCTATGAAGTGGGACCGGAATTCCCCGCCCCCTTCCTGGCGGAAATCGCCGACAACCACGACTTCTTCGCCCCCAGTCCAAAGGCCGGCCATTTCCTGTTCGACCTGCCGGGCTACGTGTCGCGCAAACTGGCGCGTCTGGGTCTGGTGGACGTCACCCGGGTGCCCGCCGACACCTGTCGCGACGGCGCCCGCTTCTTCAGCTATCGCCGCTCGACCCTGGCCGGGGAAAAGGATTACGGCCGGCAATTGTCGGTCATCGTGCTGGAGCGCTAGGCATGCCGCATTTCCTGATGTTCGCCGCCTTTCTGCTGATCGCGACGTTCGTCGGCTGCGTCGCCATGGTCTCCGGCGGTTGAGCTTGAGGCCGCGTCTGGCCCTGGTCGCCGCATTGATCCTGGGCCTGACAGCCTGCGAGACCATTCCCCGACCGTTCAAACATGCCGATGACAGCGCCGTCAGCCCCCTGGCCCGGCCCAAATTGGGACGCGGCATCGCCCTGCGTCTGCCCGACGACATGGCGGGCGGACAGGCGCTGGCGGAAGCCACCCTCAGCGCCTTCGAAAACAGCGAAGTGCCGGTCACCTTACGACACGGCCCCGGCTTTGGCCGGGTGATCGAGGTTCAGCCCGCCGGATCGGTGATCCTGTGGCAGTTGGCCGATGCCGACGGCACCGAAATGGGCCGGGTGACCACCAGTTCCAGCCTGCCGGCCAAGCTGGCCGCCGCTCAGGTAACGGCGAACTTTCTGCCGTTGCTGGACGATCCCGACGCCAAACCGCAACTGGCGGTCAAGGACTTGCCGCCGCCCCTGACCACCCGGCTGGCTCCGATCAAAGGACTGCCGGGCGATGGCGACCAATCGCTGACCCGGGCCCTGATGAAAGCCCTGGAACTGCGCGGTATCACTTTGTCGGAAGACTCGACCACCACGGTGGTGGGCACCGTGACCATCGCCCAGATGGGGGCGGTCGAGGATTTGGTCACCGTGTCGTGGCAGGTCAAGCGCGGTGACAGCCAGGGTCCGCTTTTGGCACGGATCGACCAAGGCGGTTCGGTACCGCGCGACCGCTTGAAGCTCCCCTGGGGCAGCCTGGCCCGCGATATCGGCGAAGGCGGTGCCCAATCCATCGCCGAAGTGCTGCGTACCGACGAGCGCAACCGCCAGGAGCAGCAAAACGCCGCCGGGTCAAGGCAGTTTACAGAACCGGGTGTGACTGATATAGGAAAGCCCGATTCACAAGATGAGAAAGCTTCGGCACAGACAGAAGTGCCGCCGCCTGTTGAACCGAATCCGCTGATGGATGTCGGATCGCCCCAGGCACCGCCAGCAGCGGCAGAGACTCCGGCCCCCAAGGTCGAAGCTGAACCGACGAAGCCGGCCAAAGCGGTCAAACCGAGCAAGAAGCCGAAGAAAAGCGCCAAGAAGAAATCGTCGTCGCCGAGCAGGGCCAAGAAGGCCAAGCCGGCATCCAGGACCAAACCCACAGGTACCCAGCCATGAAGATTCTCGCCTGCAACAGCAATCGCCCGCTCGCGGAAGCGATCGCCGAATACATGACCATGTCCATCACCAAGGCCAGCGTACGCCGGTTCTCGGACATGGAAGTGTTCGTGGAAGTGCACGAAAACGTGCGCGGCGAAGACGTCTTCGTGGTCCAGTCCACCTGCTATCCCACCAACGACAACCTGATGGAATTGTTGATCACCCTGGACGCCTTGAAGCGCGGCAGCGCCCGGCGCATCACCGCGGTGATNNTTTCGGCTATGCCCGTCAGGACCGCAAGTCCGGCCCGCGCACGCCCATCTCGGCCAAGCTGGTGGCCAACCTGATCACCACCGCCGGTGCCGACCGCGTGGTGACGCTGGACCTGCATTCCGGCCAGATCCAGGGCTTCTTCGACATTCCGCTGGACAATCTGTACGCCGCCCCGGTGTTCACCAACGACATCCGCGCCCGCTATGACAACGTCATGGTGGTGTCGCCCGACGTCGGCGGCGTGGTCCGGGCGCGCGCCATCGCCAAGCGCATCGACGCCGACCTGGCCATCATCGACAAGCGCCGCGAACGTGCCGGCGTGTCGGAAGTGATGAACATCATCGGCGAGGTCAAGGGCCGTCGCTGCATCCTGGTCGACGACATCGTCGATTCCGCCGGCACCCTTTGCAACGCCGCCGAGGCGCTGATGAAGGCGGGAGCCGTGTCGGTTTCGGCCTATGTCACCCACGGCGTGCTGTCGGGCGGCGCGGTGGCCCGCGTCACCTCGTCCCCCCTGGAGGAACTGGTGGTCACCGATTCCATCCCCGCCACCGAGGCGGTGAAGCTGGCCCACAACATCCGCCAGATCACCATCGCCCCCTTGATGGCCGAATCCATCCAGCGCATTTCGGAAGAACGCTCGGTTTCCAGCCTGTTCGACTGATCCGGTGGCTTTGATCCGCGTCTTCATGGCCGCCAGCATCGACGGTTATATCGCCGATACCGAGGGTGGAATCGGCTGGCTGGCGCCCTATGAAGATGCCGATTTCGGTTATGGCCAACTGATGGAACAGGTGGAATGCGTGGTGGTGGGCCGCACCACCTTCGACATGATCGCCGGCTTCGACCACTGGCCTTATGACGGAAAACGGGTGGTGGTGGTGACCCACCGCCCGCTTCCTGCCGACGATTGTTCCGTCGAAGCTTTTGCCGGCGACGTCGCGGCATTGGCGGCCCGCTTGCGCCAGGAATGCCAAGGCGACATCTATGTGGATGGCGGGGCCCAGACCCTGCGCAGCTTCATCGATGCCGATCTGGTGGACCGTTTCGACCTGTTCACCCTGCCGGTGCTGCTGGGACGGGGCATTCCCCGCTTCCTGCCCTCCCCCCATCTCAGCCAGCTGCGCCTCGACTCATGCCAGGCCATGGATTTGGGGGTGGTGCGGACCAGCTATGTCCGCCCCTAAGCCCTAAGCGCCTAAGCCTTACGGCGCGTCATCCAGCCACCGAAACACAGCGCCCGGAAGAACGGCCGGGGGGCTTCGAACCCGGCTTGGTCCAGCAAGTCGGCCAAACGATCCTCGGTCACCGGATGAATGTTGCGGTCGACATGGCGGAATCCGCGCTCGATGTCTTCCGCCGGGATGTCGGCGGATTGCTGCAGATGTTCCCAGAACATCCGCAATTTCCCCTGCCACGGATCCCCCCAACCGGGACCGAACAGATCGGCCATCACCAGCGGCGCCCCCGGTTTCAGGTGTTCGGCGATGTCGGTCAGCAGCCCCAGCTTGGCACCGTCATCGGGCAGGAAATGCAGCACCAGCAACATGGTGGCAGCGTCGAAAGGCTCGAATTTCGGCAGTTCCGACACCTTGGACGGATAAAGTCGCACCCGGGCGTTCAGCCCCATTTCGGCGACTTTCTGTTCGGCATGGGCCAGCATGTCGCCGGCCGGATCGACGCCGACCACGTGCAAAGCCGGGCAAGCCTGGGCCAGCGCCACGCATTCCACCCCGGTCCCGGCGCCGACCACCAGAACCCGGCCATGACCGCCGCTGCTTTCAGCCAGAACCATGCACGACAATTGGTGCAGCGCTTCATAGCCCGGAATGGCGTCGCGAACCCGGCGGTCATAGGCCTGGGCTTTCTCGGCGTCGTAAAGGACTTTGACATCAGTGCTCATGACCCATTCTCCGGCGGATAGGCGTTCAATTGTCCCAAGGCTTGCCCCACCGCCAGGGCGGCGGCCAAAGCCACGTTCAGCGAACGAAGTCCCGCCGCCATGGGAATGCGCAAGCGGATGTCGGCTTGGGCGGCGATGTCGTCGGGGACCCCGGCGCTTTCACGCCCGACCATGATGACATCGCCGGGCTGGAAGGAAAAGCCGTCCAGTCGAACACCACCGGCGGTGGTCAGCAAAACCAGCCGCCCCTGGGATACGTTTTTGCGAAAGACACCAAAGGATTGATGGCGCGTCACCCGGGCATGGTCGACGTAATCCATGCCGGCGCGCCGCATGCGTTTTTCATCCCACAGAAAACCGCAGGGTTCGATGACATCCAAAGCAATTCCAAGACAGGCCGAAAGACGAATCAGGGTCCCGGCATTTTGTGGAATATCCGGCTGAAACAAAGCTAAACGCAACAAATCCATAGAGAATCCTCAATCCACCACCCGTTCGGGCAGGCAACGTCCCATCTAAAGGAGACCGCCTTAATTAGTTGTCACTTATGTTCAATTGACTCCCCTGTTGAATCACAAGGGGCAATGTGGTTAATAGGGCCGCTTCCGCGGGCCAACAAGAGGTTAAGTCATGGCTGATTCGGCTACGCATGCCCAGCCCTCGTCGACGGATGGGCAATCTCGGCGGGATTTCCTGCTGTATGCTACCATCGCTGTCGGCGCGGCAGGGACCGCCGCCGCCCTGTGGCCGTTCGTGCACAGCATGAACCCGGCCGCCGATACCCTGGCGATGTCCACCACCGATGTGGATCTTGCCGCCATCCAACCCGGACAGGCGATCACCGTCGTTTGGCAGGGCAAGCCCGTCTTCGTGCGTCGCCGCACCGAAGAAGAGATTGCCATGGCCGTCAAGGACGACAGCGCCGATTTGCGCGACAAGGCGGCTGACGCCACCCGCGTGCAGAAGCCGGAATGGCTGATCCTGATCGGCGTCTGCACCCACCTGGGTTGCGTTCCCCTGGGCCAGAAGGCTGCCGACCCCAAGGGTGACTTCGGCGGTTGGTTCTGCCCCTGCCACGGGTCCCACTACGACACGTCCGGACGTATCCGCAAGGGTCCGGCGCCGCTGAACCTGCCGGTGCCGAAGTACACCTTCACGTCCGACACCACCGTCCGCATCGGGTAAGGATCGACCATGAGCGGTTTCCAAACCAACAACAAGGTGATCAGCTGGCTGGATCAGCGGCTGCCCATCTTCTCGATGATGCAGCATTCTGCCATCGACTATCCCACCCCCAGGAACCTGAACTACTGGTGGAACTTCGGCTCGTTGGCCGCGTTCGTGCTGGTGGTCATGCTGCTGACCGGCATCTTCCTGGTGATGAACTACTCGTCGCACACCTCGCTGGCCTTCGACTCGGTCGAACGCATCATGCGTGACGTGAACTATGGCTGGCTGATCCGTTACCTGCACATGAACGGCGCCTCCATGTTCTTCATCATGGTGTACATCCACATGTTCCGTAACCTGTATTACGGTTCGTACAAGGCCCCGCGTGAGGTGCTTTGGTGGGTCGGCATCCTGATCTATCTGGCGATGATGGCCACCGGCTTCCTGGGCTACGTGCTGCCCTGGGGTCAGATGTCCTTCTGGGGCGCCACCGTGATCACCAACCTGTTCTCGGCCTTCCCGGTGGTGGGCGAGCACATCGTGACCCTGCTGTGGGGTGGCTTCTCGGTCGACAACCCGACCCTGAACCGCTTCTTCTCGCTGCACTACCTGCTGCCGTTCGTCATCGTCGGCCTGGTGGTGGTGCACGTCTGGGCCCTGCACACCGTCAAGTCCAACAACCCGCTGGGTGTGGAAATGAAGGGCGAAGCGGATTCCATCCCCTTCCACCCCTACTACACCATCAAGGACCTGTTCGGCATCGGCGTGTTCCTGATGTTCTTCCTGGGCTTCGTGTTCTGGGCTCCGAACTTCTTCGGTGAACCCGACAACTACATCCCGGCCAACCCGATGGTGACCCCGCCGCACATCGTGCCCGAATGGTACTACCTGCCGTTCTACGCGATCCTGCGTTCGTTCACCCTGGACGTGTTCGGCATTCCGGCGAAGCTGCAGGGCGTGGTGGCGATGTTCTCGGCCATCATCATCTTGTTCTTCCTGCCCTGGCTGGACACCTCGAAGGTGCGCTCGGCCAAGTTCCGGCCGATCTACCGCCAGTTCTTCTGGCTGTTCCTGATCGACTGCCTGGTTCTGGGTTATGTCGGCGGCAAGCCGGCGGAAGAGCCGCTGGTGACCATCGGCCAGCTGTGCACCGCTTATTACTTCGCCCACTTCCTGATCATCATGCCGTTGCTGGGCAAGCTGGAAAAGCCCAAGGCCCTGCCGGCCAGCATCGCGGCTGCCGTGTTGAAGGAGAAGGCATAATGCGTAAGCTCATCCTTTCCGCCATCACGGCCGCCGGCTTGATGGCTTCCTCGGGCGCCGCCCTGGCGTCCGGCGGCGGCGAGCCGTTGATGAAGCCCGGCTTTTCCTGGGAAGGCTTTTTCGGTCGCTATGACCAAGCCCAGTTGAAGCGTGGTTTCGAAATCTTCAACGGCGTGTGCTCGAACTGCCATGGCCTGCGTCTGGTTGCTTATCGCAACCTGGCTGCGGTCGGGTTGACCGAGGACGAAATCAAGGCCGTCGCTTCGGCCCGCGAAATCGCCGACACCCCCAACGACGAAGGCGAAATCCGGATGCGTCCGGGCCGCCCGTCGGACAAGTACATCAACCCCTTCCCCAACGACAAGGCGGCGGCTTACGCCAATGGTGGCGCTTTGCCCCCGGATCTGTCGTTGATGGCCAAGGCCCGTGTCGGTGGTCCGAACTACATCTACTCGTTGATGCAGGGCTTCGTGGAAGAGGTGCCGGAAGGCCACTCGATCCCCGAAGGCAAGTATTTCAACAAGTACTTCCCCGGCAACGCCATCAGCATGCCCCCGCAGTTGATGGAAGACCTGGTGACCTATACCGATGGCACGAAAGCCACCGTGGAACAGGAAGCCGCGGATATCAGCGCGTTCTTGAACTGGGCCGCCGAGCCCGAACTGAACGACCGCAAGTCCCTGGGTCTGAAGGTGATGATCTTCTTGGCGGTGTTCACTGCCTTGCTGTACGCGTTGAAGCGTCAGATCTGGAAGAACATCCACTAAGTCCCCGGCCCTGCCGGACCGGCCCGCTTCGGCAGGGCGGGAACGAATTGGCCGCCATCCTTGCGATGGCGGCCTTTTTGTTTTAAGCCATCCAGGACTTTTCCAAGGAGACCAGCATGACCCAGCCCGTCCTCGGCATCATCGGCGGTTCCGGCGTCTACGACATCGATGGCCTGACCAACAAGCAATGGCGGCGCGTCGACAGCCCCTTCGGCGAGACTTCCGACGAATTCCTGTTCGGTGAACTGGACGGTCAGCAACTGGTCTTCCTGCCCCGCCACGGTCGTGGCCATCGCATCCCGCCGTCGGAACTGAATTTCCGCGCCAATATCGACGCCCTGAAGCGGTCCGGTGTCACCGAAATCCTGTCGGTGTCGGCGGTGGGATCCTTGAAGGAAGAATTGCCGCCCGGCACCTTCGTCATCGTCGACCAATTCATCGACCGCACTTTCGCGCGGACCAAGTCGTTCTTCGAAACCGGCCTGGTCGCCCATGTCTCCATGGCCCATCCGGTGTGCGGCCGCCTGGGCGACATGGTGGAAAAGGCCGCCGAAGCCGCCGGCATCAAAGCGGTGCGTGGCGGCACCTATCTGGTGATGGAAGGGCCGCAATTCTCCACCGTCGCCGAAAGCAACCTGTACCGCCAGTGGGGCTGCGACGTCATCGGCATGACCAACATGCCGGAAGCCAAATTGGCCCGCGAGGCCGAGATGTGCTACGCCAGCGTCGCCATGGTCACCGATTACGATTGCTGGCACCCCGATCACGACGCGGTGACGGTGGAACAGGTGGTCAAGGTGCTGTTGGAAAACGCCGACCGGGCCCGCGCCCTGGTCAAGGCGGTGGTGCCGCATGTGACTGAGCGCCATGCCCCCTGCGCCAAGGGCTGCCACACCGCCCTGGAACACGCCATCATCACCCACAAGGACAAGATCGATTCCGCGCTGGCCGCCAAGCTGGACGCGGTCGCCGGCCGGGTTTTGAAGCGCTAAGTTTCCACCTCGGATTTGATCTGCGCGCGCGTGGCGCTGAGCACCATCTCAAGCGCCCGTTCGCTGCATTCCACATTGGCGTCACAGCCCCGTCGGGTCGCGCACAGCAAAATCTGATGCAAGCCGTCCAGATCGTCTGGCTGGCCGCGCCCTTGTACCCATCCGCATTGGGGGCGTTGCGTATTCATCTCGCCCTCCGCCTTCCCGCCTTAACACGAAGAGGCGCCGACCCAACGGGTGCGCCTCTTCACAATCCGATGCTACCCCCCTTATCCAATGAGAGACATAGCCGCAAACGGATAAGTTCGTTTGTGCACATTCTTCACCTTTAGGATGTAGTGAATATAGCTGAGACATTGCACCTGAGTGGCAGCTTGCTTATGGTTCCCGGCGAACACAGCAGGATAGTCCCATGAAGATCAACGGCACCCCGACGCGCACCATCTGGCTGGCCCAAGACGGCTGGGCGGTGGAAATCATCGACCAGACCCGCTTGCCCCACGAACTGGTCACCGTGCGCCTGGAAAGCCTGGCCGACGCCGCCCACGCCATCAAGGCCATGCTGGTGCGCGGTGCCCCGTTGATCGGCGCCACCGCCGCCTATGGCATGGCGCTGGCGGCACGTGCCAATTCGTCCGATCTGGCCCTGACCGTCGCCTACAACATCCTGCACGCCACCCGGCCGACCGCCATCAACCTGAAATGGGCGCTGGACGAAATGATCGCCGCCTTGGGCAAGGTGGCGGAAGCCGACCGCGTCGCCACCGCCTATGCCCGCGCCGCCGAGATTTGCGACGAAGACGTCGCCATCAATTCCGCCATCGGCGAGAACGGCGCCAAGCTGATCGCCCAAGCCTGGGAACAAGCCAAGGCCAAGGGTGCCGAGCGGGTCAACGTGCTGACCCATTGCAATGCCGGCTGGCTGGCGACGGTGGATTGGGGCACCGCTCTGGCCCCCGTCTACAAAGCCCATGATGCCGGCATCCCGGTCCATGTGTGGGTGGACGAAACCCGCCCGCGCAACCAAGGCGCCAGCCTGACGGCGCGCGAACTGAACTGGCACGGCGTGCCGCATACGGTGATCGCCGACAATACCGGTGGCCATCTGATGCAGCACGGCATGGTCGATCTGTGCATCGTCGGCACCGACCGCACCACCCGCCTGGGCGATGTCTGCAACAAGATCGGCACCTATCTGAAGGCCCTGGCGGCCAAGGACAACAATGTCCCCTTCTATGTGGCGTTGCCCAGCCCGACCATCGACTGGAAGGTGGCCGACGGGGTCAAGGAAATCCCCATCGAGGAACGCGACGTCACCGAACAGACCCACATGACCGGCAAGACCGAAAGCGGTGCCATCGTCACCATCCAGGTCACCCCCGATGGCAGCCCGGCGGGCAATTGGGGCTTCGACGTCACCCCGGCCCGTCTGGTCAGCGGCTTGATCACCGAACGCGGCGTGTGCGCCGCCAGCCCGGACGGGCTGGCCACCCTGTTCCCGGAAAAGGTGGCCTAGGATGGATGCCGTCGTCGTCGCCGTCCGTTTGCTGGCCGATCGTGGTCTGAACCAGGGCGCATCCGGCAATGTTTCGGTGCGTCGGGGGGATGGCTTCGTGGTGACGCCGTCGGGCGTTTCCGCCGACGTGCTGCAGGCCGATCAATTGGTGGCCATGGACATGCAGGGCGCCTGGAGCGGAGCGTGGAAGCCGTCCAGCGAATGGCGTTTCCATCGCGACATCTATGCCGCCCGCCCCGATGCCGGCGCCGTGGTCCATTGCCATTCGCCGGCCGCCACCGCCTTGGCGGTGCTGGGCAAGACCCTGCCGGCCTTCCATTACATGATCGCCATCGCCGGCGGCACCGATGTGCGCTGCGCCCCCTATGCCACCTTCGGCACCCAGGAATTGTCAGACGCCGCGCTGCGGGCCTTGGAGGGTCGCCGCGCCTGCCTGCTGGCCCATCACGGCATGATCGCCATCGGCAAGGATTTGGCCCAGGCGGTGGATGTGGCGGTGGAAATCGAATTCCTGTGCGACCTGTATCTGCGCCTGCTGCCGCTGGGCGCGCCGCCGGTCCTGCCGCCGGCCGAAATGGCGGTGGTGCTGGAAAAGTTCAAGTCCTACGGCGCCAACGCGCAAGCGGTTACAGCGGCAACCTGATCCGTGCCCGCAGACCGCCCAGCGGACTGTCTTCCAGCAGCACCTCACCGCCGTGGCCGCGCACGATGTCCCGCGCGATGGTCAGACCCAGCCCGACACCGCCGGTGGCCAGATTGCGTGAACGTTCCATGCGGAAGAACGGCTTGAACACCTGTTCGCGGGACTCGGCGGGAATGCCGGGGCCGTCATCGTCGACGATGATCTCGGCGGCGCCAGGCCCACCATCCCCTGGACGCTTGCCCACCCGCACCCACACATGGCCGCCATAGCGCAACGCATTGCCGATCAGGTTGCCGATGACCCGGCCCATGGCCTGGGGCTTGATGGGCATCACCAGAGAATCTTCCACATGCAGGTCCATGTCGCGACCTTCGCGACGAAAGCGCCCGACCACTTCGCCGACCAACACCGAAAGGTCGGTCGGCACCGAAACCTCGCCCCCCTCGCCGCGGACGAAGGCCAGATAGCCTTCGACCATCTGCTCCATTTCGGCCACGTCCTCTTCCAACTCGGCCCGACCGTCGGCATCGCCCAGCATGGCCACCTGCAGCTTCATCCGGGTGAGTGGGGTGCGCAGATCGTGGGACACCCCGGCCAGCATCTCGGTGCGCTGCTGCATCTGCCGCTTGATGCGGTCGCGCATCAGGTTGAAGGCCTGGGCCGCTTGGCGTACCTCGGCGGCGCCTTCCGCCTTGAAATTGGCCACGTCGCGCCCCTTGCCGAAAGCGTCGGCGGCGACCGCCAGCTTGCGCACGCTGCGCACCTGGTTGCGCATGAAGATGGTGGCGATCCCCAGCAACAGCAGGGACGTCCCCACCATCCACAGCACGAAGATGTAGGTGGTGGAACTGAACAGACGCTTGCGCGGCACGAACACTTCCAACAACCCGTCGGACAATTGCACCCGCACCGCCACTTCCCGTTCATAGGAACGGGCGTCGATCATGAAGGGGCGCTGCAAACGTTCCGACAAAGCGGCGTGCAGCGCTTCTTCCATGATGCCGAAAGGCGGCGGCGGTGGCGTGTTGGGCAAGATGCCCCCCATCTCGAACCGCATGTCCAGATCCATGCGATTGGCGGCGATGCCGATGATGCGCTGGCGGTTTTCCGGACCGGGAAAGGCCCGCAGGCTTTCGATCACCGCGCCGACATCGCCCACCAAGCCGGCGGCCAGACGCCGTGCCACCGTATCCCAGTGGCTGGCATAGAAGATGTAGGTGGACACCAATTGCACGACGATCAAGGGCGTGACGATGATCAGCAACGACCGCCCCAGCAGGCCCTGGGGCAGGATGCGTTTGAACCAGCGTTCCGCGTCCACCGCCATGTCAGTCGGGCCTCAACATGTAACCCTGGCCGCGCACCGTCTGCAGGTAACGCGACATCTTGGGATCGTCTTCCAGCTTCTTGCGCAGACGCGTCACCTGGACGTCGACAGCGCGGGGATTGGCGGCATTGCCGGTGCGGGCCGCCAAGTCGTCACGGCTAACCGATTGATTGGCGTGCTCGGCCAAGATGCCCATCAAATCGCGTTCGGCGGTGGTCAGGTGGACCATTTCGTCCCCTTGCCGCAACTCGGCCCGCCCCATGTCCCACACATAGGCCCCCAGGCGCACAACGCGCGCCGCCGCCGGCTCGACCTTCGGGGTGCGGCGCAGGATCGACGCCATGCGCAACAACAGCTCGCGCGGTTCGAACGGCTTGGTCAAATAGTCGTCGGCACCGGTTTCCAGACCGTTGATACGGTCCTCGGTTTCCCCCATGGCGGTCAACAGCAAGATGGGGATCGCGCGGTTCCGCCGCAGATCGCGGGTCAAGCTCAGGCCGTCCTCGCCCGGCATCATCACGTCCAGCACCAACATGTCGGGTTCGACCACGGTCAGCTTGGTCCGCGCCTCGGCGGCGGAAGCGGCGGTGCTGACCAGATAGCCGTTGTCGCTCAGGTATTTGCGCAGCAATTGCCGCAACCTGTCGTCATCGTCGACCACCAGAACATGCGGCTTGTCGTCCATCTGCACCCCCGTCAGCGCCGCTTTCGTTCTAACAAACCCGCGCTGATTTGTCTGTACGGCCCGTGCCGGACCGGCGCGGGCTTAGCGCCAGCCCGGCCCGCGTTGCGGGAAACGGGGGCGGTCGGCTTCGTCGATCAACCCCAACATCACCTTGCGGAACCCCTCCACCGCCTCGGCGCCGGCGTCGCGATAGGCCGCGGCGAAACGCGCCCGCTGACGTTCGGTCAGTTGCCGTTCCAGTTCGGTGCCTTTTTCCGTCAGCTCCAACAAACGCTGTCGACGGTCGACAGTGCCGGGACGCTGGGTGATGAAGCCTTCCTCGACCAATTGCCCCAACACCCGGGACAGCGATTGCTTGGTGATACGCAAGATGGTCAACAGGTCCGACACCGTCATGCCGGGATTGCGGCCGACGAAATAGATGACGCGGTGATGCGCCCGCCCATACCCATATTCAGCCAGGATGGCGTCGGGTTCGGCGGTGAAGTCGCGATAGGCGAAAAACAGCAATTCGATCCCCTGCCGCAACTCTTCTTCGCGCAGGAACAAGGGATTTATGGGTGTCTTTACGTCAGTCATGTTGACATATATCGCTCAAAATGTTACTCCTGACAAGAGTGAAGAGTAATTTTGTGACGTATCACCCCTTTCGGACGGAATATCATGGCTGACCTAGTCCCTTTCCACGATCGTGACGGCTTCATCTGGTTCGACGGCGAACTGATCCCCTGGCGTGACGCCAAGGTGCACGTGTTGACCCACGGCCTGCACTATGGCTCGGCGGTTTTCGAGGGCGAGCGCGTTTACGGCGGCAAGGTGTTCAAGCTGACCGATCACTCGGAACGACTGGTCAAATCCGGCGATATCCTGGGCATGAAGGTGCCGTATTCGGCCGCCGAGATCGACGCCGCCACCAACGCCACCATCAAGGCCAACAACATCGTCGACGGCTATGTCCGCCCCATCGCTTGGCGTGGTTCGGAAATGATGGGCGTCGCGGCGCAAGCCAACAAGATCCACATGGCCATCGCCTGTTGGGTTTGGCCCAGCTATTGGTCGCCGGAAGCCCGCATGCGCGGCATCCGTCTGAACATCAGCGACTGGCGCCGACCGCACCCGCAGACCGCGCCGACCGCGTCCAAGGCCGCCGGCCTTTACATGATCTGCACCATGAGCAAGCACAAGGCGGAAGCCGCGGGCTATGAAGACTCGCTGATGCTGGATTATCGCGGACAGGTCGCCGAAGCCACCGGGGCCAACATCTTCTTCGTCTTCGACGGCGAGCTGCACACCCCCACCCCCGATTGCTTCCTGGACGGCATCACCCGGCGCACCGTCATCGACATCGCCAAGAAGCGCGGCCTGAAGGTGGTCGAACGCGCCATCATGCCCGAAGAGATGGAAAAGGCGACGGAATGCTTCCTGACCGGCACTGCGGCCGAGGTCACGCCTGTGCGTGAAATCGCTTCCTATACTTTTACCCCAGGGGACATTAGCAAAATGCTAATTAATGATTATGAGTCTTTGGTGCGATCGTAATCATTCCAAAGTATCAGTCATTTTTCTGCATTCTGGGAAAGGCCGGTGTTTCCAACGCCGGCCTTTCATAATACATTCTATTGGGGGAACGAAATCCGCGTCCAAAGGTACGGGGTCAGTACCGCGGTCGCAAAAACAGGTGATTTGAGTGAAAGCCTGGCGGAACCTTCGGCTGTCCAGCCGTTTCATGATTATTGTTGGTGTCGGCGTGATCGCCTTGATCCTCAGCGTCGTGCTGGTGATCGCCCGCTTCGAACGAATCGAGATGGAACGGCAGCTGCAGCAATTGTCATCCAACGAGATGACCTCGCTGCATGCCCTGATCCTGAACGTCATGGCCAAACGCCCTGAAGACGGCGACAATATCGGTATCCAGGTGTTCAACAACTGGTTCGACAGCCGCAACGTCCACTATCCGGGCAAGGTGTGGTCCGCCTGGGGCGAAAAGGTCACCGCCTACATGGCCGAGATCGAACCCGACCGCAAACCCAAAGCGCCGATGGACGACGTCGACCGCGAAGCTTTCGCCACCAAGGCTGCGGTGGGACGCTTCGTTGACGGCGCCTATCGCTATGCCTATCCCATCGTGCTGGGGGTCACCGACGGCGCCGACCAAGACGTCTGCTATGCCTGCCATGGCGGCATGGGCATGGAAAAAGGCGACGTCATCGCCGTGCTGTCGTCGTCGCTGTCCACCACCGAAGCCGAAGCCAAGCTGAAGAAGATCCTGACCTTCCTGGCGGTGGGCGGCATCTTCGCCACCATTCTTGCCGTGCTGGGCATCCGCTGGGGCCTGAAAAGCATCATCACCACCCCCATCCAGGACATGACCCAACGCATGGGGGCGCTGACCAAGGGCGACATCTCCATCGACGTCCCCTCTTTGGACCGTGGCGACGAAGTGGGCGACATCGCCCGCGCCGTCCAGGTGTTCAAGGACAACACCATCGCCAAACAGGAGATGGAGCAAGAGGCCCGTCAGGCCGCCGCCGCCCGCGAAGCCCGCATGCGCCGCCTGGAAGAACTGATCCGCAGCTTCGAATCCGCCGTGGCCAAGGTGTTGGAAACCGTGTCGCAATCCGCCGAGATGATGGGGCAGACGGCACGCCGCATGGTGGTGTCCGCCGACAGCGCCGCCGAACGGGCGCAATCGGTGTCGCAGCACGCCAACGACGCCAACCAGAATGTGCGCATGGTGGCCGAGGCGGCCGAGGAATTGTCCAATTCCATCACCGAGATCGCCCAGCAGGTGGCCATGTCCAACGACGTTGCCGCCAACGCCACCACCGAGGCGCAGGGGGTCAATTCCCGCGTCAACGGCTTGGCCGGCGCCGCCGACAAGATCGGCGAGATCGTGGTGATGATCACCGGCATCGCCGAACAGACCAACCTTCTGGCCCTGAATGCCACGGTCGAGGCGGCCCGCGCCGGCGACGCCGGCAAGGGCTTCGCCGTCGTCGCCTCCGAGGTCAAGAACCTGGCCCGCCAGACGGTGCGCGCCACCGAGGACATCTCGACCCAGGTGTCCACCATCCAGAAGGAAACCCACCAGACGGTGGGCGCCATCCAGGGCATCGGCACCACCATTTCCTCCATGGACGGCATCACCACCGCCATCGCCGCCGCCATCGAGGAACAAGGGGCCGCCACCCAGGAAATCGCCCGCAACATCGACCACGCGGCCAGCGGCACCAATCAGGTGTACGAAAACATCGCCGAGGTCAGCCGCACCATCCACGAAACCGACGAAGCGGCCAAGGACGTGCTGCGGGCGGTCGAGGAACTGCAGCAGCAATCGGACACCCTGCGCGGCGAAGTGGACCGTTTCTTGGCCGGCATCCGCGAAGTCTAATCCCTTCATATTCCTGTGCTTTCGACGGGCGGCCCGATCTTCGGGCCGCCCGCTGTCTTTGCCCATACATGATGAAGGGTGGACGGCGGGGCCAAAACGGTTTAAGTGGCATGATCTTACCGATTCACCGCCCGTTCGGGCGGGGCCGGCGCCACCAAAGCGGGGAGGTTGCTTCCGTTGCGTGATCATTTGCTGCACATGGCCGAGAGCGATCGCCGGCTGCGCCAGCAATTGGCGTTGTCGGGCGAATTGTTCGCCGGCTACCACCCGGACATGCGCGCCCTGCACGAAGCCAATGCCCGCGAACTGGAACTGGCGGTGGACGAAGAAGGCTGGCCGCTTTCCGACGAAGTGGGGGAAGACGCCGTCGAGGCGGCGTTCCTGATCGCGCTGCATGCCATTTCACGCCCGGCTTTCCAGCGCCGTTGCCTGACCCTGATGAAATCGGCGGCCAATCGCGGCGACGTGCCCGCCCGCCATCCGGCCATGCTGGAAGACCGCATCCGTGCCTTCGAGGGCCGGCCCCAGCTTTACGGCACCCAGTTGGATTGGGACGATGACGGCCATCTGATGCCGCTGCCCATCGAGAACGAGGAAGAAGTCGACCAGCGCCGCGCCAAGGTCGGCCTGCCGCCTTTGGCCCAGACGGTGGCCGAAACCGAGGACAAGGCCCGCCGCGAAGGCCAGCACCCGGCGGCGGAATGGCTGCACCGCCAACAGGCCATGGCCGACTTCGCCCACGAAGTCGGCTGGCGTTAGCTGGCCACCGGCCCTCACCGGGGCAACGGCGGTTCATTATCCTCAAGCACCGGATCGATGGCATAGGGCAACAACAATTTGCCGACCCAGCTATATTCGCCGTCACGTTCACGATCGACGCCGAAGGACAGGAAAGTCCAGAACGCTTCAGCCTTATCCGATAGGCGTGCCCGCACATGGTAATCTCGGTTGCGGCTGGTAGTGGCTATTTTTGCAAAATCCATGCAATAGCTCCAGTTATCGGGATTGGGTTTCCCCAACATCGTCGCCAGCTCGCGACTCATGTACCAAATTCGCTGGCGGTTCTCCATTCCCGCCAATGTCTGGTACCACAGCGGGGCATAGACCTTCCCGTCCTTGACCCGAATGTATTTGTCCATGCCGACAGCATATTCGGGCCGATGAAGCGGGCGGGTCATCGTCGCCCATTCCACGAACATCTGATTGACCTGGGGCGTCATCGGCTCGATCAGATCGACATACTCGCCAGCATCGCGACAGACCGGGTACAAACGCACCCAGGTGTTGCGGATGTTCCAATTATACCAAGCCAGCCAAGCCACGCCGGCAGGAACCAGCATGGTCACGAGCAGCAGGATCAGACGGCGCGGGCGTTTCATCGGGCAATCCTAACGTGTGGCCATTACTCCCGCCACTCGAATTGCGAACCAATAATGCGCCCCTGGGCATCCAATTTCAAACGCCCGACCACTTGCTTTTCCCAGCTATCGCTTTGGATATCAAACGGCTTAACCTGACCACGTTTTTCCAAGGCGACGATATCCTGGCGATGCAAACCAGGATCGCCACCCGCCATGCCTTGCGGCAGCCATCCATCTTCCTTGTCTTTTCCCTTACCGAAATCATATCTGTCCTTGGCGTTTTGCTGAACGGTACCGGTGATGATTACCTCGTCGCCCTGGCGTTCCAGTTTCAAATTGCCAATTCCGTTGACGGTCACCGCCCCCAGGGCGTTGTTGCGTTCGTCCCAGACTTTCGCCGAATTGCCGTCGGCAACAGCTTGCCACGTCAAGCCCTTAATCTCACGGGTCTCACCATCTTTGGGTATATGCCGCTCGATGGTATTGAGTTCGGTGTCTTTCGGCCCCTTGCCGGTCAGCCAGTTCTCGAAATGACCCTGGACTCGTTGCTCCGCCTGCTTGACCGGTTCATGGCCACGCACCCAATCCTTGTCCAAGGTGACCGGCGAGCCATCACCGTCAAGATAGTGATCCAACAGGGCAGCGGCTTTGTCATGATGGACCAACTTGCCAAGATCTCTTGCCCTCTCAAGGGTTTTACGGGTCTCCTGGGCCGCGTCATCCTCGTTAGGCAAAGGCATGCCGAACAATTGCTCGGTATCGGTTTGGGGACGCTGCGCCCCGGCATTCTGCTCGGGCTTTGCATCGACCGGCGAAGCGGGGGCCGAGGGCTGGGACGGCGGCGGAGGCGCTTCCGTCGTTGGTGCCGGAGACGTGGGCGTGGGCGTGGGCGTGGGCGGAGTTTCCGGTTGTGCCTTCGCAGGTCCACTTTCACTCGGCGATGACGGCGGATTGCCCACCGGTGCAGCCGCCGCCCGGAACAGCGGCACGGCGCTGTCGTCGGGCAGATCGGCACTGCGCACCCCCAGGGGGCGGGCGGCGGGCATGGTGCCGCCCAGCAAAGCCTTGGCCTGATCGGGCGGCAGTTGGTTGACGATACCGTGCATCACTTGGTCGGTGCGGTCGCGCCCGACCTGCGCGTTCATCTGTTCGGCCAGATCCATCAAGGTGGCGTGCACATCCGACCCCGCCTGTTTGGCGAAGTCGCCATAGATGCGCGGGATGTCGCCGTTGACGCTGCTGCGGGTCAAAGCGCGGGCACTGTCGGCGTTGAAGGCCTGGCTTTGCTCGTCCAGGTCCAAGGGCTGGTCGGGCCGGGGGAAGGACAGCCGCGCCGGGCGGGTGTTCAAGATGCCTGGCTCGCCCTGCATGCGTTGCGATTGGTGCTGGTCCACCTCGTCCGGGCTGGGCGGGATGAAACCACCCAAAAGGCCGCCCGTCGCCTGTTTCAGGCTGGTGATGGTGGGGCCGCCCGGTTTCAACAGACCGTCCACCGTCAGCCCGTTCTGGCTTTGCCAATCCTTCACCGCCTGTTCCTGGCGCTGCCCCCAATAGCCCACCGGGCCGTCGGTGCGCGACAGATCATGGTGGCCGGTGTTGCCCAGGATGGTTTCCACCCGGATCACGTCTTCGCGGCGGTTGGACTGGTCGGGGCCGACGGGCGCGCCTAGGGTGAAGAAATCATCCTGGAACGGGAAGCCGGGGCGGCGTTGGCGGGGATCGAGCGGCAAAATGGTCATGTTTTGTTCTTTCCGCAGGTTGAGAAAGGGGCAGCCCCGAAGGACCGCCCGTGCATGATTTGCAAGATACACTCCTATTGAGGGAAATTCAAGGAATTTAGACCTATGCTTTATCCCGACTTATCCAGACCCGTCATGCTTGGCCCATGGCCCCAAAAGCGGAAAAGGTGTAAAATCGCCGCGCCGTGCCCTATATGACGGCAGGATTTTTGTGCATCTTCAGGAAACGTCTCAGGCAATGACCACCGCCCACAAACCCCGCCCCGTCGTTCTGTGCATCCTGGACGGCTGGGGTCATCGCGACGAACGCGAAGACAACGCCATCGCCCAGGCCGACACCCCGACCTGGGACCGATTCTTGGCCGATTACCCCCATGCGCTGTTGGCCACGTCGGGCCTGTCGGTGGGGCTGCCCGACGGGCAGATGGGCAATTCGGAAGTGGGCCACATGAATCTGGGCGCCGGCCGGGTGGTCATGCAGGATTTGCCGCGTATCGACGCCGCCGTCGCCGACGGCTCGCTGACCGCCAATCCGGTGTTGGTCGAGGCCATCGCCAAGGTCAAGGCCAAGAATGGTGCGCTGCATGTTCTGGGCCTGCTGAGCCCCGGCGGCGTGCATTCGCACCAGGACCATCTGGCCGCCCTGGCGGTATCCGCCGCCAAGGCTGGGGTTTCAGTCAAGGTGCATGCCTTCCTGGACGGCCGCGACACGCCGCCCAGCTCGGCCAAGGAGTACATGGCCAAGTTCCTGGCCGACATCGCCGGTCACGACATCCAGATCGCCACCATCTCGGGCCGTTATTACGCCATGGACCGCGACAAGCGCTGGGACCGCGTGCAACTGGCCTTCGACGCCATGATGCTGGGCGCGCCAGCCTGCGACCTGGACCCCATCGCCGCCATCCAGGCGTCTTACGACGCCGGCAAGACCGACGAATTCATGTTGCCGGTGGCCTTGGGCGGCTATCACGGCATGCAGGATTGCGACGGTCTGCTGATGGGCAATTTCCGCGCCGACCGGGCGCGTGAAATCCTGCATGCGCTGATCGACCCGGCCTTCGACGGCTTCGCCCGTTCGCGCACCGTCACCATGGCGGCGCAATTGGGTCTGACCGAATATTCCAAGGATTTGTCCAAGCTTTTGGGCACTTTGTTCCCGGCGGAAAGCCTGTCCAACATTCTGGGCGAAGTGGCGTCCCATGCCGGGTTGACCCAGCTGCGTATCGCCGAGACCGAGAAATACGCCCACGTCACCTTCTTCTTCAATGGCGGCCGCGAACAGGTCTATCCCGGCGAGGACCGCATCCTGGTCCCCAGCCCCAAGGTCGCGACTTACGACCTGCAGCCGGAAATGAGCGCGGTGGAAGTGGCCGACAACATGGTCGCCGCCATTTCCTCGGGTAAATACGACCTGATCATCGCCAATTTCGCCAATGGCGACATGGTCGGCCATACCGGCATGCTGGATGCCGCCATGAAGGCCGCCGTGACCATCGATGCCTGCCTGACCCGACTGGAAAAGGCGGTGAAGGATGCCGGTGGTGTCATGCTGGTGACCGCCGATCACGGCAATGCCGAGATGATGCGCGACCCCAAAACCCACGAACCGCACACCGCCCACACCACCGGGCCGGTGGATGTGGTGATGGTCAACCCGCCGGCCGGAGTGAACGCCATCGCCGACGGCCGACTGGCCGATGTCGCCCCCACCTTGCTGGCCTTGCTGGGGCTGGCACAACCGGCCGACATGACCGGCAAGTCGTTGGTCGGCACCGCCGCGGCGGATTTGCGTGCGGCCGGCTAAGGGCCTTTTCCTGCTGTTGGCCGCGTGGCTGGCGGCGTCGGACGTTTCCGCCCAGGAACCCGACGCCGCCGCCGCCGACCGCCGTCTGCGCGAGTTGGAAGACCAACTGAAGCGCAGCCAGGCGGAACATGCCGAAATCAAACGTAAAGCGCGGGCCATTTCCGACGAGTTGTCGCATATTCGCGGCGACATGGTCGCCGCCGCCCGCGCCGCCCAGGAAGCCGAAGAAACCCTGTCCGAGCTGGAACGCCAGTTGGAAGATCTGAAAGCCCTGGAAGGCGACCGCGCCAGCGCCCTGCAACGCCGGTCGTCACAGATGACGGGCGTGTTGACGGCATTGGAACGTCTGGCCTGGCGCCCCACCGAGGCCCTGATGGCACAGCCGCAAACCCCGGCGGAAACCGTGCGCTCGGCCATCTTGCTGCGCTCGGCGGTACCGCAGATCGAACGATCCGTCCACGATCTGAAGGACGAAATCGACGCCATGGGCCGCCTGCGCGACGACATCGTCGCCCAGCGCAAACGCATCGTCACCACCACCGGCCGGCTGGAAGGCGAACATCGCCGTCTGAAGGATCTGTGGGACCGCAAATCCACCCTGCAATACGCCGCTATCGCCGAAACCGAGGAATCGGAACGCCGCATGCGGCAATTGGCCGACGAGGCCCAGGATCTGCGCGAGCTGATGAGCCGTCTGGAAGAAGAACGCCAGCGCCGCATCGCCGAGGCCCTGCAGAAGGCGGCGGCCGAAAAAGCGGCGCGCGAGGCCGAAGCGGCGGCGAAAAAAGCCGCCCGTGAAGCCGAGATCGCCGCGCAAAAAGCCGCGCGTGAAGCCGAGATCGCCGCCAAGAAGGCGGAAAAGGAACGCCAGGAACGCGAATTGGCCGCCGCCCGCGCCGCGCGCGAAGCGGAAATCCGCGCCCAGGCCCAGGCCCGCCAGGCCGAGATCGAAGCGCAAAAAGCCGCCCGCGCCACCGAACAAGCCGCCCGCGAAGCCGCCGAGGCGCGGCCCATGGCCAGCGACAAACCCTTTGCCAGCGCCCAGGGGAAGATGATGTTTCCGGCCAAGGGCCGCATCGTCGAACGTTTCGGCCTGCCCAACGAAGTGGGCGTGGTCAACAAGGGCATGACCATCGCCACCCGCAAGGGTGCACAGATCGTCGCCCCCTATGACGGACAGGTGGCTTTCGCCGGTCCGTTTAGGGGTTATGGCCTGCTCTTGATCATCGAACATAGCGAAGGCTATCATACGCTGCTTGCGGGGATGACCCGGATCGACGCCAATGTTGGCCAAAGGCTGACGGCGGGTGAACCCGTAGGTGTGATGGGCGAGGAGGAGGCCAAACCCTCGCTTTATCTGGAACTGCGCCGTCAGGGGCAGCCCATCAACCCTCAGCCTTGGCTTACCGCACAGAAAAGTAAGGGTCACGGATGATTCGCAAGACCATGATCGCCGCCAGCGCCACCGCCTTGCTGGCGAGCTCGTTCCTGACACCCGCCGCCGCTGCGGAATCCAAGGAAACCTATCGCCTGATGGAATTGTTCGCCACCGTCTTCGAGAAGGTGCGGGCTGAATACGTCGAACCGGTCAAGGACGAAGACCTGGTGGAAGCGGCGCTGAACGGCATGCTCAGCTCGCTGGACCCCCATTCCAGCTATCTGAACGCCAAGAACGCCAAGGACATGGACATCAACACCAAGGGCGAATTCGGCGGCCTGGGCATTGAAGTGACCATGGAAAACGGCTGGGTCAAGGTGGTCTCGCCAATCGACGACACCCCGGCCTTCCGTGCCGGCCTGCAGCCCGGCGACTACATCACCCATCTGGACGGCGAACCGGTCCAGGGCCTGTCGCTGTCGGAAGCCGTCGACCGCATGCGCGGCATGGTCAACACCGACATCAAGCTGACGGTGCGCAGGAACGGCACCGCCGCCTTCGACGTCAAGCTGACCCGCGCCGTCATCAAGATCCAGACCGTGCGCAGCCATGCCGAGGGCAAGATCGGCTATGTCCGCATCACCCAGTTCTCGGCCACCACCGACACCGACCTGCGCAAGCACGTGGATTCCTTGAAAAAGGAAATCGGCAAGGATCTGGGCGGCTTCGTCGTCGATCTGCGCAACAATCCCGGCGGCCTGTTGGATCAGGCCATCGCCGTCTCCGACGACTTCCTGGACAAAGGCGAGATCGTCTCCACCCGTTCGCGTCATCCCGAAGACACCCAGCGCTTCAACGCCAAGCCCGGCGACATCACCGGCGGCCTGCCGGTGGTCCTGTTGGTCAATGACGGTTCGGCCTCGGCGTCGGAAATCGTCGCCGGCGCGCTGCAGGACCATCACCGCGCCGTGGTGTTGGGCACCCGTTCCTTCGGCAAGGGTTCGGTCCAGACCCTGATGCCGCTGGGTCAGTATGGCTCGATGCGCCTGACCACGGCGCGTTACTACACGCCGTCGGGCCGTTCCATCCAGGCGGTGGGCATCGAACCCGACATCAAGGTGCTGCAATCCAAGGTCGAGCCCATCAACATCCCCGAACGTGAACGCCGCTCGGAAGCGTCGTTGCGCAACGCGCTCGCCAATCCCGATGGCAAGGCCGCCAAGCCCGCCACCCCGGCGGCTGACGAAGCCGCCCCCGCCCACGAGGACAAGGCTGCCGAAGGGGCACCGCCGGTGATCAAGCTGGGCGACCCGGCCCAGGATTACCAATTGGCCCGCGCTTTGGACCTGATCCGTGGCCTGTCCATCTATCGGGCCAACGGGACCAACTGATCCCCATGGACACCTTGGACGATGACGATATCGACAATTTCCTGTCCCGTCCCCTGGGGATGGAAGAGGAAAAGCCACGTCGAAAATTCCCGCTTCGTCCGCTGCTGATCGTCCTGGCCGTCGCCATTCTTGGCGGCGGCTTGGGCACGGCAGGTTATTTCGCTTCACGCATGGATACCCGTGACCTGATCGGTATCCTGGATGTGGCCGACCAGCCGAAACTGGCCATCCAGATGCCCGGTCACAGCAAGGGTAAGGACCAGCCGGCGGCACCGGCCGCCGAGGACGGCATGTTGAAGCCGCCCGCCCCCGCCGGGGGGGAGGCCCCCGTCGCGCCGCCCGCCGCCGAGGCCCCGCCGGTCGACATGGCGGCCGAAACCCCTCCGCCCCCGGGACTGACCCCACCCCCGGCACCGCAACAACCCAGCGTTCCGCCGGCGCACGAAGCACCCAGCGCCAGCATGGTGCCACCGGTTACCATCGACACCAAGCCGGTGGCAGCTGTCGCCGCCGCCCCGGAAACGCCGGCCGCGCCGCCGCCCATCGTGGTCAAGCAGGAAGCCCCCCAGGGGCCGTTGCAGCCGCTGCCGCGCCCCATCGACAAGCCGCCATCCTTTGCCAACCTGCCCACCCCCAATGCCAAACCCAAGCCCTTGGGCGCGGTGCCGGCGGAAGGCATGACCCGGCATTCCGGTTTCGGCCCGTTGCCGGTGATCGCCAGCGACGGCCGCCAGTCCTGGCAGGTCTATGCCCGTCCCTTCGAAGGCAAGGATACGACCAAGCCGCGTCTGGCGGTGGTGGTGACCGGGCTGGGTTTGGACCGCGAGGCCACCGACGCCGCCATCGACCGCCTGCCCGCCGACGTCACCTTGGCCTTTTCGCCCTATGCCGGTTCGCTGGACACTTGGGTCAAGAAGGCCCGCGACGCCGGCCATGAAGTTCTGCTGACCCTGCCGGTGGAAGAATCGGGCTATCCCGCCCGCGATCCCGGCCCCTGGGGTTTGACCACCTCGGCCCGCCCCGAAGACAACGCCGATCGTTTGCTGCGGGTTCTGGCCCGCACCGCCGGCTATGTGGGGGTCCTGGCCCAGGACGGGCCATTCACCAAGTCGCAGCAATTGGGCCCCATCCTGGCCATGTTGCGCGAACGCGGCCTGTTGGTGGTCGGCAATACCGATTCCGCCGACCCCAAGCCGCCCATGGTGCGGCTGGGCGGCGCGGTCGACAGCGAGATTTTCCGCGACGCGGTGGAAAGCAAGCAAAAGGCCCTGGCGGCACAGGTGCGCGCCAAGGGCAGCCAGGCGGTGCTGTTCAGCCCGCGCCCGGCGTCGATGGAAACCATGGCGCCGTGGCTGGCCTCTTTGGCCGCCGAAGGCATCGTTTTGGCCCCGGTTTCGGCCCTGGTCGGCCCGCAAGGAGGAAAATCGTGAGCAAGCCCCTGCCTTTGTCGCAGCGCCCCTATCGCCCCGGGGTGGGCATCTTGCTGTTCAATGCCCAAGGCCAGGTGTTCACCGCCAAGCGCATCGACACCAAGGAAAACGCCTGGCAGTTCCCGCAAGGCGGCATCGACGAGGGCGAGGACCCGGCCACGGCGGCCAAACGCGAGATGGTCGAGGAAATCGGCACCGACAAGGCGGAAATGATCGGTGAAAGCAAGGGCTGGATTTCCTATGACCTGCCGGCCGATCTGGCCGACAAGGTGTGGAAGGGCCGGTTCCGTGGTCAAAAGCAGAAATGGTTCGCCTTCACGTTCCTCGGCACCGATGCCGACATCAACATCGACACCGAACACCCGGAATTTTCCGCCTGGCAGTGGATGGATCTGGCCCAGGTTCCGGGTCTGATCGTCGCCTTCAAGAAACCGCTTTACGACCAAGTGGCGGCCGAATTCGCCCCCCTGGCGGCACGGCTGAAACAGGGATAAACGCCATGGACCCGACCGCGCTTTCCATCGCCACCATGCGCGCCGACGAGGTTCAGACCTTGGAGGACTGGGCGGCGGCGGAAGGATGGAATCCCGGTCTGGCCGATCTTGCCATCGCTTATGCGGTCGATCCCGACGCCTTCATCGCGCTGCGCCGGGGTGACGAATTGGTGGGCGGCGGCTCGATCTTTTCCCACGGCGGCGCTTTCGGCTTCATGGGTCTGTTCATCATCCGCGCCGATCTGCGTGGCGGCAAACTGGGCACCACATTGTGGCACCAACGCCTGGACATGCTGCGCAAGCGTCTGGCACCGGGGGCCGGCATCGGCATGGACGGCGTCTTCGCCATGGTGCCGTTCTATGAAAAGGGCGGATTCAAATTCGCCCATCGCGACCTGCGCTTCGAAGGCATCGCCCACGGCCAGATGGACCCCGACGCCCACGCCTATCCCGACATCAGTTTCGCCGAAATCGATTCCTTCGACCGCTGTTTCTTCCCCGCCCCCCGCAGCACGTTCCTGGTACGCTGGCTGGAACAGCCCGGCGCCCACGTGCTGGGGATCCGCCAAGACGACATGCTGGCCGGTTACGGCGTGGCGCGGCCCTGCCGCAAAGGCTTCAAACTGGGCCCGGTTTTCGCCGACACCCCGGACATCGCCGAACGCCTGATCGGCAGCCTGATGGCGAAGATCGAGGGTGAGCCGGTGGCGCTGGACATCCCCGAACCCAACGAAGCCGGATTGAAGCTGGCGGCGAAATTCGGCCTGTCCGAGTCCTTCGGCTGCGCGCGGCTTTACTATGGCCCCGCCCCCGACTTGCCGCTGAACGGCATCTTCGGGGTGACGTCCTTCGAGTTCGGCTGACCAACGGGATGCGCGAAGGGGCAAGCCCCTTCGCTGACCCTTATCCCTTACCCCTCGGCGTTCGCTCCGTGCTTCCAGCGCAAGACCGGCTGGCGGGCGGCTTGGGTTTCGTCCAGGCGGCGGCGCGGGGTCAGGCGCGGCGCCGCCTTGAAGTCGTCGGCTTCGCCGCCCTTGGCCTTGGCGGCCAAGGCGCGGACCACCTTGATGAAGCCGTCCAGGGTTTCCTTGGATTCGGTTTCGGTGGGTTCCATCAGAAGCGCGCCATGGACCACCAGCGGGAAGTACATGGTCATGGGGTGGAAGCCTTCGTCGATCAGCATCTTGGCGAAGTCCAAGGTGCTGATGCCGCTATCCTTCAGGAAGCGGTCGTCGAACAGGCATTCATGCATGCAAGGCCCGTCGAACGACGCCGACAGCACGTCCTTCAAGGATGCCAGCAGGTAATTGGCGTTCAGCACCGCGTCGGACGAGGCCTGGCGCAGACCATCCGAGCCCATGGACAAGATATAGGCCAAAGCGCGGACGAAGACACCGAATTGGCCGTGATAGCCTTTGACCCGGCCAAAGGGCTTGGCGCCGGGGGCCTGTTCGGCGTGTTCCACCAATTCCAGGCCGTCCGTGCCATGGACCACGAAGGGCAGCGGCGCGTAAGGGGCCAGCTTTTCCGACAGAACCGTGGGACCGGCACCGGGACCGCCGCCGCCATGGGGGGTGGAAAAGGTCTTGTGCAGGTTGATATGCATGGCGTCGACGCCAAGGTCAGCCACCTTCACCCGGCCGACGATGGCGTTGTAATTGGCGCCGTCGCAGTAAAAGAAAGCCCCGGCTTCGTGGGTGGCCCGGGCGATTTCGATGATCTCGTCTTCGAACAGGCCGCAGGTATTGGGGTTGGTCACCATGATGCAGGCGACATCGGGCCCCAGCTTGGCCTTCAGCGCCGCCACATCGACGCGACCGCGTTCGGTGGCGGGCACCGGATCGACGCTGTAGCCACACATGGAAGCCGTCGCCGGGTTGGTGCCATGGGCCGATTCGGGGACCAGCACACGGGTGCGATGTCCCTCGCCATGGTCGTCGTGATAGGCGCGGATGGACATCAGGCCGCACCATTCGCCATGGGCGCCGGCCGCCGGGCTCATGGCGACAGCCGGCATGCCGGTCAGGCCCTTCAGCCAATGGGCCAGACTGTCGATGACCGAAAGCGCGCCTTGCACGGTGGATTTCGGCTGGAAGGGGTGCAGATCGGCCAGGCCGGGCAGCCGCGCCATCTTTTCCGACAGGCGCGGATTGTGCTTCATGGTGCACGACCCCAGCGGATAGAACCCCGAATCGATACCGTAATTCTTTTGGCTGAGGCGGGTGTAATGGCGCACCACCTGGGGTTCGGACAGATCGGGCAGGCCGATGGCTTCCTTGCGGGCCAGACCGGCCAGACGGTCCTCGTCGATGGGGCCGGCATCGTCCACATCGGTGCCGATACGGCCGGGGCTTCCCTGTTCGAAAATCAGCGGTTCTTCCAGTTGCAGACCGCGATTGCCGGAAAACGTGGTGATCTCGGCCATGTCACAGCACCTCGTTCAGGGCGGAGACCAGGGCCTCCATGTCGTCTTGGGTATTGGTCTCAGTGGCGGCCAGCAACAAGACGGGGCGCAGTTCCGGCCAATGGGGGAAGAAACGCGCGGCGGCGACACCGCCCAAGATGCCCTTGGCCGCCAGCTTTTCCACCACGTCCGCCGCGTCCACGTCGTCGCCCAGGTAAAGCGAGAATTCGTTGAAATAGCTTTGGCTGATCACCTTGGCGCCCTTGACCTGGCGCAAGGCCTGTTCCAGCCGCACCGCATTGGCATGGTTCAGCTTGGCCAGCCGGGTCAGGCCGGTTTCGCCCAGCAGCGACAGATGCATGGTGAAGGCCAGGGCACACAGACCGGAATTGGTGCAGATGTTCGACGTGGCCTTTTCGCGACGGATATGCTGTTCACGGGTGGACAAAGTCAGCACGAAGCCGCGCTTGCCGTCCTGGTCCACGGTCTGGCCGCACAGGCGGCCCGGCATCTGGCGCACGTATTTTTCACGCGTCGCGAACAGGCCCAGACCGGGACCGCCGAATTGCAGGCCCATGCCCAGGGATTGGCCTTCGCCGACGACGATGTCGGCGCCCATGGCGCCGGGCGGCGTGATCAGGCCCAAAGACACCGGTTCGGCCACCGCCACCACCAGCAAAGCGCCCACTTCATGGCAGGCATCGGCCAGTTGGGTCAGATCGCGGATGCCACCGAAGAAGCCGGGATTTTGCACCACCACGCAGGCGGTCTGCGAATCGACCCGGCCCATCAGATCTTCCATCCCAAAAGGATCCGGCGACAGGCTTTCCAATTCCAACCCCAAATGCTTGGTCACCGTTTCGGTGGTTTCCACGTAATGGGGATGCAGGCTGCCCGACAGGATGATCTTTTTCTTGCGCGTCACGCGCGCCGCCATGACGGCGGCCTCGGCGCAGGCGGTGGCGCCGTCATACATCGACGCATTGGCCACCTCCATGCCGGTCAGCATGCAGATTTGGGTCTGGAACTCGAACAGATATTGCAGGGTGCCCTGCGAGACTTCCGGCTGATAGGGCGTATAGCTGGTCAGGAACTCGCCCCGGGTCAGCAACTGGTCCACGGTGGCCGGAACATGGTGGCGATAGATGCCGGCCCCGATGAAAAACGGCGCACAGCCCGCCGACAGGTTCTGCCCGGCCATGCGGGTGAATGCGCGTTCCACCGCCATTTCCGACAGCCCGGCGGGCAAGTCCACCGGCTGGTCCAGACGGGCGGCGGCGGGGACATCCTTGAACAAGGAATCCACGTCCTTGGCGCCGATGGCCGCCAGCATGGCGCGGCGGTCGGCATCGGTATGGGGCAGATAGCGCATGGGGCTTGGTCCCTTATTCCAGACCGGCGACGTATTCGTCGTAAGCGGCGCGGTCCATCAGCTCTTCCAGTTCGGCTGTGTTGGACAATTCCAGCTTGAAGAACCAGCCGTCGGCTTCCGGGCTTTCGTTGACCAAGGCGGGCTGACCGGCCAGGGCGTCGTTGCCGGCGGTCACGGTGCCCGACACCGGGGAATAGACTTCGGACGCCGCCTTGACCGATTCCACCACGGCGGAATCGCCGCCCTTGGTGACCTTGCGGCCCTTTTCCGGCACTTCGGCATAGACGATGTCGCCCAGCGCCTTTTGGGCGTAATCGGTGATGCCGACGGTGCCCAGGGAACCGTCAACGCTGATCCATTCATGGTCCTTGGTGAAGTACATGGTCATGATTTTCAGCCCTTGTAATAGGAATGGGGGACGAACGGCAGCAAGGCGACATGGGCGTCCAGCGCCTTGCCGCGCACCATCAGCTTGACCGGCATGCCGGGAACGGCGAAACCGCGCGGCACATAGCCCATGGCGACGGGACCATCGGCCGAGGGACCGAAACCGCCCGAGGTGATTTCCCCCAAGGGGGTGCCGTCCACGTCGGTGATTTCCGTATGGGCACGGGCCGGGGCGCGACCATCGGGCTTGATGCCGACGCGCAGACGCGGCGCACCGGCGTTCAATTGCGCCAGGATGATTTCGGCGCCGGGAAAGCCGCCTTGTTCACGACGACGCTTGCCGATGACCCACGACAGCCCCGCTTCCACCGGGGTGGTATTGGTGTCGATGTCCGACCCGTACAGACAAAGACCGGCCTCCAGGCGCAGGGAATCGCGTGCCCCCAGACCGATGGGGGCGACCCCTTCTTCGGCCAACAAGGCTTGGGCCAGCTTTTCCGCCGACGCGGCGTCCACCGAGATTTCATAGCCGTCCTCGCCGGTATAGCCGGAACGGGTGACCCGACAGGCGATACCCGCCACCGGATAATCGGCGATGGACATGAATTTCTGATTTTCGGCACCCGGCGCCAGCTTGGCCATCACCGATGCCGCCTGGGGGCCTTGCAGGGCCAACAGCGCCCGGTCGGCCAGTATGGAAAGCTTGGCCTTGCCACCCAGCTTGGCCTGGATGTGGGCGAAATCGGCATCCTTGCAGGCGGCGTTGACCACCAGGAACAGCTGATTGTCCGACAGCTTGGAAATCATCAGATCGTCCAGGATACCGCCCTGGTCGTTGGTGAACACCGAATAGCGGGTGCGCCCCTGGCCCAGCCCCTGGATATCGCCGGGAACCAGGGCCTCGAACAGCGCGGCGACGTTTTCGCCTTCCAGCAGCGCCTGGCCCATATGCGAGACGTCGAACAGGCCGGCGGCTTTGCGGGTGTGCAGATGTTCACCCAACACGCCCAGCGGATATTGCACCGGCATGGCGTAACCGGCGAACGGCACCATCTTGGCCCCCAGCGAACGATGCAGGGAATCCAGCGGCGTGGTCAGCAAGGATGTGTCGGACATGGATCGGTCCCCTTACAGAAAAAGGTCGCAGCACGGGCCTGAAACGCCCGGTGCCCCCCTCTGTCTTGGAACCTGAAAGATTCACCCAGGAGCCTGGGCTTACATCGTCGGTGGGGCCAAAACCGGCGGCCCGCTTTCCAGAGTGTCATCCCCCCGCTGGTCCTTTGGCCTGAGAGTTTCCAGGGGCGGTTGCTCCTTCGGCGGCGGGCCGTCCACCGGCCCGCTCTCTCCCAGCAGGGATCATCTGTGGGCAGGATGTCCCTGCCCCCAAAATTAGTCAATCATTAAGAATTGGCTTACTGCCTGGCCTTGCGATTGGCGTTCAGTTCGTCGGCGGTGGTCTGGAATCCCAGATAAATTTCGTATTTCTGGATGATGTCCTTGTCCTTGACCGGAACCCGCATGGTCACTGTCTCGTCGGTGTGGCGGGCGTAATTGCTGCCTTCCGAGAAGGTCACTTCCACCGGGAACACCGCCTTGGCCTCGGGCGAGGGATAGAACATCGGCATGGCGATGAAATAGTCGAACTTGGCCTTGCGGTCGTCGTCGGCCGGACCGCGGGTCAGGTTGAAGATCACCTGCATCTCGACCATGGCGCCCTTGTCGTCATAGCTGCACTGGCCGGTATAACCCTGGATTTCCGCCTGGAACTCCACGTCGGTCAGGTCGCGGCCCTTGCCCGGCTTGTACTTGGTCAGCGTCGCGGCATCGCCCAACAGATAGATGGGCGGACACGGCGGCGGCTCCTTCTTCTCGATCAACGAGCACGAGGCCAGGAACGGCAGGGCCATCAGGGCGGCGACGACGGGCGCGAAACGACGGGTCATGTTGGTCTTTCGAGAAAGGCGGCAAGGCCATATAGTCTGGCCCAACATTAGTGAACCTTCCGCAATTGCGAAAGTGGTCTTATGAGCAAAACCCCATTGACCATCGTGCTGGCCTCGCCGCGCGGCTTCTGTGCCGGCGTCGACCGCGCCATCCTGATCGTCGAGGCTGCCATCGAAAAATACGGCAGCCCGGTCTATGTGCGCCATGAAATCGTCCACAACAAATTCGTGGTCGACGGGTTGAAGGCCAAGGGCGCCGTCTTCGTCGACGAACTGACCGAGGTGCCCGATGGCGTGCCCGTGGTGTTTTCCGCCCATGGCGTGCCCAAATCGGTCCCCGACGCCGCCGAAAGCCGGGGCTTGGATTATCTGGACGCCACCTGCCCGCTGGTCACCAAGGTCCACCGCGAGGCGGAACTGCACCACGACATGGGACGCCAGATCGTCATGATCGGCCACAAGGGCCACCCGGAGGTGATCGGCACCATGGGCCAAGTGCCCGACGGCGCCGTATTGTTGGTGGAAGACGTCGCCGACGCCGAAGCGGTCAACCCCACCGACCCGGACAAGCTGGCCTATATCACCCAGACCACGCTTTCGGTGGACGACACCACCGCCATCGTCGAAGTGCTGAAGCGCCGGTTCCCCGACATCGTCGGTCCGCGCAAGGACGACATCTGCTATGCCACCACCAACCGCCAGATCGCGGTCAAGACCATCGCGCCCCATTGCGACGCGGTGATGGTGATCGGCGCCCCCAATTCGTCCAATTCCAAGCGTTTGGTGGAAGTGGCGGCACGCTCGGGCTGCGAACGCTCGATCCTGGTGCAACGGGCCGCCGAGGTGAATTGGGATTCTTTGGGCCAGATCGGACGCTTGGGCATCACCGCCGGCGCCTCGGCCCCGGAAGTGTTGGTGGAAGAAGTGATCGCGGCGGCGCGCGACCGCTTTGACGTCACCATCGAGGAAATCAAGGTCACCGACGAAACGGTGTCCTTCAAGCTGCCGCCGCAATTGCTGTGAGCATCCGTTCCGCCACCCCGGACGATGCCGCCACCGTGCTGGAATTGCTGCACCAACTGGCGGCGTTCGAAGGGGGTCGCGTCACCGCCCAGGCCCAGGATCTGGCGGACGCCTTGGCGCACCGACGACTGGAAGCCTTGTTGGCGGAACAGGACGGCAAGGTCGTGGGCTTGCTGACCCTGTTGCCCAGCTTCTCGTCGTGGCGTGGCCAGCAATGCGCGGTGATCCACGATCTTTTTGTCTTGGCCGAACAGCGCGGCAGCGGGCTCGGCGGCGACCTGGTTCGCGCCGCCATGGATTTGGCGTCGGTTCGCGGCTGGACCCGCCTGGACGTCAACGTGCTGGACTGGAACCACAAGGCTCAGGATTTCTATCGCCGTTTCGGCCTGACGCCGCAAAGCGATTGGCGAATCTGGCGGATCGAGGGCGAAGCACTGGAAAAGCCCCGGCGCCTTTAGTAGTTTGCCCCCCGGGTACAGAGCATAGGACAGGGGCATGGCGGTCTATACCGAGGTTTCCGACGACGAGATGCGCGACTTCATCGCCGGTTACGATATTGGCGACGTGGTTTCGTTCACCGGTATCGCCGAAGGCGTCGAGAATTCCAACTTCCTGGTCCACACCGAGACCGGCCCCTATATCCTGACCATTTACGAAAAGCGGGTGAACCCGGCCGAGCTGCCGTTCTTCATCGATCTGATGGAACATCTAGCGGCGCGCGGGCTGGCCTGCCCCACCCCGCTGCACGGCCGCGACGGTCAGGTGCTGCGCCAATTGTGCGGCAGGCCGGCGGCCATGGTCACCTTCCTGCGCGGCATGTCGGCCAAGCGCCTGAATACCGGCCATTGCGGCGCCCTGGGGGGTGCCTTGGCACAAATGCATGCCAAGGGTGCCGATTTCGCCGCCACGCGGGCCAACAATCTGTCGGTTGCCGGCTGGCGGCCTTTGTTCGAGCAATGCCGAACCGGCGCCGACGGCGTCAAGCCGGGGCTGGAAGCTTTCATCGCCGAACGCCTGGATTTCCTGGAAGCCCATTGGCCCCAGACCTTGCCCAGCGGCCTGATCCACGCCGACCTTTTCCCCGACAACGTGTTCTTCCGCACCGACAAGGAAACCGGCGAAGAGAAAGTATCGGGGCTGATCGACTTCTATTTCGCCTGCACCGATGCCTTGGCCTATGACGTGGCCATCTGCCTGAACGCCTGGTGCTTCGAACCCGATGGCGCCTTCAACGCCACCAAGGCCCGGGCGCTTTTGAACAATTACCGCAAGGTGCGCCCGCTCAACGCCGACGAGATGCAGGCCCTGCCCATCCTGGCGCAAGGCGCCGCCATGCGGTTTTTGCTGACCCGGCTTTACGACTGGATCAACACCCCGCCCGGCGCCTTGGTCAAGCGCAAGGACCCGCTGGAATATTACCGCAAGCTACGCTTCCACCAGGGGGTTTCCGGTCCCGGCGCCTATGGTGTGGCGTGAGCGAAACCGTCGAGATTTTCACCGACGGGGCCTGTTCCGGCAATCCCGGTCCCGGCGGCTGGGGGGCGATCCTGCGCTATAAGGGCGTGGAAAAGGAATTGTGCGGCGGCGAGGTGGACACCACCAACAACCGCATGGAAATGATGGCCGCCATCGTCGCCCTGGAAACCCTGACCCGGCCCTGCGCGCTCACCCTTTACACCGACAGCCAGTACGTCATGAAAGGCATGACCGAATGGCTGCGCGGCTGGAAGGCCCGGGGCTGGAAGACCGCCGACAAAAAGCCGGTGAAGAACGACGATCTGTGGAAACGGCTTGATGCGGCCTGCGCCCGACACCAGATCACCTGGCAATGGGTCAAGGGCCATGCCGGCCACCCGGAAAACGAACGCGCCGACCAACTGGCCCGCGACGGCATCAAAAAGGTCTTGGGGACAGACTGAAACAGGCTTACGCCTTCCCCGGCAGGGCATTTCGCATTAGGCTCTTCAACAGAGTACGAAATCATGGGGGGATGGCCATGAGAAAGCGGTTTCTTATAGCGGCGGCGATCCTGCTGTCCCCATGTCACGCGGCCCTGGCCGAAGACATCGTCGGCCATGTGAAAAACATCAACGGTGAAGCGACCGTGATCCGCGCCGGGCAGACGCAAGCCCTGCGGGAAGGCGCCAACCTGCAGACCGGCGACCGCATCAGCACCACGGCACGATCGGCCCTGGGGCTGACGCTGCGCGACGACACCACCATTTCCCTGGGCGCCAATTCCGAATTGGTGGTCGATGAAATGCTGTTCGAGCCGGCGGCCAACCAGCTGGGCCTGGGACTGTCCATGAACAAGGGCACCTTCGCCCTGACCACCGGACAGATCGCCAAGCTGGCCCCTGATTCGCTGAAGATCGCCACGCCGGCCATGTCCATCGGCATTCGCGGCACCACCATTTTGGTCGAGGCCTCCGATGACTAAGCCCCACCTGATCGCCCTCGCCGTCCTGGCCCTGACCCTGGCCGCCTGCGCCGACACCAACCGCGTGGTGCTGATGCCCGATCCCGACGGCCATGTGGGCAAGGTCGAGGTGACCACCAAGGCCGGCGCCCAGACGCTGACCCAGGCCAAAAGCGTGGTTGCGGCCGGTTCCATCAATGCCGCCCCCAAAGCCCTGAGCGACACGGAAATCGACAAGACCTGGGGGGCTGCCATCGCCGCCCAACCGCCACGCCCGCAGACCTTCACCCTTTATTTCGTCAGCGGCACCGCCGATCTGACCCCTGATTCAGCGGCGGAACTGCCGGCCATCCTGCGCGCCATCAGCGCGCGGTCCCATGCCCGCCTGATCATCGCCGGCCATGCCGATGCGGTGGGCTCGGACGAGGTCAATCTGCGGATTTCCCGCCAACGCGCCGAAAAGGTGCGCGACGGCCTGATGGCGGCAGGGGCCAAGCCGGAAGCGGTGGACGTGTCGTCCCACGGCAAGCGCAACCCACTGGTGCCCACCGCCGACGGGGTGTCGGAACCCAAGAACCGCCGGGTTTCGGTGACCATCCAATAAGGGGGGAAGTGCCCCCCGCTTATTCCTCGTCGTCGTCGAACAGGCCGGTGGGATAGCCGTCGAAGCTGGTGGCGTTCTTTTCGCGCTGATAGGTCTCGATGCCTTCGGGACCTTTCTTTTCCGCCCAGTCGGGCAGCAGCGTCCGGTGCCCCTGAAGCTCCATCAACGGCACACCGAAACCGCACGAGGTGTTGACGCTTTCGACATTCACCACCACCACCTGACGGGCCGCCGGATAGGCCTTGAACAGCGACAACAGCTCTTCCCATTCGTCGTCACGGGCGTGAACGGCCCGACCACGTCCGTAAAGACGCAGGATCTTGGGGGCGCCGGCAAAGGCGCAGAACATGATGGTGATGCGGTCGTCACGGATCAGATGGGCGGCGGTTTCGTTGCCGCTGCCGGTCAGGTTCAGAAAGGCCACGCGATTGGGACCCAGCACCGCGAAGGTGCCGTCCAGGCCCTTGGGGCTGAGGTTGATCCGGCCTTCGTCCGGCGCGGTGGCGACGAAGAACATGGGTTGGGCGCCGATGAACGCTTTGTGTTCGTCACCGATCGCATCGTAAAACTTGGCCATGTGTGCCTCACCAGCTTTCTGCCCGTGACCCACTGACATAGCGGCGATAGCGCATATCCTCAAGTGCCATGTGTTCGACCAGGGCGGTGACGGTGTTGCGGACCACCATCAGCAATTCCGTATGGGTATCAGCACAGGCCAAGATTTCCGCCAAAGCGGTGACCGACGCCATCAACGCCCGGTGCTCGGCCTGATGATGGTCGAAATCGGGATAATTGACCCGGGCCAGCAGTAATTCCTCGTCACGGAAATGCCGGGCCAGACCGATGATGAAATCGCTGTGGAAGCGCTGCACCTGTTGGCGCGGGGCACCGCTTGCCAGCGCCGACACCACGGCGTTGACCTCGTCGAAAAAGGCGCGATGCTGGCTGTCGATCAACTCGTCGCCCACCGACAGGGCCTGGTTCCACGTCATCTGCATGCATCCCCTTTGCCTGACGGCCTAGGGGATGGCTGTGATCCCGATCAAGTCAGCACGAAACCTTTGGGCACGGCAAAGCCGCGCAGCATGTCGGCGGCCGCCATGGGGCCCTTGCCCGGACGCTGCACCCGGGTCAGGCGCAGGGCCCCCGACCCACAGGCCACCGTCAGGGATTCATCCAAGGTGGTACCGGGGGAACCGTTGCCATCGGCCAGTTCCGCCGCCAACACCTTCAGGCGTTCCTCGCCCAACTGACAGAACACGCCGGGCCACGGTGTCAGACCGCGCACCTGACGTTCCAATTCCACCGCCGGACGGTTCCAGTCCAGACGGCCTTCATCCTTGGCCAGCTTGTGGGCATAGGTCACACCGTCTTCCGGCTGCTTGACCGGCACCAATTGCTCGAGCCGGGAAAGCGCGTCGACCATCATCTTGGCCCCCAGCGCCGCCAATTGGTCATGCAGGACCGAAGCGTTGGTCTGGGCGGTGATGGGCAGACGTTCCACCAACAGCATGTCGCCGGTATCAAGCCCGGCATCCATCTGCATGATGGTCACCCCGGTTTCACCGTCGCCGGCCAAAATGGCCCGCTGGATGGGGGCAGCGCCACGCCAGCGCGGCAAAAGGGACGCATGAACGTTCAAACACCCCCGGCGCGGTGCGTCCAAGATGGCCTGCGGCAGGATCAGCCCATAGGCGGCGACCACGGCGACATCCAGATCCAGGTCGCGAAAGGCCTGTTGCTCGGCTTCCGATTTCAGCGATTTGGGGTGGCGGACTTCGATGCCGCGATCGGCGGCGAAGGCATGGACCGGGGTCAGCTGTTCCTTGTGGCCGCGCCCGGCGGGGCGTGGTGGCTGGCAATAGACGCAGACGATGTCGTGGCCGGCATCCAAAAGCGCGGCAAGGATGGACACCGAGAAATCCGGCGTCCCCATGAAGACCACCCGCATCTCAGCCGGCTTCTTTCTTGGACTTCAACAGCTTGCGCAGGATCATGTTGCGCTTCAAGGACGACAGATGGTCGATGAACAGCACCCCGTCCAGATGGTCGATTTCGTGTTGCAACACCGTAGCCAACAGACCGTCGGCGTCGATTTCCAATTGCTTGCCCGTTTCGTCCAGATAGCGCACCCGAACGGCGCGGGGCCGCACCACCGAGGCGTAATGTTCCGGCACCGACAGACAGCCTTCTTCATAGGTGTTGTCGTCGTCGGACACCCAGACGATTTCCGGGTTGACCATACGCACCGGCTGGCGGTCTTCCTCGGACCGGCCGATATCGGCGACGATGACCCGGCTTCCCACTGCCACCTGCGGTGCCGCCAGACCGATGCCGGGGGCGGCGTACATGGTTTCCAACATGTCGTCCATCAGCGCCCGCACCGTGTCGTCCACCTGGGCAACGGGCTTGGCCTTTTGCTTCAGGCGCGGGTCGGGAGCGGTCAGAATGGGCATCACGGCCATGGAAACGGTCACCTTGGTGTCAAAATCAGGCTTTCAGATAGGGTCTCGCCCCCGTCGCCGTCAAGTTTTCTTAGAAAAACCTAGCCCTGCCGCACCCCGGCCAGGAAGCCGTCCACCTGCTGGGCCATGCGGCCGGAATCACCGCTGAGGCCGGCCGCCGCCTGCAACACGGTGGCGGCGCCTCCCCGCACCTTGTCCACCACGTCCGACATCTGGCTGACGTTGTGCGAGACTTCGGCGGTCCCGGCCGCCGCCTGCTGGACGTTGCGGGCGATTTCGGCGGTGGCCGCCCCTTGTTCCTCGACCGCCGAGGCGACCCCGGCGGCGATGCCGCTGATCTGGTTGATGGTGTCGCGGATGCCGGCGATACCTTCCACCACCGAACGCGACGCCGCCTGAACCTCGGCCACTTGCTGGCCGATTTCCTGGGTGGCCTTGGCGGTTTGCGTCGCCAGCGACTTGACTTCATTGGCGACCACGGCGAAACCCTTGCCGGCGTCGCCGGCCCGTGCCGCCTCGATGGTGGCGTTCAGCGCCAGCAAATTGGTCTGGCTGGCGATCTCGCTGATCAGATTGACCACGTCGCCGATGCGGGCCGCCACCTTGGCCAAAGAACCGGCCTGATCGTTGACCCGTTCGGATTCGGTGGCCGCGTTGCCCGCCACCTGCGACGAATTGGCCATTTGGCGGGAAATCTCGGCGATGGACGCCGCCAGTTCTTCCGACGCCGCCGCCACCGCGTCCACATTGGCCGCCGTCTGCTGCGCCGCTCCGGCCAAGGCGGTGACGGTGTCGGCGGACAGGTCGGCCCCTTGGCTCAATTGCTCGGCCGTCCCGTGCAAGGAATTGGCGGACACCCCCACCGTCTGCACCAATCCCTTGACGTCGCGTTCGAAGCGGTCGGCCAAATCGTGCAAATCTTGCCGCCGTTGCGCCGCCGACGCCGCACGGGCCCTTTCGTTTTCCGCCTGCAATTCATCGGCACGGATCAGACCCTGGCGGAAAACATCCACTGACCGCGCCATCTCGCCGATCTCATCGTGATCGCCCAAGCCGGGCACCGTCACGTCGCGCTTGCCTTCGGCCAGGACACGGGTGACGTCGTTCAAGCGACGCAACGGACGGCTGATGCTGCGTCCCAACCACCAGAACAGGACCGACAACACACCCAGACTGATGGCAAAGCTGATCAGGCCGTCACGGAAGGCTTTGTCGGCCACACGGTCCTGTTCGGTGAAAGCGGAATCCACCTCGGCCCGCAGCGACTTGCGCACCATGCTCAGAGGCACTTCGATCTTTTCACTGGCCTGGTCGATGACATCGTCCAGGCGGTCGAATTCGGATTGGTCGGCCCTGCTTTCGATGGCCTTGCGCAAATCCTTTTCGATCAGGCCGCACAGCACGTCCATGTCGGCGACGAAATTCTTGACCGCCGCCTTTTCGGCATCGGTATCAGCAACTTGAAAAGCGACGTGGCTGTCTTCGCGCAGGGATTTGCCCAGGCTGATGATCAGCTCAAGCCGTTCGGGTCCGATCACCCCCTCGCCACGGTCGACGATGCTGTCCATGGCCGCCAAGGTCAGCCGCACCAAGTCCCGATCCATCCGGTTCAAGACCGCCAGATCGCGGAACCGTCCCTGTGACTGGGTCGCCGATTCGGCCATGGTATCGTGCACGAAGGTCAGGATGGCACCCATGATGGCCAAGGCGATGGCGGCAACGCCCCACAACAAGCCCAGACGCTGAACGATGCTTAGCTTCATGGACCACCCACCTATGAATAGAAGGAAAACGACTGAGCGCGACGTCACCAAAGTCTATCGAAAAAGCCAAATATAACAACCAACAGTCGATGTCAGACCAGGACCATGGCGCCATTCTTGCTGGCGTCGGCCAGAAAGGTGACGACACCACCCTTCGATATCGGCACATCGTGACGCAAGGCCTCGATGTCCATACCCAGGGCCTTCAATCCCATCTCGCAGACCATGAAAGTGACACCCAGGGCGACACAGGCTTCCAGCAGGGTCTCGAAATCGGCGACGTTGTTGGATTTGAACTGGGCGTCCATGGTTTCGGCGCCGCTGCCGTCGGAACATTTCATCCGCTTCCAGCCGTGGTCGCTTTCCAGGGCGCGTCCCGCCCACATGGTGAAGAACAAAGTCACCGGCGTGTTGGACGCTACCGCCGCCGAAGCCATGACCAGGGCGTAATGGACTTTGTCGAAATCGCCGGAAAACACCACGATGGACAGCTTGTCGGGAGAGGTCTTGTCAGCCGCAGGCATGGGCGGTGCTCCGGTGTGCGGACAGATCGGTGATGGTGGGATGGTCACCACATAACGGACAACCGGGGTCACGCTTGACCCGCACGACGCGGAAGCTGACCGACAACGCGTCATAGATCAGCAGGCGCCCGGCCATGGATTCACCGATCCCCAGGATTTCCTTGACCACCTCGGTGGCCTGCATGGCCCCCATGGTGCCGGCCATGGCGCCCAGGACGCCGGCCGAGGAACAGGTGGGAACCGAACCCTCGGGGGGTTCCTCGGCATAGATGCAGCGATAGCACGGACCGTCGGGACGATAGGTGGAAAGCTGGCCGTCAAAACGCAGGATGGCCGCCGACACCAAGGTGGCGCCGGCCAGCCGGCAGGCGTCGTTGACCAGGAAACGGGTGGCGAAATTGTCCGATCCGTCGGCGACGATGGGATAATCGGCGATGATGGCGGCCGCGTTGTCCTTGTCCAGCCGTGCCCGGATGGGGACGATTTTCACATCCGGATTCAACGCCGCCACCGCTTCCGCCGCCGAGTCCACCTTGGCGCGGCCGACACGCCCCGTGGTGTGCAGAATCTGGCGTTGCAAATTGGACAGATCGACCACGTCGTCGTCCACCACCGCGATGGTGCCGACACCGGCGGCGGCCAGATATTGGATCAAGGGCGAGCCCAAGCCGCCAGCACCGATGACCAGGACCCGCGAGTCCAGCAGCTTGGCCTGCCCGATCCCACCCATTTCGGGAAGGATGATGTGGCGGGCGTAACGCTGGATCTGGTCCTCGCGGAAATCCATGAAAAGGCTACTCCTTACCCCGCGCGACGGATTTGGCGGAACGGCCGCCGCGCGGAGGGAACCAAGCTACTCGAACAAAGCGGTGGACAGATAACGTTCGGCGAAGCTGGGCAGAATGACGACGATCAACTTGCCTTCCATCTCGGGCCGAGCGCCGATTTCCAGGGCGGCGGCGATGGCCGCCCCCGAGGAAATGCCCACCGGCACGCCTTCCAGCTTGGCCGCCTTACGCGCGGTGGCAAAGGCGGTTTCATTGCTGATCTGCAGGATTTCGTCCACCACGGTGCGATCCAGATTGCCGGGCACGAAACCGGCGCCGATTCCTTGGATCTTGTGCGGACCGGGCGCGCCGCCGGACAGAACCGGGCTGTCCTCGGGCTCGACGGCGACGATCTTGACGTTGGGGTTCTTTTCCTTCAGCACCCGGCCGATGCCGGAAATGGTGCCGCCGGTGCCGACGCCGGCGATGACCACGTCCACCTTGCCGTCGGTGTCGGCCCAGATTTCCTGGGCGGTGGTGGCCTGGTGAACCGCCGGATTGGCGGGATTTTCGAACTGCTGGCACATGATGGCGCCAGGGGTCTCGGCGACCAGACGCTCGGCTTCCTTGACCGCGCCGGTCATGCCCTTGGCCGCCGGGGTCAGCACGATTTCGGCCCCCAGATGGGACAGCATCTTACGGCGCTCGATGCTCATGCTTTCCGGCATGGTCAGGATCAGGCGATAGCCCTTGGCGGCGCAGACGAAGGCCAAAGCGATGCCGGTATTGCCCGAGGTGGGTTCCACCAAGGTGGCGCCCGGCTTCAGGCGGCCATCACGTTCGGCCGCTTCGATCATCGCCAGACCGATACGGTCCTTGACGCTGGCCAGCGGGTTGAAGAATTCGCACTTGCCGACGATCTGGGCCTTGGCGCCGGAATCGGCGGCCAGCTTGGGCAGGCGCACCAAGGGGGTGGCGCCAATGGTGTCGACGATGGAGTCGTAGATACGGCCGCGGAACTCGCTCATCCTATTGTCCCCGTTTTTCCTGTAGTTCAATTCATATCTACAGTTTGTCAGGCTTAGATTATGAAGTCCAGCTTGGAATGCGCTTCCGACGGAATGCCGGTCTTATAGGACCGCATGCACAGATCGTCGAAAGTGATGGCGTCCAGACGGTTCATGATTTCCTCGGTCAGGTCGCCCCACATGGGACGGATGACCTTGGCGCCCAGATCGGAAGCCGGCACGTCCTGGAACGGATCCTCGGCGGTTTCCATGGCACGGACCACGCGCACCACCTCGCCCACCGAGATGCGGCGGCGTTCGCGGGCCAGACGATAGCCACCCTTGGGGCCGCGTACGCCGACCAGGATGCCGGAACGCACCAATTGTTGCAGGGTCTGTTCCAGATAACGGCGCGGGATGCCCTGGCGGCGGGTGATTTCCCGGCTTTGCACCGGCTCGCCGCCGGCGTGATAGGCGATATCCAGCACCGCTTCGATGGCGAACAGCATCTTCTTGGACGGACGCAGCATTTTCGCTTTCCTCAACCCAGACCAGTGGAGCCGAAACCGCCGGCACCGCGCGCGGTTTCACACAATTCCTCGACCTCGACCAACGCCGCCTGCGCCACCGGGGCGACCACCATCTGGGCGATGCGCATGCCCCGCGTGATGGTATAGGCGTCCTCGCCGTGATTGATCAGCAGCACCCCCAACTCGCCCCGATAATCGGCATCGATGGTGCCGGGGCTGTTCAGCACGGTGATACCGTGCTTGACTGCCAGCCCCGAACGCGGCCGCACCTGGGCCTCGTACCCCGCCGGGATGGCGATGGCGAAACCGCAGGGGATACGGATTCGTTTCCCCGCCCCCAAGGTGATGTCGGCGGGAATGCAGGCCATCAGATCCAGACCGGCGGCCTGGGCGCTTTCATAACGCGGCAGCGGCAGATCGGCGGCATGGGGCAAGCGCTGAACCTTGATGGTGACATGGTTGCTCATGGGATTCCCTTCACGGTGTCGGCGATCTTCCAGGCCAGACGTTCGGCCACGTCGGCCTTGGCGATTCGCGGCCAATCCTCGACGCCCCCTTGGGTGATCAGATGCACGGCATTGAAATCACTGCCGAAAGTTCCCGAAGACGGCGACACGTCGTTGGCGACGATCCAGTCGCAGCCCTTGCGCTCCAGCTTGGCCCGCGCATGGGTCAGCAAATTCTCGGTTTCGGCGGCGAAGCCCACCACCAGACGCGGCCGCGCCGAACCCTTTTCCGACAACGTCGCCAGGATGTCGGGATTGGGCGCCAGTTCGATGGCCGGGGGCGGACCATTGGGGTCTTTCTTGCGCTTTTCCTTGGACGCGTTGGACACCGTCCAATCGGCAACGGCGGCGGCGCAGACGGCGATGTCCGCCGGCAGGCAGCCCAAGGCGGCGCCCAACATCTCGCGCGCCGTTTCCACATGGACGACCTTCATGTCGGGTGGATCGGCCAGCTTCACCGGACCGGTGATCAGCGTCACCTCGGCCCCCAATCGGGCCAAGGCGGTGGCGATGGCATGGCCCTGCTTGCCCGACGAGCGGTTGCCGATGAAGCGCACCGGATCGATGGGTTCGAAGGTGGGGCCGCTGGTGACCAGGGCCTTCATCCCCCGCAACGGTCCGGTGGATAGCAATCCTTCGATGGCGGCGAGGATTTCGGCCGGTTCGGCCATACGGCCCACACCGCTTTCACCTTCCGCCAGCATGCCGGAATTGGGGCCGACCACCTGTACACCGCGATCCTTCAGCAGCGCCATGTTGGCCCGTGTCGCCGGATGCCCCCACATGCGGAAATTCATCGCCGGCGCCACCAGGATCGGTTTGTCGGTCACCAGCAACGCGGTCGAGGCCAGATCGTCGGCCAGACCGTGGCTCATCTTGGCCAACAGATTGGCGGTGGCCGGCGCCACCACCACCAGATCGCAATCGCGCGCCAGGGTGATATGGCCGATTTCATGTTCGTCGGTCAGGGAAAAGGTGTCGGCGAACACCTTGTTGCCCGACAGCGTCTGCACCGCAAGCGGGGTGACGAAGTTCTGGGCATTGGCGGTCATCACACAGCGGATGTCGGCGCCCCGGTCCTTCAACCGCCGGATCAGGTCCAGCGATTTATACGCGGCGATGCCACCCGAGATGACCAACAGGATGCGTCTTCCGTCAAGCACTGGGATACCCCACACATTCTACCCAAAGAGAAGTGTGGTTAACCTAACGCTTCACACGCAAGCGCGCAAGTTTACTTCAGTACCAGCAAAATACCCAAGATGGCGGCCAAGACCCAAGGCAGCCACGCGGTGGTGCGCCGCCCGCCACCTTCGCCGCGCATGGCGCGAACGGTGTCGGGATGCAGCTTCAACCCGCCATTCATCAGGTTGGTATAGGCTTTTTCGGTTTCCGTCAGCATGCGCGGCAGACGTTCCAGGCTTTGCACCACGCCGACCACGCCGTCCTTGAGGCGCGCTTGCGGCCCCAGATGTTGGAACATCCAGGTTTCGATCATCGGCCGGGCCATTTCCCACATGTTGACGCTGTTGTCCAAGGTGCGGCCGACACCTTCGGCCACCAGCATGCTTTTTTGCAACATCAGCAATTGCGGCTGGGTCTGCATGGAAAACTGCTCGGTGATCTGGAACAACTGGCCCAACAGGCGGGCGATGGAAATTTCATGCAGCGGCTTGCCCATGATCGGCTCGGCGATGGAGCGGCAGGCCTGGGTGAAATTGTCGACGTTCTGGTCGGCGGGGACGAAGCCGGCCTCGAAATGAACCTCGGCCACCCGGCGATAATTGCCGTTCAAAAAGCCCACCAGCATTTCGCCCAGGAAACGCCGGGTCTTCAGATCGACGCGGCCCATGATGCCGAAATCGACGGCCACCAGATTGCCGTCATGGTCCACGAACAGATTGCCGGGATGCATGTCGGCATGGAAGAAGCCGTCGCGGAACACCTGGGTGAA
>DISD01000056.1 GCA_002435715.1 Rhodospirillaceae bacterium UBA6219
CACCTTCGCCGAGGATTGCGCCCAGGCTTACCAATTCACCCGCGAGGCCCAGGACAATTTCGCCCTGACGTCGTTGGACCGCGCCCGCCGGTCAGAAAACCTGGCCGCCGAAATCGCGCCCTTGACGGTGAAGACCCGCAAGGGTGAAAGCGTCATCGACACCGACGAGCAACCCAAGAACGCGCAACCCGACAAGATCCCGACGCTGAAGCCCGCCTTCCGCGACGGCGGCACGGTGACCGCGGCCAATTCGTCGTCCATTTCCGACGGCGGCGCCGCCTTGGTGATGATGCGCCTGTCGGAAGCCGAAAAGCGCGGCTTGAAGCCGCTGGCCGCCATTCGCGGTCACTCCACCTTCGCCCATGCCCCCAACCTGTTCACCACCGCCCCGGTCTTCGCCATGAAGAACCTGCTGGACAAGCTCTCCTGGCAGGCCAAGGACGTCGACCTTTACGAAATCAACGAAGCCTTCGCCGTGGTCACCATGGCGGCCATGCGCGATCTGGACTTGCCCCACGACAAGGTCAACGTCCATGGCGGCGCCTGTGCGCTCGGCCACCCCATCGGTGCCTCGGGTGCGCGTATCCTGTGCACCCTGCTGTCGGCGCTGGAACGCTATGATTTGAAGCGCGGCATGGCGTCGCTGTGCATCGGCGGCGGTGAAGCCACGGCGGTGGCGGTGGAGCGCCTGGCATGATCCTGACCGAGGAGCAGGTCCTGATCCAAGACACGGCGCGGGGTTTCGCCCGCGACCGCTTGGCGCCGGGCGCCGAAAAGCGTGACCGTGAACACGCCTTCCCGGCGACCGAATTGGCCGAGATGGGGGAATTGGGCTTCCTGGGCATGGTGGTCCCCGCCGATTACGACGGGGCCGGCACCGATTACGTGTCCTATGCCCTGGCGCTTATGGAAATCGCCTGGGCCGAGGGCGCCACCTCGACCATCATGAGCGTGCATAATTCGGTGGGCTGCATGCCCATCTTGAAATTCGGCACCGATGCGCAGAAGCAGACCTATCTGCGCCCCATGGCGCGCGGCGAATGGATCGGTTGTTTCTGCCTGACCGAACCGGAAGCCGGGTCCGACGCCGCATCCATCAAGACCCGCGCCGTCAAGGATGGTGACTTTTACGTCCTGAACGGCGCCAAGCAGTTCATCACGTCGGGCAAAAACGCCAAGGTGGCCATCGTCTTCGCCGTCACCGACCCGGCGGCGGGCAAGAAGGGCCTGTCGGCCTTCATCGTCCCCACCGACACGCCCGGCTGGAACGTCGCCCGAATCGAGGACAAGCTGGGCCAGCATGCGTCCGACACCTGCCAGATCATCCTGGAGGATTTGCGCGTTCCGGCATCCAACCTGTTGGGGGCGGAAGGCGAAGGGCTGAAAATCGCTTTGGCCAATCTGGAAGGCGGCCGCCTGGGCATCGCCGCCCAATCGGTGGGCATGGCCCAGGCCGCCTTGGACCACGCCATCGCCTATGCCCAGGACCGCAAGCAATTCGGCAAGGCCATCATTGAACATCAGGCGGTGGCCTTCCGTCTGGCCGACATGGCAACGCGGATCGAAGCGGCCCGACAGATGGTTCTGCACGTGGCCAGTTTGCGCGATGCCGGCCAGCCTTGTCTGAAAGAAGCGTCCATGGCCAAGTTGCTGGCCTCGGAAACCGCCGAGCGGGTGTGTTCCGACGCCATCCAGATTCATGGCGGTTACGGCTATTTGGCCGATTTCCCGGTGGAACGCATTTACCGCGACGTCCGGGTTTGTCAAATTTACGAAGGGACCAGCGACATCCAGCGCCTGGTCATCGCCAGGGCCCTGGCGGCCGGCTGAGGGAGAGAGAAAATGAAGGACATCCTGGTTCACGTTGACGGAAGCGAACGCGCCGCCATGCGCATCGAAGTGGCGGTCGATCTGGCCAAGCGCTTCGGGGCGCGGCTGACCGGCCTTTACGCCCAGACCGACAGCCACCGCCCCGCCGCCGTGGCCCGCAAGGCCAGCGACGGGCTGAAGGCCGCCCAAGCCGCCGGTGAAAACCTGTTCAATTCGGCCACCAAGGGCATCGAGACCCGCTGGTGGGTGCTGCCCCATGGCGAGCCGGGCTTCGTCGCCGCCGAAGTGATGTTCTGTTCGCGCTATTTCGACCTGGTGGTCCTGGGCCAGAACGATCCCAAGGATTCGACCACCCCTGACGACATGGTGGAACAGACCATCCTCAATTGCGGCCGTCCGGTGCTGGTCATCCCCTATGTGGGAAATTTCACCTCGGTGGCCAACCGCGCCGTCGTCGCCTGGAACGCCGGCCGCGAAGCCACCCGCGCCGTCCACGATGCGCTGGAATTGCTGAAACAGGCCAAGGCGGTTTCGGTGTTGTCCATGCGCGCCCACGACGATAACGGCGCGGTCAACACCATGCCGCCGGTCAACATCGTCGACCACCTGGAAAAGCTGGGCATCCCCACCGAGGGCGAGTTCCTGCCCGACGAGGAAATCGGCAAGATGGACATGCTGCTGTCGCGCAGCTTCGACCTGGGCGCCGACCTTCTGGTCATGGGGGCGCACGGCCAATACGGCCTGTCACGGCTGCGCGGTTCCGGCACCCGTTATGTGCTGAAGCACATGACCCTGCCCGTCCTGATGAGTCACTAGGTTCCCAAGGGGGCGCGGCCGCCCCTCGTTTTATTCCCCGCCGATATGTGGCCGCCCCGCCAGCCCCACATATCGGCGGGTCGTTTTAAGGACGGTGAGCATGACCGACTTCATCCCAAAGGACCCGGATTTCCGAGCGCGGGTCGAAGAAGACTTCGCCAAGCAGAACCTGATGCAGACCATCGGCGCCGAATTGGCGCTGATCGAGCCGGGACGCGCCGAAATCGTCATGGCCAAGCGTGACGATCTTTGCCAGCAACACGGTTTCCTGCATGCCGGCATCACCACCACCTTGGCCGATACGGCTGCCGGCTACGCCGCCTTTTCGCTGATGCCGAAAGGGGCCGAAGTGCTGTCCACAGAATTCAAGATCAACCTGCTGAACCCGGCCGAAGGCAAGCGTTTCAGTGCCCGCGCCGAGGTGTTGAAGTCCGGTCGGACCTTAAGCGTGGTCCGTTCCGACGTGTGGGCCGAGGACGAAACCGGGCGCTGGTCCATGATCGCTTCGATGCTGGCCAGCATGATCTGCCTGATGCCGAAATAAGACCGGACGGCAGAAGCCCTAAGAACGCTGGCGAACCGGCTGACCGGGGCTTTCGGACAGGTCGGCACCTCCCCCCGTCCCCGTGGCCTTGGCCGCCGGTAATTCGACCCAGAACACGGATCCCTGGCCGGGCAGGCAATCGATGCCGATACGGCCGGCCATGCGTTCCGTCAAAATGCGCGAAATCGCCAAGCCGATGCCAATTCCCGAATCGCCCCCCACCCGGCCGAACGGGCGGAACAATTGCTCCTGCAATTCGGGGGAAAGGCCGGGTCCGTCTTCGGAAACGGCCAGCCGCACCATGCCATTCTCGGTTCGCCGCACCGTCAGTTCCATTCGCCCATGGGCTTGGCCGTATTTGGACGAGTTGAGGACCAAATGGTGCAAAATCTCGGCAACCCGGGCGGAATCCCCCAGGACCGGGATGGCGTCGTCGCCGACCGAGACCGTGATCTCCTGTTCGGCCTCGGTCACCATCGAGGACAGTTCGTGGACGCAATCCTGGACCACGCCGGTCACGTCGAAGGGTTCGATCTGCAGATCCAACTTGCCGTCCTGCAGATCCGCCAGTTCCAGCACCTGGTCGACCATTTCGGTCAAACGTCGTCCGGCATTCAGGATATGAGACACCGATCGGCGCTGTTTCGGCCCGTATTGGCCGTCGGGGGTGGTTTCCAGCAATTGTGAAAAGCCGACGATGGCATTCAGCGGCGTGCGCAATTCATGACTCATGGCCGACAAGAACGCCGCCTTACTGCGCAAAGCGGCTTCCGCCTGGTCCAAAGCCATTCGCAGATCGTCCCGGGTCTGGATACTGTCGGTGACGTCACTCAGCACCGACACCCGTCCGCCTTCGGGGGTGCGACGGGTCAGACAGCGAAGGATACGGCCATCGGTCAAGCGCAGCTCGTTTTCCCCTTGGGCGGCGCGGAACAACGCCAGACGGGTGGAAAGGAACTTGTCGTCGTCCAATTCGGTCTCGACCAAGCCCAGCTTGGTCATGCGCGCAATGATTTCCGTGAAAGGCGTCCCCGCCGTCAACCAGGGCTCTAGCTGAGGAAACAAGCCGACATAGCGGCGATTGCAGACCAACAGCCGTTCTTCCAAGTCGAACAGGGCGAAGCCGTCGTCAAACGCCTCGATGGCCGAAAACAGGCGTTCTCGGGCTTGGCGCAGCTTGGACTGGGCTTCACGCCGTTCGGTGGCGTCGAACATGATCACCAGGAACTTGCCGTCAACAGGGGCAGCGGACACCACCATTTCCGCCCAAGTCATCATCCCGCCCTTGCGGACCAACCGCACGTCGCCGCGCCATGACGACCGGAACGCCCGATCCAAGATGGTTTCGGCGCCATTGCTGCCAAACCCGGAAAAGACCAAGCCGTTCAAATCCTGGGTCAGCAGCGATTCGACATCGTATCCGGTCAGCGCCTCGGCGGCGGCGTTGGCAAAACGAATCTTGCCGTTGGAATCCACCAGCATGACCCCATGCCCGCTTTGGGAAATGGCGTCGCCCAACACCGTCTGCCGATGGATCTGCTGTTCCAGCACCTTGATCCCAGGGCGCAGAACCAACAGGAACAAACCGGCCAACGCCCCCATCAGGGCGACGAACGACAAGGTGGAGACCAGCCGCAAACGCTGGAACTCAAGGGCGGCGTGCCGTTGATAGCGTTTGGCGGCCTCTTCGTTGAACAGCATGGCTTCACGGTGGTTCAACGCCTGGACGTCACCGCGTCCATCCAGAATTTGACGCAGGTTTTGGTAGAAACGCGCCATCACCCCGGATTCGTCGGTCCAAGCCGTGGCGTACAGGCTGGCGATTTCCGCCGGGACGTCATCTTGTTCGATCAGCCATTGCGATTCGCTGCGCAGACGGGCGACCATGGTTTCCAGTTCGGCCTGCACGCGTTGGCGTTGCTGCGCCGCCAAATTGGGCTTCGCCAACTGCTCGGCCAGAACCACCACACGCTGGGCCATCATGCGCTGGGCGCCGACCCGTTCCAAAGCTTCGGCTTCTTCACTCAGGACGGCGACCGAGACATGCACCGCCCCCGCCGCCCCGGCCAGGAAAATCACCATCACCACAAGCAAAGCCCACGCACGGGTGGAAATCACCCGGACGACTTCGGGGGCCTGGAGCGACAGATTCAAGCGCATGGCATCGACAATAAGATTCTGGAATTCCGATATTCATAGTCGGTACCAAAAATCACCCATTGTAAAGATGAACTCAGCCGTTTAATCACTAAGAGCGTGGCTTCTCATCCTTTGGGCGGACCACGAACCGGATGTGATGGGCGGCTTTATGACCTTGTCTTCCCGCAAGACCAGATTTCAGGCTTTCCTCCCGTTGATCGTCGTCAACGTCTCCATTCTTCTGGGGACGGTTTACTGGCTGGTCGGCGAATACAGACACCAAACCAATTCCGCCCAGGCCGCACTCAGTTCGCTGACCCGCGCCACCTTGCTGTCGGTCGCGCAAACCTTCGACCAGACCCGGCAAGAGCTGCTGCGCAACGAGGCGCAGATGCGCCGTCAGAACGCCGGCGACGACACCGCCTTGTTGTCCGTCGACGTGATCGACGGCGGGCTTCGTCAAACCGCGTCCAAGGACCACAGCGTCGTCGACGTCGGGGGGCGCGACTATGCCCGTGCCCTGTCCAGGATCGAGGAAGGGGCGACCTTCCCCGGCCTGCCCATCGCCGATTCCGCCGATGGCTCCATGTGGTGGCCGGTTGCCTTGCACACCCGTGCCCAACCCGCCTTGTTGGGGCTGGTCACCAAACTCTCCGTGGACAAGGTGCTGAAACCGTTGGAAAGCGTGCGGATCAAGCCCGACGGATTGATTTGGCTGGTCCGCGACGACGGCACCATCCTGGCCACCGCGCCGTGGCGGGCCGACTTGATCGGCCAGAATCTGGACAATACCGCCCATGGTCTGTCCAGCCACGGCAGCGTCGAACGCGTCGACAATGTCCGCATCGGTGATGCCAACTTCTTGGTGGTCTCCGCCACCGTTCCCGAACATCCGTTACGCTTGATCGTCGGTACCCCGGACGACATGTTCCTGGTGGATTGGTGGCGCGAAGCCGGCCTGATGGCGGTGTTGGTGGGGATCATGCTGGTGACCTCGGTGATCACCGCGTTGCGTCAGGTTAGCCTGATGGAGCGGCTGGAATCCCTGAACGTCACCCTGCGTCACGAGATGGCCAGCCAGAACGCCGTTCTGGAATCCGAGATCCGCGAAAGACAGGGCCACGAGCGCTTGGCCCGCATGCTGCGCAACGCCTTGGAATATTCGGGAACCATGGTGTTGATCACCAATATCGACGGCATCATCGAATACGCCAACCCGTCCTTTTACAAGGCGACCGGCTATGAGCCCGAAGACATCGTCGGTCAAAATCCGTCCCTGCTGCGCCACCGCGAATTGTCGCCGCCGGCCAGTACCCTGTGGCCGACCATCCGCGACGGCCGCACCTGGACCGGCATGTTCTGCAACCGCTGCAAGGACGGTTCGGCGCTGTGGGTTTCTGCGACCATTTCACCGGTGGTGGATTCGTCGGGCCTGACCACCCATTACGTCGCGGTCGAGGAAGACGCCACCTCTCGGCGCGTCGGCGAGGAAGAGCTGGTGCAAGCCAAGCAGGCGGCCGAAGCCGCCAGTTTGGCCAAGTCGGAATTCCTGTCCTCGATGAGCCATGAACTGCGCACCCCCATGAACGCCATCCTGGGCTTCGCCCAGCTTCTGGCCTCGGCCGAAGACAGCGAATTGGGGGAAAGGCAGCGCTTCTATGCCGACAGCATCCTGAAAAGCGGCAACCATCTGCTGAGTCTGGTCAACGACATCTTGGACATGGCCCGCATCGAAGCGGGCCGCCTGTCGCTGTCTTTCGAGCCGGTACCGTTGGAACGCGTGCTGGCCGAAATCAAGCCGATGATCGGCCCTATGGCCGAACGCCGCAAGGTGACGTTGATCGACGAGATCACCGGCAGAGCTCCGCCGGTGCTGGAAGCCGACTTCATCCGGCTGAAGCAGGTTTTGATCAACCTGGCCAGCAACGCCATCAAGTACAACCGCTCGGGCGGCACGGTTCGTTTCACCCTCAGCCACGGCGAAACCGGGCCGGTGCGCATTTCGGTCAGCGACACCGGCATCGGGATTCCGGAAAAACGCAAGGCCGAGGTGTTCCTGCCCTTTGCCCGTTTGGGGGCCGAAGCCTCGTCGGTGGAAGGGACCGGCATCGGATTGACCATCTCGAAGATGCTGATCGAATCCATGGGCGGACAGATCGGCTTTTTCACCCAGGAAAACCTGGGCACCACCTTCTGGCTGGAAGTCCCGCGTTCGGCCCAGCAAAACCAGGTCACCACCATCCGCGAGGCGCAAAGCGCCGAACCTGCGGCCTGCTATTGTCAAATGACCCTGCTCTATGTCGAGGACAATCCGTCCAACGTCGAATTGATGCAGGAAATCATCGACCAGGACCCGCATTGTCGCTGCAAGCTGCTGGTCGCCGACAATGCCGAAGACGGTCTGGCCATGGCCCGTGAACACCATCCGGGTCTGGTCATCATGGATATCAACCTGCCGGGGATGAGCGGGATCGAAGCTGTCGCCCACATGAAGGCGGACCCGGATTTGCGCCCGATCCCGGTGATCGCGCTGTCCGCCGACGTCATGCCCGACACCATCCGCAGCGGCATGAAAGCGGGCTTCGTGCGCTATCTGCGCAAGCCCTTGGACATCACCGAGTTCCGCAAGATCATCAACCAATTGGGTCGCATGGACGGAAAAGCCACCGGTCCCATGTGACCGCCAACGGGATCAGGCGGTTTCGACCACCTGGACCACGGTGTCGATGGCGGTCAGGCGCAACAATTCCCGCACCGACCCCGTCGGTCCGCCCAGAACCAGTTCCTTGCCGGTTTTGCGCAATTCATCCGCCACCGTCATGATCAGCGACACGCCGATGGAATCGATGAAGCGCAACTGCCCCATGTCCAACACCAAGGTGCGATAATCGCCATCCATGGCCGATTGGATCACCGGCAGGAACACCCCTTGGTCACGGACCCGGAAATCACCGGCCAGGGCGATGCGGGCTTCGCCGCCATAATTGTGCAGCGGGCTGATGCGCAGGCTGTCGTCCCCATGGTGGAAAAAATCAAAGGCGATGCGCGACAACACGTCGGCCACCGCGCCATGCGGGCTGATCAGTTCAAGCTTGGCCCCGGCCTGTTCGGCAGCGTCACGGGCCAAGGCGATCAGGCCGATGCCATAGGAATCCAAATAATCCAGTCCCGACAAGTCGAAACGAACCCACGGCAACCGGTTTGCCGCGATTTCGGCGACAATGGCTTCGAAAGCGCTGGAATCACGGAAGGTCAGGCGACCTTCGAAAAGATACACCAGGCACGATGGATCGGATTGTCGTGTGCTGTTCATACTGAGCTCCTCACCAAACGCCCTGGATAAATTAAAACTATAGTATCGATAACTCTGCGCGAGAAATGATTTTCACCCCCCTAGCCTTCATCCCCGCCATGCGCTAAACCAGTGCTTCACTCGTTAACTGACCGGGGTTCCCATGCCATCCTTCGACATCGTCTCCAAGACCGACATGGCCGAAGTGGACAACGCCATCGCCGGCATCGAACGCGAAATCACCACGCGCTTTGATTTCAAGGGTGCCAAATGCAGCCTGGAACGCAAGGATCAGGTCATCACCATCGTCGCCGACGACAACACCAAGCTGTCGCAGATGCACGACTTCCTGAAGGTCTACTTCACCCGTCGCAAGGTCGACCCCAAGGCTCTGGACTTCAGCAAGGCGCCGGAAAAGGCCAGCGGCAACACGCTGCGTCATGACGTCACCGTCAAGCAGGGCATTGGCCAGGACGTCGCCAAGAAATTGGTCAAGATGATCAAGGACAGCAAGATCAAGGTCCAGGCGGCGATCCAGGGCGACGAATTGCGGGTGAGTGGCAAAAAACGCGACGACCTGCAGGAAGCCATTGCCCTGCTGCGCGACTTCGACGCCGAACAGCCGCTGCAATACGTCAACTTCCGCGACTAGGGGTTAATGGGCAATGGGCCGGCCCGTCTCCTAGCGCGCCAGGACATGGGCCGCATCCTTGGTCTTGCCGACCGCCTGCTCGACCTGGACCAGCGCCCCGGTGATTTCGGTGATGTTGCCCGAGATGGTTTCCACCGTCCCAGCCGCCGATTGCATGTTCATGGACATGTCACGGGTCACCGCGCTTTGTTCCTCGACCGCCGACGCCGTCGCCTCCACATAATTCTGAACCTGCGAAATGGCGCCACGGATACCTTCCAGGGTCCCGACCACTTCGTTGGCGACACTTTGCACACCGGCGATTTCCCGGCCGATATTGGCCGTGGCGTGGGCCGCCTGATTGGCCAATTGCTTGACTTCGTTGGCGACCACGGCAAAGCCGCGACCGGCATCGCCGGCCCGCGCCGATTCGATGGCGGCGTTCAAGGACAGCAAATTGATCTTGCTGGCGATGTTTTGGATCATGCTGACGATGCCACTCATGGCGGCGGCCACATCCACCAGTTTCTGGGTCGCCCCCCCGGCTTCGACGATTTGCTGACTGGCCCGGTCGCTGGCTTCCTGCGACTTGGTCATCGAGCTGGAAATCTCGGTGATCGAGGCGGCCATTTCCTCCGCCGCCGAAGCCACCGCCTGAACGTTGGCCGACGCCATGGCGACCGCTTGGGCGGTGGAGGCCGAGCAGTCGTTGACCACGTGGAGCGAGGCGTCGATCTCGGTGAAATTGACGTCGATCAGATCCTTCAGCTTGTTCAGCAAAGCGACCTGTTCGGTGATGTTGGTGGCGACCTTGACCACTTTATAGGGCTTCCCCGCAGGGTCCAGGATGGGATTGTAGGAGGCTTCGATCCACACTTCGCGCCCATCCTTGCCGAAGCGGCGGAACTGACTGCGTTGAAACCGGCCTTGCCGCAGGGCGGCCCAAAAGTCGCGATAATCCTGGCTGGCGCCATATTCGGTATCAACGAACATGGAATGGTGCTTGCCTAAAATCTCGGCCAAGCCATACCCCATGGTGTCCAGGAAGTTCTGGTTGGCGTCCAAGATGGTGCCATCCAAAGTGAAACTGATCATCGCCTGCGAGCGGTCGATGGCATCGACGGTGCCGGAAAGGTCGGCCAGATGCATCTTCTGTTCGGTGACGTCCACAGCGAACTTGACCACCTTGCACAAAGTGCCGTTTCGGTCGCGAATGGGATTGTAGGACGCCTCGATCCACACTTCGTGTCCGCCCTTGCCCAGACGCTTGTACTGGGCCGTGTCGGCTTCGCCGCGTTTCAGTTTTTCCCAGAACCGTCCATAGGCATCGCTGTCCCTGTAAGCCGGCTCGACGAACATCGAATGATGGCGCCCGCGTATTTCGCTCAATTCATAGCCCATGACTTTCAGGAAATTGGCGTTGGCGTCCAACACCATCCCGTCCATGGAGAATTCGATTACCGCCTGAGAGTTGTAAACGGCATCAAGAAACGCCTTGACCTCGACACCATTATCGATAGGGAAAATGCGCATCAGACACTCCTAACTCTGCGACAACCTATGCCATAGGTATCGCCAGGATTGCCGATATCAACCTTAAAAATTTTATTTTTTATGGTGTGCGCAATGCGTTCTTACTACGTTTTCTACCAATTACATCATTGTTTCAATTTTCAACATCCATTCACACACACTATCCTTAGACATTAAAGGAAGACACCCACCCATCACTGCCGTCAGTTCTTGACTTCGGAGCCGACACGTCGGCGGGATCGGCTTCGTAATCCTGGTCTTCCGGGGGACAGGACAGGGTTTCGGGACGGCTCCACGCCTGATCCACGTAGATCTGCCAATCCCGCTCGTTGGCGTCATAGGTTTCATAGCCCGCCCCATCCTTGCAGGTTTGGGCCGACACCGATTGGCCGGGGCCGATGACCACCACCGCCCCTTTTTTCAGCGTGCAGACGGCGACCCGTTTCAGCTCGTTCCACGTCCCGCATATCTCGTAGGCGCGGCGATAGCCTTCACGCGTCCCTTTCGGCTTGTCGAAAGCCCACCAACCGCCCAGGCGATTGGAACGCATTCCCGGCTGCGGTCCGCTCCACATGCGATAGACCGTCATATCCTGGCTCAGGCGGATCACCTGGGCCTGGCTGACGCCCCCCGAACCGGGTGGCTTTTCAGCGACTCCGACATTGGCGCCGGCCCAATCCGGGTCCGACGTCGCGACAACCTCGACCTTGCCCAGAATTTGAACAGGCAGCGTGGGCGCCGTAACGACGGCACCACCGACACACCCGACCAACAGCAAAAGCAGCAACCCGAATAGGCGCATGACAACCTCAGGATATGCGAATCCCAGGATATATACACCTTAAACGGGATTTACGCCATTTGCTCGGCGCCACCGCTCTGTCTATTTTTTATACAAGCCTGCGGTTGATGGCTTTTTTTTGTGCAATTCACTTCGCAGACGCACACGGCAATTCGCGGTTTTCCCTCACATCCTGTTTGGCACGCGACTTGCGTATAGGGTCGTCGCAAGCGAAACGCTCAACGGCGAGCGGTTAGCTCCGAAATAGAACTTCCCCCTGGCGATGCCGCTTGGCGGGAAATTGGAACAACGGCGTTCCACGGATTGCGTCTCTGGCGACAGAGGTCACGCAGCCCCGTGGAACGCCGTTTTTGTTTTTTCACCTCGCTGACAAGGGACCAGAGATGATGAGCAAGACGGTGTTTCGCAAATCCCTAACCCGCCGCGCCACCCTGGGGCTGGCCATGGCCGCCTCGCTGTGTGCCGCCCTGCCGCTCTCGGCCCAGGCCAAGGCTCTGAAGGTGGAAAAAGACGAGCTGAAGCTGGGCTTCATCAAGCTGACCGACATGGCGCCGCTGGCCATCGCCAAGGAAAAGGGTTTCTTCGAGGACGAAGGCCTGTATGTCACCTTGGAACCCCAGGCCAATTGGAAGGTCCTGCTGGACCGCGTCATCTCGGGTGAATTGGACGGCGCCCACATGTTGGCCGGCCAACCCTTGGGCGCCACCATCGGTTACGGCACCAAGGCCCATGTGGTCACCGCCTTCTCCATGGATCTGAACGGCAACGGCATCACCGTCTCCAACGACGTGTGGGACGCCATGAAGCCGTTCCTGCCCAAGGACAAGGACGGCAAGGTCGTCCACCCCATCAAGGCCGACGCCCTGAAGAAGGTCATCGACCAGTACAAGACCGCCGGCAAGCCCTTCAACATGGGCATGGTGTTCCCGGTCTCGACCCACAATTACGAACTGCGTTACTGGCTGGCCGCCGGTGGCATCAATCCCGGTTTCTACAGCCCCGACAACGTCACCGGCCAGATCAGCGCCGACGCCCTGTTGTCGGTGACGCCGCCGCCCCAGATGCCCGCCACCATGGAAGCCGGCACCATCAACGGTTATTGCGTCGGTGAACCCTGGAACCAGGCCGCCGTGTTCAAGGGCATCGGCGTGCCTGTCATCACCGATTATGAAATCTGGAAGAACAACCCGGAAAAGGTGTTCGGCGTCACCAAGGACTGGGCCGACAAGAACCCCAACACCCATCTGGCGCTGGTCAAGGCGCTGATCCGTGCCGGTCAGTGGCTGGATGAAAACAACAACGCCAACCGCGAAGAAGCGGTGAAGATTTTGGCCAAGCCCGAATATGTGGGCGCCGACGCCAAGGTCATCGCCAATTCCATGACCGGCACCTTCGAATACGAAAAGGGCGACAAGCGCGAAGTCCCCGACTTCAACGTCTTCTTCCGCCATTACGCCACCTATCCGTTCTATTCCGACGCCGTCTGGTATCTGTCGCAGATGCGCCGCTGGGGCCAGATCGGCGAAGCCAAGCCCGATGCCTGGTACGCCGACACGGCCAAAAGCGTCTATCGCCCCGACATCTATCTGTCGGCCGCCAAGATGCTGATCGACGAGGGCAAGGCCAAGCAAGCCGACTTCCCCTTCGGTACCGACGGCTATCGCGCCCCCACTTCGGACTTCATTGACGGCATCGCCTATGACGGCAAGAAGCCCAACGATTACCTCAAAAGCCTGGCCATCGGCCTGAAGAACAACCAAAGCGTCAACGGCAACAAGGTCGTGAGCAAGTAAGACGCATGGGCGCGGGCCCCCGGCCCGCCCCCATCAGCGCCAGCCCCACCAAGGATGACCCCCATGACCAGCATTTCGCAGACCGCCGGAAAGGCCCCCATGACCAAGCGTTCCCCCCCCAGCCTGCTTCCCCTGGCGCTGAAGGTCGCCGCCGGCCTGTCCCTGGTGGGACTGGGCTGGACCGCGCCGCTGATCCGTCTGGCCGCCGGCGACAATCCGCGCCAGCAGGCCCAGGAATTGTGGCGCCAGCTGGGTATCCCGCTTTTGTCCATCGGTTTGTTCCTGCTGGCTTGGGGCGCCCTGGCACCCAAGGTGCAGACCTCGCTGGGCGCCATCCCCGGCCCGGCCCAGGTGTGGGAACAGGTGATCGTCCTGGTCGCCGACCACAATGCCGAACGCGCCAAGGAAGCCACCTTCTACGAACGCCAGGAAAAGCGGAACGCCCAATTGCTGGCCGAAGATTCCAAGACGGAAGTCAAGATCCGCAAATATACCGGCAAGCCCACTTATGTGGACCAGATCTGGACCAGCCTGAAGACCGTGTTCATGGGCTTCATCCTGGCCACATTGGTCGCCGTGCCGCTGGGCGTGGCCTCGGGCCTGTCCAAGGCGGCGTCCGCCGCACTGAACCCCTTGATCCAGATTTTCAAGCCGGTCTCGCCGCTGGCCTGGCTGCCCATCGTCACCATGGTGGTCAGCGCCCTTTATGTCAGCGACGACCCATGGTTCGAAAAGAGCTTCCTGAACTCGGCCATCACCGTGACCCTGTGTTCGCTGTGGGCGACGCTCATCAACACCGCTGTCGGCGTCGCCTCCATCGACAAGGATCTGATGAATGTGGGCCGGGTCTTGAACCTGTCGTGGTTCACCACGGTTCGTAAGTTGGTGCTGCCGTCGTCGCTCCCTTACATCTTCACCGGTTTGCGCCTGTCCTTGGGCGTGGGCTGGATGGTGCTGATCGCCGCCGAAATGCTGGCCCAGAACCCCGGCCTCGGCAAGTTCGTGTGGGACGAGTTCCAAAACGGGTCGTCCAGTTCGCTGGCCAAGATCATGGTCGCGGTCTTCACCATCGGCATCATCGGCTTCCTGCTCGACCGCCTGATGTACGCCCTGCAATCCATGTTCACCTTCTCCGCCACTCGCTGATCGGGACGACTTGCCATGGCACTCCTGGAACTGAAGAACGTCGCCAAAAGCTTCGGCACCACCAACGTTCTGTCCGACATCAATCTGTCCATCGAGGACGGCGAGTTCGTCGCCATCCTGGGTTTCTCGGGCTCGGGCAAGACCACCTTGGTGTCGCTGATGGCCGGCCTCAGCCACCCCGATGAAGGTCAGGTGCTGTTGCACGGCAAGCCGGTCACCGGGCCCGGTTCCGACCGCGGCGTGGTGTTCCAGTCCTATTCCCTGATGCCGTGGTTGACGGTGGAGGGGAACGTGGCCCTGGCGGTGGACGCCACCGCCCCCAAGGCGTCCAAGGCGGAAAAGGCCGAACTGGTTTCCAAGTACATCAAGATGGTCGGCCTGGGTCACGCCACCGACCGCCGCCCGGCGGAATTGTCGGGCGGCATGCGCCAGCGTGTCGCCGTCGCCCGCGCACTGGCCATGCGCCCGGAAATCCTGTTGCTGGACGAACCGCTGTCGGCCTTGGACGCTTTGACCCGCGCCAAGCTGCAAGACGAGATCGAAGCCATCTGGTCGGGCGACAAGAAGACCGTGGTGTTGATCACCAACGACGTGGACGAAGCCCTGTTGCTGGCCGACCGGGTCATTCCGCTGAACCCCGGTCCTGGCGCCACCTTCGGTCCCGCCTTCAAGGTGGACCTGCCCCGTCCGCGCGACCGCGCCGCCGTGAACCATGACGAGGATTTCAAGCACCTGCGCGCCCAGATCACCGAATATCTGATGGCCGCCGGCGTCGAAAGCAAAGCGCAGACCGGCGATGCCAAGACCGTGCTGCCCAACGTCACCCCCATCACCGCCAGCCAGCCGCCCAAGGCCTATGCCGAGGCCGGTCGTGCCAACAACCCCGACCGCTTCCTGGAATTCACCCAGTTGAAGAAGATCTATCCCACCCCCAAGGGTCCGTTGACCGTGGTGGACGGCTTCGATCTGAAGATGAAGCAGGGCGAGTTCATTTCGCTGATCGGCCATTCCGGCTGCGGCAAGTCCACCGTCTTGACCATGACCGCCGGCCTGACCGGGGTTTCCGAAGGCGGCATCATCCTGGACGGCCGCGAAGTCACCGAAGCCGGCCCCGACCGCGCCGTGGTGTTCCAGGCCCCCAGCCTGTTCCCCTGGCTGACCGCACTGGAAAACGTCGCACTGGGCGTCGACCGGGTCTATCCCCACGCCAGCCCGGCCGAACGCCGCGACATCGTCACCTATTACCTGGAACGGGTCGGTCTGGCCGATGCCATGAACCGCCCGGCTTCCGACATGTCCAACGGCATGAAGCAGCGTGTGGGCATCGCCCGCGCCTTCGCCCTGTCGCCCAAGCTTTTGTTGCTGGATGAACCCTTCGGCATGCTGGACAGCCTGACGCGGTGGGAATTGCAGGAAGTGCTGATGGAAGTGTGGGCGCGCACCAAGGTCACCGCCATCTGCGTCACCCACGACGTGGACGAAGCCATCTTGATGGCCGATCGGGTGGTGATGATGACCAACGGCCCCAATGCCCGCATCGGCAAGATCGTCGACGTCGACATCGAGCGCCCGCGCACGCGCCGCGCCCTGTTGGAACATTCCCGTTACTACCACTACCGCGCGGAAGTTCTGAACTTCCTCGACGAATACGAACACGGCGCCCATGCCAAAGCCGGCTGAGCCCATAACGCCTTCAGACTCAAGGATCGACGCCATGAACTCTGTCCCCCGCCAACGTTTGGTCGTCATCGGTAACGGCATGGCCGGCATGCGCACCGTGGAAGAATTGCTGCGCCGCGCCCCGGTTCGTTACGACATCACCGTCTTCGGTGCTGAACCGCACCCCAATTACAACCGCATCATGCTGTCCAGCGTGCTGGCCGGCGAAAAGCAGATCGACGACATCGTCATCAATCCGCGCGCCTGGTACGCCGATAACGGCATCACGCTGCATACCGGCGACCCGGTGGTGGGGATCGATGCCAAGGCCAAGATCGTCACCTCGGCTTCCGGCAAAGCGGTGCCCTATGACAAGCTGCTGCTGGCCACCGGCTCCAAGCCGCTGATGCCGCCGCTGCCCGGCCTGGATTTGCCCGGCGTGGTCGCCTTCCGCGATATCGCCGACACCGATGCCATGCTGCAGGCCGCCGAGGCCAAGCAGCGCGCCGTGGTCATCGGCGGCGGCCTGTTGGGTCTGGAAGCCGCCTGGGGCCTGAAGCGCCGCGGCATGCCGGTGGCCCTGGTCCATCTGATGCCGACCCTGATGGAACGTCAGTTGGACGTGGAAGCCGGCGGCATGCTGCAAAAGGATCTGACCGAACGCGGCCTGCATTTCTTCACCCACGCCCAGACCGAACGCATCATGGGTGACACCAAGGCCGAGGGCGTGGCCCTGGCCGACGGCCGCACCATCCCCGCCGATCTGGTGGTGGTCGCCATCGGTATCCGTCCCAATGTGGACATGGGCAAGGTCAGTGGTCTGGAAATCAACCGTGGCATCGTCGTCGGCGACGACATGGCCACCAGCGATGCCGACATCTATGCGGTTGGGGAATGCGTCGAACATCGCGGCCAAGTCTTTGGCCTGGTGGCGCCGCTTTGGGAACAGGCCAAGGTCTGCGCCGCCCGTCTGGCCGGCGACGCATTGGCCACCTATGCCACCCCGGCTTTGTCCACCCGGTTGAAGATCACCGGTATCGACGTGTTCTCGGCCGGCAAGCTGGCCGCCGAGGATGACGGCGACGAAGAAGTGGTGTTCCGCGACGCCACCAAGGGCGTCTATCGCAAGCTGGTGGTGCGGGAAAACAAGCTGGTGGGCGCCGTCATGTATGGCGACGTCGCCGATGGCGGTTGGTATTTCGACCTGATCAAGGGCGATACCGACGTCTCTGAACTGCGGGACCGCCTGATCTTCGGTCAGGCCTTCGCCGATGCCGGTTGCTGTGGCGGCGCCAAGGGCAGCATCGACGTGGCCGCCATGTCCGACGACACCCAGGTCTGCGGCTGCAACGGTGTCTCGAAGGGCGCCATCGTTTCCGCCATCACCGAAAAGGGCCTGACCACGCTTGACGAGGTCCGCGCCCACACCAAGGCCTCGGCGTCGTGCGGCATGTGCACGCCCCAGGTCCAGGCCATCTTGTCCTTCGTCACCGGTGCCGATGCGGACGCCCCCGAAGCCATGTGCAAGTGCACCGACCATGGTCATGACTTCGTGCGTCACGCCATCATCGACCGGCAACTGAAGACCCAGGGCGAGGTCCGCAAGACCCTGGGCTGGAAGACCGAGGACGGCTGCGCCAAGTGCCGCCCGGCGCTGAACTATTACCTGCTGTGTGCCTGGCCCGGCGAATATGTGGACGATTACCGTTCGCGCTTCATCAACGAACGCGTCCACGCCAATATCCAAAAGGACGGCACCTATTCGGTGGTGCCGCGCATGTGGGGCGGCCTGACCACGCCGGACGAATTGCGCGCCATCGCCGATGTGGCCGACAAGTTCAAGATCCCCACCGTCAAGGTGACCGGCGGCCAGCGCATCGATTTGCTGGGCGTCAAAAAGCAGGATTTGCCCGCCGTCTGGGCCGACCTGAACCAGGCCGGTCTGGTTTCCGGCCACGCTTATTCCAAGGGCCTGCGCACCGTCAAAACCTGCGTCGGTTCCGAATGGTGCCGCTTTGGCACCCAGGATTCCACTGGATTGGGGGTCAAACTGGAAAAGCTGATGTGGGGGTCGTGGACGCCGCACAAGGTCAAGCTGGCGGTGTCCGGGTGCCCGCGCAACTGCGCCGAAGCCACCATCAAGGATATCGGCATCATCTGCGTCGAAGCCGGCTACGACATGGTGATCGGCGGCAATGGCGGCATCGAGGTGCGTGTCACCGACCCGCTGGTCCGTCTGTCCACCGAGGAAGAGGTTCTGGAATATTCCGCCGCCTTCATGCAGTTGTACCGCGAAGAAGGCCGCTATCTGGAACGCACCGCCCCTTATGTGGAACGGGTCGGGCTGGCCTATATCAAGAAACGCATCCTGGAAGACGAATCGGGCCGCAAGGCGTTGTTCGCCCGCTTCTTGTTCTCGCAATCCTATGCGCAGAACGATCCCTGGGCCGAACGCGCCAGCGGCGGCGTCGATGCCCATGAATTCCAACCCCTGGTCGTGGTGAGCTGACATGCAAGATTGGATCGACATCGGCACCATTGCCGACATTCCCCGCCTGGGTGCCCGCACCGTGGACACGCCTTTGGGCGAAGTGGCGGTATTCCGCACCGGCGATGACGAGGTTTTCGCCCTGATCAACAAATGCCCGCACAAGAACGGGCCGTTGTCGGAAGGCATCGTCAGCGGCCGCAAGGTGGCCTGTCCGCTGCATAATTGGGTCATCGACCTGAACAGCGGCGAAGCCCAGGCCCCCGACGAGGGCTGCACCACCACCCTGCCCCTGAAACAAGAGGCCGACCGGCTGTTCCTGGGGCTGGTCACTGCCAAGAAAAAGGTGGCCCATGGCTGATCCGATCCGCACCACCTGTCCTTATTGCGGCACCGGCTGCGGCGTCATCGCCCAGAAGGAAAGCGATGGTTGGGTGGTGCGGGGTGATCCCGAACACCCGGCCAATTACGGCCGGCTGTGTTCCAAGGGCACGGCGCTGGGCGACACCTTGGGCCTGGAAACCCGGCTGTTGCAGCCCATGGTGGACGGCCGCAAGACCGACTGGCGCACCACTATCGTCGAAACGGCCGGACGCATCCGATCCGTCATCGACCTGCACGGGCCGGATTCCTTTGCCTTCTACCTGTCCGGACAATTGCTGACCGAGGATTATTACGCCGCCAACAAGCTGGCCAAGGGCTTCCTGGGCACCGCCAATGTGGACACCAATTCACGGCTGTGCATGGCCTCTACCGTGGCTGGCCATCGCCGGGCCTTCGGGTCCGACACCGTGCCCGGCTGTTACGAAGACATCGAACTGGCCGATCTGGTGGTTCTGGTGGGCTCCAACCTGGCCTGGTGCCACCCGGTGCTGTTCCAACGCCTGAAGAAAGCGCGCGAGGATCGCGGCACCACATTGGTGGTCATCGACCCCCGGCGCACCGATTGCTGCGACATCGCCGACCTGCATTTGGCCCTGGCACCCGGCTCCGACGTCGCCTTGTTCAATGCGCTATTGGCCCATTGCGAAGCGGCCGGCGTGCTGGATTTCGCCTTCATCGACGACCACACCAACGGCTTCACCGAAGCCCTGGCGGCGGCGCGGGACGATGATGTCACCATCACCGGTCTGGACCCGGCCAAGATCGCCCATTTCTTCGACCTGTTCGCCAGCAACAAGAAGGTGGTGACCATCTTCTCGCAGGGCGTCAACCAATCCTCGGCCGGCACCGACAAGGTCAATTCCATCATCAACGTCCATCTGGCGACCGGCCGCATCGGCCATCCCGGCATGGGGCCGTTTTCGGTCACCGGCCAACCCAACGCCATGGGCGGGCGCGAAGTGGGCGGGTTGGCCAACCAATTGGCCGCCCATATGGGGTTCGACACCACGTCTGTCGATCGGGTCCGCCGCTTCTGGGACGCGCCCCGGATGGCGACCAAGGAAGGGTTGAAGGCCATCGACCTGTTCCGCGCCGTCGATGCCGGCAAGGTCAAGGCTTTGTGGATCATGGCCACCAATCCGGCCGTCAGCTTGCCCGAATCCGATCTGGTGCGCCGCGCTTTGGCCAAATGTCCGGTGGTCATCGTGTCCGATTGCGTCGCCGACAATGACACTTTGCGTTACGCCCATATCAAGCTGCCGGTCCATGCCTGGGGTGAAAAAAGCGGCACCGTGACCAATTCCGACCGTACCGTGTCGCGCCAACTGCCCTTCCTGGCCCCTGCCGGCGAGGCCAAGCCTGATTGGTGGGCAGTGGCCCAGGTGGCCCGGGAACTGGGTTTCGGTCGCGCTTTCGGCTGGCAGAAGCCTGCGGAAATCTTCACCGAATATGCCCGCATGACCGGTTTCGAAAACAACACCACCCGGGATCTGGATCTGACCGAGGCGTTGACGCTGGATTACGACCGCTTCCGTCCCTTCCAATGGGGGGGAAAGCGCTTCTTCGGCAACGGCCGTTTTTATACCGCCGACGGGCGCGCCAACCTGTTGCCCGTCACCTATCGCGCGCCCAAGGAAGTACCCAACCAGCTTTTCCCCCTGCGCCTGAACACCGGGCGTTATCGCGACCATTGGCACACCATGACCCGCACCGCCTTGGCGCCGCGCCTGTCCGGGCACCGCTCGGAACCGCTGCTGGACATCCATCCCGACGACGCCGCCAAGGCCGGATTGGTCGATGGCCAATTGGCGGTCATCCGCTCGCGCCTGGGCCGCATGGTGGCCCGTTCCCGGGTGACCACCGAACAAAGCCCCGGTCAGGTCTTCCTGCCCATGCATTGGAACGATGCTTTCGCGGCCCAGGCTTTGGTCGGCCGCATCCTGCCCAGCCATACCGACCCGGTGTCGGGGCAGCCGGAATCCAAACATGCCGCCGTCAAGGTGACGCCCTTCGCCGCACTTTGGGCCGGCGCGCTGATTTCCGGCGATGCTGTTGCTGTTCCCACCGCATGGTGGAGCCGCCACCGCCAAGGCAATTCGCAGGTCACCGAACTGGCCGGCGACAGCCCCGAACAAAAAGAGCAACTGGTCGCCACCCTGGATCAGCTTTATGGCAGCCACCGCCTGGAAATCCAGGACCAGGCCCGGGGCATCGCCCGCTATGCCTGGACCGTGAACGGCCAGTTGCAAGCCGCTTTGTTCATCGCCCCCGGACGGCCCGAGATGGCCCGATCCTGGGTGTCGGGACTGATCGGCAAACCGCTGGAAAACGGTGCCGATCGTGCCGCCATCCTGGCCGGCAAGGCGCCGGGCGGCAATGTGGACCAAGGCCCCATCGTCTGCGCCTGTTTCTCGGTGGGGCTGAACACCATCCAGAAACTGATCGACAGCGGCCAAGCCAGTACGGTGGCCGAAATCGGTGCGGCGCTGAAAGCCGGTACCGGTTGTGGATCGTGCATCCCGGAATTGAAAGGATTGTTGGGCGAAAGGGAAAGCGCCGTCGCCTGATCCCTGGACAAGACCCCAGCGGCACGGTCTACTGAAAGCCCCTGACGTTCCCAAGGCTTTCCCATGCGCCTGCCCGATTCCACCTTGCAAGCCTGGTTGTCCGAGGATGTGCCCTTCGGCGACCTGACCACCCAATCCCTGGGCATCGGCGACGAACCGGGGCACATGCGCTTTGCCGCCCGCAGCGCCATGGTGCTGGCCCTGGCCCCGGAAGCCGCCCGCATTCTGGAACTGGCGGGCGCCAGCGTGCGGCTGGAAGCCGGAGACGGCTCGCATCTGGCGGCCGGCGACACCATCCTGACCGCCAAAGGCCCGGCCGGGGCGTTGTTGGCGGGATGGAAAGTGGCCCAAACCCTGTTGGAAATGGCGGGTGGCATCGCCACCGCCGCCGCCGCCATCGTCGCTAGCGCCCATACGGTGGACAGCGGCGTCATGGTGGCCTGTACCCGCAAGGCGTTTCCCGGCACCCGCGCGGTGGCGGTCAAGGCCATCCTGGCCGGCGGCGCTGTCCCTCATCGCTTGGGGCTGTCGGAAACCGTGCTGGTCTTCGCCGAACATCTGGCCTTTACCGGATCACGCCCCTTGAAGGCACTGGTCGCCGATCTCAGGCGCAAATCCCCGGAAAAGAAGGTGGTGATGGAAGTCGCTTCCCTCGACGCGGCGTTGGATGCCGCACAGGCCGGGGTTCATGTGCTGCAATTGGAAAAGTTCAGCCCCGACAAGGTGGGCGAACTGGTCCACGCCTTGGCCGATTGGGACGGCACCTTGGCGGTGGCCGGCGGCGTCAACGTGGGCAACGCCGCCGATTACGTCCGCGCCGGGGCCCGCGTCCTGGTCACCTCGTCGCCCTATTGGGCTCCGCCCAAGGACGTGGCGGTCACGATCGGCAAATAAAAAAGCCGGGCATTGCCCGGCTTTTTCACACGACACATCCAGACCTTTAGGCGACGACGAATTCGGCCTCGGTCTTGGAACGCAATTCCTCGACGGTGACGCCCGGCGCCATTTCCAGCAGGGTCATGCCACCCTTGCCATGCTTGTCGATGGAAAACACCGCCAGATCGGTGATCACCAGATCGACCACGCCGGCCCCGGTCAGCGGCAGGTTACACGCCTTCAACAGCTTCTTTTCGCCGTCCTTGGCGTTGTGTTCCATGACCACCACGACCTTCTTGACGCCGGCCACCAGGTCCATGGCGCCGCCCATGCCCTTGACCATCTTGCCGGGGATCATCCAGTTGGCCAGGTC
>DISD01000045.1 GCA_002435715.1 Rhodospirillaceae bacterium UBA6219
CGAGGCTGTCGGTCCACTTCATTTGCGTCCTCCTCCTTCCTTCGCCATGTTGATCGTGTACTTCGGAATTTCCACCACCAGCGGCGTCTCCGTCACGAGCGCCTGGCAGGACAGGCGCGAAGTCGGCTCCAGACCCCAGGCCTTGTCGAGCAGATCCTCCTCTACTTCATCGGCTTCTTCAAGCGACTCGAAGCCCTCGCGCACCACGACGTGGCAGGTCGTGCACGCACAGGACTTCTCGCAGGCATGTTCGATCTCGATATCGTTGTCGAGCAGCGCATCGCAGATGGACGTGCCGGGTTCGGCCTCGATGACGGCGCCCTCCGGGCACAGTTCGGCATGGGGCAACACGATGATCTGCGTCATATCTCCTCAACCTTCTTTCCGGCCAGCGCACGCTGGACGCTCTGGTTCATGCGGCGCGCCGCGAATTCGGCCGTGCCCTTCGAGAGGGCATCCATGGCCGCATCGATCGCCCGCCGGTCGTCGCCGAGCAATACGGATTGCAGTTTCGTCAGGCAACTCTCGACATGGGCATGTTCCAGCATCGAGAGCAGGTGGGCATCTTCCTTCAGTGCGGACTGCACGGCCTCGACGAGGCGCTGCGCCTCGACCTGCGCCTCGCGCAAGGCGCGGCGGAAGGCATCTTCGGAGGCATGCGTGAAACTGTCCTTGAGCATCGAGGTGATCTCGTCGTCGCTCAAGCCGTAGGATGGCTTGACCTCGATGCGTGCCTCGTGGCCGGTGGTCTGTTCGCGCGCCGTCACCGACAGCAGGCCATCGGCATCGACCTGGAAGGTGACGCGGATACGGGCGGCGCCGGCGGCCATCGGCGGAATGCCGCGCAGCACGAAGCGGGCCAGCGAGCGGCACTGGTCGACCATCTCGCGCTCGACCTGCAGCACGTGGATGGCCATGGCGGTCTGGCCGTCCTGATAGGTGGTGAATTCCTGGGCCATGGCCACCGGAATGGGGGTGTTGCGCGGAATGACCTTTTCGACGATGCCGCCCATGGTCTCGATGCCCAAGGACAGGGGCGTCACGTCCAGCAGCAAGGTGTCGGACCCACGGGTCAGCGCCTCGGCCTGAAGGGCGGCGCCGACGGCGACCACTTCGTCAGGATTGATGTTGGAAAGCGGTTCCAGGCCGAAGAACTCGGCGACGCGCTTGCGGACCAGCGGCATGCGGGTGGAACCGCCCACCAGCACCACGCCCTGGATGTCGGACACGTCGATGCCGGCGTCTTCGACCACGCCGCGGCAGATGTCGATGGTGCGGTCGACGAAGGGTGCGGCCAGCTTTTCCAGCTCGTCACGGGTCAGCGAATGGCGGCTGGCAATACCATCCAGTTCGATCATCCATTCGCCCGATTGACGGCCGGTCAGGCATTCCTTGGCGACGCGGGCGGTCATCAGCGCCTGCTTGACCTCGCCGGCAGTGATGGCGGCGCCGGCCTGGCGCTGGGCCAGGAAATGTTCGGCCACCGCATGGTCGATGTCGTCGCCGCCCAGCACGGCGTCGCCGCCGGTGGCTTTGACCTGGAACACGCCCTTTTCCATCTTCAGGATGGAAATGTCGAAGGTGCCGCCGCCCAGGTCATAGACGGCGTACAGCCCTTCCACCGAATTGTCCAAACCATAGGCCAAAGCGGCGGCGGTGGGTTCGTTGACCAGGCGCAGCACTTCGATATCGGCCAGACGGGCGGCGTCCTTGGTCGCGGTGCGTGCCGCGTCGTCGAAATAAGCGGGAACGGTGATGACGGCACGGGTCACCGCCTTGCCCAGCATGGATTGCTCGGCGCGGTCCTTGATGGCCATCAGGATATGGGCGGAAATGGCCACCGGAGTCAGGGTGCGCCCCGCCACGCGCAGGCGCACCATGCCACCTTCCGGGGGCACTTCCACCTCGTAAGGCAGGGTGCCGGCCAGCGACTTGACGTCTTCCAGGCCGCGTCCCATCAGACGCTTGATGGACGACACCACGTGGTCGGGGCTTTCCAGGATGGCTTCACGGGCCTCGCGGCCGACCACCACCGAGCCGTCATCCTTGTAATGGACCACCGACGGGATCAGCGCCTTGCCGTTTTCGTCCTTCAGGACCTCGACCTCGGTATCGAAGGAAAAGGCCACCACCGAATTGGTGGTCCCCAAATCGATGCCCACCGCCAAGCCGGCTTCGTCTTGGTGGGGAACGGGGGTTTCCCCAGGCTCGTGCAATTGCAGCAGGACGAGGCCGTCATCACTCATCGGGGAAATCCTTTCGATCATTGATTTTGTGGGCCGGTTCACCAGACAGACGGTTCATCCCAATGAACCTTCTGCCTGGATCGACCATTAGCGCAAAGCCCGCGTCATGCGGGTCTTCTTGGTGCGGGCCTCTTCGGCCAGCTTGGCGAGATATTTCAGGCGAATGGTCAGATGCACCGCCTCGTCCAACTCGCCCGCATTGATGGCGGCCGAGATATGGCATTGGCAGGCGATGACCTCGGTATCGGCCTCGGCGGACAGCTTGGTGATGGTTTCCACGGAATCCGCATCGGCGATGGCCTCGCGTTTTTCCATCTGTTCCATCAGCAATTGCGGGTCGTTGATGGTGCCACACGCCGTCAGGTCCACCTTGTGGCCCTTCAGGTCCAGCACATAGGCGGCCCGCTTCAGCGGGTCCTTCAACGTCTCGTAAGCTTCGTTCAACGCCGTCGCCTGGCTTTGCGACAAAGCCCGTTCCTTGGCCGATTTGGCGGCGAAACGGTCGGGATGCAGCCGGCGTTGAAAGCCGAAATACTGCTTTTCCAACAGATCCAGGTCGATATCGAACGTGGGCTGAAGGCCCAGACGGGAAAAATGGTCGATGGTTCCCGGCCCTTGGACTGCCCCACAGACGGAACAGAACAGGGCACGGGCGGCCACCGGCCCTTTGCAGGACCAGCACGGCACCACGGACGCCGCGGCAGTGGCAATGCTGGCGGTCATCGCACCCCCCTCCGGCATGTTGTCACCTCGTCAGACGTGGAAGGATTCACCGCAGCCGCAACGCCCCTTTTCGTTGGGATTACGGAAGACGAAGCCGGATTGCATCTTTTCTTCCACCCAATCCATTTCGGTGCCGAAGATGAACATGGCGGCCTTGGGATCGATCAGCACGGTGATGCCGTTCTGTTCGACCACTTCGTCGAAAGGCGACTTCTCGTCGGCGTATTCCAGCGTGTATTGCATGCCGGAACAGCCCTTGGAACGCACACCGATGCGGATACCCGCCGACGGCTTGCCGCGCTTTTCCAGCATGGTGCGGACCCGCGAAGCAGCGCTTTCGGTGATGCTGATGGGAGCCTTCAGTTCCATAAGCGATCCCTCTCTCGTAATGGTGACCGCCGGCTTAGCCGGCGGCCTTTTCGTCCTCACCCTGGCCGGCCTTGGACTTGTAGTCCTTGATGGCGGCCTTGATAGCATCCTCGGCCAACACCGAACAGTGGATCTTGACCGGGGGCAGCGCCAGTTCGTTGGCGATGTCGGTGTTCTTGATGGCGGCGGCTTCGTCCAGGGTCTTGCCCTTCACCCATTCGGTGACCAGCGAAGACGAGGCGATGGCCGAACCACAGCCGAAGGTCTTGAACTTGGCGTCCTCGATGATGCCTTCGGGGCTCACCTTGATCTGCAGCTTCATCACGTCGCCGCAGGCCGGTGCACCCACCAGACCGGTGCCGACATCGGTGGAATCCTTGTCCATCGAGCCGACGTTGCGGGGGTGTTCGTAATGGTCGACGACCTTGTCGCTATAAGCCATGTGTTCCTCCAACTTCCGGGCCGAGGGGACGGCCCTGATCATGTCGATATCTTACATATGGGGACGGGTCAGTGTTCCGCCCACTGGATGGACTTCAGGTCGACGCCTTCCAGGTGCATGTCCCACAAAGGCGACAGCGAGCGCAGATGCTCGACCGCCTTGACCGTGTGGTCGATGGCGTAATCGATGTCTTCCTGGGTGGTGAAGCGGCCGATGCCGAAGCGCAAGCTGGTATGGGCCATTTCGGCGTCCAGACCCAAGGCGCGCAGCACATAGGACGGTTCCAGCGACGCCGAGGTACAGGCCGAACCCGACGACACCGCCAGATCCTTGACCCCCATCATCAGCCCCTCGCCTTCGACGAAGGCGAAGGAAATGTTGATGTTGCCGGCGACGCGGTTGTCCAGATCACCATTGACATAGATTTCCGGCAGGCGCTGCTTCAGGCCCCCCAGCAGACGGTCGCGCATGCCGCGCAGACGTTCGGCTTCGGCGCCCATTTCGGCCTTGGCGATGGCGCAGGCTTCCCCCAGGCCGACGCACAGCATGGTGGCCAAGGTGCCAGACCGCATGCCGCGTTCCTGACCGCCGCCATTGATCATGGGGACCAGTCGCACACGCGGACGACGACGGACGTAAAGGGCGCCGATGCCCTTGGGGCCATAAATCTTGTGACCGGAAATGGACATCAGGTCGATGTTCATGGCGTTGACGTCCAGATCGATCTTGCCCACGGCCTGGGCGCAATCGGTATGGAAGAAAGCGCCCTTCTTGCGGCACAAAGCACCGATCTCGGCCAGCGGCTGGACCACGCCGATTTCGTTGTTCACACCCATGACGGAAACGATGGCGGTCTTGTCGGTGACGACCGCTTCCAGTTCGGCCATGTCGATCAGGCCGTTGGGCTGCACCGGCAGATAGGTGACCTTGAAGCCTTCCTGTTCCAGGTGGCGGCAGGTGTCGAGCACGCATTTGTGCTCGGTGACCACGGTGACGATGTGGTCCTTCTTGTCCTTATAGAACTGGGCGACGCCCTTGATGGCCAGATTGTTGGATTCGGTGGCACCCGAGGTGAAGATGATTTCCTTGGCATCGGCGCCGATGATGGCGGCCACCTGCTCGCGGGCCTGTTCCACCGCTTCTTCCGCTTCCCAGCCATAAGCGTGGTTGCGCGAATGCGGGTTGCCGAACTTTTCGGTGAAATACGGCAGCATCTTTTCGACCACGCGCGGATCGCACGGCGTGGTGGCCTGATAGTCGAGATAAATCGGCTGTCCCGGGCGTCGGCCGATGGAGGGGATGGTCATCGCTTCAGGTCCTTTCGCTTGGCGGCCCTAGGCCGCGTCCTTGACTGTTTTTCCTTTCCGCCGGGCCAGGTCGCTCCAGGCGGACAGGAAGGCATCGACATCTTGGGCTTGGCTTGCCGGCCCCAGGCTGACGCGCAATGCGCAATCGGCCAGACCCGGCCCCAGGCCCATGGCCGCCAGCACATGGCTGGAAGCCACTTTACCCGATGAACAGGCCGATCCCGCACTGACCATCACCCCGGCCAAATCCAAGGCCACCACCTGAACTTGCGCGGCGACTTCCGGCAAAATCAGGCACGAGGTATTGCACAGCCGGGGCGACGACCCGCCCACGATCCTTGCCTCGGGCACCCGTTCCACCGCTTGGGCTTCCAGGGCATCCCTCAGCGTCCTCATCCTTGCCGGGGCATCGCCCCCCTTGGCTTCTTCCGCCGCCAATCTGGCGGCGACAGCGAAGCCGACGATGCCGGCAAGATTTTCGGTTCCCGCTCGACGACTTTTCTCCTGACCACCTCCTAGCAAGATGGGTGCCAAGGAAATGTCGCTTTTAGACAACGACAAACAACCGATTCCGGCCGGTCCGCCCATTTTGTGTGCGCTTAATGTCAGGAAGTCGACATCAAGGTCCGACAAAAAAACAGGCATGCGACCCAAACCCTGGGCGGCGTCGCAATGGACCAAGGCGCCATGGGCACGGGCGACGCGGACCACTTCCGCCACCGGCTGGATGATACCGGTTTCGTTGTTGGCCAACATCACCGACACCAGGGCCGGGGCGGGATCGGCAGCCAGCAATCGGTCCAGCTCGGCCAGGTCGACGATGCCGTCGGCACCGACCGGAATGACCTGTGCCGGGCCGCATTGCCGCACCGAGGCATGTTCGATATCCGACACCAGCACCCGCCGCCCGGTGCCACGCAGGGCCAAGGCGTTGGCTTCGGTCCCGCCCGAGGTGAAGACGATCCCGGCCGGATCGCCCCCCACGGCGGCGGCGACGTCGCGCCGCGCCGCCTCCAGGCGGGCGCGGGCACGACGGCCGAAATCGTGGACGGAAGAAGGGTTGCCGGCGGCTTTCAGGGTCTCGACCATGGCGTCGATGACCTCGGGCCGCGCCGGGGCGCCGGCGTTATAGTCGAGGTAAACCGACACGCTCACCGAACCCAAGCCTCCTTAGTGATCCGCACCATACCGCTTAATGGGGCCGCTTATTGGGCGGCAACGGTGCCGGTATTGCCGTGAAACATGCCCGAGCTGCCCAGGATGCGGCGTTCGCACACATCGGCCAACGACACCGCCGACAAATACAGATAGATCTGGTTGCCCAGTTCTTCCCACAGATCGTGGGTCAGGCAGCGGCCCTTGTTGTGGTGGCAGCCGGCCGGCGAGCCGGGCGAGCAACGGGTGGTCTGGATCGGTTCGTCCACCGCCAGGATGATGTCGGAAATGCGCATCTGCGCCGCCGGACGCGACAACAAATAGCCGCCGCCGGGACCGCGCACGCTTTTCACCAGACCGCCCTTCCGAAGCTTGCCGAACAGCTGCTCCAGATAGGACAGGGAAATTTCCTGACGCTCGGCGATGTCGGCCAAAGCGACCGGGTTGCCTTGCGAGTGGCTGGTCAGGTCGACCATGGCCATCACGGCGTAACGACCTTTGGTGCTGAGTTTCACTGCTGTCTCTCCTGAACGATCGGACCCCAGTCCGATGATTGAGCCTGGTCCTTAGACCGCCTGGTTACGGTCGTCGTCCCCCAGGACGACGACGTTGGCCGCGTGGCGGTTGGGGTGATGATGCTGGGCGCGTTCGGCTTCCAGTTCCTGCACCCGCTCGACCAGGGTGTTGACCTGGCTGCGCAGGTTGTCGATGGCACGCGCCACCGGGTCGGGCAGATTGTCGTCTTCCAGGCCATAGGCGCAGAAAGTGGGCTCGCCCTCTTTCGGCTTGCGCAGCACGGCGCGGGCCGGAATACCCACCATGGTGACGCCGGGCGGCACTTCGGTCAGCACCACGGCGTTGGCGCCGATGCGCGCCCCCTTGCCGACCACGATGGGCCCCAGCACCTGGGCGCCGGAACCGACGATGACGCCGTCTTCCAGGGTCGGATGACGCTTGCCCTTGTGCAGCGAGGTGCCGCCCAGGGTAACGCCGTGATAAAGGGTGACGTCGTCGCCGATGATGGCGGTCTCGCCGATCACCACCCCGGTGCCGTGGTCGATGAACAAACGGCGGCCGATGGTGGCGCCGGGATGGATTTCAATGCCGGTGAACACCTTGCCCACATGGGACAAGATACGCCCCAGGACCTTCAAACCCACACCCCAGCACCAATGCGCCATGCGATAAATCAGCAGCGCATGCAGTCCGGGATAGCAAAGAATCACCTCGATTATGGAATGCGCCGCCGGGTCGCGGCTGCGAATAGAGGCAATATCTTCGCGAAGAGACTTGAAAACCATGGCCGGCAATATGCTAATCTTCCGCTCGAGGACGCAACCCATGTGCACATCAAGGACCAAGGGGGGCCTTGCGGCTGGGTTGCTTTCGTTGAGGTGAATATAGGATGCCCGACAAAGCCGGTCAAGTATGACCGGCCATCAGCCCAAAACCCGCCAATTATTCCCCGACGCGCATACTCGGGATTTTTCCGCTGCCCTGGCGGTTCCCATAGGCGCGCCGCATAACAAACCAAGACAGGTATAGGGGACACGATGCCCGAGGTTATTTTCAACGGACCCGACGGACGCCTGGAAGGCCGCTACCACCATTCCAAGGTTGTCAACGCGCCCATCGCCCTGTTGCTGCATCCGCATCCGCAGCATGGCGGCACCATGAACAACAAGGTGGTCTACGCGCTCTACAACGCCTTCGTGAAGCGCGGTTTCTCGACCCTGCGCTTCAACTTCCGCGGTGTCGGCCGCTCTCAGGGCAAGTTCGACAGCGGTCAGGGCGAATTGTCCGACGCCGCGTCGGCGCTCGACTGGATGCAGACTTACAACCCCAACGCCCAGGCCTGTTGGGTGGGGGGCTTTTCGTTCGGTGCCTGGATCGGCATGCAGCTTCTGATGCGCCGCCCGGAAATCGACGGCTTCGTCTCGGTGGCGCCGCCGGCCAACGCCTACGACTTCACCTTCCTGGCCCCTTGCCCGTCTTCCGGACTGATCGTCCACGGCACCGCCGACGACGCCGTGCCCGAAGCCTCGGTGGCCAAGCTGGCGACCAAGCTGGGGAGCCAAAAGAACATCCGCGTCAAGTATCGCACGGTGGAAGGCGCCAACCATTTCTTCGGCGACCACCTGGAGCCGCTGGCCGAGATGGTGGACCTTTACCTGGGCGAAAGCCTGGCGGAAGCCGCCGCCAACCGCCCCGGCCTGCCGCCGGTGGCCGTGGCCGCGCCGTAAAACGTCAACGGGCTGAATGATTGAACCCCGCCGGAGCGATCCGGCGGGGTTTTTCTTTACCCATCAATAACGCGGCGACACCGCATCGTAACCGCGCGGGTCGCTCCACTGGATCTGCGGCTGCTGCGCATAACCGTATGGCTGTTGGGCCACGCCCCGCTGCTGGTTGGAAGTATAGTTCTGATCGGCGCGATCCATCGAGGCCCCGGCTTCCGAGCCCAACCAGGCCCCCAACAAGGTGCCCAAGGCGGTGGTGGCGATCTTGCCCTTGCCGCCGCCGAATTGCGAGCCAGCCAAGGCACCGCCGGCCCCGCCCAGAATGGCGCCGCCGGTGGACTTGCTGAAACCATAACCATTGCCGCCCGGCTGGGCGCAGGCCGACAAAGCCAGGACCAAGGCGCCGGCAACCCACAGACCCTTACCCATGATGACCTCCCATGCGGCGAAAGCGCCGATATTGGGAATCATCGCCCTGAGTTTTGGCCGATTTATGAAACAAAAACGCCCGCTTTGTGGCGGGCGTTTCGTCGATTATGGCGAGATGGATTTATTCCGCGTCTTCGCTGTCGTCGTGATATTGCGGGCTGACCGGGCCGCCGGCGCGGCCGCGACCGATGGTGACGGCCTTTTCCAGGTCGCTTTCGGTGCACAGCCCCAGGGTGACCGGGTTGCGCGGCTTGATGTTGGCGGCGTTCCAGTGGCTCTTTTCACGCACCGACTGGATGGTCGGCTTGGTGGTGCCGATCAGCTTGCACAGTTGGGCATCCGACAATTCCGGGTGATGCTTCAAGAGCCAGGCCAGGGCGTCGGGACGGTCCTGACGCTTGGACACCGGGGTGTAGCGAGCGCCTTTGGGCTTGGCCCGGGGCTGCGGATAATCGGTGACGTTCAGACGCAAGGTGGCGTCCTGGTCGGCTTCGCAGCGTTCCAGCTCGGCCTTGGAGATCTGACCGTTGGCCACCGGGTCCAGACCGACGATGCCGGTCGCCACTTCGCCGTCGGCGATGGCCTGCACTTCCAAGGAATGCAAACCACAGAACTCGGCGATCTGCTCAAAGCTGAGAGCGGTGTTCTCGACCAGCCAGACGGCAGTCGCTTTGGGCATCAGCGGCAAAGCCATAATCATCTCCTTGCGAAATCTCGTGCGGAACCGGCCGGTCAAGGCGTCGGTCCCGGTGCCATGGCGGGGCACATTTTGGGATTGCCGTATTTATATGGGAGGCCGCGCCGGTGGTCAAACGGTCAACACGATCTTGCCCACATGGGTGTTGGATTCCATCAACCTGTGGGCTTCGGCGGCCTGGGCCAGCGGGAACTCGGCATGGATCAGCGGCCGCACGCTTCCCGCCGCCACCAGGGGCCAGACATGCTGACGCAGCCCCTGGGCCATGCGCGCCTTGGCATCGTCCGATTGCGGCCGAAGCGTCGAGCCGGTCAACGTCAAGCGGCGCAGCATCACCGGCATCATGTTCATTTCCGCCACCGGCCCCTTCATGAAGGCGATGTTGACCAGACGACCGTCGAAACCCAGGCATTTGACGTTACGCGGCAAATAATCGCCGCCCACCATGTCCAAGATGACGTCGACGCCCTTGCCGCCGCATTCCGCCTTGATCACTTCGACGAAATCCTCGGTTTGGTAATCGATGGCGCGGTCGGCGCCAAGCTTGACGCAAGCCTCGCATTTGGCGGCGCCGCCGGCGGTGGCGAACACCTTGGCGCCCAGCGCCTTGGCCAGTTGGATGGCGGTGGTGCCGATGCCGGACGCGCCGCCATGGACCAGGAACTTCTCGCCCGCCTTCAAGCCGCCGCGCTCGAACACGTTGTGCCAGACGGTGAACAGGGTTTCCGGCAGCGCCGCGGCGTCAGGGAAATGCAGATCGTCGGGAATGGGCAGACAGTGACGGGCGTCAACGGCCACATATTCGGCATAGCCGCCCCCGGCACACAAGGCACAGACCGAATCACCCAACGCCCATTGCGTCACCCCCTGCCCCAAAGCGGCGATGGTGCCAGACACTTCCAGGCCGGGCAGGTCCGAGGCGCCGGGCGGTGCCGGATAGGCGCCCTGGCGCTGCAGCACGTCGGGGCGGTTGATGCCGGCCGCCGCCACCTTGATCAGCACCTGGCCCGGTCCGGCCGCCGGCAAGGGTCGCGTCGCCGGCTTCAGCACGTCGCAATCGCCAGGGGTGGAAATCTCGATACAGGTCATGGTGGGCGGCAGCATGGTCGTGTTCTTTCTGGGTCTGTCCCGGTTGGGGTCAATCTGGTACGTTCAAGCCGTCCTGGCAAGCGGCGAAGGAGAGCGCGGATGGATTGGGACGACCTGGAACCCAAGAAAAAGGCGGCGCAGGCGCGCAACCTTGAGATCATGGGAATCGAGGAATTGCGCGATTACATCGGTGAATTGCGGGCCGAGATCATCCGTGCCGAAGCCGCCATCGCCGGCAAGGAAAGCGTCAAACTAGGGGCCGTGGCCCTGTTCAAGAAACCATAAGACAAGGGGTTCGATCATGTTGAAGGGACGTAACGCGGTGGTCACCGGTTCCACCAGCGGCATCGGCCTGGGCATCGCCCGGTCGCTGGCGGCGCAGGGCTGCGGCATCATGCTGAACGGCTTCGGCGACGGCATCGAGGAATTGCGCGCCGGCCTGGAAAAGGAATTCGGCGTCACGGTGTTGTACAACGGTGCCGATTTGTCCAAGGCCGACGAATGCGTCGCTTTGGTGGAAGACGCGCAAAAGCGTCTGGGCAGCGTCGACATCTTGGTCAACAACGCCGGCATCCAGCACGTCGACCCGGTACAGAACTTCCCCGCCGCCCGCTGGGACGCGGTCATCGCCATCAACCTGTCATCCGCCTTCCACACCATCCGCGCCGCCCTGCCCGCCATGCAGGCCAAGAACTGGGGCCGATTGATCAACGTCGCCTCGGTCCATGGCCAAGTGGCGTCCATCAACAAATCGGCTTATGTGGCGGCCAAGCACGGCATCGTCGGCCTGACCAAGGTGGTGGCCCTGGAAAACGCCGAAACCGGCATCACCTGCAACGCCATCTGCCCGGGTTGGGTGCTGACCCCCTTGGTGCAAAAGCAGATCGACGCCCGCGCCGAGGCGCAAGGGCTGTCGGTGGCCGATGCCGGCCGCGACCTGCTCAGCGAAAAGCAGCCCTCCAAGCGCTTCACCACCCCGGAACAATTGGGCGAGCTGGCGGTGTTCCTGTGCTCGGACGCCGCCGGCAACATGACCGGCACCAATTTGACCATGGATGGCGGCTGGACCGCGCAATGACCCGCTCCCCCGCACCGCTCCGCCAGGACTTCCCCTTTTTGACCACCATCCAGACGCGGTGGTCGGACAACGACATGTTCGGCCACATCAACAACGTCGAGTATTACCGCTTTTTCGAGATGGTGGTGGTGGAGTTCCTGCGCGGTCCGTGCGCCATGGACATCATGAACGGCGACGCCATCGCCTTCGCCGCCGAAAGCCATTGCAGCTTTCGGCGGCCGCTGTCCTGGCCGGAACCGGTCAGCGGCGGCTTGCGCATCGAACATGTGGGAACGTCATCGGTCCGCTATGGTATCGCGCTGTTCGGGCAAAATTCCGACGAAGCCGCCGCCGACGGGCACTGGACCCACGTCTTCGTCGAACGTGACAGCCAGCGTCCGACCCCCATTCCCCCCTTCATCCGCCAAATCTTCCTGAACCATCAGGGTTAAGGAGGACTTATTTCTCGCGTTTGAGGAGCACACGCACATTGGGCGTGTGGTCGAACGTGTCCGTGTGCCAGGCGAAATCTTCGACACGGTAAATCTTGCCGCTGCGGGACTTAATCACCCCGCCGATGCGGCAACTGATATCCGCGTCGAAAAAATGATTTATTTCGCTCTTGTCGAACGATTCTGCGACGACGAAACGCATATCGACCTCGCGCGACCAGATAATTACCACGTGAACACTATGACTATTACATCAAATGAATTCAATATTTATAATTTTATCTAATTTATCACTGTGTTTTCAAAAATTTTACCTCTTGATATTTTTGCCAACACTTTCCATCCTATGAATGGATCGCGACGTTGTTACCAAGGGAGTCCAGGGCTGGGGAGGCCCCGGCCCTGAAAGGAGCGTTGCCATGTCGCAACCAGCCTTCTTTGGCGGCACCTACGACGAAGCCATGACCCTGATGGTCGAGGCCCGCAACTACGTCAAATACGTCGAACTTCGTGAAAGACAACAGGCCGAAGCCATGCAGGGCTTGCGGTTGTCCTGCGAAGCCATGCGGGTCACCTCGCGGCTGACCCAAGTGATGGCGTGGCTGCTGATGCAACGGGCCGTCCATGCCGGCGAAGTCGAAATCGCCGAAGCCCTGGCGGAAACCAACCGCCTGTCGGGTTACGACGTTTGCCTGGACCAAAGTCACGACAACGAGGACTACCTGCCCCGGGGCCTGAAAAGTCTGTTGTCGCGCTCGCTCAGCCTTTACCAACGGGTGGCGCGCCTGGAGCACCAGATGCTGCAGCGACTGAATTAAGACCCGCGCACCGCCCCGGCGGACTTGCCGCCGGCCTTACGCACAAGATCACTTCCACAAAATCTCGTACATGGTGATGGGGTCGCGGAACCCCTTGACCGCTTTGGCGCCCACCGAGCGGAACTGGGAAGAGGGCTTGCCCGACAATTCCATCACCGATGCCGTGCAGTAAATTTCGTCGGTGCCAGTGGCGGCGCAGACGCGGGCCGCCAATTGCACGGTGGATCCGAACAAATCGTCTTCTTCCTGGATGGGCTCGCCGGCATTCAGCCCGATGCGCAGATGCAGAATCTGGGTGGGCATGCGGGCGTTGTGTTCGGCCACCTGACGCTGCACCTGAACCATGGCGTCGATGGCGCCGTCCGCCGACAGGAACGACGCCATGATACCGTCACCGGTATGCTTGACCTCGTGGCCGCCGAAACGCGACAGGGCGCCGCGAACGATCAGGTTGTGGCGACGGACGATTTCCTGGGCGGCGACGTCGCCGCGCTGCTGGGTCATGTTGGTGGAATCCACCATGTCGGTGAACAGCACCGTCATCATCTGTCCCTGCTTCTGGTCCACCTTGCGGTTCCAGTCGCGATAGACGTCGCGCAATACCAGATGCGCCCCCATCTCGTCGCCCAGCAGGTAATTGCCCATGGCGTTGCGGCCGGCCTCCAGGACATGCTTGTAACGGGCCTCGCGGCGGTATTCGCCCAACTTGTCATGGAAGTTGCGCGCCGCGTCGCCTCGGGTTCCCAATTGATCCAGAGCTTCCGCCATCAGCGGTTCCAAGGCCTTGGCGCCCAATTTGCGGAACTCGATCAAAGCCTCGACAGCGCCCGCCATGTAAAGGTGCATGGCGAAGCGGTTGTAATTGTCCATGGTGACGCGTTCCTCGCGCACCGCGTCCATGGCTCCACTCAGGAACTTGCCCACCTTGGGCATCTGCGCTTCCAGGCTTTGGGTCGGCGCCGCCTCTTCCTTGGCGGGTTTTTCCTGCTTTTGCTCGCGCTCGGCTTCGGCCACTTCCTCGGCCAAGGACTTGTCGTCGTCCAAGTCCAGATCCAGCGGCGGCAGATCGTCGTCGCTTTCATCCTTGGGCGGCGCCGTGGCATCGGCTTCCTTGGCCAGCTTCTCCAGGGATTTCTTCATGTCCTTGGCGATGGCCTTGGGCTTGGGGGCCGGCGGCGGAGCCGCCATCATCGCCGCCGGGCGCGAGCGTTCCCCCTGCCCCTTGCGCGGCATGAACTTCATCGCCAAGGGAACCGACGTCATCAGGAAGGACAAGGCGAAGACCACCATCAGCAATTGGCTGTAAGAGCCGGCATCGACCTTGATGCCAAAACCCAGCTTCCAGAACAGCAAGATGATGTTGGGGGTCAGTTTGATCGCCAGCAAGGCAACGGCCAGACCACAGGCCCCGATGGCCACCAGCCGGGTGACCACTTGGCGGGCTTGCGCCACTTCCAGTTCCGACATGGCCATCTTGCCGGCTTTGGCTTTCCTGGCCGGGGCTCCGCGAACCGCCTTGGCCGTCGTCGCCCGTCGCGCGGTGGAACCACCTGCGGAAGCTCCGCCCCCAGGCCCTGGCGCCCCCCACGACGACTTACCGCCCCCACCGGCATTGCTGCCCTTGCCTTGCAAGGCGGCACGGTCGACCTTGCCGCCGGTGACGTAGATTTCAGCTTCTTCGAAGGCGTTGTTGTCGGTGTAATAGGTTTCGCGGACGACCCGGACCTGCAGCTTCAGCGAGGTCTCGAGTTCCTTGGCTTCCGCAAGGGCGCCCTCGCGCTCCATGCGAGGAAAACGCGCATGCAGCATCCATCCGCGACCTTCGAGGACATATACCTCGTAGTGGACGATGATCATGGTCTATGCGCGTCCGCCATTCAGGCTATACAGCCTCCCTACCCCCTCGCCTGCTGTACCGTCTTAGCGCAGCGAAGTCCACAATAAACAAGGAAAAAGCCGCCAGACTGTGTATCTGGCGGCTTGGTCCACTTAACGGCGGCCGGTGACGAACACCGGCGACAAGACTTACGACTTGATGCCGAAGCTGGCGAAACGCTTGTTGAACTTGGCGATCTGACCGCCCGAATCCACCATGCGATGCACGCCGGTCCAAGCCGGATGGGACTTGGGATCGATGTCCAGACGCAGCGTGTCGCCGGCCTTGCCCATGGTCGAACGAGTCGTGAATTCGGTGCCGTCCGTCATCACCACGGTGATCTCATGGTAATCGGGATGAATATCGTTCTTCATGGCCGTCCTGCTTTGCAAATCGAAGGCGCTCTCTATACAGAAAACCCCAAGCCGGCGCAAGCGTGGGGTTGCACTTTTTTTCAGCTTTTTCCGCTGACGGACTTTTTCACGCCAAACTGGCCCGAACCGCGTCCAAAAGATCGTCGCGGCGGAACGGTTTGGGCAGGAAATTCTTTGCCCCCGACAACCGCAAACGCTCGGACAATTGGGCCCGGCGTTGGTCGGTCCCCCCGGGCACGGCCAGGATGCGGGCGCCGGCCGGCGGTTCGCCCACCCCGTCGGCGATCACCAGATCGGCGGGATGGACGGAATGACGGGTGATGGCGTCCCCGGAATCGGCGGCAATGATCACCTCATAGCCGGCGCCTTCCAAAATCGCCTTCAGCGCCTGACGGGCACGCGCCTCGGTTTCAATCACCATGATGCGGGTCATGGATGTCTCCCTCTGTTCGCGGACCCTCTATTGGGGTTCCTGCATATGCAACAGTATCAACATCCGCCCAGGGCGCGTCCATAACAAATACGGTCTTCACCCGATAGCCTTGGCGGACGCCTGCAACTTGGATAGTGTCGGATGCCAGAAATGGATGAAGGACCGACCATGAGCACCGACGAAAGCCGCTTCTCCTCTGCCGCCGACCAATTGCTGAACCTGATGGCCGACACCATCGACGAGGTGCTGGGCGACGACATCGACGCCGAGTTGCAGGGTGGCATCCTGACCCTGTCGCTGGACAGCGGCGGCCAGTACGTCATCAACAAGCACGGCCCCAACCGGCAGATCTGGATGTCGTCGCCGGTCAGCGGCGCCACCCATTACGATTACGCCGACGGCCAATGGCAAAGCACCCGCGACCCGGCGGCCAAGCTGCCGCAGGTTCTGGCCGCCGAGTTGAAGGCCAAGTTCGGCGCCGACATCGAGTTCTGAAGCCGTTTCCGCCCTAAGACAAAGGCTCCCGGCCTTTGTCTCAGGGGGCCGGCAACAAGGCCTGGCTTTGCTGCCCCCACCACAAACTGTCGGGGGCGCCACAGGACGGACAGGTGCTGGCCCACAGATCAGCGGGCTTGCCACAGGAATGGCAATGCCAAGCCGGTTCGGCCGGGGCTTGCGCTACTTTCGACATCCACATCTGGGCGGCCGCCTCGTCCTGGCGTTCTTCCCGCTCCAGGCGGGCCAGCAGGATGTAGATGGCGGCACTGGGACGCTGAACGGCGGCGGTTTCCAAATGATTGCGGGCCGCCCCCCACAGCTTGGCGGCCAAGGCGGCCTCGGCCAGGGCCATGTGGCCGTCGGCGGCGTCGGGATTGGCCTTGACCAGCTTTTCCAGCCGCTTGACCCGTTGCAGCGGGGTTTCCGCCGGGGCCAGGGCCAACCAGGCCTCGACCAGCAACGGATGGGGTGCCACCTGCCAGGTGTTGGTCAGTGCCGCCGCCGCCTTGCGATCCTTGCCGGCGCGGTGCAGCAGCCGCGACACCCGCGCCGCCGCCTCGACCAGGGTCAGATCCGATTGATGGGCCTTTTGCGCCAGGGCCAAGGCACTGGCCGGATCGGAATCGCGTTCGGCCTGCAGTGACCGCTCGTATTGGGTCAACGCCTGACGGTGGCGGATGTCCTCGGCAGCCAGGGCACGGCGCTTGCGGGCCTCGTCCAAGGTCGCCTCGGCTTCCACCCATTGGCCGGCCCGCGCCTGCAGGTCGAACAGATCGGTGGCCAGATCGGCGGCCGGCGCCCCCAGGGCCCAGGCCCGGCGGGCGTAATCCAGGGCGGCTTCGGTGTCGCCGCGCCGCTTGGCCAGGGTCAACAGCCCCTTCAGCCCCAGCAACGCCGTCTGCGGCCGCTCGACCATACTGGTCAGACGCTTTTCCGCTTCGCCGTCGTCTCCGGACAATTCCGCCGCCTGGGCGGTCAACAATCCGGTCAGCGCCGGGTCGGCCAGCAATTTGTCAGCCTGTTTGGCCAGCTTGCCGGCCCGTTTGCGGTCACCCACCGCCACCGCCGCCAAACCGTCGGAAAGCGCTGCGTAACCGCGCTGCCGGCGGGCTTCGCGTCGGCGGGTCAAGAAACGCCCCGGCGCCCCGACCACCGTCGTCAACAGCCGCCAGACAAAGGCCAAAGCCGCCATGAAGGAAATCATGGCGGTCAGCAGCACCGGCACCGACGTGTCGATGCGCCAGCCTTGCCAATGAATGGTCACCGAACCGGGACGGTCGGCGAACCACACCGCGGCGGCCACCAACGCGGCCACCAGAACGGCGAACAGGAACAGGCGGCGGGCCATCACGGACGCGCTCCCACCTGGGCCACCACATGGGCGGTCAGCGCCGAGGCCACCTTGTCGGCGACCAAGCGCGCCCGGGCGTCGTCCAACCACGGCGCCACCACCTCGGCGGCGGTGTCCTGCAGGCCGGCGGCCTCGTCGGCGGCATGTTCCAAATCGTCCTCGGCCAGACGCGCCTCGATCCGGGCGACGATGGCGGCGCTTCCCGAACCGGCGGCGTCACCGTCCTCGCGCCGCACCACCACCAGACTGGCCAGACGATCCAGGGTCTGGCGCCACCAGGATTGATCGGCCGGCAGCACTTGGGCGCGAACCAGATCGGGGGCCAGGCGATGGAAACGGGCGACCAGGGTGGTTTGGGTGGGAATACCCAATTCGGCCCGCGCCTTCAACGGCTGGGTCTGGCTGACCACTTCCGGGTCGTTGCCGGCCAGGGCCAGCAGCGCCCGCAATTCCGCGTCATAGGGCATGGCGCGGGACAGGGCTTCGCGCAATTGTCCCACCGCCAGCAGCACCGCCACGGCGCTGGAGCGCTTGGCCTGGATGTCACGCAGCTCGGCCTCGATCTTTTCCAGACGGTCGGCCAGTCGCAGCACGGCGGCGGCATCGGCGCTGGTGCGCTTCACCTCGGCCAGTTGCTTGCCCATTTCCTCGACCTCGCCCACCAGCTTGGCCGGCACTTGCGGCTGGGCCTGCAAAGCGGCGATGGCGGATTCGGCCTTGTCCAGACGGCTGGTGTCCAACTCGGCCTGGGGCCGGCTTTCCAGTTGCGCCAAGCGGTCGCGCAGTGCCGACAATTCGACCTTGGTGGTTTCGCTTTCGGTCGCCGGGCGGAAGGCCGGAGCCGGCGCCGTCGTGGAGGCGCTGGGCGGCGCCACCGGTACCGGGCTGGATTTGGGGGGCTGGATCAGACCTTTCCATTGTTCGAAGGTGGCGACCCCGCCGCCGATCAACACCAAGATGACCACGGCGACAATCACGCTGCGCACGGGAAAGGATTTCTTCGGCGTCTCGGATTGGGCCGCAACCTCGGGCCCGGTCACGATTTCGGCTTCAGGAGACGGCGCCGGGTTGGCGGAATCGCCGTTTTCCTGTTCGGTTTTCGGCTTTTCGCTATCGCTCATCACTTCTTCCCGCTGTAAATCGTGATCCAACGCCCTCAGCAGCGCCGCCTGGGTGGGTGTCTCGGCCACGCGGATGGCGGCCCAGGACAAGACGGACAATTCCCGCTGGACAGCGGGGCTCAGGGCGTAGGCGGTGATCCCGGACAGTGCTTCCCCCTTGCCGGCCGCCAGCACAAGCCTAGCAAAGGTTGCGGCAGTGCGGGGAGAGAAAAACAAGGCCAGGTCGATACCACCCTGGTCCAGGGCGGCGATCAGGGGGGCACTCAGCGCTGCGGCGGTGACGGCCTGATACAACACCAGACGACGCACGTCAAAGCCCGCCGCCGCCAATTGCCCCGACAAATCGCCGGCCGTCACCGAACCGGCGGCATGCAGGAAAGCCCCCTTTTCGGGGGTGCAGCGGGATTTGACCAAGGCGACCAGATCGTCCACGTCGCCGCCGGCGCTTTCCACCTGTTCATAGCCCAACTGGCGGGCCACCCGGGCCGAGGAATCGCCCACCGCCCACACCGGCAACGAACGGTCGGCCAAAGCGGCGGCCAAGGACCGCACCCCGTTGGCCGAGGTGGCCAAGATGCCCTGGACACCGTGAATGGGGATTTCACCCCCATCCACCGGCACGATGTCGAGCAACGGCTCGACCGTCACCAGCAGGCCGCGCCCTTCCAGTTCGGCGGCCAAGGGCCCGGCGTCGTCGCGCGGGCGGGTGACCAGCGCGTGGCGCATGCTTAAGCCTTGAAGTCGAAAAAGCCGGGACCGGCCACCGCCAGCAATTCGCGGCCGGCATCGTCGCCCATGGCCTGGGCGTCGCCGATGGTGCCTTCGCGGCTGGTGGCATGGATGGTCTTGCCGTCGGGACTGATGATCAGGCCCCGAAACGACAGCTTGTCGCCCTCCACCCGCGCCAAGGCGGCGATGGGGGTGCGGCACGACCCGTCCAGCGTCGCCAGGAAGGCACGCTCGGCGGTGATGCGGATCATGGTGGTCGGGCAGTTCAACGCCGCCAGGAATTTCAGCGACTGCTCGTCGCCGTCACGGCAGGTGATGCCGATGGCGCCCTGGGCCACCGCCGGCAGCATGTCTTCCACCTCGAAGGCGCTGGTGACGTGCTGGGACAGGCCCAGGCGGTTCAGGCCGGCCATGGCCAAAAGCGTGGCGTCGACCACGCCTTCTTCCAGCTTGCGCAGCCGCGACTGGACGTTGCCGCGGAAGTTCACCACCTTCAGATCGGGACGGCGGTGCAGGATTTGGGCGCCGCGCCGCAGGCTGGCCGAGCCGACCACCGCGCCTTCGGGCAAATCCATCAAGGTCTTGGCCTTGGGCGAGATGAAAGCGTCGCGCACGTCTTCGCGCGGCAGGACGCACGGCAGGATGATGCCGTCGGGCAGCAAAGTGGGCACGTCCTTCATGGAATGGACCGCCAGATCGATGCGGCCGTCCAGCATGGAATCGTCCAGTTCCTTGGTGAACAGGCCCTTGCCGCCGATTTCGGCCAAGGGGCGGTTCTGGATCATGTCGCCGGTGGTCTGGATGACCTGGATGGCGATGGCGCCGTCCCCCGCCAACTGGGGCCATGCGGCGGCCAGACGGTCCCGGGTCTCGTGGGTTTGGGCCAGGGCAAGCGGCGATCCGCGCGTGCCGATGGTGAGTTTGGCGGTGTTTGCGGTTTTCGTCATGATCGGCCTGTTGTAGGTAATGATGGGAATTCTGGAAAGGACTTTTCCGTGCTGATCTTGGGAATCGAAACCAGTTGCGATGAAACCGCCGCCGCGTTGGTGGACGGCGAAAGACGCATTTTGGCCGATGTGGTGCTGTCGCAAATTGACGTTCATCGTCCCTTTGGCGGAATCGTTCCAGAAGTCGCCGCCCGCGCCCATCTGGAACACGTGGATGCCATGGTGGCGCAAGCCATGGCCCAGGCCGGCAAAAGCTTCGCCGATCTGGACGCGGTGGCGGCCACCGGCGGCCCCGGCCTGATCGGCGGCGTCATGGTCGGCGTGATGACCGCCAAGGCCATTGCTTTGGCCGCGAACAAGCCGTTCCTGGCGGTCAACCATCTGGAAGGCCACGCTTTGACCGCCCGGTTGACCCACGGTATCGACTTTCCCTATCTGCTGCTGTTAGCGTCGGGCGGACACAGCCAGTTGCTGGCGGTGCTGGGGGTGGGTGATTACCGCCGCCTGGGCACCACCATCGACGACGCGGTGGGCGAGGCCTTCGACAAGGCGGCCAAGATGATCGGACTGGGCTATCCCGGCGGGCCGCAGATTCAGGAATGGGCCGCCAAGGGCGATGCCAGCCGCTTTGCCTTGCCACGCCCCATGAAGGGCAAGCCGGGCTGCGATTTCAGTTTCTCGGGCCTGAAGAACGCCGTGCGTCTGCTGGTGGAATCCCTGCCCCGACCGCTTTGCGACCAGGACGTCGCCGACGTCGCCGCCGCCTTCCAGATGGCCGTGGCCGAATCCATGGCCGATCGGACCAAACGCGCCATCGACATCTTCAAAAGCCGCTGGCCCGCCGGCAAACATCTGGTGGTGGCCGGCGGCGTCGCCGCCAACACCGCGTTGCGCGCTCAGTTGACCCAATTGGCGACCAAATCCGGGCTGAGCTTTCTGGCGCCGCCGCTGAAATTGTGCACCGACAACGCCGCCATGATCGCCTGGGCCGGGGCCGAACGCTTTGCTTTGGGGTTGACCGATCCGCTGAACTTCGCCCCCCGGCCGCGTTGGCCGCTGGACCCCAACGCGCCCAAGGCGGTGGGGGCCGGAATCAAGGCCTGAGGATTCCACCCTTGCCAACTTCACGCACAGAAAACTATACTTTCGTAGAAGTTTGGGAGGGAATTTCATGAAGGGGTTGGCGCTGGCACTTTTGTGCCTGGCAACATTGCGGCCGATGGCTGCGGCGGCTGAAACCGTCATCGTGGCGCTGACCGATTCCACCCCCAATTTCAGCATGCACATGCCCGACGGCAGCTTTCGCGGCATCAACGTGGAAGTGGCGGGACAGGTTTGTCAGCGCCTGCAACTGACCTGCAAGTTCCAGCCCATGCCGTTGGCGGCCCTGGTGGCCCATATTCGCGACGACAAGGCGCAAATCGGCTTCGGCAACCTGATCAAGACCGCCGAGCGCGAAAAGATCATGTTGTTCAGCCGGCCTTATTGGCGGTCCACCACCGCCTTCGTCGGCCATCCCGAACTGGCCGGAATCCCCATGGCCCAATTGGTCAAGGGCCGCAAGGTGGCGGTCCAGGAAGGATCGCGCCAGGCCAAATGGCTGACCGACACGTTCGGTTCCACTTATACCCCCGTCCCCCGCCCCACCATCTTCGACGTGGTCGCCACCTTGCCGTTGAAGCAGGCCGATCTGGCCTTGGCCCCGATGATGACCGTCCATCCGTTTTTGGTCAGCCCGGAGGGGGCGGATTTCGGCTTCGTCTCGGAACCCATCGATTCCGGTTGGCCGGTCCACGTGGTCATCTCGCGCGAACACCCCGATTTGCAGACCAGGGTGGACGACGCCTTGAACCAGATGATGCAGGACGGCACCTTGGGCCGCATCGTCCGTGCCTGGGTGCCCTTCGACATCTTTTAAGCAATTGACCACCTGGCCCTGACCATGGCACAATCCGCCCCTTGATTTTGCTGCAAGGGTACCCGCCATGGACAATTTCACCTTCCACAATCCCGTCCGCCTGCTGTTCGGCAAGGGACAGATCGCCCAGATTTCCAAGGAAATCCCGGCCGGATCGCGGGTGTTGTTCGCCTTTGGCGGCGGATCGATCAAGACCAACGGCGTCTATGACCAAGTGGTGGCGGCGCTGAAGCAGGCCGGGCTGATCTGGCGTGAATTTTCCGGTATCGAGCCCAATCCCCGCTATGAAACCCTGATGCGGGCGGTGGAACTGGCGCGGACCGAAAAGCTGGATTTCATCCTGGCGGTGGGCGGCGGCTCGGTGGCCGATGGCTGCAAATTCGTCGCCGCCGCCATTCCCTTCGACGGCGAGCCCTGGGACATCCTGGCCAAGCGCGCCAAGGTGCGTCAGGCGGTGCCGCTGGGCATCGTGCTGACCCTGCCGGCGACGGGTTCGGAAATGAATTGTTTCTCGGTGGTCAGCCGGGCGGAAACGGGCGAGAAACTCAGCTTCGGCAGCCCCGCCGTGTGGCCGCGCTTTTCGGTCCTGGACCCGGAAAGCACCTATACCCTGCCTTCCCGTCAGGTGGGCAACGGCATCGTTGATGCCTTCGTCCATGTGATGGAACAATATCTGACCTATCCGGCCGACGCGCCCTTGAACGACCGACTGGCCGAGGCGGTGTTGGCCACCCTGGCCGAGATCGCGCCGGCCGCCATGGCCAATCCGCCCGATTACCAGGCCCGCGCCAATCTGATGTGGTGCGCCGCCATGGCCTTGAACGGGTTGGTGGGGTCAGGCGTGCCCCATGATTGGGCCACCCATTACATCGGCCATGAACTGACCGCCATTTCCGGCATCGACCACGCCCGCACCCTGGCCGCCGTGTGGCCGGGAATCATGGCGGTGAAGTTCGAGGCGAAAAAGGTCAAGCTGGCGCAATATGCCGAACGGGTCTGGAACATCCACGACGGCAGCATCGACGACAAGGCCCGCGCCGCCATCGCCAAGACCCGGGAATTGTTCGAATCCGTCGGCGTGCCCACCGGCCTGGCCGCCTATGATCTTCCCGCCGACATCGCCGAGCAGGTGGCGGCGCGTTTCATCGCCCGAAATCAGGCCCCCTTGGGCGAGCACGGCGACATCGATGCACAAATGGCCAAGAAGGTATTGGCGGCGGCCTGAACCAATCATTACCGGCAATTTAGGTGACATCCGGGCCGGGCGGCGCAATCACTGGGGAAAATAACCCCACAGGTGAAATATGCGCCGCCTTGCCCTGATGCTGCCCTTGCTTGCCCTGGCCATGCCCGCCCATGCCGCCCAGTTGGACGTCACCATCGCCGGCATCGACGGCAGCGCCCCGATCCGGGTGCTGCTGCTGGACAACCGCCCCAAGGAAGACATGCAGGACCACGTCCGCAGCGCCCAGACCGCAACGGTCGCCGGCCATGTGGCCCATACCCGTTTCTTGGGCCTGCCGCCCGGCGAATATCAGGTCATGGCCTATCGGACCGGCAGCGACGCGGTGGCCGAAAGCCATGTGCGGGTCGGACACGAGAACACCAAGCTGGAATTGACTTTGGGGCAATAGCCTTCCCCCATCGCTTTGTGCTAGGACAGCCCCTCGCCCACGCGAGGGAGCTTCATGCGCGTTTCTGTGTCCACCACCTTGGTCCTTGGCGGCGCCCGTTCGGGCAAAAGCGCCTATGCGGAAGGCCTGTTGGCCAAGAAGCCGGCGCTGTATCTGGCCACCGGCCAAGCCTTCGACGACGAGATGGCCGAACGCATCCGCTTGCATACCGCCCGACGCGGCCCCATGTGGAGCACCATCGAGGAACCGTTGGACCTAGCCGCCGCCTTGGACGGCCATCTTGACCCGACGCGGCCCATTCTGGTGGATTGCCTGACCCTGTGGATCAGCAATCTGATGCACCATGGCCGCGACGTGGACCATGAAACCGACGCCTTGTGCGAGGTGTTGCAGGCCGCCCGTGGCGACGTGGTTCTGGTGTCCAACGAAGTGGGCATGGGGCTGGTCCCCGAAACCAAAATGGGTCGCCAGTTCCGCGACCATCAGGGCCGCGTCAACCAGCGCGTCGCCCAGGCCTGCCGCCGGGTGGTGTTCGTCGCCGCCGGCCTTCCCCTTGTCTTGAAGGATCAGACTTGATGCGCAAAGTTCCCGCCACCGTCATCACCGGTTTCCTGGGCGCCGGCAAGACCACCTTGGTCCGCCACCTGATGGAAAACAACCAGGGCCGGCGCATCGCCCTGATCGTCAACGAATTCGGCGATGTGGGCGTCGATGGCGATCTGCTGGCGTCATGCGGGGTCCAGGGCTGCCAGGAAGACGACATCATCGAACTGGCCAATGGTTGCCTGTGCTGCACCGTCGCCGACGAGTTCCTGCCCACCATGCAGGCTTTGCTGGACCGCCCCAACCCGCCCGACCACATCCTGATCGAAACCTCGGGCCTGGCTTTGCCCAAGCCGCTGGTCAAGGCCTTCCACTGGCCGGAAATCCGTACCCGCGTCACCGTCGACGGCGTGCTGGCGGTGGTGGACGGCGCCGCTGTCGCTGCCGGTCGTTTCGCCGACACCCCGGAACAGATGGCCCAGCCCGACCACGACAACCCGCTGGAAGAAGTGTTCGAGGACCAATTGCTGTGCGCCGACATGGTGCTGCTGAACAAGTCCGACCTGCTGGATGCCGCCGCTTTGGACGCCACCCATGCGGAACTGAATGCCAAACTGCGCCCCGGCGTGCACGTCATCCGCACCAGCCGTTCGGCGGTGGACCCCATCATCGCCCTGGGCCTGTCGGCGGCGGCCGAGGATGATCTGGCCCAGCGCCCCAGCCATCACGACACCGAGGAAGGCCACGACCACGACGATTTCGAAAGCTTCGCTGTCAGCTTGCCGGAAGTGGCCGACCCGGCGGCGCTGGAAGCCAAGCTGATCCAGGTGATCGCCGCGCACGACATTTTGCGCCTGAAGGGCTTTTTGGCGGTTTCCGGCAAGCCGGCCCGTCATGTGGTGCAAGCGGTGGGCACCCGTATCGAACGCTGGTTCGACCGCCCGTGGAAGGGCGACGAGGCGCGTCAAAGCCGTCTGGTGGTGATCGGCGAAAAAGGTCTGGACCGCGCCGCCATCGAGGCGGCCATCCTGGCCTAAGTCTTTCATGCATCTGCTTGCCGCCCAACCGGGCTCCATCACCGACGGTTCCGAAGCCGTCGATCTGGGGCAAAGCCCCGCCGAGATGGTGCTGCTGTCGGCGGCCGACAGCGAATTGTCGGCCGCCGCCGCCGCCCATGCCCGGCTGGGCCGCCCCAGCAGCCTGCGTCTGGCCAATATCCTGCGTCTGGCCCACCACATGTCGGTGGACCTTTACGTCGATCAGGTCATCGCCCAGGCCAAGCTGGTGGTGATCCGCCTGTTGGGCGGGCTGTCCTATTGGCCCCATGGCATCGAACAGATCGCCGCCACCTGCCGGGCCAAGGGCATTCGACTGGCGGTGCTGCCCGGCGACGACAAGCCCGACCCGCAATTGATGGCCTATTCCACCATCCCCGGCCCCGATCTGGACCGGGTGTGGCGCTGGCTGATCCAGGGCGGTCCGGCCAATATGGACAGCCTGCTGCACTGGGCCAGCGGGTCCGACGATTGGCTGGAACCGGTGCCGCTGCCCGCCGCCGGTCCTTATCCCAATCTTGATTGGCACCATGGTTGGGACGACACCAAGCCCTCGGCGGCGGTGGTGTTCTATCGCGCCCAGGTGCTGGCCGGCGACACCGCCCCCGCCGACGCGTTGCTGACGGCGCTGCGGGCCCAGGGGCTGAATGCCGCCGGGATTTACGTTCAGTCGCTGAAAGATTTGGAATCGGCGGCCATGGTGGAATCGCTGCTGGGCCGCATGGGCGCCGACGTCATCGTCAACGCCACCGGCTTCGCCGTCGCCACCCCCGGCAAGGCCGAGGATTCACCCTTCGCCGCCGCCGATTGTCCGGTCCTGCAGGTGGTGTTTTCCGGCGGCACGCTGGAAAACTGGCGCGACGGAATCACCGGTCTGGGACCGAAAGACATCGCCATGAACGTGGCGTTGCCGGAAGTGGACGGCCGCGTTTTGGCCCGTGCCGTGTCGTTCAAGGCGGCAACCCGCGATCAGGCCACCCAATGCGATCTGGCCCGCCATCAGCCGGTCGCCGACCGCATCGACTTTGCCGCCGCGCTGGCCGCCAATTGGGCTCGCCTGCGCCGCAAACGGATACAAGACCGCCGGGTGATGGTGGTGTTGGCCAATTACCCCAACCGCGACGGCCGGCTGGGCAACGGCGTCGGCCTGGACACTCCGGCGGGCACCGTGCAGGTGTTGCGGGCCATGCAGGGGGCGGGTTACGGCATCGACACCCTGCCCGCCCATGGCAACGAATTGCTGGACATGCTGCAACAGGGCGCCACCAACGATTGGCGGCAACTGGACAGCCGAGTCGAACGGGAAAGCATCGCCCTGCCCGATTACCTGTCCTTCTTCCATTCCTTGCCGGAAAATGTCCAGGATCAGGTGCGTCTGCGCTGGGGGGCGCCGGAAGCCGATCCATTCTTCCGGCCCGGCGAATTGTCCTGCGGCAAGTTCCTGCTGCCCATCCTGGTTTTGGGCAAGGTGGCGGTGGGCATCCAGCCGGCGCGCGGCTACAACATCGACCCGGCTTCGTCGTACCACGATCCCGATCTGGTGCCGCCCCACAATTATCTGGCCTTCCACGCCTGGCTGCGCGAACACTTCCGCGCCGACGCGGTCATCCATATGGGCAAGCACGGCAATCTGGAATGGCTGCCCGGCAAGTCGCTGGCGCTGTCGGCGCAATGCTTCCCCGAAGCCTGTCTGGGGCCGCTGCCCAACCTTTATCCGTTCATCGTCAACGATCCCGGCGAAGGCACCCAGGCCAAGCGCCGCGCTGGGGCGGTGATCATCGACCACCTGACCCCGCCTTTGACCCGGGCCGAAAGCTATGGCCCGCTGGCCGAGCTGGAGCGTCTGGTGGACGAATATTACGAAGCGGCGGGGGTCGACCCACGGCGTCTGGCCATCCTGAAAAAGGAAATCCTGACCCTGACCGCCGCCGCCGGCCTGGATGCCGATCTGGGCATCGCGCCGGGCGAGGATGCCGACGACGCCCTGGCCAAGCTGGACAACCATCTGTGCGAGCTGAAGGAATTGCAGATCCGTGATGGGCTGCATGTTTTCGGCGTCTCGCCGGAAGGCGACCAGCGTATCGATCTGCTGGTGGCCTTGGCGCGGCTGGATCGCGGCGCGGCGCCGGGTCAGAAATCCCTGCTGCGGGCCTTGGCCGAGGATCTGTCCCTGGGCTTCGACCCACTGGATTGCATCCTGGGTGATGCGTGGAATGGCCCGCGCCCCGACATCCTGGTCCCCGGCCCGGTGTGGCGGACCCAGGGCGATACGGTGGAACGGCTGGAAGACATGGCGCGGTCTTTGGTGGCCGGACGGGCGCCGGAACCGGACTGGACCCGCACCCAAGCGGTGCTGGACCATATGAACGCGACGCTGATCCCAGCGGTGGATGATTGTGGCGCCGCCGAGATCGCCGGTCTGCTGCGCGGCCTGGATGGCCGCTTCGTCGCCCCCGGCCCGTCCGGCGCCCCCACCCGGGGCCGCCCCGACGTGTTGCCGACGGGGCGTAATTTCTATTCGGTGGACACCCGCGTGGTGCCGACGCCCTCGGCTTGGCTTTTGGGCTGGAAATCGGCGCAATTGCTGGTGGAACGCCACCTGCAGGACCATGGCGATTGGCCGAAAAGCATGGCGGTCACCGCCTGGGGCACCAGCAACATGCGCACCGGTGGCGACGACATCGCCCAAGCCTTGGCGCTGCTGGGGGCACGTCCCACCTGGGATGCGGCGTCGCGCCGGGTCACCGGTTTCGAAATCCTGCCCCACACCGTTCTCGATCGCCCACGCGTGGACGTGACCTTGCGGGTCTCGGGCTTTTTCCGCGACGCCTTCCCCGATCTGATCAATCTGTTCGATTCGGCGGTGCGTGCCGTTGCCGCCCTGGACGAACCGGCGGATGTCAACCCGCTGGCCGCCCGGGTGCGCGCCGACCGTGACCGGCTGGGCGAACGCGCCGCGTCTCGCGTTTTCGGTTCGAAACCCGGTTCCTATGGCGCCGGTTTGCAGGCGTTGATCGACGAGGGCGGTTGGGACCAGCAGGCCGAGCTGGCCAAATCCTATATCGCCTGGGGCGGCTGGTCCTATGGCGGCGGCGCCGAGGGCGAAGCGGCCCACGATCTGTTCACCGAACGCTTGGCCCAGGTGGAAGCGGTGGTGCAGAACCAGGACAACCGCGAACACGATCTGCTGGATTCCGACGATTACTATCAGTTCGAAGGCGGCATGAGTGCGGCGGTCAAGCATGCACGCGGCCAGGAACCGGCGGTCTATCATCCCGACCATTCACGCCCGGAAAGCCCACGCATCCGCACCCTGTCCGAGGAAATATCCCGCGTGGTCCGCGCCCGCGTGGTCAACCCGAAATGGATCGAAGGGGTGATGCGCCACGGTTACAAAGGCGCCTTCGAGATGGCGGCCACCGTGGATTACCTGTTCGCCTTCGCCGCCACCACCAGCGCGGTGAAGAACCACCATTTCGACCTGGTGGCCGATGCCTATCTGGGGGACGAACGGGTCCGCGACTTCATCGCCGAAAACAACCCGTCAGCGTTGAAGGAAATCCAGGCTCGCCTTTCAGAGGCAATCCGTCGTGGATTGTGGCGCCCCCGGCGTAATTCCATCCACGCTTTATTGCAAAGTGACACATAATCTTAATATTGATTGACCGCTCACCAAGCTATACCAGCCCAGCCTTAGACCTTTAACGGATGTAGTCCATGCCGGAAGCCCCCGCCCAGAACGTCGCCGCCGATTCCAAGATGTGCGCCAGCGACGTCAAGGTCCATTACGGCGACAAGCTGGCCCTGAAGGGTGTGAACCTGGATTTCCGTCCCAACGAAGTGACTGCGCTGATCGGCCCTTCCGGCTGCGGCAAGTCCACTTTCCTGCGTTGCCTGAACCACATGAACGACACTATCGGCGCCGCCACGGTGACCGGTCAGGTGACCTTGGACGGCGACGAATTGTATGGCCCCAGCGCCATCGACCCGGTGCTGCTGCGCATGCGCGTCGGCATGGTGTTCCAAAAGCCCAATCCGTTCCCCAAATCCATCTATGACAACGTCGCCTTCGGCCCGCGTATCCACGGCCTTTACCGCGACAACGACCATTTGGACCACATCGTCGAAACCGCCCTGGAAAAGGCCGGTCTGTGGCACGAGGTCAAGGACCGCCTGTACGAAAAGGGCACCGGCATTTCCGGCGGCCAGCAACAGCGTCTGTGCATTGCCCGCGCCATCGCCGTGTCGCCGGAAGTGATCCTGATGGACGAACCGTGCTCGGCCTTGGACCCCATCGCCACCGCCAAGGTGGAAGAACTGATCGACGAATTGCGTGAAAACTTCACCATCGTCATCGTCACCCATTCCATGCAGCAGGCGGCGCGTGTTTCTCAGCGCACGGCGTTTTTCCATCTTGGCGATCTGGTGGAAGTGGGCGATACCGAACAAATCTTCACCGCGCCCACGCAACAATTGACGCAGGGCTATATCACCGGCCGTTTCGGCTGAACGGAGAGTGCCTATGCCCACCATCGGCGACCAGCACATCGTCAAATCCTACGACGATGCCCTGAAGCAACTGCACGATTCCCTGGCCCGCATGGCCGGTTTGACCGAAGCCCAGTTGCACAAATCCATCGAGGCCCTGGAAAAGCGCGATTCCGACATTGCCAGTCAGGTGATGAGCGCCGACCAGGAAATCGACGACGTCGAAAACTTCATCAATGACCAGACCGTGCGCGTGCTGGCGTTGCGCGCCCCGGTGGCCGACGATCTGCGTCAGGTGATCTCGGCACTGAAGGTGGCCGGCGACATCGAACGCATCGCCGACCACGCCGCCAACGCCGCCAAGCGGTCCTTGGTGCTGAACCAGTTGCCCCCCGTCGCCCCCATGCGGTCGCTGGTGCGCATGGGCAAGCTGGTAGCCGAATTGCTGGGCGAAGTGCTGAACGCCTATCTGACCCACGACGCCGAACGGGCCTTGGCCGTGCGCTCGCGCGATCAGGAAGTGGACGACCTTTATTCCAGCCTGTTCCGGGAAATCCTGACCTATATGATGGAAGACCCGCGCACCATCACGTCCTGCTCGCATCTGATGTTCATCGCCAAGAACATCGAACGGGTCGGCGACCACGCCACCAACATCGCCGAGCAGACTTATTTCGTCGCCACTGGCCGGTCTCTGAACGACCAGCGCCCCAAGCGCGACACCTCGGCCTTCGAAGGCGCGGTGCAGGAATAATCGGCGAATCGCTGAAAACGTGAAAACGGCGCCCTGAAAGGGGCGCCGTTTTTTATTGGCCGCAGCTGGCGGCGCCCAAGCGGTCCCACTTGGCCGGCGGTTGGGTACGGATGGCCTTGGTCAATTCGATGATTCGAATACTGAAGATGCGTCCGCGATGGGGGGCCACCACCTTGCACAGATAGGCGGCGTATTGGTTCCAGGTGATGTTCTCGGCCTTGACCAGAACGAACATGTTGCCTTGGCTGTCGGTGCTGACATCGATCACGCGGGGCTGCTGACGCACGGCGGCGATGGCGGTGGCCTGATCCGCCCAGGCGGCGGACGGCGCCAGCAGGGCAAGGACAAGGGCAAACAGGGCGCGTTTCATGGCACTTCCTCCGTGTTGGCGTCCCTATTGAACCCTATCGCCCTTAGCAAAGGGTTACCCGCCCCCCGCACAAGGGATGGCTGACCCCGGTGGTACCGGGAAAAGTCAGCGGCAGCCCCCGTAAAGACCGCACCGCCAGAAAAGCGAAGGCCTGGGCTTCCAAGGCGTCGCCGTTCCAGCCCAATTCATCGACGTTGACCAGCGGGGCGGCCAATTCGGCTTGCAGGCAGGCCATCAGGACCGGGTTATGGCGACCGCCGCCACATACCAACCATTTTTTCGCCGGCTGGGGAAAATGGGATCGTGACAAGCCGACGGCACGGGCGGTGAAGGCGGTCAAGGTGGCGGCGCCGTTGGCCGCCCCCATGTCGCCCACCAAGGCTTCGGCGAAGGCGCGGAAATCATCGCGATCCAAAGATTTCGGCGGGGTGACGGCGAAATAGGGATGAAGCGAAAAGCGCTTCAACGCGTCCAGGTCGACACGTCCCGACGCCGCCAGCTCGCCATCCAGATCCAACGGACGGCTGCAATGACGGAACGCCCAATCGTCGATCAGGGCGTTGCCGGGGCCGGTGTCGAACGCCCGCAACTCGCCGTCTTCACCGATCCAGGTGACGTTGCCGACCCCGCCGATGTTCAACACCGCCAGCGGCGCGTCATGACCTTTGGCCAAGGCGGCATGGAAGATCGGCACCAGCGGCGCCCCCTGCCCTCCGGCCGCCACGTCGGCGCTGCGGAAATCGTTGACCACGGAAATGCCGGTCAGCCTGGCCAACAACGCGCCGTCGCCGATCTGCCAGGTCCGCCCCTGCTCGGGCCGGTGCAGGATGGTGTGGCCGTGAAAGCCGATGACGTCCACCGCTTCGGGGGGGATGCCGGCCCGTTTCAGCAATTTGTCCACCACCTGGGCATGGGCTTGGGTCAGGCGGTGCTCGATTTCAGCCACCGGGCCGTCGCCGCCCAGAACCGAACGAAGCGCATGGCGCAAATCCTCGTCATAGGGTTCGGTCAGCGCCAGTCCGAAAGAGCGCACGGTTTCGCCGTCGGTTTCCAGCAATGCCGCGTCGATCCCGTCCAGGGACGTCCCGCTCATCAATCCCAAAGCCAGCTTGTGCATAGGGGCGCGTCCCGTGTGATGATTGTTGACCGGCGGTGATTGTGCTAAACGGGCAGCCTTCGTTCAAGCAACCGATCGACAGAAGAAGCCATGACCAGCACCCGCTCTGAATTTTTGCGTGTCGTCGCCGAACGCGGCTACATGCACCAATGCACCGACCTGGAAGCGCTGGACAAGCGCCTGACCGAAGGTCCGGCGGCGGCCTATATCGGCTTTGACTGCACCGCCCAATCGCTGCATGTGGGCGGTCTGATGCAGATCATGTTGCTGCGCTGGTGGCAAAAGACCGGCAACAAGCCCATCGTGCTGATGGGCGGCGGCACCACCCGCATCGGCGACCCCACCGGCAAGGATGAAGCCCGCAAGATGCTGTCCGACGACGACATCGCGCGCAACATGGCCGGCATCAAGCAGGTTTTCGCCAAGTACCTGACCTTCGGTGACGGCACCACCGACGCCATGATGGTCAACAACGCCGATTGGCTGGACCAGTTGAACTACATCGCCTTCCTGCGCGATTACGGCCAGCACTTCACCATCAACCGCATGCTGACCTTCGATTCGGTCAAGCTGCGCCTGGATCGTGAGCAGCCGCTGACCTTCCTGGAATTCAACTACATGATCCTGCAGGGCTACGACTTCGCCGAGTTGTGGAACCGCCATAAATGCGTGTTGCAGATGGGCGGCTCGGACCAGTGGGGCAACATCGTCAACGGTGTCGAATTGGGTCGCCGCGTCCATCAGGCCCAGCTTTTCGGCCTGACCAGCCCGCTTTTGACCACCGCGTCGGGTGCCAAGATGGGCAAGACCGTGGGCGGTGCCGTGTGGCTGAATGCCGACATGCTGAGCCCGTGGGAATTCTGGCAGTACTGGCGCAACACCGAAGACGCCGACGTGGGTCGCTTCCTGAAGTTGTACACCGAATTGCCGCTGTCCGAGATCGCCAAGCTGGAAGCCCTGCAAGGCGCCGAGATCAACGAAGCCAAGAAGGTGTTGGCGAACGAGGTCACCCGCCTGTGCCACGGTGAACAGGCCGCCCTGGACGCCGCGGAAACCGCCCGCAAGACCTTTGAACAGGGCGCGGTGTCGGACAATCTGCCGACGATCACCTTGCCGGCCGGCGATCTGGCCGCGGGTATCCCGGCTTTCGCCCTGTTCGTGCGCGCCGGTCTGGCCGCGTCCAACGGCGAGGCCCGCCGCCTGCTGCAGCAAGGGGGCGGCCGCGTCAACGATGCGCAGATCACCGATCCGGCACAAGCCATCGGCACCGAATCGCTGAAGGACGGCATCATCAAGCTGACGGCGGGCAAGAAACGCCACGTTCTGGTCAAGCCGGAGTAAGAAAAGAAAGGCGCCTTGTGGCGCCTTTCTTATTTTTTCGGTTCGACGGGCGCCGGAGCCGCCGGCTTTTCCGCTTCCGGCTTGCGGGCCTCGGTTTCGGTGCCGTCGTCGAAGATGTTGAACAGGTTGCGCAGGAAACCGGGGGTCAGCGCCGAAAGCGGGTTGACCATGACGTCGGGATCTTGGGTCGGGCCCTTCATGGAATAATTGAAGGCGACCAGACCGCCGCCCTTTTCACCCCCCGTGACCAGCCAGCCCAAGACCGGGATGTTGCCCAGCACCGAATTGATGGCATAGGCCGGCACCACCGTGCCTTCCAGCGCCATGCGCTTGGCATCCAGATCCAGTTCGCCCTTGGCGGTCAGCCCCAAGGCGGCGCCATAGGCGCGGGCGTCGCTGACCTGCAACAAGCCGTCCTTCAACACGAAGGGGGCGTCCAGGGTGGAAAAGCCGATGCCTTCCCCTTGCATGACGTCCAAGATGCCGGTCAACGCCGCCACCGTCAGCAAACGGGCCAAAGCCGGGGCGTTGACGATGTAGTAATCGGCCACCTTGATGGTGCCGACCAGCGGCTTGCCGTCCTCGTCATCGTGATAGACCGCCTCGACCTCCAGCTTGCCCGCATTCATGTGTTCGTAGCTGTCAAAGGCCTTCAGCGTCGCTCCGGCGTCGTCGGAACTCACCTTGACGGTGCGACGGTTGCGGGCGGTCTCGGTCAGGTTGAACTCGAAACGCTTATCGCCGTCCAAACTGCCCTTCAACGCCATCTGCCGCCAATCCTCGGCATCGCGGCGCAAATGGGCGCTGGCATTGGTCAGCTTGCCGTTCTTGGACAGCCAGGCGGTTTTGACGCTGCCTTGAATGGTCATGGGCGGCAAGGTGGATTCCTGCCGATGCTTGGCCGCACCGACCAAGGGCGGCGGGTCGTCGGGCAGCGGTTCTTCCTCGCCCACCACCGGCTCGGCGTTGAATTGTTGGCCCTTGGCGACGATGTCCAAGCCGCCTTCGGGGCGCAGGGTCAGACTGCCTTCCACGTCGGTGCGCCCGCCATAGGACAGCTTGGAAAACTCCACCCGTCGCGGTTTTCCATCGACAAAGGACACCCGCCCCTGGGTCTGCAGATCGCCGGCCACCACCGAGAAACGCGGGATTTCCGCCAGATCGTTCTTGTCCAGGCGCACCGACACCGCGGCGCCGCCGGTGGTGCCCTCCTTCTTGTGCCAGCCCAGGCCCGGCAGCCGCATGAAGGTGGGCGTCAAATCCACCTTGGCGTCAATGTCACCCTTGCCGCCGCCATAAAGGGTAGCCACCAATTGCGCCGACACCGGGCCGGTCATGAAGGGGGCGACGAAGGGCGGGCCTTCCAGGCGCAGGATCTTGCGTTGTTCCTCGCTGATGGACGGCGCCTTGACCTCATAGCGGGATCGGAACGCCACCCCCTTGGTGGCGAAGTTCTCGCGCCAATTCAGCTCGCCGGCGATCGAGCCCAGAACGATGGGACCGGTGGCGTTCAGCCCCTTGGCGTCCACATCCAATTCCAAATCGGCACGATCCAAGTTCAACCCCATCACCACCTTGGGCAAGAACACGTTCTTGACCGAGGAATGAACCTTGACCTCCAAATCGTCCAGACGCAGGTCCTTGAGCAGCGGGAACTTCAAACGCAGCCGGGTGGTTCCCTCGCCGGCGGCGGTGGCCGGGTCGATGCCCAGGGCGCTGGCATAGCGCAACGGTTTTTGGTCGATCAGGGTCAGCGCGTCCTTGACCGGCCCGGCGATTGTCAGGTCGATATCGGCGAACTGGTCGGCCGCCGACAGCCCCGACAACACGATCAAGCCATCCTTGACGTTCAGGCCGTAAACCTCGCCGCCCCGGATCTTGATGCGGAAATCGTTGGCGTCGAAGGTCGCCAGGGCCGAAGCGTTCTTGGCCACCGGCATGGGATGCAGGTAATCCACCTGCACGCCATCGCCTTGCAATTCACCCGACAGGGAATCGATGACCAAATCCTCGAAGGTGCCGGCCGGCGACCGGGCCGCCAAGGTCACCCGGGCTTCGCGGGCGATACCCTTGGACATGTTCTTGACCACCCATTCCCGCGGGTTGGGGGCGGCCACCGCCGGCCACAGATGGGGCAATTCGTCGAAGGGAACGTCGTGCAGCGACGCTTCCAAATTCAGGCTGGTGGCCCCGCCCAAGCCGTCGGCCACCGCCGCCAACATCAGGCGCGGTCCGCCGAAATCGATGGAAAGCTCGTCCAATTGGGCGCGGGTCAGGCCGTCGAAGGCGGAACCGCGCAGGGCGACGCTTTCCACCTGGCGATGCATGTTGACCGGTGCGGGCAGATCGAAGAACCCCGCGCCGCCCGCCAGTTCAAAGGACAGCTTGTCCACATGGCCCGACGCGTTCCCGGTGACCCAGACCTTGCCCGCCAGCGGCAGGTCCAAAGCCTTCAACGGCGTGACGGCACCGCCCAGACGGGCCAGGGTGGCCGGCCTGATCCCGGAAATTTCGGCTTCCGCGTCAATCCGGTCGCCATCCTTGCCATAGCGGATCGAGGCGTCGGCGATTCCGCTTTCGCCGTCCAGGTTGAATTCCAGGTGGACGTTGCCATCCAGTCCGCTGGGGACACGGCGCAATTCGATGTCGGCGTCGGTGGCGTGCCAGACAGTGTTGAGCGCCAAATCGTCCACCACCAGATCGGCGTCGATGATGGCGGCACGTTGCAAGGACCGCCCCGGCTTGGACGGATCGGGTTCGCCCACCAAGGCGACCAGCAAGCCTTCGGCGATTTCGCCCTTGCCCGTCGGCGACACGCCGGTTCCGGTTTCCGCCTCGGTTTCCAACTTGCCGATATCAAGCTGCAGGCGGCCGTCCTGACCGCGCACCAGATGCAGATGCGGCCGCAAAAGCGTGATGGAATTGGGGGCGATCACCCCGTTCATCAACGCCTTGCCCGACAAGGACAGCGCCATTTCCGGCACGTTGGCCACCGGACGGGCCGAGTTCCCCAGATAGGCGGACACCCCCATGGCGCGCAGTTCCAAGGTGAACTTGCCCGATCCCAAGGCCAAGGCGGTGCCGTCCAGGCGCACGGTGACGCTGCCATCTGGCGCGGTCAACGCCTCTTGGATGTAAGGGGTCAGGAAATCAAGGGCGATGGGGCCACTGGACAGGCGCCACAGCAACACCGGCAAGATCACCAGAAGTCCGACGAAAAGAGCCCCCAGAAGCTGGAACAAGCCTCTGACCGCACCATGCACCACTAGGACGCGCCCTCCATCATCGACTTGACCCGTCGCCCGGGTTTGACCAGTGTGAAGCAATCACAACATCTGGGAATGCACAAGGTGAACTTTCCACTAAATGAATGTGTTCTGCCCAAAATCGGCGACCCGGCATTGTTGACCCGTTCTTTCGAACGCTGGTTCGAGATCGCCGACGGTTCCGACGACCTTGACCTGGCATCGTTCATGCGCGGCATTTCCGGCGATTTGATGGCACAAAAGCTGCTGTCGGCGATTTTCGGCAATTCGCCGTTCCTGACCCAGTTGTGCCTGTTCGACCCCGCTTTCGTCCGACGTTTGCTGCACGACGGCCCCGATACGACCTTTCCCGCCATCCTGGCCGAGCTGGAAGCCGAGATCACTCCGCTGACCGAAATGCCCCTGGTGATGAGCGCCCTGCGCCTGGCCAAGCGCCGGGTGGCGCTGTTGAGCGGGCTGGCCGACATCAGTGGCGCCTGGCCGTTGGAAAACGTCACCGGGGCGCTGGCCGATTTCGCCGAGGCCGCCACCCGCCACGCGCTTCGCTTTCTGTTGCGCCGGGAAGCGGCCAAGGGCGACTTGGTGCTGCCCCATCCCGAAGACCCGGAAAAGGATTCCGGCATCCTGATCCTGGGCATGGGCAAGTTCGGCGCCCGCGAACTGAATTATTCGTCCGACATCGACATCATCGTCTTCTACGACCACGAGAAGATGGAATATCGCGGCCGCAAGACCTTGGGCGAATGCATGATCGCGGCGACCAAGGATCTGGTGAAGATCCTGGACGAACGCACCGCCCAGGGATACGTGTTCCGCACCGACCTGCGCCTGCGCCCGGACCCCGGCTCGACCCCGGTGGCCATTTCCTTGGCCGCCGCCGAAATCTATTACGAGGGATTCGGCCAGAACTGGGAACGCGCCGCCATGATCAAGGCCCGGCAAGTGGCCGGCGACCCGGACACCGGCACCTATTTCCTGAAATTCCTGAAACCCTTCATCTGGCGCAAATCGCTGGATTTCGCCGCCATCCAGGACATCCATTCCATCAAGCGCCAGATCAACGCCCACAAGGGCGGGCGATCCATCGCGGTGGCCGGCCACAACGTCAAGCTGGGACGCGGCGGCATCCGCGAGATCGAGTTCTTCGCCCAGACCCAGCAATTGATCTGGGGTGGTCGCGTCCCCGAAGTGCGCTGCTGCCGCACGCTGGACGCCATCCGTGCTTTGGCCGCCATGGGCCAGGTCGATGAACAGGCGGTCGCGGAACTGGACGAAGCCTATCGCTTTCTCAGGCAGTTGGAACACCGCCTGCAGATGGTGGACGACAAGCAGACCCAGACCCTGCCCGACAATCCAAGCCGTCTGGCCGAGATCGCCGCCTTTTCCGGCTTCGACACGGTCGACGACTTCTCGGCGGCGCTGGTCAAACGGCTGCAGATCGTCGAGGGACATTACGCCCGTCTGTTCGAGGATTCGCCCAGCCTGGCCACCGGCGGCAATCTGGTGTTCACCGGCGGCGAGAACGACCCGGAAACCGTCGCCACCATCGCCGCCATGGGCTTTGCCGGGGCCGACACCGTCTGCGCCACCATTCGCGGCTGGCATCATGGCCGTATCCGCGCCACCCGATCCACCCGGGCACGCGAATTGCTGACCGAACTGACGCCGTCGCTGTTGCAGGCCTTGGCCGAGACATCCAATCCCGATGACGCCTTCCTGCGTCTGGACGAGTTCCTGTCGCGCCTGCCGGCGGGCGTCCCGGTGTTCTCGCTGTTCTATTCCAACCCGTCATTGTTGGAATTGGTGGCCGAATTGATGGGCAACGCCCCCAAGCTGGCCGAACATCTGGCACGGCATACCACCCAATTGGACGCGGTGGTGGCCCCCAGCTTCTTCGAACCGCCCCTGCCCGCCCCCTTGCTGGTCGCCGAACTGGACAAGGCCCTGGACGAAGCCGGCGACATTCAGGAAGTCCTGGACATCAGCCGTCGCTGGGCCGCCGACCACAAGTTCCAGGTGGGCGTACAGACATTGCGCAACATGCTGGAAGCCGATCAGGCGGCCCGCGCCTTTTCCGACATCGCCGATTCGGTGCTGACCAGCCTTATCCCCAAGGTCGAAGACGAACTGGCCCGCGCCAACGGAAGGGTCGAGGGCGGCCAATGGGTGATCCTGGCCATGGGCAAGATGGGCGGACACGAAATGACCGCCACCTCTGACATGGATTTGATCCTGATCTATGATTGCCCCGACCCGGCGGCCGAATCGGTGGGCGGACGGCCCCTGGCGGCCTCGGCGTGGTTCGCCCGGCTGACCCAGCGCATCGTCACCGCGCTGACCGCCAAGACCGCCGAGGGAACTCTGTACGAAGTGGATTTGCGCCTGCGCCCGTCAGGCAATTCCGGTCCCATCGCCACATCCCTGGTGTCGTTCGACCGTTATCAGCAGGAATCGGCCTGGACTTGGGAACACATGGCGTTGACCCGCGCCCGCGTGGTCTGCGGCAGCCCGGACCTGACGGCCAAGGTCGGCGCCATCATCCGCCGCACCCTGACGGCGCAACGCGACACCGACGCGTTGATCGCCGACGTCGCCGACATGCGCGAACGCATGGCCCGCGAACACAAGGCGGCCAATCGCTGGGAAGTCAAACATCTGCGCGGCGGCTTGGTGGATATCGAGTTCACCGCCCAATGGTTGCAATTACACCACGGCGCCAGTCATCCCGACATCTTGGCCTGCAACACCCGCGACGCGCTGGAACGCGCCTGCGGCGCCGGTTTGCTGAGCCGTGGCGACCACGATTCGCTGATCGAGGCCTGGCGCCTGTGGTCGGCGGTGCAATTGGTGCTGCGCCAGACCCTGGCCGGGGCCTTCGACGAAGCCACGGCCCCGCAAGGCTTGAAGGAAGTCATGGTCCGGGCCTGCGCCTTGACCGATTTCAAGACCCTGGTGGACCGCATGGATGATTGTGCCCAGGCCGCTTACGAGGTCTTCGAACGGCTGGTCGGCATTCCGGGCAAGGCCACACGGGAACGCATGGGTGGCAGTGACAAAACGGTGACCTAAAAACCGTAACTTGATTGTTGAATTGCACCTTATACAAATCATTCGGGTCATCCGCCCCAACCGCAAGCGATGAAAGACCAAGCCATGAGCGTGACCATCGGCCAGCCCGCCCCCGACTTCTCGATCGTCACCGACGAAGGCCCGCGTTCTCTTGCCGAGTACAAGGGCAAGCGCCTGGTGCTGTATTTCTACCCCAAGGACGACACTCCGGGCTGCACCACCGAGGCCCAGCAATTCCGCGACGAATTCCTGCGCTTCACCATCAACAAGGCGGAAATCCTGGGCGTGTCCAAGGACAGTGTCGCCAGCCATACCAAGTTCCGCGCCAAGCACAATTTGCCCTTCCCGCTGGTTTCCGACCCGGAAGGCACGCTGTGCCAGCTTTACGGCGTGTGGAAGGAAAAGAACCTGTACGGCAAGAAAAGCATGGGGATCGAACGCTCGACCTTCCTGATCGACGAGGAAGGCGTGGTCCGTGCCATCTGGCGCAAGGTCAAGGTCGCCAACCACATCCATGAAGTGCTGGAAGCACTGCACGAGTTGTAATGGTTTGAATGGCGCGGCGGGGCCGTCTCTGGTAAACGGACGGCCCATGACCACGCTTTCCCAAGCCGCCGTCGCGGCCCTTTTAGCCGCCGATCCCGCCGAAAAATGCCGCCTGACCCGCGACATCGCCGCTCGCTGGCGGGATGGCGCCCTGGATGGTGTCGGTGACACGCCGCCCCCCGACCGCCCGGCGCGGCCTGAACGCCCGCAATTGCTGCCCCCCAAGGACATGCCCAAGCGGGCCTATAAGGGTGATCGCGGCCGTATCGGCCTGTTGCACGCCTTGGCCCATATCGAGCTGAACGCCATCGATTTGGCCTGGGACATCATCGCCCGCTTCACCGCCGAGGACATGCCGAAAGGCTTTTACGACGACTGGATCCAGGTGGCGGTGGACGAAGCCTTGCATTTCCAGATGCTGGAAGAATTGTTGGCCAGTTTGGGCGCCGCCTATGGCGACCTGCCGGCCCATGACGGGCTGTGGCAAGCCGCCGAAAAGACCGCCGACGATCTGGCCGCCCGTCTGGTGGTGGTGCCCATGACCTTGGAAGCAAGGGGCCTGGACACCACGCCGGCGACCATGGAACGCCTGGCCCGCAACGGTGACACCCTCACCCCCCCGGCGCTCGACGTGATCTACCAGGACGAGATCACCCATGTGGCGGCCGGGGTACGGTGGTTCAAGCATTTGGCCGAAAAGCGCGGCTGGCACGGCAAGGCCGAATATCATCGGCTGATGGCCGAACGCTTCCCCGGTGGCTTGAAGGCGCCGTTCAACCACCCGGCCCGAGCCGAAGCCGGTTTCGACCAGGATTGGTACGAAGAACTGGCCAAAACCCCCTAGATCACAATGCGTAAAAACGTACGCATCATGGTCTGGTTTTGTTTGCCCCTCGCCGGGCGCAATCCTTCGGATTGCTTGTCCGCGGCCTTAATGGCCGCAGGTCGCAGGCCCCGTTCGATTTAACGCAGCCCGCTCTAATCCTTCTTGTCCCCCAATGGCTTGGGGGCCCAGCCGGTGACCGCCACCGCCTTGCCCGACTGGCTGCGCATCAGGCGCGGCTTGACCACCTTGGCGGTTTCCGCGGCGACCGCACTGGCCGGGTTGCCCTTGGCGGCATCGGCATAGAACTTGACCATGGCGAGAAGCGGGATTTCCTCGTTCAGGCCCTTTTGCATGGCGGCTTGGACCGCCGGATGCTCGTTCAGCCTGCGGGTCAAGGCGTCGGCGGAATAGCCGCCATAGCGTCGCCAGATCCCATCCAGGAACTGCGCCACCTGATCGGGCAAAGGATTGGGGTCCAGCATGGGCGGCCGACCATAGGCCAAGGCGTGGAACACGGTGGGCTCGATGGGGCCGAAGCTGTCGGTGACGAAGGTCGCCGGCATCAGCTTGCGCCCCGGATAGGCCACGGAAAAATAGGCCTGGGCCAGAAAGATCAGCCGGTGCAGCTTCTGTGGTTGAATATATTCGTTTTCGTTCAACGCCTTGTCGCTGAACCACAACACCACGTCGAAACAGGATTTGACCGCGAACGGCATGAATGACTCCTTTGCCCGAACCCGATCATACAATCGGCTTTGGCGGTGGCAAAGTCCGCAAGCTTGGTTACAATCAAGCCGAACAGGGAAAGGATGAAATATGCAATTCGGGGAAGTGCGGATCGACGAGGCCGAAGGCTTGATCCTGGCCCATTCCCTGCGCCTGGAACAACAGATGTTGAAGAAAGGCCGCGTGTTGTCGGCCGCCGACATCGGGCTGTTGAAGCAGGCCGGCATGAATTTCGTCACCGGTGCCCGTCTGGAAGACGGTGATCTGGATGAAAACCAAGCGGCACAAGCCGTCGCCGACGCCTTGGCCGGTCCCGGCGTGCAAAGCAACGGCGCCTTCGCCGGCCGTTGCAACCTGTTCGCCACCCAGGGCGGCGTGGTGGTCATCGACCGCGACCGCCTGGACCGGCTGAATTTGGTGGACGAAGCGGTGACCGTGGCCACGGTGCCGCCCTTCGTCATCGCCCGGCCGCGCCAGATGATCGCCACCATCAAGATCATTCCCTTCGGCGTCAACCAGCATACGGTGGACGCCTGTACCGCCTTTGCCTCGACCGGTGGATCGCTGATCAGCGTCCATCCCATCAAGCCCATCAAGGCGGCGCTGATCCTGACCACCTTGCCCGGCATCCGCGACAAGACCCTGGCCGCCGCCGCCAACGTCACCCGCGCCCGGGTCGAGGCGCTGGGCGGCCAAATCAGCGCCGAGCATCGCTGCGCCCACGATATCGGGTCGCTGGAACGCACCCTGACCAAGGCCTTGGCCGGCGGCGTCAATCTGGTGCTGATCATCGGCGCCTCGGCCACCGTCGACCGCCGCGACGTCGCCCCCGCCGCCCTGGAAAAGGCCGGCGGCGCCATCGACCATTTCGGCATGCCGGTGGACCCGGGCAATCTGCTGTTGCTGGGCCATGTGGGCGCCGTGCCGGTGGTCACCCTGCCCGGCTGCGCCCGGTCCCCCAAGCCCAACGGCCTGGATTGGGTGCTGGCCCGGCTGGCCGCCGACGTGCCGATCAAGCCCAAGGACATCATGCGCATGGGCGCCGGTGGCCTGCTGAAGGATTTGGGCGGCCATGCCTCGGGCGCCGCCTGGCCCGCCATCACCACCCCCAACGACCTGCCCCATGCCGCCGCCATCGTGCTGGCCGGCGACGGCGACGGGGCCCAAGCGGTGGAAACCGCCTTGGCGTCAGGTCTGGACCCCTTGGTGGTGGTGGCGTCCAGCGCCAGCGACGCGGCCGAGGAAAACCTGCCGCCTTGCGACATCCGTTTGTTGCGCGAGGACGCCAACCCCTTCGCCGCCGGCCTGGCGGCGCTGCCCGACGACGTGGACGCCGCCCTGGTCTTCGCCGAAGGCGCCGCCATCTCGGTGACCGATGTGGGTCACATGCTGAAGGCGCTGGACCCCGAAGAAGGCCGCGCCATCGTGACGGCGGGCGATTCCTGCCTGATCCATTCCAGTCATTTCGGCGCGACATCGCTGTCCCATCTGCTGATGGATCACGCCGAACAGGTTCTGGACCTGCCTATTTCCGCCAATCCCTGAGCCGACGGGCCGCCTTGACCATGTCCTCGGCCGAACCGGCGAAGGAAAAGCGCATGGTGTGGGCCCCGGCCAAGGGATCGAAATCAATGCCCGGCGTGGTCGCCACCCCGGTTTCGGCCAGCATGCGTCGGCAGAAATCGGCGCTGTCGTTGGTCAGATCGGCAATGTCGGCATAAAGATAGAACGCCCCGTCCGACGGCGCCAATTTGTGGAACCCGGCCTTGGGCAATTCGTTCAGCAAGATGTCGCGGTTGGTGGCGTAAGCGGCCACCCTTGCGTCCAATTCGTCATAGGCTTGGAACACCGCGCAGGCCGCCAATTGGCTGAGTGTCGGCGCCGAGATGAACATGTTCTGCTGCAGGCATTCCACCGAACGGACCAAATCCTCGGGCAGGACCAGCCAGCCCAGGCGCCAGCCGGTCATGGCGTAATATTTCGAGAACGAGTTGACGATCACCGCATGATCGCCTTGCCCGGCGGCTGATGCCGCCGCAGCGCCATAGGTGATGCCGTGGTAGATTTCGTCCGAGATCAGACGGATGCCCTGAACCTCGCACCACGCCGACAGCGCCGCCACTTCGGTGGCGTTCAGCATGGAGCCGGTGGGGTTGGACGGCGACGCCACCACCACCCCGTCCAATCGGCCCTCGACCTTTTCCAACACCTCGACACTGAGCTGATAGCGCGACGCCGGCCCCACCGGGACCAGCACGCATTCGATGCCCAAGGCGGTCAGGATATTGCGATAGGCCGGATAACCGGGCGCCGCCACCGCCACCCGGTCGCCGGGTTCGAAAGCCGCCAAAAAGGCCAACAAGAAACCGGCAGACGATCCGGTGGTGACCGCGATGCGCTCTGGGGCGACCGCGACCCCATGGGCATGGCGGTAATGGCCGGCGATGTTTTCACGCAATTCGGGCAGCCCGAAGGCTTCGGTATAGCCGATGGGATCGGCCTTCAGCGCGGCCTGGGCGGCGTCCAACACCAAGGACGGCGCCTGCCCCGAGGGCTGGCCCACTTCCAGATGCACCACGTCGCCGCCTTCGGCCGCCCGCTGGTTGGCGGCCCGCATGACGTCCATGACGATGAAGGGCGATATGGCGCCCCGTCCCGCGACCTTGAACGCCATCGGATCAGTCCTTGCCCACCACCACGGCCATGCCAAAGCCGCGCGGATCGGCGGCGACCTGACAGCGGGTGAAGCCCGGATAACCGGTACCGCATTTCAGCGCGTTGACCCGCGACGGCATGGCCACCGCCTTGACCTGATGGCCGCGCTTGGTCAAAAGCTGCTCGTCCACCTTGCCTTCTTCGACGAAGGCGATGTCGGGATTGCCGGAATGATGCACCCGACCGGCGGCCAAAGCCTCTTCCAGCGTGCCACCAGCCACTTGGGCGTCCAACACCACCTGGGTCATCGCGGTCGGCGCGGTGGCGCCACCGCTGGCGGCGGCGGCGAAACGCAGTTCCTGCACATGGGGATTGACCACCATCACCGGGCCGACGGCCGGCGGACCGCTGTTCACCCCCGGCGCGGCGGCCATGAAGATGCCGGTTCCGGCCAACATGCGGCCGGTGCCGAACAAGCCATAGGTGGTGACGTTGCAGGCCACGCCGTTGCCGACGGCATCCAGCACCACGAAACCGGACGCCGGCACCGAATCGGTGGGGCGATCGGCGGGGACCGGCTGATGCTTGTTGGAATCGTAGACATCCAACATGGTCGAGCCGTCGCTGGTGAAGAACGAGGTCTTGGCCGAGCCGTCGGCGTTCATCCACTGGCTGCGTTCGGCAAAGGCGCGGGCGGCGGTTTCCGCCAGCAGATGCGGTTTCTCGTCAGCGGAAACCTTTTCCCAGCGCGGCGCCAAGGCGGCCAACATGCGCGAGGCAACGGCCCCGGCCACCGCCGGCGGCTGGGGAAAATGCATGACTTCGTCGCCATATTTGACCGTCAGGGCGGGACCGGCATTGGGCCGCATGTTGATCAAATCGGAGGTGGTCAGGCTGCCGCCGGCATTTTCCACCGATTGCACCAAGGCTTTGGCGAAGGCCCCGGTATAGAAGTCACCGGGCGAGCGGCGGATGCGGGAAATGGTGCCGGCCAGATCGTATTGTTCGAACAATTGGCCTTCGGCCAACGGGCGGCCGCCGGGGAAGAACACCTGTCGCGACACCGGATCGGCGGCCAGCAGCCGTTGGCCGATGGCCAGGTCGGCGGCGAAAGCGCGTGACACCGGGGTGCCCAGACGGGCCAGACGCTCGCCTTCGGCCAGCAAGCTTTCCCACCGAAATTTGCCATATTTGGCGTGTAGGGAATAAAAACCGCGCACCGCACCGGGCACGCCGGTGGCCAGACGGTTGCCGGCGGCGGTGCTGGCGGCGCGGGGCAGGAAGTCGATGGCTTCGGTGATCTGCTTTTTCTTGTCGTGGACCAGACAAACACCGCCACCACCCAAGCTGGCAGTTGACGGCTGGGTCACTGCCAAGGTGAAATACAAAGCCACGGCGGCGTCGGCCGCGGTGCCGCCAGCGGACAGCACATCGCGGGCGACCACCACGGCCTGGGGTTCGTCGGCGGCCACCAGGCCGGCGAAACCTTGGACATATCCGACGCTGCCCACGGCACGCGGGTCACCACAACCGGCCAGCAAGGCCAAAAGGGCGGACCCGATGGCAAGGCGAAGAACGGACCGACCGACCGACGGAGTATGGCTTTTGCTCACGCGATTGTTCCTTTTGGCAACCCTGTTGCTGACCTTTACCACCACTGCCGGGCATGCCCAGCAACAGCAGAAACGCACCTTCATCCGTGATGCGGAGGTGGAAAATACCATTCACGCTTATTCCGCGCCACTCTTCCAGGCGGCCGGCATCGACCCCGATTCGGTTCGTCTGCATCTGATCGTCGACAATTCGCTGAACGCCTTCGTCGCCGGCGGCCTGCACATGTTTTTGCATACCGGCCTGCTGATCCGTTCGGAAAACGCCAATCAGTTGATCGGTGTCATGGCCCACGAGACCGGCCATATCGCCGGTGGCCATCTGGCGCGGCTGCGTGACGCCGCCGGCAATGCCGGCACCGAAGCCCTGGTGGCGACGCTGTTGGGCGCCGCCGTCGGCGTCGCCTCGGGTCGTGGCGACATCGGCGGGGCCATCGCCTTGGGCGGCCAGGAAATCGCCGTCAAGAACCTGCTGACCTACAGCCGTACCGAAGAATCCTCGGCCGATCAGGCGGCGGTCAAATTCCTCGACACCACCCACCAATCGGCCAAGGGGCTGCTGGAGTTCTTTGAAATCCTGGGCGACCAGGAATTGCTGGTGGCCACACGCCAAGACCCCTATGTGCGCACCCACCCGCTGACCCGGGACCGTGTCGCCTTCATCCGCGATTACGTCAGCCGTTCGCCCTATGCCAACGCCCCCAGCCGCCCGGAATTCGCCGAGATGCACCGCCGCATGCGGGCCAAGCTGTTCGCCTTTTTGGAACAGCCCGGCCGCACGCTGTTGCGTTACAAGGAAAACGACCCGGCCATCGAGGCCCGTTACGCCCGCGCCATCGCCTATTACCGCAAGCCCGAGTTGGACAAGGCCCTGCCGCTGATCGATGGGCTGATCGCCGAGCGCCCCAACGATCCTTATTTCCAGGAACTGAAGGGCCAGATGCTGTTCGAAAACGGTCGCGGCACCGAATCCATCGCCCCTTATCGCCGTTCGGTGGAACTGGCCCCCGACAGCGCCCTGCTCAAAATCGGCCTGGCCCAGGCTTTGATCGAGCAAGACGATCCCGGCATGCTGGAAGAAGCGCAAAAGCTGTTGTCCCTGGCCACCCATCAGGAACCGGACAACAACGGGGCCTGGCGACTGTCCTCGGTGGCTTATGGACGGGCCGGCGACGAAGGCATGGCCGCCTATGCCATGGCCGAGCAAGCCCTGTTGGAAAACCGGGCCACCGACGCCAATTATCTGGCCGGCAAGGCCGAGCGCCTGTTGCCCAAATCAGGACCGGTCTGGCTGCGCATCCAAGACATCAAGGAACAAACCAACCAAGGCAAACCCGAAGACAAGCGTCGATAGAATTCGTCCCCTTGCCCATAACCCAGGCTTCGGCCAAAATGCCCCCGCTTTCGATTCTGGAGATTTTCCCCTGATGATCCGCAACACTTTCGCCGCTGTCTTGCTGGCCTCGGCCGCCACCCTGGCCGCCCTGCCCGCCCAGGCTCAGGAAACCTTCGACGCCAAGCAGACCGACGCTGTGCGCAAGATCGTGCGCGACTATCTGATGGAACACCCCGAGGTGATCGGCGAAGCCATCGAGGCGCTGCGTGAAAAGATGCGCGCCCAGGCGGAAAGCGAAGCCAAGAAGGCCATCGAATCCCGCAAGGACGAAATCTTCAGCGATGCCAACGACCCGGTTCTCGGCAATGCCAAGGGCGACGTGGTGGTGGTCGAGTTCTTCGACTACAACTGCCCCTATTGCAAGGTGGTGATGGACCCCATGCTGGAAGCCGCCAAGGCCGACGGCAAGGTCAAGGTGGTGTTCAAGGACATGCCCATCCTGTCCGAAGACAGCCTGACCGCCGCCCGTGTCGCCCTGGCCGCCAAGAAACTGGGCAAGTACGAAGACGCCCACCGTGCCATGATGAAGTTCCGCGGCAAGCTGGATGAAAAGACCATTTTCCGTCTGGTGGGCGAAGCCGGCCTGAACGTCGATCAGGTGAAGAAGGAAATGATGTCCCCCGAGATCGAAAAGCAGATCAAGAAGAACATCGAACTGGCCCATGCCCTGGACATCACCTCGACGCCGTCTTTCGTGGTCGCCGGCGCCGACGGCAAGGCGGCGCGCACCCTGTCGGGCGCCATCGAAGGCCCGGTGTTCAAGCAATTGTTCGACATCACCCGCAAGGGCGGCCGCCTGACCGGCGCCAACTGATCGGATGAGGCATTGAAAAAGGCGTCCGGAGCGATCCGGACGCCTTTTTTGTTGGTAAAGTCAGCGGTTAAACCGCAGCCGGGGTTAAACCGCAGCCGGAGCCGGCAGGAAACCGGCGGTGACGACGGCACGCACCTTTTCGAAGGCCTTGACCTCGATCTGACGGATGCGTTCACGGCTGACGCCGTAACGGGCCCCCAGTTCTTCCAAGGTCAGCGGATCGTCGCGCAGACGGCGTTCGACGAAGATTTCACGTTCGCGATCGTTCAGGTGATCCAAGGCGCCAGCGATCAGCTTGCGGCCCTTGGACAATTCCTCGCGCTTGGCCAGACCGGTTTCCTGGTCGTCCACGTCGTCGGGCAGCAATTCGATGATCTCGGTGCCGCTTTCCCCCACCGGGGTGTTGAGCGACGAATCGCGACCGCCCATGCGGCGGTTCATGTTGACCACGTCGTTTTCGGAAACGTCCAGTTCCTTGGCGATGGCGGCCACGTCGGCGGGGGCCAATTCGGTCTGGTCCATCAGACGCAGCTTGGTCTTGACCTTGCGCAGGTTGAAGAACAGCTTCTTCTGCGCCGCCAAGGTGCCGATCTTGACCAGCGACCAGGAATTGAGCACGAATTCGTTCAAGGACGCCTTGATCCACCACATGGCATAAGTGGCCAGACGGAACCCGCGTTCGGGTTCGAACTTCTTCACCGCCCGCATCAGGCCCAGATTGCCTTCGGAAATCAAATCGGCCATGGGCAGGCCGTAATGGCGGTATCCCATGGCGATCTTGGCCACCAGACGCAAATGGCTGGTGACCAATTGATGGGCGGCTTCGGTGTCTTCGTAATCGACCCAACGCTTGGCAAGCATGTATTCCTGTTCCGGTTCCAGCACCGGAAAGTCGCGGATTTCGCGCATATACTTGATCAAGCCGGTATCGTCGGCAGCGATGGCGGGCACACGGGCTCGCATGGGCGGTCCTCCTTCAGAGCAACACGTCGGCCCACCTTCCAAGGTCGGGCCTTAGGGTCGGCAACCCCAATCGGGCATCGCCAACACACGAACATTATGACAACCTGGGTGATGCAGGTCAATATCTCCGACCTTACAACTGTGTCATCTTGCCGGAGCCGTTCCATGAGCAAACCCCGCTTGGTCGTCACCCGCCGCCTGCCACCCCAGGTCGAGGCCGAATTGGCTGAACATTTCGACCTGATGGTCAACGCCGAGGACAAGGTGCTGTCCCGCGACGCCATTCTGACCCGGCTTGCCGCCCATCGGGCCGACGCTCTGCTGATCACCCTGACCGAGCCGCTGGATGACGCGTTCTTCGCCGCCCTGCCCGACCATGTCCGGGTGATCTGCACCTATTCGGTGGGCACCAACCATATCGACATCGACGCCGCCCGCGCCAAGGGGGTGGCCCTGGCCTTCACCCCGGAAGCGGTGACCGAAGCCACCGCCGACGTGGCACTGTTGCTGTTGCTGGCGGCGTGCCGACGTGCCCACGAATTCCAGGCCACCTTGCGCCAGGGCCGCTGGGGGGCGTGGAACGCCTGGGAAAATCTGGGCTGGGACCCCGGTGGCCAAGTGCTGGGGCTGGTGGGCATGGGGCGCATCGGCCAAGCGGTGGCCCGCCGCGCCCGCGCCTTCGGCATGGACATCCATTATTTCCAGCGCAACCGGCTGAACCCAGCCTTGGAACAGGGCGCCACCTTTCATACCAGCTTGCAATCCCTGTTTCGGGCCAGCCGTTTCGTGTCGCTGCACACGCCGACGACCCCGCAAACCAAAGGCTTCATCAATGCCGAAAGCCTGTCCTGGCTGCCCCCGGGCGCCATTTTCATCAACACCGCGCGCGGCGACCAAGTGGACGACGACGCCCTGATCACCGCCCTGGGCAACGGCCGCTTGGCCGCTGCCGGGTTGGATGTTTTCGCCGGCGAACCCCATTTCGACCGCCGTTACCTGGATCTGCCCAACGCATACCTTCTGCCGCATATCGGAACGTCCACCGAGCAGACCCGCCTGCGCATGGGACGCGACGCCGCCGCCAACCTGTGCGCATTTTTCGATAACAGATCAATGCCTTGGGCTTTGTGATCAATGGAAAAATTTTTGTCGATTTGAAACAACCAAAGCGCATCTTCACTGGCACATTTCGTCACACCTATGGTACCACTATCAGAAAGGTCATATGCCTTTTGTGACTATCGAGCCAGTCGGAAGCCGCCGTGAACGAATGTAGCCAACTCCCTCGCCGTCGCCTGCCCCGCAATGAGCGCGAGCGTCTGATCATCGAAGAAGCCATCCGTTTCTTCGCCGAAGTGGGTTTCGAAGGGCAAACCCGTGCCTTGGCCAACCGGTTGGGTGTCACTCAACCGTTGCTGTATCGCTATTTCCCCGACAAGGACGCGCTGATCGACCGGGTCTATGCGGAAGTCTTCGTTGGCGGCTGGGAAAGCGGTTGGAGCCAGCTTTTGGCCGACCGCTCGCGCCCGCTGAAGGACCGGCTGATCGACCTTTACATCTCGTATAACCAAGCCAATTTCAGTTACGAACGGGTGCGGCTGTTCATGTTCGCCAGTCTGAAGGACCGCGAAATCGCCAACCGCTATCTGGGCTTCATCCGCCAGACCCTGTTCGAGCCGCTGGTCCGCGAAATCCGTTACGAAGCCCGGTTGAACTGCGAACGCCCGGTTTCCGATTTGGAAATCGAATGTGTCGCCGGCCTGCATGGTGCCATCGGTTATGTGGGCATGCGCCGTTGGATCTATGACAGCCAGTTGCCGTCGGAAATCTCGAAGGTGATCACCAGCCTGATCACCACCTTCCTGCAAGGCGCCCCATCGGCCTTCGCCGCGCTGGACAACTCGGAAGCCTAAGGCTTATGGGGATTCATCGTGAATTGATGACGGCTGCAGCAAGATAGATCATGGCTTCGAAGCTGTGGTCTGCTTTGCATGCTCGCATAGCGATCCGCTTGAATTTTTTGAGTTTGCAGAAGAAGTTTCCGATCAAGTGTCGCCACTTGTACATCTCGGTATCCAGCGGGATAGGTATGGCGCGACGAGGGTGCTGGGAGATGACGACTTTGGCTCCTCGCTCGTTGAGATAGGCGATGATATCGTTGCTGTCGAATGCCTTGTCAGCAAGCAACGCTCCGAACTCGACGCCTTCGATGAGTGGTGCGACACCGATGCTGTCGAAACGGTGACCGGGCATCAGGCGGAAGCGGACGAGATTGCCCAAGGCATCGGTAAGCGCCAGATTGCCGCCGTCGATACCGAGATTGAACAACGCGTCGGCACCGATGCCGAACTCGCCCGCCGCTTCGAAATCCTGACCAGCATTCCCGGTGTCGCCCGCCTGATGGCCTGGCACTGGTCGCACGGCAGCCGGGGTGGTGGACAGGAAAAGCCTTCATCCGTGGCGGGCGGGCCAATGTGCGCCATGCCCTCTACATGCCGGCCCTGGTCGCCATGCGCTTCAATCCCGACCTCAAGGCCAAATACGCTCAACTCGTCGCAGCCGGAAAACCGCCGAAAGTTGCCATCACAGCCATCATGCGGAAGCTCATCGTCATGGCGAACGCCCTGCTCAAGGCAGGGCGTCCATGGATGCCAAAAACCGCTTGATCAACACGGATACCCTTGTTTCCGCTTTAGCTGAAACAAGACTAGATGAAATAGGCCTTCAAGGGCGCGAAGCCGTTGAAGTTCACCGCCGAGTAAGAGGTGGTGTAAGCGCCGGTGGACAAGATACGCACCTTGTCGCCCACCCGCAGGGTGACGGGCATTTCGTAACCGGCCTTTTCGTACAAGATGTCGGCCGAATCGCAGGTCGGGCCGGCCAGCACCACCGGAGACGTGGCTTCACCGTCATGGGGGGTCTGGATGCGATACTTGATGGCTTCGTCCATGGTTTCGGCCAGACCGCCGAACTTGCCGATGTCCAGATAGACCCAGCGGACGTCTTCGTCATAGGACTTCTTGGAGATCAGCACCACTTCGGCTTCCAAGATACCGGCGTCACCGACCAGCGAACGGCCGGGCTCGATGATCATGGCCGGCAGGGCATTGCCGAAATGGTTGGTCATGGCATGCATGACGGCGTCGGCATAGCGTTCCACTTCCGGGATGTTGGCCCGGTACTGGGCCGGAAAACCGCCGCCCAGATTGATCATCTTCAGATCGATGCCGGCTTCGTTCAGCGCGGTGAACAGCATGGCGGCCTTGCCGACAGCGATGTCCCACTGGCCCAGATCGGTCTGCTGGCTGCCCACGTGGAAGGACACGCCATAGGGTTCCATGCCCAGTTCACGGGCTTTGATCAGCAGGTCGCGGGCCATTTCGGCTTCGCAGCCGAACTTGCGCGACAGCGGCCATTCGGCACCGTCACAGGTCATCAGGATGCGGCAGAACACGCGCGAGCCCGGGGCCGAAGCCGCCAGCTTTTCCAGCTCGGCTTCCGAGTCGAAAGCGTACAGGCGAACACCCTTGGAATAGGCGTAGGCGATGTCCGACTGCTTCTTGATGGTGTTGCCGAACGAGATGTTGTCGGCGTGCGCCCCGTTTTCCAGGCACAGATCGATTTCGCCGCGCGAGGCGACGTCGAAGCTGGACCCCAAACCCACCAGCATGCGCACGATTTCGGGGGCCGGATTGGCCTTCACCGCATAGTACACCTGGGCCAAGGGCAGCCAATGGCGCAGGCCGTTGTAATTGTCTCGCACGACGTCCAGATCGACGACCACACACGGCGTCGCAGGACGGACTTCCTCCAGAAAACGAGCGATCTTCGCGGTCATCGCGAGTCCTCCCAGATGATTGGATTGGGCGTTGAGCCCGAATATCAGGAAAACGGCACCCCGTGCCCGTCATTGCTGACAGGCCGAAAGGTCCTTGGGGTAACGGTCTTTTGGGACGCCGTCAGATCCGCGAGGAAGGACTTCGCACGTCAACCCACAGCAGGTCGAAAGCCTGCAATTCGGGCATGATCGCCGAGAAGTCGGAAAAGGGCTTGTCCGACAGCATATGCCGAGCAACCACGTTCATAGCTTGATCCTCCAAGCACCGGGGTTTTAACCCGCTTGCACCCAGAAGACGCCTTGGACGTCGTTGCTTAAACCCACTAGGGCCAGAGGCACGTGCGCTGTACGTCTCACCTGAAACCGCTATATACAGCGTTTTTGGGCCACGAAAAGTGAAAAATAACCCTACGCATAAAATTTTTTCCCAACCCCATGGGAATACCAGCAAATACAATACCTTACGCAAAAGGCACAAGGGCTGAATTGTGACAATTCCCACCCCCGCCACACTATTAGCGGTAGGGCGGCGCAGCACATGGGATTAGGCTGAACAGATGGACATCACCGTCACCTTGCATGAACAGGCCCCGCTGAAACCGCGTGTCGGGGAAAGCTGCAACGGCTGCGGCCTGTGTTGTGCGGTGACACTGTGCCCGTTGGGACGTCTGCGCTTTTGGCAAGCAAAGGGCCCCTGCCCGGCCCTGGCCTGGGACCAGAATGCGACGCGTTACGTCTGCACTCTGGCCAAGGGCAGATGGACAAGGCGCTGGATCGCCGCCGGCACGGGCTGCGATTGCTCTTATCAGGTGGATTAAGCCCGAGCGCGCTGGAACCGCCCGGCACGGGCCACGTGAAAAGCCTAAATCAAACCGGCCAAGGGCGAGCTGGGATCGGCGTACATCTTTTTCGGCATGCGGCCGGCCAGATAGGACAGGCGCCCGGCTTCCACCGCCAGCTTCATGGCGCGGGCCATGCGGATGGGGTCCTTGGCGGCGGCGATGGCGGTGTTCATCAACACGCCGTCACAGCCCAGTTCCATGGCCACCGCGGCGTCGGACGCGGTGCCGACACCGGCGTCAACCAGCACCGGAACCTTGGAATTTTCCTTGATCAGGCGGATGTTGATGGGGTTGATGATGCCCAGGCCGGATCCGATCAGCGACCCCAAAGGCATGATGGCGACACAGCCCATGTCTTCCAGCATCTTGGCCTGGATCGGGTCGTCGGAACAATAGACCATCACCTTGAAGCCGTCCTTGATCAGCGCTTGGGCCGCCTTCAGGGTTTCCGGCATGTTGGGGTAAAGGGTCTTCTGGTCGCCCAGCACTTCCAGCTTGACCAGGTCCCAGCCGCCGGCCTCGCGCGCCAGACGCAGGGTGCGCACGGCGTCGTCGGCGGTGAAACAGCCGGCGGTGTTGGGCAGATAGGTGTATTTCTTCGGGCTGACGTAATCCACCAGCATGGGCTGGCTGGGGTCCGACAGATTGACCCGGCGCACGGCGACGGTGACGATTTCCGCCCCCGATTCCTCGATGGCCTTGGCGGTTTCGTCGAAATCCTTGTACTTGCCGGTTCCCACCAACAGGCGCGAAGTGAACTTGCGCCCGGCGACCTCGAAACTATCCTCGACCACTTCCGTCGATCCTCCGCCGATGAAATGCACGATTTCCAAACGGTCGCCGTCGCCGACCATGATTTGGGCATAGGTCGATTTGGGCACGATCTCAAGGTTGCGTTCCACCGCCACCTTGCGGGGATCGATGCCCAAGGATGTCAGCAAAGCCTCGACGCTTTGCGCGGTTTCGAAAGCGCGCTCTTCGCCGTTGATCATCACCTTCATGCGACAGGTCCCGTCTTGGAAACAACAGGGCCGCAGTATGGGCCACCGCCACCGGCGATGCAATCCACCGCCCCGCCCCTCAAAGACGTTCCCGCCAGCGCCGGACCGCCAAGCGCTGCTGGCGGTCGTAGACGTCATACCAGATATCCACCGCCCAAAACATGCGCGTACCGGGCGGTTGCCGCCGCCGGAACACGTCGTACCAGGACAGATGCCAATATTCGCAGCGGTAATATTCGAAACGATCCCGGCAAGTGGCCCCCGCTCCTTCCAGAAACGCCTTCACATCGCCGCTGGGCGTGCCGACGGGGAAACGCTGTTGCAGATATTCCGCGACGATTTCCGGAGCTTCCGAATCGCTGCGCCCCTGCCAATATTTGAAGCGGAATCCGAAGGGCCAGAGCCAGTCCAGCAGCATCGCCCCCAACAACACAAGCATCATGATGTTGAGGAACCGCTTCACTGCAACCGCCCTGGCCCGCCGTAACCGTGGCGTTTACTTGCCGAAGATGCCCTTGACCGCACCACCGACGTCGCCGGGCACCGCGCCCTTGACGGCGTCGCCGATATTGCCGATGCCCATGGACTGGCCGGCCTTCAACGCCGACTTGGTCAAGGCGTCCAAGACCTGCTTGGCCACTTCGCCGGCGCTGGCGCCGCCCGACTTCTTGCCGATACCGGTCAACACGATGTCGGGAAGCGTGGCGCTGCTTTTGACGCCGGGAATGGCGGTGGCCAGGGTGACGTTGCCCTTGCTGATGCCCAGGCGGTCGATGACCAGCTTCTTGCCGTCGCCGGAATCAGCCGATTTTTCGCTGCCGCCGGAACCACCGGTCTTGGCGGCGACGTTCTTTTGGATGGCGTCGATGTTGGTGCTGCCGTTCGCGCCCATTTCATAGGTCACTTCCGGCGCCGACACCGAAATGTCCTTGATGACGATGGGATTGCCGGTCAACGAACCGGTATCCAAAGCCACCGAGATGGCGCCCAGCTTGAAGGCGTTCGGCGTGGTGAAACCGGACGGATTGGCCACCGACAGACCGGCGATGGAGGCCTTGCCCTCGGACAGGGAAATCTTGACCTCGCCCACCGACACCTTGACCCCGGCCACTTCGCTGCCGGCGGTTTCGATGATCTTCTTGACGATGGAATCCAGGTTCGAGGTCAGGAACGCCACACCAGCGCCAATGCCAACCGCCACCAAGGCGATAACCGCGAAAATAATCTTACGCATGGATTTACCCCTCCCCATGTTTCGAAGCGCCCAAGTGTGACCGAGGCGGCGACACGGGTAAAGTCATACCCATGGCCACACCGTCACTCATCCGGAACGGCCACGGTGAAGCAGAAGCCGACGGCACCATCCTCGTCCTCTTCCGCCCATAACGAGCCGCCCAGCAAGAACACCGTCAACCGGGCCGGCGCCAAGCCGATCACCGTATGGCCGGGCTCGTCATGGACCAGCAACTGGAACAGATGATCGGGGTCCCGGCTGGCCAGCGGCAATCCGTTGTCGACCACCTTCACCACCCAATGGTCCGGGGTCGAATGGGCGCTGACCTTGATCTGGTGGCGCCGATGCGGGTCCCGCCAGCGCAACGACGTCTCGACCAGGGATTCCAACACCGCGCGCAGACGGTCGCGGTTGCTGACCACCACCGGCAAATCGTTCCATTGCAGGGTGGCGCCGGCTTCGACCAACAGACGGGCCTTGGCGGCGGCCACTTCTTCCAACACCGAGCCCAAATCCATCAAGGCGCAGGTGAAATCGGCCTCGCGCAGGGTCATGTAGGCGGACAGCGCCTTCAATTGCCCCTTCATGCGGGCGACGCCGCCACGGATGTATTTCACATACTCGCCGGCCTTGTCGGATTCATCCGCCGTGCTTTCGTGCCAGCGCAGCAGCAATTGCGAATAAGACAGGATCGTCCGCAGCGGCTCTTGCAGATGATGGGCGGCCAATTGGGCGACATGGGAGAAATCGGCTCCGGCCATTTCCAGGCTGGCCCCGTGGCGCGACAATTGCCGCTGATCTTTTTCGCGTTCCTTCAGTTGGCGGGCCAGTTCTTCGCGGGTGAGTTCCAGTTCATGGACCCGCGACGACAATTGCCGGCCACGCAGCTCGACTTCGTGGAGAGAGCGGTCCAAGGCGCGGTTGACCCCGAAACGACCGAGGTACAACAGCACCACCATGGAGATCAGCCCCCCCAGGAAAGCGACCTGAACCGGCCGGACCAGGGCGTACAGGGAAAAGCTGACCCGCAGATGGCCCACCACCCGGCGGCCGTCGCTGATGGTGTCTTCGATGTCGGCGACCAACCACGGCCACAGCACCGACGCCCCGTTGTCCTCGAACACCACGCGGCCTTCGCCATCGCTCAGCACGGTGCGGAACGCATGGTGCTCGCCCCCCCGCAAGCTGTCGCGGGTCATGTAAAGCAGACGGTCGCCCTCGTATTCCCAAGTTTCAAGATGGCTGAAAACATAAGATGACAGGCGATCGGCGGCCATGCCGGTGCGGGCTTTGCCTTCGGTTTGAAACGCATGATAGCCCATCCATATCTGCGCCCCGGGGATCAACAGCAACCAAAGCGCGGCAACCAGCCACAGGCCCAGTTGAAACAACCGGCGCAGGCGGAGAACGGAATTTTCAAAATCCTCGGCTTCCCGGCGCGTCACGATGTCAGCGTCCCACCGGCAGGCAACCGTTGGACCGCAACAGGCCCTCCACCGCGCCTGATCGGGCGTAATCGACGAAAGCCCGCCCGTGGGCGGAACTGTCTTCGCCAACCAGCAGGTAAAGGGCCGACCAATGGGGATAATCTGCGTTCATTTTCTTGGGGTCGACGCCATCCAGCGGCACCACGTGCAATTTACGCTTTTCGGCGATGATGGGGGCCAAGGCGCCAAAACCGACCAGGGACCGACTTTGCTCGACCTCGACCATGGCCTCTTGATCGGTGATCGCCTCGGTCGCGGCACGATTTTGCCGCGCCTGTTCGATGGCCGGTTTCAGCTCGGGGAAGGTTTTTTCCAAATATTGAAAGCCGCTTTCACTGGCCGGACGCAACAGGGCCCTCACCTCGCCACGAACGAAGGGGGACAAGGTGGACAGGAACAAAGACGGCAAATCCGCGCGGGTCAACGCCACGTCCGAACGCGACGCATGGCTGTAAAACACCCACGGAGTCCGGCACAGCGCGACACTTTGGCCGCCTTTGACCTCGCCTTCCTTCAGCGGACGGGTGCTGATGGCGACATCCAGCCGCCCGGCGGCCAAAGCCTTGATGCCGCCACCGCTGCCCAGGCTTTCCGGCATCCAAAAATCGACACCGGCGTGCTGCTTGGCAAAACCGGCGGCGATGTCGCGCCCCATTTCCAAGCCGATTCCGGTCCCGCCGACACGCAGGTTCTGCGCGCAGGCAGGCAAACTCAAACCCGCCAAAAACATGGCGGTGAAGACGATCAATCGCATGGTTCAACGGCCTCCCGTCCAAGGCCTCCCGATACCCCCAGGGGGATAATTATCTTTTGAACGCCAGTGCGTAAATCAGAAATCGTCGCGGGAACGAATCTGTCGCCGTCTTCTTGCTCCGCCCCCAGACGCCCCCTAAGCACAACCCTGCTGCCCGCTAACAATATTTCGTGGCCCCAAGGTTCAGGTTGCGCTGTCGGTTGCGCGTGATATAAGGGCGCAATGGCGAACCCGATGATCCTGATCGTCAACGGCCCGAACCTCAACATGCTGGGAACCCGGCAGCCCGAGGTCTATGGCCACGAAACCCTGGCCGACGTGGAAGCGTCGGTGCGGTCGCATGCCGCGTCCCTGGGTTTGGACATCGATTTCCGCCAATCCAACCACGAGGGTGTCCTTGTGGACTGGATCCAAGACGCCCGTCACGGCGCCGCCGGCATCATCATCAACGCCGGTGCCTACACCCACACCTCGGTGGCCATTCTGGACGCGCTTCTGGCGGTCCAAAAGCCCACCGTGGAAGTTCATTTCTCGCATATTCACCAGCGAGAAGAATTCCGCCACCATTCTTACGTTTCCAAGGCGGCGAAGGGGATGATCTGCGGCTTCGGCAGCCACGGATACATTCTGGCGCTGGACGCGCTCGCCCGCCTGATCAGGGAAAGCTGAAAACCCCATGGCCACCAAAAACTTCGATTCCGATCTGGTCCGTTCGCTGGCCGAACTGCTTGACCAGACCAATTTGACCGAGATCGAGTACGACACCGGCTCGTTGCGCATCCGCGTCGCCCGCCAGGGCGTGCCCATGGCCGTGCACCACATGCCCGCCGCCGCGGCTCCCGCCGTGGTCGCCGCTCCGGTCGCCCAGCCCGCCAGCGACGACGCCGCCGGTCACCCCGGCGCCGTGACCTCGCCCATGGTCGGCGTTTCCTATCTGTCGCCGGAACCCGGCGCCGCCAAGTTCATCGACGTCGGCGCCACCGTTTCGGAAGGCCAGACCCTGATGCTGATCGAGGCCATGAAGACCTTCAACCCGATCCGCGCCCCGCGCGGCGGCAAGGTCACCCGCATTCTGGTCACTGATGGTCAGCCTGTGGAATTCGGTGAACCCCTGGTCATCATCGAGTAACGAACCGATGTTCGAAAAGGTCCTGATCGCCAATCGCGGCGAAATCGCACTGCGCATCCACCGTGCTTGCCGCGAGATGGGCATCCGCACGGTGGCCGTGCACTCCACCGCCGACAACGACGCCATGCATGTGCGTCTGGCTGACGAAGCGGTGTGCATCGGCCCACCCTCGGCCAAGGATTCGTACCTGAACAAGGCGGCGATCCTGTCGGCGGCCACCATCACCGGCGCCGACGCCATCCATCCCGGTTACGGCTTCTTATCGGAAAACGCCGACTTCGCCCAGATGGTGGAAGAACACGGTTTCGTGTTCATCGGCCCGACCGCCGACCACATCCGCATGATGGGTGACAAGATCACCGCCAAGCAGGCCGCCGCTGCCGCCGGCCTGCCTTGCGTGCCCGGTTCGCCCGGCGCGCTGGAAACCGTCGAGGACGCGCTGGAATGCGCAGCCCAGATCGGTTACCCGGTGCTGATCAAGGCCACCGCCGGCGGCGGCGGCAAGGGCATGAAGGTGGCCCGTTCGGCCGACGAACTGGCCGAATCCTATAAGATGGCCCGGAACGAAGCCAAAGCCGCTTTCGGCAATGGCGACGTCTACATGGAAAAGTACCTGGGCAAGCCGCGCCACATCGAGATGCAGATCCTGGCCGACAATTACGGCAACGTGGTGCATCTGGGGGAACGCGATTGTTCGTTGCAGCGCCGCCACCAGAAGGTGCTGGAAGAAGCGCCGTCCCCGGCGCTGAACGACGAACAGCGCGCCCGCATCGGTGAAATCGCCCGTAAGGCGGTGGCCCATCTGGGATACCGCAATGCCGGCACCCTGGAATTCCTGTTCGAGAACGGCGNNCCGGCATCGATCTGGTGCGCGAACAGCTGCGCATCGCCGCCGGCGCGCCGTTGGGCTATACCCAGGAAGACATCCGCTTCCAGGGCCATGCCTTCGAATGCCGCGTCAATGCCGAGGATTCGCAGACCTTCGTGCCGTCTCCCGGCCGCATCACCGGCTATCATGCCCCTGGTGGCTTGGGCGTACGCGTCGATTCGGGGCTTTACGCCAATTACCGTATCCCGCCCCATTACGACAGCATGATCGNNCGTCATCGACGGCATCAAGACCACCCTGCCGCTTCATAACCGCTTGGTGCAGGACCAGGACTTCGTCAACGGTGACTACGATATTCACTGGTTGGAAAAGTTCGTCGCCCAGCACAGCTAGGGGATGAATGAAAATTGAAACGCCGCCCAGAGCAATCTGGGCGGCGTTTTCTTTGTCAGGCCCGTTTCATCTTGGGCAGGAACACCGCCAGCAGGCCCAGGGCCGGCAGGAAGGCGCAAAGCTGATAGACGAAGTCGATGCCCTTGGCATCGGCCACCTGACCCAGAACCGCGGCCCCAGTGCCGGCGACACCGAAAGCCAGGCCAAAGAACAGCCCCGCCACCATGCCGACCCGGCCGGGCAGCAATTCCTGGGCGAAGACGACGATGGCGGAAAAGGCCGAGGCCAGCACCAATCCGATGACCACGCTCAGCACCCCGGTCCAGAACAGACCGACATAGGGCATGGCCAGGGTGAAGGGCAGCACGCCCAGGATCNNGATGCGGTCGCCGATGGGGCCGCCGGCGACGGTGCCCACCGCCACCGCCCCCAGGAACAAGAACAGCATCAACTGGGCGTCCTGCACCGAAACGCCGAATTTGTGCATCAGGAAGAAGGTGTAATAGCTGGACAGGCTGGCCATGTAGACGTTCTTCGAGATCACCAGCACCACCAGCACGCTGATGGCAATGATGACGGACCGGCGCGGCAGGCCATGAGTGGCGGCCTTGGCGGCACGGCGGGCATGATGGACCATGTGACGGGCGTACCAGCCGCCAACCCGCCACAACACGGTCATGGCCACCAAAGCGGCCAGCGAGAACCAGGCGACACTGCCCTGGCCGCGCGGCAGCACCACGAAGGCGGCCAGAAGCGGCCCCAGGGCCGAGCCGAAATTCCCACCCACCTGGAACAGCGACTGGGCCAGACCGTGTCGTCCCCCCGACGCCATGCGGGCCACCCGCGACGATTCGGGATGGAAGATGGACGAGCCGATGCCCACCAGACCGGCGGCCACCAGCAACAGCCAATATTGGTCGGCGAAGGCCAGCAGCAACAGGCCGCACAAGGTCGCCCCCATGGCCACCGGCAGGGAAAAGGGTTGCGGCCGCTTGTCGGTGGCGAAGCCGACCATGGGCTGCAGCAGCGAGGCCAAGCCCTGGAACGTGAAGGTCAACAGGCCGATCTGGCCGAAATCCAGGCCATAAGAGGTTTTCAGCATGGGATAAAGGGCGGCCAGCAGCGACTGCATCATGTCGTTCAACATGTGGCAGAACGAAATAGCGGCGATCACCATGAAGGCGGTATCGGCCTTGGGCGGCGCGGCCAGGGTAGCGGCGGCGGAATCGGACACGTCGAACAACTCCTAAAGAGGTATGGAAAAATGCCGGCCTTGGTATGATAGACATTCGCAGCTGGACCTGCTTTCGTGATCTGGCCTGTTTCTTTCGTGACTGGGCCAAGCCATGTGCGACTCGCAGCTTCCGCCTCCCCTGGGTTATGACGGCCCGCCATCCAGCGACCAGCATCTGCGCCGCATCGAGTGGGTGGAAGCCCTGGAAGGCGCCATCGTGCCGCTGGCCAGCGACTACGCCGACCGGGTGGTGGTGCCGCCGCATCGCCACAAACGCTCGCAATTGCTTTATGCCCTGACCGGCATCATCACCGTGACCACCGAAGCCGGGCGCTGGATGGTGCCGCCCGACCATGCGCTTTGGGTGCCGGCCGGCATGGAACATTCGGTGGCGCCCCACGGACGGGTGCGCATGCATTCCATCTATGTCAGCCCCGGCACCGTCACCTTGCCGCCGGGCTGCCGAGTGGTCGAGGTGACGCCGCTGATGCACGGCCTGATCGTCGAGGCGGTCAAGCTGCCGCGCCAATGGCCGGTGGGCAGTCGGGCCGAAAAGATCATGGCCCTGGTGGCCGAGGAATTGCCGTTATTGCCGGAACGCCCCCTGGGCCTGCCCATGCCCGCCGACGAGCGCCTGGCGGCCCTGTGCCGCGATTTCATCGCCACCCCCGACCCGCACGCCACCATCGACGACTGGGCCAAACGTCTGGCCACCAGCCGCCGCAGTTTCACCCGCATGTTCCGTCAACAGACCGGACTGGGATTGGCGGCGTGGCGGCAGCAAGCCACCCTGTTCGCCGCCCTGCCCCGTCTGGCCGCGGGCGAAGCGGTGACCAGCGTCGCCATCGACCTGGGCTATGACAGCGTCGCCGCTTTCACCACCATGTTCAAACGCCTGCTGGGGGCACCGCCCAGCCGCTATCTCAGGCAATCACCCGCCCCCTGATCATGTGAAGAGGGGACAAACCAATACTTCCGTGTTATGAATCTCCTCTGTCTCCTAACCTCCCTCCTCAGCGAGACCAATAAGCGGAATGCCATCTCCACCTTTCGACCCCTCCTTGCGTCATCCTGTGGGACGCCGGGAAGCCTTGTTCATGGGATTGGTGATTGTGGCCGTCCTGGCCTCTCGGCTGCACAGCTATTTGCTGTTCCACACCCTGGTCGAAATTTGCAATATTTGCGTAATTCTGACGGTCTTTTCCCTGGCCTGGAACATCCGCAACCATCTTGAAGACGGTTTTCTGCGGGTCGCCGGCTTGGCCCTGGGGCCCAGCACCGCCATTTTGCTGCTGCACACCCTGACCTATAAGGGCTTGGGTGTTTTCGCCGCCCATGACGCCAACTTGCCGACGCAATTGTGGATCGCCCTGCGCCTGATGCAGACCGGGGCCTTATTGGCGGCGACCATCCCCGCCATCACCAACCAACGCAACACCAAGCCTTTGCTGGTCAGCAGCGTCGCTGGGATCATCCTGGGCGGGTTGGTGTTCAGTGGAATGTTTCCCGATTGCTATGTGGACGGCCAGGGGCTGACCCCGTTTAAGATCGCGGTGGAAACCAGCTGCATGGCGGCGTTGGCTTGGGCGGCTTGGCGTATTTCCCGCGACCGTTCTCCGCGTCATCCGCAATTGCGCAAGCTGACCATGGGATTGCTGTTTTGCGGCATTTTGCAAGGGGCGGCCTTCACCTCGTACCAAGACGTGTACGGGGCGTTGAACATGGTGGGACACATCCTGGGTCTGATGCAATCCTTCCTGCTTTATTCCGCCATTGCCTGGGTGGGTCTGGCCCAGCCGTTGGAAAGCCTGTTCGTGCGCCAGTCCACCTTGCGTTCGCAATTCGAACGCGACGCGGCCCGCGCCCAAGACGACATGGCCCGTTTCGCCGAAATCCTTGCCCACCACATGCAAGAGCCGGTGCGCCAGCAGCACGTCTTCACCCAGGCCCTGGCCAAGGCGCTGCCGCAACCCCTGGCCCCGGACGTGCAACAACCGCTGGACTTCATCATGGACGGCGCCATGCGTCAGCGGTCCTTGCTGCGAGACGCCTTGCTGTATCTGTCCTTGGCTGAATCCACCGCCCCCAGCAAAACCTCGGTCCGCGACGCCCTGACGGCGACGACCCGGGAACTGGCGGAACGCATCGACCAGGTCAAGGCCCAGATCAGTTACGGAACCCTGCCCAATGTCGCCGTTTCCCCCAGCCGCTTGAAGGCGTTGTTCGGGGTGTTGGTGGACAATGCCCTGACCTATGCCCGCCCCGACATCCCCCCCAGGATCGACATCCGGGCGGAAAACCAGGATTCCACCATGACCCGTATCAGCGTCAGCGACAACGGTCTGGGAATCGCCCCGGAACTGCGTCAAAAGGCCTTTGGCATTTTCGAACGTCTGGACCCAAAGGGCAGCGGCACCGGGATCGGCCTGGCCATCGCCCGCCGCGTGGTTCACGATTGTGGTGGCGACATCTGGATCGGGGATTCGGCCCTGGGCGGCACCACCATCACCTTCACCCTGCCCTTGGCCTAGGACCTAAACTTGCCCCATTGCTTTGGACTGGAGCTTTTTTCTGCAAAACCCGGGGGGGGGATACGAACATGTCTTGGGCGCCACCCGAAATCGGGCCGATTGGCGAATGGCCTGCTTTCGTCAGCTCACCCCAAGCGTTCCTGGCTTATTCCCGCCGTAATATGATCGTCGAAGGCATTCCCTTGCCCGGGGCCAATTGGCAGCGAAGCCCCCCCCGCAGAATTTCCGGAAGCTCGATGGATTTATTGATGCCCCGTTGAAAGTCACCGGTCGTTCCAATGAACCGCTGACAATCATTGGGACGATTGTAGCCCCTCTCCGCCGGATCGTAGCGGCACAAAGTCACCTGCATGCCATCGGTGGAATATTGGACCCAAAGCGGCCGTCGAATGCCACGTTCTTTGTCGATCAGATCGACACTCCTCGCTTCAGAACGAACCAGTGAAAATCCCACATCGAGTGCGGACCGCCAGCCCGGTCGGAAATCGACCAAGGCGTTTTGGATTAAGCACTGTATCTCATCCCCATAGGCCGCATTCTGGCGCAGCTTGTCGATCCGTTCTTGACGACGCGCCGCCTCCTCGGCCTTCAGCGTGTTTTCCGCGGCCGTCGCGGCCGCACGGCGGGCGCGCGCTTGTTCGTCCAGTTCGGCCTGCTTGGTCCGGGCTTCATATTGCTGGGCAGGGGTCAGCCCAGCCCATTCTTCCTCGGTCATTCCCAGTGGAAAGCTTTGGCAGGCGGCCAGTTCAAAACATAAGACGCCAAGAATCAAAGCCCGAAGATATCGCCGCACGCATCCCCCAATCATCTCAAAGACTGAAAACCAAGCAGCAATCAGCATGAAATTCGTAATTTTCTTTATAACCAAAACCTCACAAAAGACAAATATCAATGCATGCCACTGGTCTTGGCAAAGACCAGCGCTTAATCACGTTCGGCCCAATTGGGCTATCCTCTTTGTCAACAGGGCCTAGCTTCGCTGGCGTTCCCGCCACGCCTGCAGACGGAAGCGTTCGGCCACGTCGTGCATTTCATCCATGCTGAGGAAAATCCCGAATCCCATCAGATCGTTGCTGATCTTGGTCAGGATCCAGGCCGCCGCCTCGCGGGTTTCCACCTTGGCGAAATCGGCGTCCAACAACAACCGAACATAGGATTGCTGGTCTTCGTCGGTCAGGTCGGAAAACCATTGGGCCAACAGATGGTTGCGCCGCGCCCGGATCCAGAAACCGGATTCCTGGCCGGCGATGAAGTTCAATTGGCTGGTCGCGCCCTTGGCGTCGACCGTATGAACAAAATCCCCCATGGGCGTTATCCGCTTTTGCCGTTACTTGGAAAATCGCACTGCCCGCCATACATTTCAAAGGGGAAATCGAGGGACCGGAAATGCGGGTCTTGAACACCGACATCTTGCTACGTGCCTACACCATGGGGTTGTTCCCCATGGCGCGCACCCGCGACGATGCCAAACTTTACTGGATCGACCCGGAAGACCGCGGAATCCTGCCGCTGGACCGCTTCCACATGCCGCGCTCGCTGAAAAAGGTGATGAAGCAGGGCCGCTTCCAGATCAAGGTCGACACCGCCTTTCGCGCCGTCATGGCCGGCTGCGCCGAAGCCAAGAAAGGACGCGAGGAAACCTGGATCAACGCCCCCATCGTCGAATTGTTCAGCGAATTGCACGACAACGGCTTGGCCCATTCGGTGGAAAGCTGGGACGGCGAGCGTCTGGTCGGCGGATTGTACGGCCTGGCCCTGGGCGGGGCCTTCTTTGGTGAAAGCATGTTCAGCCGGGCCACCGACGCGTCCAAGGTGGCGTTGGTGGATTTGGTCGCCCGTCTGCGCCAGGGCGGTTTCCGCCTGCTCGACACCCAGTTCATCACCGACCATTTGCTGCGCTTCGGGGCGGTGGAAATCCCCCGCACCCAGTATCAGGTTCTGTTGTCGGAAGCCCTGTCCCATCAGGCGCATTTCCCCACCGGGCCGGTGGATTGGCGACTGGCCGACAGCCCTGGCATGCCCCTTGCGTCGGTGATCGCCGTATAATCGCTTTGGGGGCGGCAATGATTTCCACAATCGACACGACCGGCGGCTTGACCGCGCTCACTTCCACGTCCTCGGCCACGTCGTCGGAACAATCCGGCGGTTTCGACGCCGCCCTGGCCGCCGCGCAAAAGGTCGCCGCCAAGCAGCAGGCCCACCAATCGGAAATGGACGAGATCCGCGAAAAGGGCTTTTCCAATTGGGTGCGCGACATGCGCATCGAAAAACTGAAGGAAGAGCTGCGCAAGAAGATCATGGCCGCCATGGGCCTGGACGAGGAATCGCTCGCCAAGATGGAGCCGATGATCCAGCAGATCCTGGAACAGAAAATCCAGGAAGAGGTGGAAAAACAGTTGGCCCAGGCGCTGAAGGAAGAAGACGAAAAGAACGGCGCCTCGGGACAGCAAGCCGGTCAGGGGTCCAGCCAGACCATTGCCCAACAGGCGACCGCCCAGGCCGGCAAAAATGACCGCCAGGGCAAAACTTGCCCGGTCATTCCTGCCCTGGCCG
>DISD01000078.1 GCA_002435715.1 Rhodospirillaceae bacterium UBA6219
CTTCCTTCAGACGCACCGCTTCTTCGACCGCGATTTCGTCGAACGGGTTCATGGAAAACTTCACATTGGCGGTTTCGACGCCAGAGTTGTCCGACTTCACCCGGATCTTCACGTTGTAATCAATGACGCGCTTGACCGCGACGAGGACTTTCATGGGAACGCTCCGACAATTCCATTGGCCGACAAGGCGGCGACGGTTTCCTGATCCAATGCCAACACCGTGGTCAACACATCCAACGTGTCGGCCCCCAATTGCGGCGGCGGACGGTCATAGGTGACCGGGGTTTCCGACAGGCGGATGGGATTGGCCAGCAAATCCACCGAACCGGACACCGGGTGCTCCATATGGGCGACCATGCCGCGATGGCGGATTTGCGGATTGTCGAAAACCTGGGCCAGGTTGTTGATGGGGCCGCAGGGCACCCCCACCGCTTCCAGCATTTCGATCCACTGGGCGCTGGGTCGTGATGCCATGTTGGCCTTCAACAGCGGCACCAGAGTTTCGCGGTTCTTCACCCGCGCCGCGTTGGTGGCGAAGCGGGTATCCTCGGCCAAGGCCGGGCAACCGGCGACACCGCAGAAACGCTGGAACTGGGTGTCGTTGCCCACCGCCAGGATGACGTGGCCGTCGGCGGTGGGGAAAGCCTGATAGGGCACGATGTTGGGATGCGAATTGCCCAATCGTTCGGGAATGATACCGCCCACCAGATAATTGCTGGCCTGGTTGGCCAGCACCGCCACCTGGACGTCCAGCAACGCCATGTCCACGTGCTGGCCTTGGCCGGTGCGGTCGCGATGGGCCAAGGCGGCCAGGATGGCCACCGAGGCGTACATGCCGGTGAAGATGTCGGTCAACGCCACGCCGACCTTCATGGGCTCGCCACCGGCATCGCCGGTCAAGCTCATCAACCCGCCCATGCCCTGCACCAGGAAGTCGTAACCGGCACGGGACGCATAAGGGCCATCCTGGCCGAAACCGGTGATGGAACAATAGACGATGTCGGGCTTGACCGCCTTCAGCGAAGCGTAATCCAGGCCGTATTTGGCCAAGCCCCCCACCTTGAAGTTTTCCAGCACCACGTCGCATTGCGCCGCCAGTTGGCGGATCAGGTCCTGACCCGCTTTCTGGGTGATGTCGATGGCCACCGACCGCTTGCCCCGGTTGGTGGACAGGTAATAGGCGCTTTCCTTGGAATCGCGCCCCTCCTTGTCCTTCAGGAACGGAGGCCCCCAGCGGCGGGTGTCGTCGCCGTCGCCGGGTTTTTCCACCTTGATGACCTCGGCCCCCAGATCGGCCAGCAGCTGACCGGCCCACGGGCCGGCCAACACGCGTGACAGATCAAGGACGCGCAGATGCGAAAGCGCCCCCATGATCAGAAGAAGGCCTGGATGCCGGTCTGGGCGCGGCCCAGGATCAGGGCATGGACGTCTTGGGTACCTTCATAGGTGTTGACGGTTTCCAGGTTGACCATGTGGCGGATGACCTGGAATTCGTCGGCGATACCGTTGCCGCCGTGCATGTCACGGGCGATGCGGGCGACATCCAGCGACTTGACGCAATTGTTGCGCTTGATCATCGACACCGCTTCCGGCGCCCAGGTGCCTTCGTCCATCATGCGGCCGACGCGCAGGCAGGCCTGCAGACCCAGAGTGATGTCGGTCTGCATGTTGGCCAGCTTGAACTGGATCAGCTGGTTGGCGGCCAGCGGACGACCGAATTGCTTGCGGTCCAAGGTGTACTGGCGCGCCGCGTGCCAGCAGAATTCGGCGGCGCCGATGACGCCCCAGGCGATGCCGTAACGGGCCTTGTTCAGACAGCCGAAGGGGCCACCCAAGCCCGAAGCGTCGGGCAGCAGGTTTTCTTCGGGAACGAAGGCTTCGTCGAGGACGATTTCACCGGTGATCGAGGCACGCAGCGACAGCTTGCCTTCGATCTTGGGGGTGGAAAAACCCTTGGTGCCGCGTTCGACGATGAAGCCCTTGATCTTGCCGTCATGGGCTTCCGACTTGGCCCACACCACGGCGATGTCGGAAATCGGCGAATTGGTGATCCACATCTTCTGGCCGGTCAGCAGATAGCCGCCGTCGACCTTCTTGGCGCGGGTCCGCATGCTGGCCGGGTCCGAGCCCGAATCCGGCTCGGTCAGGCCGAAGCAGCCGATCATCTCGCCGGTGGCCAGCTTGGGCAGGTACTTCTTCTTCTGCTCTTCCGAGCCATAGGAATAGATGGGGTGCATGACCAGCGACGATTGCACGCTCATGGCCGAACGATAGCCGGAATCGACCCGTTCCACTTCGCGGGCGATCAGGCCATAGGCCACGTGGTTGACACCCGGCCCGCCGTATTCTTCCGGCACCGTCGGCCCCAACAGGCCCAGTTCACCCATCTCGGTCATGATCTCGCGGTCGAAGCGTTCCTCGCGGAAGGCGCTGATCACGCGGGGCTGCAGCTTGTCCTGGCAATAAGCCCGGGCCGCGTCGCGGATCATCTTTTCTTCTTCCGACAGTTGGTCCTCGATCAGAAAGGCGTCATCCCACTGGAAGCTTTGCACGGTCCGTCTCCTTGGTTTTCGTGTTGCCGACAAGGTGCCGCAACCCGGCTATCATTGGAAAAATATCTTTCATATGGGCGATATAATTTTTAATTATAGCGGATGATCGAACTGCGCCCGCTCCGTTATTTCCTCAGCATCGTCGAGCACGGCTCGCTCAGCCGCGCCGCCGAGGTGCTGCACGTGGCACAGCCGGCGCTGAGTTTACATCTGAAGCGCCTGGAAGCCCAATTCGGCTGCCAATTGCTGCATCGGACCACCCGCGGCGTGGTCCCCACCGAGAATGGCCAACGTCTGGCCCAGCGCGCACGCAGCTTGCTGGAACACACCAACAATCTGGTGGACGAGGTGCGCGGCCTGGAGGCGGTGCCGTCCGGCCCGGCGGTGATCGGCATTCCCACCTCGCTGGGCACCATCCTGACCGTTCCCCTGGTCAAGCGGGTGCGCGAATTGTTCCCCGACATCCGCCTGAAGGTGGTCGAGGCACTGTCCGGCCACATGCGGGACTGGGTCCTGTCGGGTCAGGCCGATCTGGCGGTCACCTTCGGCGCCGAGCCCACCCCCGGCCTGACCACCCAATTCCTGGCCCGCGAAAGTCTGTGTCTGGTCGGCCCGCTTCACGATCCGCTGATCGCCCATGCCGCCGCCATCGAGATGGATCAGGTCCTGGACCTGCCGCTGATCATGCCCAGCCGCCCCCATGGGGTGCGCGAAGAGGTGGAACGTGCCGCCACCATTCGCCGCCGCCCGCCCAACGTGGTGGTGGAACTGGACGCCTTGCACCAGATCAAGCCGCTGGTGGCCGACGGCATCGGCTACACCATCTTGTCGCAACGCTATGCCCGGCACGGTTCGGACAGCGAAAGGCTGTCCGTCCTGCCCATCACCCGGCCGGCCATCGAAAGGGTGATTTCCCTGGCCCATGCCAGCGACCGGCCTTTGTCGGTTGCCGCCGGGGCGGTCCAGGCGCAATTGTTGCATCTGGTCACCCGGTTGACCCATGACGGCCGATGGATCTGATCGTGCCGGCCGCAACAATGATTGTCGGGATCGTTCCATGCGTTTGCGTTCTTCCATCGTCCGCAAGTACCTGTTGATTTCACTTCTGGGCTCGGTGGCGCCGATGATCGCGGTGGGCGCCCTGTACGACCGCTATGCCGGGGCGCTGTTGGAACAGATCACCGGCGAAAGGCTGACTGCGCAACTGACCGCCACCGCCAGCCGCATCACCGCCTTTCTCGACGTGCGCAGCTATCAGATCGAAACCTTGTCCAATTACCCGGCGCTGCCGGTCTTCGCCCGGACCGGATACGACCCGGGTGGCGAGATCGGCTCGTTGCTGCGCATCGAAGCCGACGTCCCCGACCTTTACGGCATCTTGCTGTTCGACCAAGGCCCCAAACCCATCCGCATCGTCGCCGGTCAGGCGGCGTCAGGCGCCCCTTATTGGTCGAACCTGGCCCTGGACCTCAGCGGCAAGCCGGTGACCCGGGCCGGCGACACCGAGGTGATCGGCCCGGTTCCGCCCTCGGAAGACCAATCGGGCTATCTGCTGATGCGCCAGGCCATGCGGCCGTCGCCCAGCGGCGCCAGCCAGGGCAGCATCGCCTTGCATGTGCGCCTGGCGTCCATCACCGAATTGATGGGCGGGCCGTCCTTGGCCGGCATCATCCAGCCGGTGCTGAAAACCCCGGTCGGCTTTTTCGACAGCGTCGGCAAGCCGGTGGTGCCGGGCCGTAAACTGGCGGCTGGGCCCGAAGTCCTGCCCGGTTGGCAACCTATGCTGGTCATCGATCCCGACCAGTTGATCAGCCCCTTCGTCGCCGCCCGCCAGGGGCTGTTCGTCACCGGCGCCCTGGTGGCCATCGTCACCTTCGTGCTGTTCACCCGGCTGTCGGGCAAGTTGCGCGACCGCATCACCCCCTTGGTCAAGGGGGCCGAGGCAGTGGCCGCCGGCAACCTGGATTATCGCATCACCGAAACCGGCGACGACGAAATCAGCGGCTTGGCCAAGACCTTCAACGCCATGTCCGGGCGTTTGCGGGAAAACGTCGACCGCACCATGAAGGTGGAACGACTGGCGGCCCTGGGCGAGTTCGCCACCGGCGTCGCCCACGAGATCCGCAATCCGCTGGCCACCATCAAGACCAGCGTCCAAGCCCTGGGCCGTGGCGAAGCCGACAGCGAACGCAAGGACATCCTGCGCGACGTGGAAAGCGAGATCGACCGTCTGGCCCGGGTGATGGAAGACGTGCTGGCCTTCGGCCGCCCACACCCGCCGCAGCGAAGCGCGGTGCCGGTGGACGAATTGTTCCGCCGCGTCTTCGTGCTGATGAACCGCGCCGCCGAGGAACGGCAATTGACGCTGATGCCGGCCGACAGCCGAGCGGCGGTGTTGAACGTCGACCGCGACCAGATCATCCAGGTGATGATGAATCTGGTGATCAATTCGATCCAGGCCTGCCAAGCGGGCGGCCATATCACCCTTCGGGCCCGCCTCGACGGCGCCGATTCGGCGGTGATCGAGGTCGAGGACGACGGCAGCGGCATCGCCCCCGACATCCTGGGCAAGGTGACCGACCCCTTCTTCACCACCAAATCGCGGGGCACCGGTCTGGGGCTTGCCATTTCCCGGCAATTGGTGGAACTGAACGGCGGCGAGTTGCACATCGCCCCCAAAGCGACGCAAGGCACCTTGGTGATCTTGCAATTGCCGACTTGGAAGGAACAGTGATGGCCGCCTCCATCTTGCTGATCGACGACGAGGAAGCCTTGGTGCGGTCGTTGAGCTTCGCCCTGAAGGGCGAGGGATACCGCGCCAGCGGCGCCCATAGCGGCACCGAGGGGCTGGCCATGCTGCGCCAGGACCAGCCGTCGGTGGTGCTGTTGGACCTGCGCCTGCCCGACATGTCGGGCATGGAGGTGCTGCAAGGCATCCGCGCCGAAAACCCCGATTTGCCGGTGATCATGATCTCGGCCCATGGCGACACCCGCGCCGCGGTCAAGGCGGTGAAACTGGGCGCCACCGATTACCTGACCAAACCTTTCGAACTGGACGAATTGTTCCACGTCATCGCCAGTGCCCTGGAACGCCAGCGCAAGGACGACGAAATCGCCTTTCACCGCCACGATTCCTTGGGCGAGGACGGATGGATCGGCACCAGCCCGGCCATGCTGCGTCTGGCCGAAACCCTGGGACAGATCGCCCGCTCGGCCTCGTCCCGGGTGTTGCTGCTGGGCGAATCGGGTACCGGCAAGACCATGGCGGCCCGCGCCATCCACCGCCAAAGCCCGCGCGGCCAAGGTCCCTTCATCGAAATCAACTGCGCGTCGCTGCCCGAACAATTGATCGAGGCGGAATTGTTCGGCGCCGAAAAGGGGTCTTATACCGGCGCCCACCAGAAACGCGTCGGACTGGCGTCGCTGGCCCATCGCGGCACCTTGTTCCTGGACGAAATCGGCGAATTGCCGCTGGCGGTCCAAGCCAAGTTCCTGCACTTCCTGGAAGGCGGACAGTTCCGCCCCATCGGGGCCAATGCCCCGCAAAGCGCCGATGTGCGTGTCGTCGCCGCCACCAACCGCAACCTGGCCGAGGACGTGCGCCAAGGCCGCTTCCGCGAGGATTTGTTCTATCGCCTGAACGTCATCCAGGTGGCGCTGCCGCCGCTGCGCGACCGCGTCGAAGACGTGGCCAAACTGGCCCGGATGTTCGCCGAACAATACGGACGCGAGGAAGGTCGCCCGCCCATTCGCCTGAGCGACGCCACCGAGCACTGCCTGCGCCACTATTCCTGGCCCGGCAACGTGCGCGAATTGCGCAACCTGATCGAGCGCCTGACCATCCTGCGCGGCGGAGCGCTGATCACCCCCGACGACCTGCCCGCCGAAATGCGGAGCGGCACGGAAACAACGGGACGCGCGCCCATCGGTCATTCCCTGGCCGACACCGAACGGGCGCTGTTGGAAGACGCCTTGGCCGAAGCCGGCGGGCACAAATCCCGCGCCGCCGAAATCCTGGGAATTTCCCGTCACGCGCTGAAACGGCGCCTGCATCGTCTGGGGATGGAGGACTGAGCGGTTTCCGCTCGGCCCGGCGCGCAAGGTGCGCGGAATCCGCTCAACATCATTCCGAATAGCGATATCGGTTTTCCGAAATGCCGCCCCTTCGGCGGCATCCCGGCATTGGCATGGCGCTTGCGTTTCCGATCCCAAAAGCGCCGGGCCGTTCAACCAACGGGATCGGTAATCGGGAGGTCGTCTTGTTCGTCCAACGACGCGCACATCTTGGTGCCGCCGCCATTGTCATGGCGTGCCTGACCGCGGGAGCCGCAAACGGCGCCCCGGCGCGCGGACGTGTCGAATTGGGGGCTGCCGCAGACAAGGCGCAGGTCACCATCGGCTGCCTTTATCCCATGACCGGCCGGGCCGCCATCTATGGCCGCGACAGTGTCGCCGGCATTCGGTTGGCCCTGTCCGACCTGGCCGCCGAGGGCGGTTATCCGCGCATCAGGGTGATCGTCGACGACGACCGTTCCAAGGCGTCCTTCGCCGTGCGTCTGGCCGAGGATTACATCGCCCAGGACAAGGCCAAGTTCCTGTGCGGCATGGTCAGTTCCGGCGTCGCGCAAGCGGTCAGCAAGGTGGCGATGAAGCACCGGGTGGTGATGATCGGCACCGACCACGCGTCGTCGCGGCTGACCATCGAAGGCCTGCATCCCTATTACTTCCGGGTTTCCAACGATTCCTATACCTCCATGGCCGCCGGCGCCCGCTATCTGGCGCAAATCCAGGCCAAGACCAAGTGGAAGCGCGTCGCGTTCATCGGCCCTGATTATGATTACGGTCATGTGTCGTGGTCGGATTTCCGCTCATCGCTGGACAGCCTGGGCGTCAGCTACGAGGCGGTCGGCACCTTCTGGCCCAAGCTCTATGAACCCGATTATTCCACCTATATCCAGGCGCTGCAGAAAAGCGAGCCCGACATCGTGGTCACCGCCTTGTGGGGCGGCGATTTCGTCGCCTTCCTGAACCAGGCGCGGACCACCGATTTCTTCGAAAACATCCGGCTGGCCAATTTCGACACCGGCGGCAATTACGAAGTGATGCTGGCCCTGGGCAACACGCCGCCGCCAAAAGGGCTGATCCTGTCGGCGCGCCATCACAACAACTGGCCAGACACCGAACAGAACCGCCGCTTCGTCAACGCTTTCCACGCCATGGAGGGACGCTATCCCACCTATGCGGCGGAAGGCGCCTATAGCGGCATCATGGCCGCCGCCAAGGCAGTGGTCAAAGCCGGTGGCACCAAGGACCCCGACGCCCTGGTCCGCGCCTTGGAAAACCTGGAACTGAAACTGCCCGAAGACCCGGAAGGCTTCAGTTCCTTCATCGATCCCGACACCCACCAGATCGTCCAGGCCCAGGCCGTGGGCGAGGTCGTCCCCGACACCTCGTTCCCGCCGGCCAAGGTGATGCTGGGCAAATGGACAGTGTTCCGGGCCGAGGATTTACGACCTCCGCCCGAATTGGTCCGCAGCCGACGCGCCAAAGCGGCGGAGGCGGTCGAGATGAGTGAGTAAAACCAAAACAGGAGGAACCTTTGAAAAATATCGTCCAAAAAACCCTGGCGGTGATGGCCGCGGCCGGCACACTGGCCGCCATGCCGGTCCACGCCGCCGAAAACGGCAAGTTCCGCGTCGGTGTCGTCACCTTCCTGTCGGGTGCCGCCGCCGGTCCTTTCGGCGTTCCGTCCATCAACGGCGCCAAGGTGTTGGTCGACGCCCTGAACCAGGGCAAGGTTCCCGCCCCTTATAACGTCAAGGGCATCAACGGCCTGGAAATCGAAACCGTCGTCATCGACGAAAACGGCGGCGCCACCAAGCAGGTGGAAGAGTTCCGCAACCTGGCCGAACGCCACAAGGTCGACGCCGTGGTCGGCTACATCTCGTCGGGCGACTGCCTGGCCATCTCGCCGGTCGCCGAAGAACTGGGCGTGCCCACCGTGTTCTTCGATTGCGGCACGTCCCGCCTGTTCGAAGAAAACAAGACCCCGCGCTACGTCTTCCGCACCGGTCTGGACGCCGCCATCGACAACATCGCCGCCGCCCGCTATCTGGTGGATTCGGGCCGCAAGGTCGAAGCCATCGCCGGCATCCAGCAGAACTATGCCTGGGGCCAGGATTCCTGGGGTGACTTCACCGCCGCCATCAAGCAGTTGAAGCCCGGCGTCAAGGTCACCACCGAGCAGTTCCCCAAGATCTTCCAGGGCCAGTACGGCGCTGAAATCTCGGCTCTGGCGCTCAGCAACCCCGACGTCATCCATTCCTCGTTCTGGGGCGGCGACATGGAAGCCCTGGTACTGCAGGGCAACGCCCGCGGTCTGTTCGACAAGCGCAGCGCCATCCTGACCTGCGGCGAATCGGCGTTGGACCGCTTCAAGGGTCAGGCCTCCAACGGTCTGATCGTCGGCGGTCGTGGCCCGTTCGGCGCCTTCGCCCCCAAGAACACCCTGTCCGATTGGTTCCACGCCGCGTATATGGCCAAGAACGAAATCGAGCCCACCTATCCGGCTTACAAGATGGTCCAAGCCATCCTGGGTCTGAAGGCCGCCGCTGAAAAGGCCGCCGCCGGCAAGGCCGGAACCGTACCCGGCAAGGATGCCCTGGTCGGCGCCTTTTCCAACCTGACCTTCGAATCGGTCTCGGGCAGTGTCAACATGTCCCGCGCCAAGGGGCACCAGGCCCTGCAGGGCATCGCCTATGGCGAATACCACTACGATGCCAAGACCAAGAAGGCCTCGTTGAAGAACATCAAGGCCTATGCCGGCGAATGCGTCACCCCCCCCGACGGCACCACCGCCGGCGAGTGGATCAAGGCGGGCTTCCCCGGCGCCAAGTGCGGCGGCTGATTTCGCCCTGATTGAAGGAACCGGCCGGCTGCGGCCGGTTCCCCCCTTCCGTGAACACCGTCCGAAACCGGTCTGCCAAGACGCGGAGCGAGAGTCATGACCACATTCTACGCCATTTTCATCGACGGGATGATCTACGCATCCTGGCTTTTCCTCGTCGCCGCCGGCTTGACCGTGATCTATGGGGTGATGCGCATCCTCAACATGGCCCATGGCAGCTTCTATGCCATCGGCGCCTATTGCGCCGCGTCGATGGTCGGCTGGTATTTCAGCGATTTCGACGGCAACCCCTATCTCAGTTACCTGTTGTTGATCGGCTGCGCCCTGGTGGCCGGGCTGGTGGTCGGCGTGGTCATCGAGCAAGGGCTGCTGCGCTTCATGTACAAGCGCAACGAATTACTGATGATCATCATCACCTACGCCTTGCTGCTGATCCTGGAAGACACCACCAAGCTGGCCTTCGGCGTCGATCCCTATTTCACCTATCAGCCCTATGCGCTGTTGGGCCGTTCCGATATCGGCGGCCTGGCCTTTGCCAATTACGACCTGCTGCTGGTGGCGGTGTCGGCGATCATCGGCCTGGGCTGCTGGCTGGTGCTGAACCGCACCCATGTGGGCAAGGTGCTGCGCGCCGTCATCCATGACCGCGAAATCGCCGTCGCCATGGGGGTGAACGTGCGGTTGATGTTCGCCGGCACCTTCATCGTCGGCACCACGTTGGGCGCCTTGGCCGGGGCGCTGACCGCCCCCTCCATCTCGGTGTCGCCCGGGATCGGCGTCGAAGTCATCGTCTTGGCCTTCGCCGTGGTGGTGGTCGGCGGCTTAGGCAGCATCGAAGGCGCCATCGTCGGCGCCCTGCTGGTGGGCATGACCCGCTCGCTGGCCGTCCACCTGGCCCCGCAAATCGAATTGTTCGTGATTTACGGCGTGATGTCGCTGGTGCTTGCGGTGCGCCCGCAGGGCCTGTTCGGACGCACCCTGGCAAGGAAAATCTAATGATCCACATCGATCGCAGCATGGTGGGGCTGGCGGCCGCCACCTTGATCCTGGCGGCGGCGGGCGGCTTCGTGCCCGACTGGCTGGCCTTCATCCTGACCCTTGCCTTGGCCAAGGCACTGGTGGTGCAAGGCGTCGTCCTGCAGATGCGGGCCGGGCTGGTGTCCTTTGGCCAGGGCCTGTTCTTCTGCGTCGGCGGTTACGCCGTCGGCATGGGCGGACATTTCTTCGGCATCAACGACGCGCCTGTGCTGCTGCTGGCCGGCGCCTTGGCCGCCGTCGCCCTGGCGGCGGTGCTGGGCCTGCTGATGACCCGTTACCGCGACATCTTCTTCGCCATGCTGTCCCTGGCGCTGTCGATGATCTTGTTCGGCGTGCTGGTGAAAAGCTCGGAACTGGGGTCCACCGACGGCTTCAACGTCCATCCCGCCACCTTCTTCGGCCTGTCGTTCAAGACCGAAGCCTACAAGACGGCGCTTTACCTGCTGACCGTGCTGCTGGCCGGCGGCGGCGCCCTGGTCCTGCATCTGGTGCACCATTCCGGCCTGGGCCGCATGTGGGAAGCCATCCGCGAGAACGAGATCCGCGTCGAATATCTGGGCCTGTCGCCGCGCTGGCTGCTTTACGCCAACTACCTGTTGGCGGCGGCTTTCGCCGCCCTGGGCGGCGGCCTGACGGCGCTTGCCACCGGCCATATCGACCCGGAAATGTCGTTTTGGACCACCTCGGGCGAATTCGTCTTCATCGCGCTGTTGGGCGGCACCTCGCATGTGGCGGCGCCCATGGTGGCGGCCGTTCTGTTCGCCTTTGTCCGCACCTACGCCATCGAGTTCACCCCCCACACCTGGCAGATGATCCTGGGCTTCGTACTGTTGGGCATCATCGTCTTCCTGCCCAAGGGCCTGTGGAGCCTGGTGCGTTCCGAAAAGAGGGCCAAGGCATGAGCACCCCCATCTTGCAAACCAAGTCGCTGTGCCGGTCCTTCGGCGCGGTGACCGCCGCCCGCGACCTGGACGTGACCATCAACCCTGGTGAAATCGTCGGTGTCATCGGTTCCAACGGTGCCGGCAAGACCACCTTCATCAACATGGTCACCGGCTATCTGCCGCCCAGTTCGGGCCAGATCCTGTTCGAGGGACGCTCGATCCTGGGTAAACCGCCGCGCGCCATCATCCGTATGGGCATGGCCCGGTCGTTCCAGGTGGCGCAGCTGTTCCCGGAACTGACCGTCCTGGAAAACATGCTGATCGCCCTGGTCGCCGCCGAAGGCCCGCGGCCGTCGTTCTTCCTGCCCATGGCCAGCGCCAAGCGGATGCGTCAGGCCAAGGAATTGCTGGCCGAATTCGGTGTCGAACGCTTCGGCGATTCGGTGGTCAGCGCCGTGCCCCAAGGGGCGCGCAAGCTGATCGACATCGCCATGGCGCTGATCAGCACGCCGCGCATGCTGCTGCTGGACGAACCCACATCCGGCGTGTCGGTGGAAGAAAAGTTCGGCCTGATGGACACCGTCATGCGCGCTGTCCGCCATCACGGCGTCACCGTGCTGTTCGTCGAACACGACATGGAAATCGTCGAACGTTATGTCAGCCGCGTGCTGGCTTTCTATAGCGGCGAAATCATCAGCGACGGCACCCCCGCCCAGGTCTTCGCCGACGAAAAGGTCCGCGAACTGGTCATCGGCCATGGTCACGGCACCGAAAAGAAAAGGAACATGGCATGACCCTGGCCATCACCAAGTTGAACGTCTTCATCGAAGACATTCCCATCCTGCGCGACGTCGACATGGCGGTCCCCGAAGGCGCCATGGTCGGTCTGATCGGTCGCAACGGCGCCGGCAAGACCACCTTGATGCGGTCGATCATGGGATTGCTGCCGACCAAGGGCGGCACCATCCACATCCACGGCAACGACGTCACCGAGGTGCCCGGCCACAAACGGGCGGCCATGGGCGTCAGCTATCTGCCCGAAGACCGGCGTCTGATCCCCCAGCTGACGGTCGAGGAAAACATCCTGATGCCGGCCTGGGCCAACCGCATCGACGGCTTCATGGACCGACTGGAATGGATTTACGGCCTGATGCCGGAAGTCCGCGACTTCCGCGAGCGGCGCGCCCTGCAATTGTCGGGCGGTCAGCAAAAGCTGGTGGCCCTGGCCCGTGCCCTGATGCCCGGCAACCGCCTGCTGCTGCTGGACGAACCCTTCGAAGGCGTCGCCCCGGTGCTGTCGCGCCGGCTGACCGAAGTCATCGGCAAATTGCGGGCCGAGGGCCTGTCCGTGGTGCTGTCGGAATCCGACGACACCCATTCCTCTGATCTGGTCGACCGCGCCTATCGCATTGAACGCGGCGTCGTCACCACCGAAGCCGCCTGAGAAGGAAAAGTACACCATGACCGACTTCGTCTTCGAAACCACGCCGCGTATCGTCTGCGAGACCAATGCCGCCGCCAAGCATCTGGGCCTCATCTCGTCCGAACTGGGGATGAAGAAGGCCCTGGTGGTGACCGATCGCGGTCTGGTGGCGGCGGGTGTCATCACCCCCGCCCTGGACAGCCTGAAGGCTGCCGGGGTGGAACCGGTGCTGTTCTCCGACGTCCTGGCCGACCCGCCGGAACAATCGGTGGAAGCGGCGGTAGACGCCGCCAAGGCCGCCGGTATCGACGGTGTCATCGGCTTGGGTGGCGGCTCGTCCATGGACACCGCCAAGCTGGTGGCCCTACTGGCCGGCAATCCGCAATCGCTGCCCGCCATTTACGGCATCGGCCTGGCCAAGGGTCCGCGCCTGCCGCTGATCCAGGTGCCGACCACCGCCGGCACCGGTTCGGAAGTCACCCCCATCGCCATCGTCACCACGCCGACCCATGAAAAGAAAGGCGTGGTCTCGCCGCTTTTGTACCCCGACGTGGCGCTGTTGGACGGCACCTTGACCATCGGCCTGCCGGCCAAGGTCACCGCCATGACCGGCATCGACGCCATGGTCCACGCCATCGAAGCCTTCACCACCCGCCACAAGAAGAACCCGCTGTCCGACGGCTTGGCGCTGAAGGCCTTGGAACTGCTTTACGTCAACATCCGCAAGGTGATCGCCGACGGCACCAACGTGGCGGCACGCAATGCCATGCTGCAGGGATCGCTGCTGGCCGGCATGGCCTTTGCCAACGCCCCGGTCGCCGCCGTCCATGCCCTGGCCTATCCGCTGGGCGGGCATTTCCATGTGCCGCACGGCCATTCCAACGCCTTGGTCCTGGTCCCGGTGCTGCGCTTCAACGCCCAGGCCGCCGAAAGCCAATATGCCCAGCTGGCCCAGGTGCTGATGCCGGAACGTCGCTTTGCCAACGACGCCGAAGCGACTGCCGCTTTCATCGATTCCATGGACGCGCTGGTGGCCGAGATGCCGTTCGAACAACGCCTGCGTGACGTGGGTGTGAGCGAAGGCGATCTGGCGATGATGGCCAAGGACACCATGGCCATCCAGCGTCTGCTGGTGAACAACCCGCGCGACGTCACCGAACCCGACGTCGCCGCCATGTATGCCTCGGTGTTCTAAGGAGAGCCGCGCCATGCCGTCCAAGGACGAAACCCGCGCCGATTACCGGCATTTCCTGGCCATTCCCACCCGCTGGATGGATAACGACGTCTATGGCCACGTCAACAACGTCGAATATTACAGTTACTTCGACACGGTGGTGAACCAGTGGCTGATCGAAAAAGGCCTGCTGGATTACCTGAACAGCAAGGTCATCGGTCTGGTGATCGAGACCTCGTGTTCGTATTTCGCCCCCATCGCCTTTCCCGACGTGGTCCATGCCGGCCTGCGCGTCGCCAAGTTGGGCAATTCCTCGGTCCGTTACGAAGTCGGACTGTTCCGCAATGACGAAGACACGGTGTCGGCTGCCGGTCACTTCATCCACGTCTATGTGGAACGCCCCGACAACCGTCCGGTCCGCGTCCCCGATCCCATGCGCGACGCCTTCGCCGCCCTGATGGTCTAATCCCGAATTCAAGGAACACGAATATGAAGCTGTCCGATTCCTCGCTGCTGGTTGACAAGGCCTATATCGGCGGCGCCTGGGTGGGTGCCGATTCCGGTGCCGATTTCGCCGTCACCAACCCCGCCGACGGCGCCTTGGTCGGCCGCGTCCCCGACATGGGCGCCGCCGAAACCCGCCGCGCCATCGAAGCCGCCAACGCCGCCTGGCCCGCCTGGAAGGCCAAGACCGCCAAGGAACGCGCCAACATCCTGCGCAAGTGGTACGAGTTGATCCTGGCCAACCAGGAAGATCTGGCGGTGCTGATGACCGCCGAACAGGGCAAGCCGCTGGCCGAGGCCCGGGGCGAAGTGGTCTATGGCGCCAATTTCCTGGAATGGTTCGCCGAGGAAGCCAAGCGCGTCTATGGCGACGTCATCCCCGCCCATGGCGCCGACAAGCGTATCGTGGTGATCAAGGAACCCATCGGTGTGGTCGCCGCCATCACGCCGTGGAACTTCCCCATCGCCATGATCACCCGCAAATGCGCCCCGGCCCTGGCCGTCGGCTGCCCGGTGGTGGTCAAGCCGGCGGAAGACACGCCGCTTTCCGCCTTGGCCCTTGCGGTGCTGGCCGAACGCGCCGGCATTCCGGCGGGTATCTTCAACGTGGTGACCTCGCTGCACGGCGCCCCGGTGGGCGGCGAACTGACCGCCAATCCCTTGGTGCGCAAACTGTCCTTCACCGGTTCCACCGAAGTGGGCAAGCTGCTGATGGCGCAATGCGCCAAGACGGTGAAGAAGGTGTCGTTGGAATTGGGCGGCAACGCCCCGTTCATCGTCTTTGACGACGCCGACCTGGACGCCGCCGTGGCCGGCGCCCTGGCCAGCAAGTACCGCAATGCCGGTCAGACCTGTGTCTGCGCCAACCGCCTGCTGGTGCAAGACGGCGTCTATGATTCCTTCGCCGCCAAGCTGGCCCAAGCGGTCAAGGAATTCAAGGTCGGCCCCGGCCTGACCAGTGATTCCAACCAGGGCCCGCTGATCAACCAGGATGCGGTGGAAAAGGTGGAAAGCCTGATCGCCGACGCCAAGGACAAGGGCGCCAAGGTGATCCTGGGCGGCAAGCGTCACGAACTGGGCCATGGTTTCTTCGAGCCCACCATCATGACCGACATCACCCCTGACATGCGCGTCGCCCGCGAGGAAATCTTTGGCCCGGTCGCGCCGCTTTTCCGCTTCAAGACCGAGGAAGAGGCCATCCAGATGGCCAACGACACCGAATTCGGTCTGGCCGCTTATTTCTATTCCCGCGACATCGGCCGCATCTGGCGGGTGGCCGAAGGGGTGGAATACGGCATCGTCGGCATCAACGAAGGGATCATCTCCACCGAGGTGGCGCCTTTCGGCGGCGTCAAGGAATCCGGCATCGGCCGCGAAGGCTCGAAGTACGGCATCGAGGACTACCTCGAGGTGAAATACCTGTGCCTGGGCGGCATCCGCTGAGGGACGGGCTCACGATGACGACCAACTTCAATTTCCGCGCGCCGCCGCGCATTGTCGCCGAGGTCGGCGGCGTCGCCCGGCTCGGCGAACTCGCGCGCGAACTCGGCTGCAAGCGCCCGCTGGTGGTGTGCGACCCCGGCATCGTCGCCTGCGGCATCGCCGCGCGCGCGCTCGATGCGCTGGAGAGCGCCGGCCTCGCGCCGCAGTTCTTCGACGGCGTCGCCGCCGATCCACCGGTGGCCACGGTGCATGCCGGCGTCGAGGTCGCCCGCCGTGCGGACGCCGACGGCGTGATCGGCCTGGGCGGCGGCTCCTCGCTCGACACCGCCAAGGTGATCGCGCTGCTGGCGCGCTCCAGCCAGTCCATCGACGAGCTTTACGGGGTGGATCTCGCCGTCGGCGGCAGGCTGCCGCTGATCCAGGTGCCGACCACCGCTGGTACCGGCTCCGAGGTCACCTGGGTGTCGGTGATCACTAACGAGCGCAACGAGAAGAAGGCGGTCTACACGCCGCAGCTGCTGCCCGACGTGGCGCTGCTGGACGCCGAACTCACGCTCGGCATGCCGCCCAGGGTGACCGCGGCGACTGCGCTTGACGCGATGGTGCATGCGATCGAGGGGTATACCAGCCGGACGAAGAAGAGCCCGGTGGCCGACGCGCTCGCGCGCAAGGCGCTGGAACTGCTCGCCGGCAACCTGCCGCGGGTGCTGGCCGACGGCCGCGACGTCGAGGCACGCGCGGCCATGCTGCAGGGTGCGATGCTGGGCGGCATGGCCTTCGTCAACGCCTCGGTGGCGGCGATCCACGGCCTGGCCTATCCGCTCGGCGCACGCTTCCACGTGCCGCATGGACACGCCAATGCGCTGGTGATGGGGCCGGTGCTGCGCTTCAACCTGCGCGCAGCGACGGCGCTGTATGCGGAGCTCGCACCCTGCGTGCTGCCGGGCCGACGCTTCGACTCGGTGGCGGAAGCCGCCGAAGCCTTCGTCGCCACGATGGAGGGGTTGGCAGGCAGCGGCGGATTGGAGACCCGCCTGGGTGCGTTCGGAGTGAGCGGCGACGACATCCCGGCGATGGCCGACGAGGTGATCACCCAGATCCAGCGCCTGATCGCCACCAATCCCTGCGACCTCGACCGGGACGACGTGAGTGCGATCTACCGCAGCATCCTCTGAGAAGGCGTGAATAAATTTCAGACGATCGAGGCGTGCGCCCTGACCGAAGCGCTCAGATCGAGGATGGTTTTGCTGGCGAAGACGGCCGAGTGCGCGAAGGCGCTGGCCGAGCGCATGGCCTTCGGTGGTGAAGTGGCGCGCAGCGCGGCGCCGTTGGCGCAGTGCAGTGCGCGCTGCTCAGCGGGCCGGCGCGGCCTCCAGAGCGGCCGCCCGCATCAGGTTGTGTGCGAGCGCGTGCCGGAGTAGGGTCGCGCGGGCCTTGAGGGTGCCGCAGACATTGAACCTAAAAACCTCAGTTACCCCACCCGGTTTGCATGCTGAATCAGCAAACGAAGGGGTGCCGGTGGTCCGATGGCCGCGATGGTGCGCTTGAGATGGTCGCAACAGCGCAGCCAGACCGATGGGGCGTTGAACTGCTCCGCAGCTTCGCTCATCCAGGTTTGAAGCTGGCTGGACACGCGCATGAGCACTTGGCGGGCCTTGTCGAAATAGGTGTGCTGCCCGGGCAGTGTGATCGTGGTCTGGCCCGCATGCTCGGTGCGTCGGCCGACCGAGGACATCAACCAGGGCCGGCTGGTGATGGCCTCGAGTCGGGCTTCGGGGTTGGCCAGGCGCACGAACAGACTCCACCAGTTGTAGATCAGCGCCACGGCACGCGCGGACAGTTGGCAGCGATGCAGATCGTGCGTGGTGAAGCCACCCCAGCCCCACTGGTTCTTGAGCTCGTCGAAGGCGTTCTCCGCGTCGGCGCGGTCACGGTAGAGCTGGCCGAGCGAGAGGATTTCGTGGTCCAGGTTGGTGACCAGCACAGCGTACTCGTAGCCGGTTATGCGCTTTCCGCCCTTGCGGTCGGCCTCAATGAAGCCCAGCAGTTGCTGACCGTTGTCCTCCTGGGCGACGAGCATTTCGCCCCGCAGGGGGCGGCGCAGCACGACCACGCGACGCGTGCCTTCCCATCCGGTGAGTGCCAGCGTGCTGTCGATCCCTTCCCAGCCCTGACCGGCATCACACCAGCCCGAGACCCGGAACAGGCGCTCGATGTGGCGCTTTACGTTCTTCGACAGGCGCAGCTTGAACAGGTAGGGCTGCGCGCGCGTCTCGAGCTCACGCATGATGCCGTCCGACCCGAACCCGCAGTCGCCGCGTACCATCTTCGGTTTGTGATGGGCGGGCAGTTCATCGAGGATCCTGAGCAAGCCGGGCAAGGTGTGACTGCCCGAGTGCTCGTTGCCCGCCTTGACCTCAACCCCCATCACCAGGCGCAGCCCGGCCATCAGGTAGGTGTGGTAACTGTGCGAAGGCCGCCCCGGCTTCTTCGGGTTGTACGACACGACCGCCCCCTCCTGCTTGCCGTACAGCGGCTTGATCGTCGTGTCGATGTCCAGAATCCAGGGCACATCGAGCAAGGGCGCGGTGCTCTCGCGCAGGTGGCCGTCGAGCCAGCTCACCCCTTTGTCTTCGGGAATCGCCACCAGCGCCCGGCGCAGCGCGTCCTCGCTGATCACCTTGTTCATCCCCAGCAGCCCCGGATTGACCCCGTCACAGCGGATCGTCGTGACGTGCGAGTAGCGCCGGTGCCCAGACAGAATCGACAGCAGCCAGGTACCGAGCACATCGGCCTTGGTCGGTGCGTTCGGGCTCGAGTACGACAGCGGGCAGCGATCCTGCCAACACGACCACAACCCGGTCAGTGTCAGAAATTCAATGAAGTAGGCCAGTTGCCCCATCGGCGTGGCCGCACTGTCGGTCTCCCAACGAACCCGCACGCGACCGCCCGCCGTCTGCACCCCGGCACACGACAAAAGCATTTCCTCACGCTGCAAATGCTTCAATTTCGACTCACCCATCGGGTGACTCCCTCGATCAACAGCAAACCCATAGCCTGCCAGCGGTTCGAGCAAGCTGCACATCACCAACTGAGATTTTTAGGGTTAACCAACATGTAGCGCCACAAGGAGAACGATCACCGCCTGGTCGATGACCGGGTCCGCCAGTTCCGCCACGAGATGCAGCGTCACCCCCACAGACGGTTCGGCCAGGAGGGCTTCCGACCCCTTCGACAGCAGAGCCCCGATGTACTAAAGCGCATGACATCTCCGCTCCGCTGCCCGTCGAGGGGGCCGACCGGCGCACTGGGAAGCGGGCGGGCGTTTGCCAGCGGTGCAAAGTCGCTGGCGAACGGCGGGTTCGCTCAGGAATGAGCCACCCGACTGTCGCATCAGCGACCGTCGGGTCTGGGTCGAGAGGACTCATCGGCGAGCGGCAGGTTTCGGGAAGCGAACCTCCAACGGCGGCTGTCCGGCGGTGAATCTGAGGAGCGTCGGTCGCAACCCGACCCTGAGCGGCTGTTCGCCGCTCCGGAGTGCCCATGGCAGGTTTCTGATTG
>DISD01000034.1 GCA_002435715.1 Rhodospirillaceae bacterium UBA6219
TTCAACCCGGTGGCCCAGGCCAAGTTCGTCCACACCGTCAGCGCCGGCTATGTCTGCGCCTCGGTCTTCGTTCTGGGCGTCTCGGCCTTCTATCTGCTACGCGGCAAGCACGTCGGCTTCGCCAAGCGCTCGATGACCGTGGCCTCGGCCTTCGGCCTGGCGGCTTCGCTGTCCGTCGTCGTCCTGGGCGACCAGTCGGGCTATAACCTGACCGATAACCAGAAGATGAAGCTCGCTGCGCTCGAGGCCATGTGGCACACCGAGCCTGCGCCGGCTGGCCTGACCCTGATCGGCATTCCCAGCATGAAGGATCGCGAAACCCACTACGGCGTCCATGTGCCGTGGGTCATGGGTCTGATCGCGACCCGCACCATCGACAAGCCGGTCGAAGGCATCTTCGAACTGGTCGCCACCGCCGAGGACCGTATCGAATCCGGCGTCATCGCCTATGACGCCCTGGAGAAGGTCAAGGCCGATCCGGCCGATCCCGTCGCTCGCGGCGTGTTCGAAACCCATCGTCGCGACCTGGGCTATGGTTTGCTGCTGAAGCGTCACGTCGCCGATCCGCGCATGGCCTCGCCTGAGCTGATCCAGAAGACGGCGTGGGAAACGGTGCCGAACGTGCCGGCCCTGTTCTGGAGCTTCCGCATCATGGCCGGCATCGGCATGTTCATGATCCTGTTCTTCGCCACGGCCTTCTACCTCTGCACCGTGCGCAAGCATCAGACCCGCTGGTTCCTGCGTCTGGCCGTCCTGTGCCTGCCGCTGCCGTGGGTGGCCATCGAGTTCGGCTGGATCCTGGCCGAGTTCGGACGTCAGCCCTGGGCGGTCGAAGGCGTGCTGCCGACCTTCCTCGGCGCCTCGTCCCTGAGCGTGCCCCAACTGTGGGCGACCATCATCGGCTTCACCGCCCTGTACGGCGCCCTGGCTGTGGTCGAGGTCCGGTTGCTCCTCTACGCCATCAAGAAGGGGCCGTTCCACGAGCAGGAACTGTTCGGCGAACCTACGCCTGAAGCCCCGGCCCAATCGCCCAGCCAGCGCCCCGCCGCGCCCGCCGTGGCCTGACCCAGAGAGATTTTAGGACATCCGACCATGGATCTTCCCCTCGACTTCGCCACCCTACGTCTGATCTGGTGGGGGCTGCTCGGCGTACTGCTGATCGGCTTCGCCCTGACCGACGGTTTCGACCTGGGCGTCGGCTCGCTCCTGCCCTTCGTCGCCAAGACGGATGAAGAGCGCCGTATGGTGATCAACACCGTCGGCGCGACCTGGGAGGGCAACCAAGTGTGGTTCATCCTGGGCGGCGGCGCCATCTTCGCCGCTTGGCCCACCATCTATGCCGCCGCTTTCTCGGGCTTTTACATCGCCCTGTTCCTGGTGTTGGCGGCGCTGATCATCCGTCCCGTCGGCTTCGAGTTCCGCAACAAGATCGCCGACACCAGATGGCGGTCGTTCTGGGACTGGGCCTTGGCCATCGGCGGGTTGGTGCCATCCTTGGTGTTCGGCGTCGCGTTCGGCAATCTGCTGCAAGGCGTGCCCTTCACCATCGATGCCGACATGCGCATCTTCTACGACGGCAGCGGCCTGTTCGAGCTGTTGAACCCGTTCGGATTGCTGGCCGGGCTGGTGTCTTTGTGCATGCTGGTGTCGCACGGTTCGGTCTATCTGGCGGTCAAGGCCGACGGCCCGGTGCGCGACAGGGCCTTCCGGGTACAAAGCGTCGCCGCCCCCTTGGCGGTGGTTTCGTTCATCCTGGCCGGGCTGTGGCTGTCCATGGGCATCCCCGGCTTTGAAATCGTCGGCGCCGCGGTGACCGACGGCCCGTCCAACCCGCTGCTGAAACAGGTGGTGGTCAAGGACGGCGCCTGGATGGCCAATTTCTCCACCCATCCCTGGATGTGGACCGCCCCCGCCTTGGGTGTCGCCGGACCGGCGCTGGCTCTGCTGCTGGTGCGTCTGGGCCGTCCTGGCCTGGGCTTCGTCGCCAGCGGCACCGGCATCCTGGGCATCATTTCCACCCCTGGGCTGGCCATGTTCCCGTTCCTGATGCCGTCCAGCATCATGCCGGCGGCCAGCCTGACGGTGTGGGATTCGTCGTCCAGCGAACGCACCTTGTTCGTCATGCTGGTCTGCACCCTGATCTTCCTGCCCATCGTCTTGTCCTACACCGCGTTCGTGTTCCGCGTCCTGCGCGGGCGCGTCACCACGGCACAGATCGAATCCAACCCCAGCGGCCATTACTAAGGAGGTCCGAACCATGTGGTACTTCACCTGGATCCTAGGCATCGGCCTGGCCTGCGGGGCCGGCATCCTGAACGCGCTTTGGCATGAAATGCATCTGCCCGATCCGGGCGGCGCCGACGAATGAGTCTTGGCGCGGGCGCCCCAGACCGGGCGCCCGCCCGCAAGGAGAACCGACATGAGCAGACAATTGTGGACCGTTCTGACCGACCAGCAGCCGGTGGCGGTGATCGCGGCCGAAGCCTGGGAAACCGCTTGCCGCATCGCCTCGGCCCTGGCCGAGCATCACGACCTGCCGCCCCTGACCGGACCCACCCGACTGGTGCGGGCCGGTGACCGGGAACGCCAGGACACCTTGTCGCAAGCCCGCCAATTGGGCTGCGACCAATCGTTCCTGGCTTGCGTGCGCGGCGGCATGTTCCTGACCCATATCGAAAGTCTCGACCCGGCTTGACCCCTCGACCAAGCCGAAATCAGACGAGTCTTTCGATGCGCCGGCCACCGGGAAGCGCCCCGGTGGCCGGATTGATCGACGTCCTTCGAGGGCCTTGGCTGGAATGAACGTCCCCCGTCACGCCAGCCGCAAGCGGACAGGCTCCTCGACGCGTCCGGCCATCGACCGCCCCCAAGGTGGTCGGACGCAATTTCCAATCTGGCGATAGTCAGGGATCGTGGGTTCTGAAGACGGCGGCCAAGCCGCCGCCGGGGGTGCGGAAATTGGTGATCTGTCCCTGGTACAGCCGGGCACCGAAGGCCAGCACATTTCCCTGGTCGACATAGGCGCGGATGTCGACCTTGAAGCCGTTGTCCAATACCGACGGGGGCACCAAGGCCTGGGCCAGGGTGGTGGCCGGGTCCAAGCGTTCCCAGGTGACGCGGCTGATCTTGTCGCCGCGATAGCCGCCACGCCCGCCATAACCGAAGAACGGCTTGAAGAACAGCCCGTGACGGACCGTCCAGGTGGATTTCCAGGCACCTTGGAAAACCGGCGCCACCCACGCCCCGCACAGCGGGTCGGCCGACAAATCCGCCAAACGTCGTTTGTCGGCGAAGGCCTGATGGCTGGCCGGATCGGGGATCAGCGTCACCTGTCCCGAACGACAAGCGATGGCCAAGGCGGCATGTTCGGGACGATCCAGGGCGAAATCGGTCAACCGGTTATAAGCGCCGTCGAAGCCACCGGGCCAATGCCGGCCATCGACGATCTGGGCGTCGATTCCCAAACGGGCGAAGCCACGCCGATACATCAGGAATTCCGGATACAGGAATTGCTGTTCGGGCATATCGTCGACCACCGCCAGATGACGGGCCGAACCGGCGAAGGCGCGCAGTGCCAAATCCTCGGCGCGCGGGGCATCCAGACCGGCGGGCTCGACGTCGGGATGAAGACGCGACCAAGCCCGTTGCTGGGCCAGAACCAACAACAATCCGCCGGGATTGGTGTTGACCTCGATCAGGCGGGGACCGTTGGGGCCCAGGTGGAAATCATAGCCCAGCACACCGGGTCTGGCTGCGGCCGGGGCCTGCCGGCGCAAGAATTGGTCCAAGGCGGCGACCGCCCGCCGCAACTGATCCAATACGGCGGCGGGCACCAGCAACGCCTGTTCGGCCAGCAAGCCCGCGCGTTGTTCCAGCGCCGCCCAAATCTGCGGGTCGGCCACCACCGTTCGCAAAGCCTGCCGCCGTGCCGCCGCGTCCGCCGACAGGGCGGCCAAGGCGGTGGGACCGGACAGACTGGCGACGGCGTTCATTGCACCTTCCCGCGATCCAGTTTGTTCAACAGGTCGGACTTCACCTGGTCGAAACGCAAGATCGCCTTGCCCTGGTGGTCGCGCAGGAAATCCTTGGCTTCGGCCTCGCTGGCCAGGGGCACCAATTCATGGCCCATGGGGCCCAGGATGTCGGAACCGACCACGTACCAGGCCGATTGCGCCGGAATGGCCTCGACATTGTAGTAATCGGTCACCGCCACCATGGCCACGTCCTCGGGCTTGTGCCCGGGGACATAGCGCTTGGGGTCGGCCAGGAACTTGAACATATCCTTGGCGCCGTCGAAATAATGGGCGTGGCCGTCCTTGTAGACCACCGACGCCACCCATTCCGGGTATTTGGCGACGAACATGCCGCAGACCGGGCAGACCGAATCCGCCTTGGGCGGCGGCACCACCATCTCGCCCGCCCAAGCCTTGGGCAGGATAAACATGACAAGGAGCAGGATCAGGACGAGATGGCGGCGGGTCGTCATCAGTGCTTCATGCCTTCCTGCGCGGCCTTGGCGGCGGCGGCCTTGCGCTTTTCCTCGCGCTTCATGCGGATCATCTTGGTGTCTTCGGCCATACCCAGATAGGACAGCGTCAACGCCTTGTCGAAATCGACCACCTCGCCCGAGCCCTTGGCGGCATCGGCCGCGACCTTGGACGCGAACGAGGTCTTGGGGGTCTTGCTCATCACCGGCTTGTGATCGCCGCCGATGACGTAAAAGGCGATTTCGGCGTTGGTCAGCGGCTTGATCGCCTCGCCCGAGCCGTTGTCGGGAGCATAGATGGCCTTGGGCACACGGTCCAGGTTCAAGGACAGCGAGATAGCGGCGCAGTGGATGGAACAGGTGCCGTCCACCAGATCATCCGAGTAATGAATCAGATGGCGGCTGAAATGGTATTGCTTGCGGTCCATGCCGCAATAGGGGCATTTCGGGTACTTGTCGAACTCGTTCTCCAAGGGCTTGGCATCCTTGGGCTTCTTGGGCATGAACTGCATGGGCGTGCCGTCGCCTTCGGCGGCATGGGCCGGGGCGATGGTGGCAGCGGCGGCGGCGATGGCACTGCCGGCCAGCAGGAAATGACGACGGTTCATTTTTATTCCCCTCTCTCTCACCAATTGGGCAAGGGCAACATCACTTCGAAAAAGCGGATGCCCTGCGACAGGGTGGCCACGCCCAGGGCGATGACCACCAAAGCGGCCGCCTTCAGCAAGATCCCGCGTAAACGGGCGCCAAGACGGCCGAAAACCACGCTGACGAAAACCATGGACGGCAAGGTGCCCAGGCCGAAGGCCAGCAACAGCCCGGCCCCGGCCAGCGGATGCGGCGCCGCCGTCGCCTTGACCGCCATGGCCAGGGTCAGGGCGCAGGGCATCAGCCCGTTCATCACCCCGCCCAAAGCCGCGCCGCGCATGGGTCCAGCTTGGCCGGCGGCGGCGAACATCTTGCGCGCCGCGGCGGCCGGCAAACCGATGGCCGGCAGACGCATGGGCAGCCAGCCCAGGATGTCCAACCCCAGCACGATGACCACCAGCCCGGCGACGATCTGCAAGATCGCCTGGGCCTTGCCGATGATGCCGGTGGAGACAAGAGCCAAGCCGATGGCGGCGGCCACCAACCCGACCAGGGTATAGATGCCGAGGCGAGCGCCGTGATAGGCGACCAGGGGGCGCCAGCCCTTGCCCGCGTCGCCCATGCGCACGAAGAAGGCCGAAACCAACGACCCGCACATGCCGACGCAATGGCCGCTGCCCAGGATGCCGGCGGTGAAGGCCAGACCGTAATCCAGTTGGCCGTCCATCAGCGATCCCCCTTTTGCAGGCGCAGCGAATTGGCCACCACCGACACCGACGACAGGGCCATGGCGGTGGACGCCACCATGGGGCTCAGCCGCCCCAGCGCCGCGCCGGGAATGGCCACGGTGTTGTAGCCCATGGCCCAGATCAGGTTCTGGCGGATGATGGTCATGGTGCGGCGTGACAGGGCGATCATCTCGGCCACCTTGGCGATGTCGCCGCCCACCAGGGTGATGGCGGCGCAATCCATGGCCACATGGGTGCCGCCGCCGATGGCGAAGCCCACCTGGGCGGCGGCCAAAGCGGGGGCATCGTTGATGCCGTCGCCGACCATGCCCACCTGTTCGCCTTGGGCGCGCAATCGTTCCACCAAATCCATCTTGTCGGCCGGCGTGGCGCCGGCCAGCACTTCGGCGATGCCCACTTGGGCGGCCACCGCTTTCGCCACCGCCGCCACGTCGCCGGTGGCCATGATGGTCCGCACCCCCATTTCATGCAGGGCGGCCACCGCCTGGGCGGCGCCGGGGCGCGGCTGGTCGGCGATGGCGAAAGCCGCCGCCAGCTTGCCGTCCACTTCCACCCCCACCGGGGTGGCGCCGCTTTCGGCGATGGCGGACAGCATCGAGCTCGAACGCGGATCGCCCAGCATGCGGGCGTTGCCGATGACCACGTCATGGCCGTCCACCCGACCCCGCAAGCCCTGGCCGGGCTGGGCCTGAACGTCTTGGGCCAAAACCGGGGAAACACCCCGGGCGCGGCAGAATTCCAAGATGGCGCGCCCCAGATGATGTTCCGACACCGCTTCCACCGCCGCCACCAGGGCCAGCAGCCGGGCTTCGTCGCAACCATCGGCGGGGATGAAATCCACCACCCGGGGCCGGCCCTCGGTGATGGTGCCGGTCTTGTCGAAGACCAGCACCGACAGATGGCCGGCACTTTCCAGCGCCGCGCCGTCCTGGATGAACAGGCCGCGCCGCGCCGCCTGGCCGGTGGCGGCCATGATGGCGGTGGGGGTGGCCAGACCCAGGGCGCAGGGACAGGCGATCAGCAGCACCGAAACGGCGGCATCCAGCCCCTTGGCCAGACCGCGACCGGACAACAACCACGACGTCAAGGTGAAGGCGGCAAAGCCGACGACACCGGGCACGAACACCGCCGACACCCGGTCGGCCAGACGCTGCACCGGCAGTTTGGCGGCCTGGGCGTGATCGACCATGCGGACGATGCCGGCCAGAACGGTGTCGGCGCCAACGGCCGTGGTGCGCATGACCAGCGGGCCGGTGCCGTTGACGCAGCCGCCGGCCAAAGTGTCCCCCGCCTGTTTGACCACCGGCAGGCTTTCGCCGGTCAGCAGCGATTCGTCGATGCTGGACAGGCCCGATTCCACCACGCCGTCCACCGGGATGCGTTCCCCCGGACGGACCAGCACCATGTCGCCCACCGCCACCTGTTCCACCGGCACCACGCTTTCGCCCCCGTCGCGCAGCAAGGTGGCGAATTGCGGTTGCAAATCGATCAGCCGGCGGATGGCGTCGCCGGCCTTGCCCTTGGCCCGTTCTTCCAACCAACGCCCCAGCAACACGAAGGCGACGATGCCGGCGGCGGCCTCGAAATACAGATGATGGCGCCGCCCCAGCAACGAGACGACGGAATGGCCATAGGCGGCACCAGCACCGATGGCGATCAGCGTGTCCATGTTGGCGGCGCGGTGACGGGCCAACTTGACGGCGCGATCGAAGAACGGCCGTCCCGCCCCCAAAACCACCGGGGTGGTCAGCACCAGTTCCAACAAGCGCCACGGCCAGGAGCGCGGCATGGCCATGCCCAGAACCATCACCGGCAGGGTCAAGGCCCCGGCCCACAAGGCGCGACGCTTGGCTTCGGCCAAACGCTGGCGCTCGGCTTCCACCACCTGACGACGCTGGGCCAGGCTGTCCATGGGACGCGCCACATAGCCCAGGCCGGACACCAGTTTTTCCACCGCCGCCCGATCCAGGCCGCCAATGATGGTGGCGGTTTCCGATGCATAATTGACGCTGGCCGAACGCACCCGGGGATCGCGCCCCAGGCTCAGTTGGATCAGCGCCGCGCATGACGCGCAGGTCATGCCCTGCACCGCCACCGAGATTTCGCGTTCTTCACCCGCTTCGACGGCCGGCGCATTGGGCAGCCGGGCTTGGCCCAGATTGCCCACCACCCGATCCAACAGCACCAGCACATGCTCGGCCGGCATTTTTCGCGGGTCGAAACGCACCGCCACCGATCCCAGCCGCGCCACCACCCGTACCTCGTGGATGGCCGGATGCTTGCGCAGCAAGATGTCCAACAACAACGCCCGTTCGGCATCGCCCCGTAAGATCGGGGCGAGCACCCGCACGCGTCGGCGCAAACGCTGGACGACCTGGATATGGTTCATTTCTTCGCCTTGCGGAAACGGACCAGCAGGAACACCAGATAGACCACCGTCATCCACTGATAGCGGAAGGTCCAAGGCCGCGGCAGCCATTGGCCGACGATGCGGTCCCAATGCAGACGGATCAGGTAGAACACCACCAGATCGTTGGCGAAATGGACGAACCAATCCTTGGCGTCGAAAGGCAACGCCCCCTTGACCCCGCTTTTCGCCGCCATCAGCCGATAGACCAATTCGCCCTTGGCACGGACGTCGTCATAGCGGGTGCGCAGACGGGCCAGCGGTCCCGCCTGCTTCAGCCGCTGCAACAAACCCGGTGCCGGTGCCGCCGGAACGGCCCCGGCCTCGGCCGCCGGCCCCACCAAAGCGGCCAGGGCGCGGACCAATTCGGCCAGGGAACATTCTTCCTCGAACCAGCGGATGGACAGCTTGCCCATGGCGGGAAACACCGTCACCCGATAGATCCCCGGCACCCGTCGCAGCCCGGTTTCCAGGGCGGCGACGGCGTGGGGCGAGCAAAGCCGGGCCGGCAGGTCGAAGCGAATATGGCCAGGGGAACGGTGGCGCACCACCATTTCCGACCACAAATCGCGTCGCGCCGCCTCGGCCTGGCTGTCTTTGGTCTTGCGTCGGAGAATCATCACCGACCTCCGCCGTCGCTATTCGCTGGCCTTGGCCGGGGAATCCTCGGCCTCGCGGGCTTCCTCGACCAGATCGGCCAAGCTTTCACGAGCGTTCAGCACCATGTCCTTGCCCATGTCGGTGCCCTTGGCCAAGGCGGCGGCGATTTCCTTGCGGTATTTATAGCCGTAATAGCCGGCCGCCGCCCCCGCCGCCAACAGCACCAGCGGATTGGTCAACAAACGTCCCAGGACCGAACGTCCCGCCACCACTCCTGCACTCATCACAGCCCCCTTTGCCAATTGCGGGCCCACGGACGATCCCTGGGCCATCATGGTTTCACAGATTTCCGTCATCGGATGGGTCATGACCTTCCCCTTTTTCGGCTTCGGGATGCAGCATCAGCCAGATCCCCTTGCAGCCCTCGCAGCAGAAACGCATCATTCGCGCGGGCGTTTTGACAGAGTAATCCTGGGCCGGCAGCGGCAACCCGCACAGATCGCAACCCTGCCCCGTGGCGTTCACAGCAATTCCTCCAGCTTGCGACGGAAGGTCGCCTCGTCGGTTTCGCCCAGGATGCGTCCGCGCACCACGCCCTGGCGGTCGACGAAAAAGGTCATGGGCAGGCCGGTGACCCCGTAAAGCCGGGCCGTCTTCGACCCCGGGTCCAGCAGCACCGGATAGCTGATGCCCAAATCGTCGACGAATTTGGTGATGTCCTCGGCTTTCTGACCGGCATTGACCGCCAGCACCATCAAGCCCTGATCGCGCCGCGCCTGCCAGATGGGCTCGATGGCCTTCATCTCGTCCTTGCAGAAGGCGCACCAGGTGGCCCAGAAGCGGATCACCACCACCTTGCCCGCCGCCGCCTGCGGCAATTGCCAGCTTTCGCCGGTCAAGGAACGCAAGGAGAAGGGCGCCATCGGCTCGCCCAGTTTCGGCGCCGAGGGCGTGTCGTCGCCGCACCCCGACAACAACAGGGCAGCCACCAGGAACAAACGCTTCAATGCCATGGTGCCCCCTCGAACAAGATCAGGTGCGAGCGCCAGACCAGCGCCGCGCAGACACCGCCGAAAGCGGCGAAACACAGCATCGAGCCCAAAGCCAAGCGCCGGGCGATGGCCGGCCCCACCTGTTGCAGACTGGCATGACGGCGGGCGGCGGCGGCGATACCGGTGCCCACCCCCAAGGCGGTGCCCAGGAACAGCGGGATGTAAAGAGCATAGCCCAGATGGTCGTATTCCCGCTTCAGAATGCAGAACGGGCAATGGTGATGGGGCAATTCGTAGACATAGACGGAAATGGTGGAAATGATCGCCGCCAGTCCGATGGCCAACACCGCCAGGGACAGTAGGGCGTGCAGGACCCCGCCGCGCCCCCACAGCAAATAGGCCCCGCCCGAGGCCAGCACCCCGGCCACGCTGGCGCCCAGCAAACCCAAGGCCCAGGCATGGGGCAGCGCCGCCACCGAATTGCTGGTCACCGTGACGCCGCCGCCCGAGAACAAGGTCGAACAACAAGACGTGATGACGTCGGCGCGCAGCCCCAGGAAATAGGCCAACTGCACCACGCCGGCCGCCAGCAGCAAAGGCGCCAGGGCGATCAGGGCGGCGTATTTCACCCGGATCAGCGGATAGTCCCAGCCCCGGTTGTCCACATGGTTCAGCACCAGCCAGAATGCCGCCAGGAAGAACACCGCCAGTTTCAGGTAAAGGGCGGGAAAGCCATAAGGGTCCACCTTCAAGGTGCCCACCGCGCACATGGCGCCGGTGAACAAGCTGGCCATGCGGTCGGCGTTGAAGACGAACAGCACCAGGGCAGCGGCCTCGGCGGCCAGCACCACCTTGACCAGGGTGGCCACCAGATAGGTGCGCTTTTCCAGCCGCACCTGGCTTTCGGCGCCGCTGGACAAATCCCATCGGCGCAGCACCGAGATGGCGAAGGGCAGGCAGCCCACCAGCATCAGCGCCGACAGGGCCGAGGCCAGGACCAAAGCGATGATGGCCGGCTGGAACAGCATCAGCCGCCCCCGGCGATCAGGCCGTCGCGCAGGCTGACCACACGGTCCACCACCGGCGCCTCGGCCACCAGCGGGTCGTGGCTGGTCATCAGCACGGTGCGGCCCTCGGCCTTCAACTGGGCGACGATGTCCAGGAACTGGGCGGATCGTTCGCTGTCCAGATTGGCGGTGGGTTCGTCGGCGATGACGATGCGGGGATCGTTGACCAGGGCCCGGGCGATGGCCACCCGCTGGGCTTCGCCGCCGGACAGCCATTCGGCGTTGGAATGGGCCTTGTCGGCCATGTGCAGGCGGTCCAACAACTCCAGGGCGCGGCGCTTCAAGGCACCATGGTCGCCGCCCAGCGGATAGGCCGGCACCATGACGTTTTCCAAGGCGGTGATGCCCTTCAACAAATTGAAGCTTTGGAAGACGAAGCCGAAGGTCGAACGCCGGATTTCGGTCAAGAAGCGTTCGGGCAGGGCCGAGATGTCGCGGCCTTCCAGGCTGACGCGACCGGAACTGGGACGCGCCAGGCAGCCGACCATGGTCAACAATGTGGTCTTGCCCGAACCGCTGGGGCCACGGAACACGGTGACCCGGCCGCGTTCCAGATGCAGGTCGACGCCGCGCAGCGCCCAGAACTCGTTGGCCCGGCCCTGATTATAGGCCTTTTTGACTTGGGAAAGGCCGATCATCGCATCACCTGATCGGGATCGATGGTGGCGGCCCGCCAGATGGGCACCACATTGGCCAGGGTATAGGGAAAGACGGTGAAGAAGAACAAGGTCGCCACCTGCAATTCGTCCACATGAGGGGCCAGACGGAAATCGGGATACAGCACAGACCAGCCCTTCAGCACCGGCTCGAACAGCGGTGCCCCCCATTGGAACACATGCAGCCACGCCGCCAGATAGCCCAACAGGAAGGCGGTCAACGACACCAGCACCCCTTCCAGGCTTTTCAGGGCGATGACGTCGCCGGTTTCCCAGCCCACCGCCTTCAAGATGCCGATCTCGCGCTTTTCCTCGGCCGACAGGCCCGACGCCTTTTCCCAGGCGAAAATGAAGAACGCCAGGACGGCACCGGCCAGCAGCAACAGCACCATGCCTTCGCGCCAGTCGAACACCGATTCGTAGGTGCGCTTGATCTCGTCGCGCAGGATGATGCGGGTGTCGGGCAGCGCCGCGTCGATCTTTTCCGCCACCGTGCGCACCTCGCGCGGGTTCCTGACGGTGACGACGATGTCGGTGAAGCGGTCGGCGGCGATGCCGAACAGCCGTCGGTAATCGGTTTCCGACACCAAGAACAGATCGGCCGCCACCAGCGCCGATTGGGGATCGACGATGCCGGCGATGGTGAAGGACACCAATTGTCCGTCATGGGCCCTAAAGCTCATGATGTCGCCGATGGCCGCTTCGCGCACCTGCGCCACCCCGGATCCGATCACCGCCTGACCGGGAGCCGGCGCGTCATCGGCGGGCACCATCAAGGTGTAATTGGCCGCCGCCGCCGGATCGAACAAATAGCCCCACAACCGGCCCTCGGCCGATTTGACGCCCCGGATGGCGCGGATCGCCTGCAGATGGCTGGCGGGGATCAAATCGTGGCGGCCGGCGACCAGCCGCTGCACCAGGACTTCAGGGGTGCCGGCCAGCACCAGCGCCGCCTCGCGCCGCAAAGCGTGCGAGAACAGCATGGCCGAGGCCAGCACGAACACCACCACCGTATAGACCGCCAGCAGGCCCAGGGTCTTGCCCTTGCGCCGGGCCAGGGACGACACGGCGAAATCCATCAGGGCGCGTTGACGACCGAACCAATTGCTCATGGCATCCTCCGAGGCGGCAGCACCGAACCCGAGGGAAAGTGCTCGAAAGCGAAAGGATGGTCCTGGAACGCCGCGTGGCGGTCGGCCTGGCTGGGATGGCGGGTGTAGCGGGCCTCGGTGAACAGCGCCAGATCGGTCAGACCCAGGCGGGCGACCAGTTCGGCACGGCGTTTGGCAGCCGGCCGATCCGTCGCCACCCAAGACGACGACACCACCAAGGTGGCGACCAAAGCCGCCACCCCCAGAACCAGACCACCCAATACCCAATCCGAGGCCCGACGGGTGCTCATACCCGCGCCGCCGCCTTCATCAGCACCACGCGCACCGCGCTGGTCAAGCTGGGGCCCAGGCCCACGGCTTGCGACAGCGCCGGCACCAGGATCAGCGACGCCAGGGTCAGGCCGGTCCCCAAGACCAACGAACCGACATCGCCGTCGGCATTCTTCTTTTGCGAATTCTGCATGGTTTTCCTCCTATCGAGCCGGAACAAGCCGACGCGATCATCGCGCCGACGGATCAGACGACAGAGGGAGGACCTCGGGACGGAAGTGGCGGAACGGCCGAGCCCAAAGCCGGCGCCGAAGCCGAACGGTGCGGCCACGCGGCGGTTTCCATCACCACCGGGAAAGCGCGGAATGAAAGGCGTTCCGGCAGGACCAGGCGGTCCAGGCTTTGGACCTGGCACAACGGGCAATGCTGGCGATCGGCCTGATCGCCTGCGGGTTGGCTGTCGGGGGTGAAATCGTGCAGGCCACAGACCGCCGGGAACAAACCATCGGCGGTCATCCCAGCTTGGGCCGGGGCCAGCGGCATCAACACTTGGACCAAAATGGCGAACAGGGCCAGCCACGCGCCCGCACGGACGGCGAAACGCCGACCCCGGAACGGGAGTGAAAGCTGTACCCGGCGGCGACCCATGGTCCTTACGTCTCCACCCTCATTGCCAAACAGCACCATGCCGTGACCCTGGGTTTAACACATTGACCTCTGTCAAACCAGAGTGGCTTATTCTTTCCGGATCGGATCGTTGACGTAAAGGGTATGGTGCCAATAGGACAGCCCCATCAACGCCACCCCGGTCGCCGCATGCAGCAGGCGGATACGCGGATTGCGCCGGACATAGCCGGTCAGCGCCAACACCCCCAACACCCCCACCATGCCCCATTTGGCCAAACCGCGCTTGCGCTTTAAGGAACGGCGACGTTCCTGCGCCAATTCGTTCATGCTTTCGGTCCTTTCGCTCAACCGCCGCTGCGGGCGCCGGGGGCCAGGATGGGCACGTCGGTCACCACCGTTCCGGCCCGCTGGAAGACCAGGGTCAGCGGGAAACGCCTCCCCTCTTTCAACGGCCCCTTCAGACCGATCAGCATGATGTGCAGACCGCCGGGTTTCAATTGCACTTTTTCACCGGGCCCGACGGCAATGGACTCGACCGGGCGCATGCGCATCACCCCGTCCTCTTCCAGATGGGTGTGCAATTCCACGGTTTCGGCCACTGGCGACGACGCCGACAGCAAGGAATCGGCCTGGTCGCCCCCGGTCAGGGTCAGATAGGCGGCGCCGTTTTCCGCCCGCCCGGCGGTGGCCCGGGCCCAGGGCGCGTTGACCACCAGCTCGGCCGCATGGGCGGCCCCGGCCAAACCGCACAAGGCGGCGATCAGGAAAGTCAGGACACGCGGGAATGCTGGCATGGTCGCTTCCTTGCTGGGCGAAAGCCGGATGGGTGGCGACACTATGGGACTTGGTGCCCCCGGACCACATTGACCCAGGTCAGGGCGTGGCCAAAAACCGCAAAACGCCGCCCGTCGACGACAGGCGGCGTTGGCGCTTGGCGGCGAAAGCCGAGGGTTACTTTCCCGCCAAAACGCTTAGGCGAGAATGTTCAGGTTTCTGCCACGGCCGGGGGGCGGCGACGACGCGGCCTGCACGGAGGCGGCCGCTTTTTCATCCCCGTCATTGTCGCGATCGGGGCCGCGTTCCGTCACTTCCTGCGGACGCGCTTGCGTCACGGGCTGATAGGTGGCAGCCGATCCCATGGAACCGATTTGCATGATTTTCTTCCTTCCTGATCACCACACGGCGTTCTGCCGGTCTAGGACAGTATGGAGGTCGAACCTGACGGCAACCTGAACACCGCATTCTTGGCGGCCAAGGTGGTCTTTTTCCGCAAACCGCCGTCGACCAGCGCCGGAGCCAGTTTCTGCACCCACAGGAAAAACCGCTCGGGCCCGGTGGGGTAAACGTCGCGTTTCCCGGCCTCGACGGCGTCCAGGATCTGATTGGCCACAGTTTCGGGGGCGTCCAACCGCATTTCAAAGGGCGCGACATATCTGGCATAGGAACCCACGGCCGGGGTCCGGGTGCCACGCGGCGCGCAATAGGTGACCGTGATCCCGTCATCGGCCAATTCGCGGCGCAGCGCGTCCGACCAGCCCCGCAAACCGAACTTGGCCGCCGAATAGGCGGTGAAAAACGGAAAGGCGATGTCGCCGAACATCGAGCCGACATTGACCACCTGCCCCGCCTGCGACGCCCGCAGCAGCGGCAACAAGTTCCGCGTCAAACTGATGGGGGCGAGCAGATCGACCTCGAGCAACCGGCGTAACGTTTCGTCGTCGGTTTCCGACAGCGGCCCGGCATGGACGATGCCGGCATTGTTGATCAGCACGTCCAAACCGCCCAACAAGGCATGCAGCTTTTCGAACATGGCCGCGCGCTCGTCCTGAACCGCCAAGTCCAGGGCGACCACGTGGTTGCGGACATCGCCCCCGGCCAGCTTCGCGGTTTCGTCCAAGGCCGCCACGTTGCGTCCGGCCAAGACCACAACCGCGCCACGCCGAGCCGTTTCGACGGCCAAAGCCCGGCCGATGCCCGACCCCGCCCCGGTGATCAACACCTTGCGCCCGTCAAGCCGCATGGTCGGCCTCCTGGAACCGGCTGTCCAAAGCGCGGAACACGTCGCCATAAAGGGCATAGAAATCCTTGGCGGCGGCGACCACGATTTGTCGCCGCTCGGGGGTGTCCACCCGCGACAGCAACGACGCGAACCCATCCACGTGGTCGATGTCTAAAATACCGTGCGACTTCAGGTAGCTGAAACCGACCGCGTCGCCCAGGCCCAAATTGCGGCGAATGGATTCCGCCGCCGCCACCGCCAGGGCCGCCGACATGCCTTCCAGCACGTGAACCAACCCCAGCAAGGCATAGGGACCGTCTTCCTCGATCTGGTGAAAGGCCATGGCCACCATGGCGCGGACCGGCAAGGGCGGTCGGGCATTACGGGTCTTTTCCCAATCCCCCCCCAGATCGCGGATGTCGTTCAAGATCCATTCCTCGTGGCCGATTTCTTCTTCCACGTAATCCGCCAAACCCGCCACCATCTCTTGGTCGGTGCTGCCGCATCGTTGGGCGGCGGCCCGCATCAACGGCACCGTGTAACGCACATGGTGATAGGCGCAGTTCAGGAACGCCAGATACAGCTCTTTGTCGACGCCCCGGTTCAGCGCCCGGCCGATCAAGGGAATGGACAGGAATTGCGCCCGATCCAAGGCCGTCTCGGCCAGCAGATGCTCATAGAAACTCACGGCAACCTCGCGTTTGAAATGTTCCGAGATACGGCGGCGTCGGGGACGGCCGTCCAAGGTGAAGAACCCCAGGGCCTGGGCCTGCGCGCCGCCCATGACGTGCAGCGCTTTGGGCCAGGCATAAGCCGGCGCAGGGCGCAATGCGTCGTCGACACGCGACGACCAATCGATTCCCGCCGCCCGGGGATCGGGGACCACCAAGACGGCCACGCCATCCCCCTGGCCGAAAACCGCGCAACGGGCGACGGCTTGATCCGTGGCGATCAGGGTCTCGATCCATTCGGGATGAATGTTGCGGCCGGCGGCAGTGACGATCACGTCGTCCTTGCGGCCCAGCACGGTCAAATAGCCGTCCTCGTCGATTTGGCCCAGATCGCCGGTCCGCCACTCGCCGCTGACCGGGGGGTGATGCAGATAACCGGTCATGACAGAGGCGGAGGTGACGACGATTTCACCGTCTTCGATGCGGATGGCGGTTCCGTCCAGAACACGTCCCACCGTGCCGGCCTTGCGTTCGCCGGCACGGTTGACCGCCACCACCGAACAACATTCCGACAGGCCATAGCCTTCGTGGACGGGAATACCCAAGGCCCAGGCCCGTTCGGCCAATTCCGGCCCGACCACCGCCCCGCCGACGGCGACGAAGCGCAAGCTTTGCGGCGCACGCCGCCCCGCCATCTGCAGGCCGGCACTCCAGGCCGCCAGGATGTCGGGGGTCAAGACGGTGGTGGTGGCGCCAAAATCCTCGGCCTGCGCCGGAGAGGTGCCAAAGCAAACACGGGCGGCCACGCTGAGCGGCGCGAAAATGCCGGCCAATTGTTCCAGCAGCAAAGCCGGCGGCAACAGGGACAAATGCACGTCGTCCGGTCCCGCCGCCGCCGCCTGAACCAAGCCGGACAAGGCATGCTCCATGGCCTTTTCCGTCAGATGGACCCCCTTGGGGGCGCCGGTGGTGCCCGAGGTGTAGACCACGCGCTTTGACGCTTCGGCGGTGACCATACGCCGGTCGCCCTGGGGCCGCCCGTCAAACAGCGGCAGCTTCAATTCCGCCAAACCGGGATGGAGATCGGCAACGCAGACCAGCGCCATGGCACAGGAATCCGAGACCACATGACGGATCTGGTCGGTGGAAAAGAAATCCGGCAGCGGCACGATGGTGCGCCCCAGGGACGCCAAGGCCAAATCGGCGATCACATGGTCGCGACCGCGCGGCATCAACAGCGCCACCACATCGGGACAGGCCGACAAATTCGCCGTGGCGACGGCGATGGCCTCGGCCAGTTGGGCGTAAGACATCGTCCCTTGGTCGTCTTGCAGGGCGACACGGTCGGGATCGCGGGCGGCGGTGGCGCGGATGGCGGACAACACCTTACGCATGACGGCGCTCCTCGGCATGGCGGTCGCACAAGCAGGCGACGGCTTCGGCGGAAACCGCCGTCACCCAGGGGTCATGCAGATAATAGCTGCCCCAATTCTCTGGATCGGCGATACGGTCGGGCGTCGCCGGCACCATGTCCACCACCGCCAGACCGGCGCGGCGCAGCAAGGCCCGCAGACGATCGGTGGCGGTGAACAGACCGCAGCGATACCCCTTGGTCAAACACTCGCGGATGATGCTGGCGACCAGCGGCATGGCCGCACCGGGGCGGACCGAAGCCAGCGAGGTGAATTCCACCACCTGGTCCCGGCCGATGGAAAGCCCCAAAGCCGCCGAGACCGCCTGTTCGACGGGCAGGTCCAAATAGCGTTCGGAGAAAAATCCGTCGGCAGCGAAGCGTAACCCGGTCACCGCACTGGGGCGGCCGTCGGAATCCAGCACCGCCGCCATTTGCTGGGGAAAGGCCGCCGGGGTGGCGCGGAATTCTTTGCGGAACACCTGTTCGACGGTGTGTTCCAACTGCCGGCGCAGGGGATGTTCGGGCAGGACTGATATGAAGGACATGGTCACCTCCTTGACATGTCCACCATGCCGGGGCGACCTGACCTGAACCTGACGGACCTTAAAAAATCAGCGTCACCACGGCGCCACCGCCCCGGGCATCGGCGATCTCGATGTGCCCGCCATGGGCGTCCATGGTGCGCCGGACGATGGCCAGCCCCAATCCGGTGCCGCTGACGCTGCCGCGATCCGCCCGCCAGAAGCGTTTGAACACGTTCTCGCGCTGGGCCGCCGGAATGCCGGGTCCTTGGTCGGAAACGCTGATCGACGGCGGATCGGCAGCCACCGATATTTCAACCGTCGTCCCCAGCGGGGTGTGCCGCAAGGCGTTTTCCATGACATTGCGCAAAGCGTGAAACAACGCATCCGCTTGCCCATGGACCACGACAGGGTCCTCGGGCGCCTCCAAGGCGATCATCCGCCCCTTGCCGATGGCGACCGGCGCCATGTAAGCGGCGACGTCCCCCGCCAGCTTGGTCAGATCCACCGAACTGCCGGCCGGCACCACCAATTCTTCCAATTTGGCGATGCGCAGCAATTGTTCGACCAGATGGATCATGCCATCCAAATCCCGTCGCAGGGCGACCGAGGTTTGTTTGTCCGGCAAGGTGTCGATATGGGCCGCCAGCACTGCCAAGGGCGTACGCAATTCGTGGGCGGCGTCGGCGGTGAATTCCCGCTGGCGCCGAAACCCCAGTTCCAAGCGCTCCAGCGCGTTGTTGACGGCGCACACCAGGGGCATGACTTCCCTGGGCACGTCCTTGTCGGGCAAACGGACGTCGGCGGCGCGGGGGCCGATGGCTTCGGCTTGGCGCGACAAATGGCGCAGCGGCCGCAAGGTGCTGCGGATGGTGACGATGGACACCAACAACAGAACCAACAAGAATGGGCCGGCCAACCAACCGCCATCCTCGAAGAAATCCGCCAGGACGGTTTCGATCAGCACTTGGTAATCGCTGCCCGAGCGAACCACCTGGACCAACAGGCGCCGCTCGCCCAACCGAAACGGAAAAGCCTCGCCGAAATATTGCGAGGGCCCGGGACCGTCCAGATTGTATTGGTAAAGCGAGCCGTCCTCGTCTTCATCGACCAAGCTGGGCGGTGGCCCGACCTCGGCCCCCGCATGCAGGAAGATCATTTTGCTGTCACGGTCGATGACGCAAAACCCATGCACCCCACCCGAGCTTTCATAGGCGGCGATCATCGAGGAAGGCAAATCGACGACGATGCCGCCGTCCTGGCCCAGACGGGTATTGGCGGCAATGGTGCGCGCCGTTTCAATCAGCGACTTGTCACGCAAATTGCCGGTGGTGGTCTGGAATTCCTTCCATAGCCAGGCATAGGCGCACACGATGGCCACCAGCGTGGTCAAGGACAGGCGCAGGACGATGCGCCCCAGCAGGGACGGCGGCTGGCTCACGGGATCGTGTCCGATCCGGCCAGCATGTAACCGATGCCGCGCAAGGTGTGGATGACCACACCGCTGCCTTCGGCGCCCAGCTTTTTGCGTAAGCGCGACATCAGCACCTCGACGGTGTTGGACGAAACGTCGTCGTCGAAACCGTACAAGCCTTCTTCCAAGGTGCGCTTGGAAACCACCCGTCCGGCCCGGCGCAACAAATGCTCCAGCATGTCGGTTTCCCGTTTCGGCATGGGAATGGCGGTTCCGGCGATGCCCACTTCACGCGTCACCGTGTCCAAACGGACGTTGCCGCAGGACAGCACCACCCCCAAACTGGCCCCCGGACGGCGTAACAGGGCCCGCAAACGGGCCAGCAACTCATCCATCACGAACGGCTTCAGCAAATAATCGTCGGCCCCGGCGTTCAAGCCGGCGACACGGTCCTCGACACCGTCGCGCGCCGTCAGCACCAAAATCGGCATGGCGTCGCCGCGACGGCGCAGGTCGCACAGCAAATCCAATCCGTCGCCGTCGGGCAAGCCCCGGTCCAGGATCATGCAATCGTATTGGACCACCCCCAACACCGCCTCGGCATCGGCGATGGAGTGGAAGGAATCGACGGCGAAGCCCGTATCGCGCAAGCCTTTTCCGATCAATTCGGCCAGACGCTGGTTGTCTTCGATCAACAACACCCGCATGGGATCGCCGTCACTTCAATTGATACAAGATGTCGGAACCATCCTTGGCCTTGAACTTCACCTGCACCAGGGTTCCGCCGTCATCGTACCAAAGTTCGCGGGCCAAATCCCCGGACATGACGTAATGACGGGCGCTGATGTCGCGACCGGCCGCCTTGATGGAATCGGCGCCCTGGTCCATCACCTTCACCTGCATGGAATGGCCGTCCAGAGTGTTCAACAAGGTGTTCTGTTTGATGGTCTTTTCATTCCAAAGACTGGCGGGCACTTCGTCCAAAGCCTCGCGTCGCTGGACGCCGTCGCCGGTGACCTCCAGATCGGCCGCCGCCGCCTTGACCGTCACGTCGTGATGGGTACCGTCGTCGTTGGTTTTGGAAAAAAGCGTGGACAAATGGCCCCCTGTCCACACCTCGACCCCATGATGCTCGAAGCGATAGACCGGGATCATCGCCACCTTCACCACCACGTTGGTGTCGATGGTCACGCGCAGGGAATCGCCGTCTTGACGGAACCGCAAACTGTGCGAACCCACCGGATCGCCGTCGCGCAGGACGGTGAAATCCAAGCCCCCCGGCGCCGCCTGCGCCGACATCGCCCCACACAGGGTCAGGGCGGCGGCGGCAAAAGGCAGGACATGTTTGGTCAAACGCATGACGTGTCTCCTGTGAGCGGATCTGCCGCCACACTCGCATCGCAAGCTGACGCCAACCTGAACACCGACCCTTTGTTCGACCGATGTCAGCTTGCGTTCAGCTCGGCGGTGTTAGCTGGCGGCAGACATCTGACGACGGCTCGGGATCAAACTTCATGTCGATCAAAGGTTTCATCATCGTTTTGGGGATCATGTTCGTGCCCGCCTTGGGCTGGGCCCAGGACAAGACACCCCCCGCCCCGAAAGTCGATCCCAAGAAAGGCTGGTATTTTTCCGGCAAAGGCGGACCGTCTTTTGAAAACCTGTCCGGCGTCAGCGCAGCGCAAAGCGGCGCCACCGCCACCGAGGACGCGTCGGAAGCCGTGGTCGGCGCCTTCGGCATGGCCGGTGGCTATGAATGGATGTACCGCTATCACGTGCCGCTGCGCACCGAGCTGGAATTCATCAACCGCACCGAGATCGGCTATGACGCCTCGCCACTGATGCAAGGCGGCACCGGCACGGCGCTGGCCAGCACGGTGCAGAACGTCACCACCATGGCCAAGGCCTATTGGCACTTCCCGGTCAACAGCGACAAATGGTGGCCGTTCGTTTCCGGGGGCTTGGGCTGGTCGCACAACACCATCAAAAGCCGTTACACCCCCAATGGCGGGGCGATGACCAAAACCACCAACACCGTCGACGACCTGGCGTGGTCGGTGGGTGCCGGCGCCACCTTCAAACTGGGGCCCGACGTGATGAACGACGTCGAAATCCGTTATGTCGATCTGGGCAAGGTCGATTGGGGACTGCCGGCGGGCCAGAACATCCAAACCAACGCCATGGGCGACTACACCGCCACCGAGATCAGCTTCGCCATCCGATACATGTTTTAGGCGGCTCGAACGCCGCTTGGGCCTCCAGCATTTCACGCGAAGCGTGGAGATGCTTCAGCCACAAGCCGGCACCTTGCCCAGCAATTCCCGCCAGCGGGCGGTCCAGCCGCTTTCGTGGTCGGCACCGGGCACCGACATCCAGCGCACGCAATCCGAACCACTGGCTTTGGTGAAGCGTTGCGAGATCGACGGCGGCACGATGCGGTCGTTGACCCCACTGAAATGCATTTGCGGGATTTTCCCCACCTGGGAAGCAACGTCGATAGCGTTCAACGAGCCGGTCAGTTGCGACACCCCGGCCAGGCGATTGACCTCGGCATGATCCAAATTGCCGGCCACCGTACGGATGCTAGCCACGTCCTGGCGGCGGGAAGCCACCAGCACGGCGACGGCGCCGCCGCCGGAATAGCCCACCAGGTTGATCCATTGCCCCGGCACCTGCGCCGCCACTTGGTCCACCGCCTGGTTCATGGAATCGATCACTTCGGGGGCGAAGCGTTTGCCGGTCCAATAAGCCGGGCCGCAGTTGGGATTCTTGGCCCGCTCGGTGAACTGGCAGGGCCGCGCCAGATAGACCACGTTGGCCGCCGGATCGGCCGCCGCCAAGGCCAGCCCTTGGGCATCCTTGGGGGTGGGGTCGCGCGACACCTCGGTGCGCGACACCCAGGCCAGCCCGTCACCTTCGATATAGATGGTCACCGGCTGCGCCCGGTCGGTGATACGCCGGAAGCTGGTCAGCCAGAACGGATTGGTCTTCATCAGCATCCGGCTCATCCGCGCCGGCTTGGCCAAGGAATCGGCGTTAGCGTCGCGGTCGATGACGGCGCAACCGGAAAGGAGCGGCCAGGCCAACAGGCCCAAGAAAATTTTCCGCATGTCAAAAACTCTGTCTGATGGTGAACAGGCCGGTGTGACGGGCGTAAACGGTGCGCAGATCACCTTGGTGACCAGCGAGCCCCAACCTTGAACACGAGGTACATGCCAGGGAAAGCAATTTTATGGGGCCTGTCCTTAACATCCCAACGGGACCTCGCATGAAGAAGCGGTCGGTCGCCGCAGGTGGCATTTATAGCTGGACCAGCGCCGCCCTTCCCCAGAAAGGGGGCCGTGTCACCGTCGAAAGCCATTTGCCAATCGCATACGGATTGCTCTACCGCAACCCCAGCCGGGTCATCATCTTCAGCAATCCCACCCGAGACAGACCGAGGCGTCGGGCGGCAGCGCTGTGGTTGTTGCCGGTGGCGGCCAGAGCGGTGGTGATCAGACGGCGTTCCAGGTCAGCCACCGCCTGGGCCAGGGTAGTGGGAGCGGCCCGGGTGATGGCGGCGGGATCACCGCTGCGGGCAAAGGCAAGATCAGTCGGTGCGATCGAGCTTCCTTCGGCCAGAGCGGCGGCGGAAGTCACCACCGCCTTGAGTTCGCGGACATTGCCCGGCCAATCCTGCTCGACCAGCCACGCCAGGGCCTCCGCCGTCAAGTGTTGGCGGCGCTTTGTCACCTCGGCCAGAAAGCGGGCCGCCAAAGGAGCAATGTCCTCGCGACGCTCGGCCAGTGGTGGACTGCGTAGGATCAAGCCCTTCAGGCGATAGTAGAAGTCTTCGCGGAACACCCCCTCGGCGACCATGGCTTCGACGTCGCGGTGAGTGGCTGACACCACCCGCACATCGGCACTCAGGGGCTGGCGCCCCCCCACCGGGCTATAGGTGCCTTCTTGCAGGAAGCGCAGCAACTTGACCTGCATGGAAGGCGGCATTTCACCGACCTCGTCAAGGAATAGAGTTCCACCATGCGCGGCCGCCACCAGCCCCTGCCGATCCTGATGGGCCCCGGTGAAGCTCCCCTTCAGATGGCCGAACAACTCGCTTTCCAGCAATTCCGCCGGAATGGCGCCACAATGGACGGCGACGAAGGGACCGGACCGGCGAGGACTGGCGGCATGAAGGGCATGGGCGACCAATTCCTTGCCGGTGCCGCTGGGCCCCAGCACCATCACCGGCAGATCACTGGGACCGATACGGCGGATCATCTCCTTAAGACGTTGGATGACCGGGCTGGCCCCGAAGATGCCGTCCTCTGTCGGCTGAGCGGCACGCAAGGACGCCACTTCCCGTTCAAGGCCACGCTTGAGCAGAGCCCGTTCGACGACGAAGCGCAGCAAGTCCGGCTCCACCGGTTTGGCCAAAAAGTCCCAGGCCCCTGTCCCCACCGCCCGTAACGCCAAGTCATGGTCGGCATGGGCGGTCAGCACCACCACCGGAACAGCGGCGAAATCGGGGACCAGCGTCAGCCCCGCTTCCGGCGTGCGCTCTGGGGGCATGACCAGATCGAGCACCACCAGATCGGGTCTCTCGCGGCGGAAGACCTCCTTGGCCTCGGCGGCATCCCCAGCGGTGAAGACCCGATACCCCTGTTTTTCCAGCCAGGCGGCCGCCAGACGCCGGAATGCGGGTTCGTCATCGACAAGCAATATCCGTTGCATCATCGTTCCAACCAAACCATGAAGAAAATTAAGAACAAAGCATAAACAATGATTATCAAGGTGCTGAAAATGATTAAATTCCGGGCCTTGGATTTTTTGCGGATCATGCGGACGATCAGGGCCCCTGCAAGATAGACGGCCGACATCATCATGGTCTTCGCCAGCATGACGTCCTTACCGTTCAACCAATCAAAGGCGGTTATCCCTGGAAGCAAGAAAGCGAAGCTCCACAAAAGGAATTCGAGCTTCACCAGCAGCCCGCAAAACCAGGTGCTCCGCAGACCTCTGTCGGTCATGACGCGGGGCCTTTCGCGGGAAAGCCCAGGGTGAAACAGGTTGTCCAGCCGGGGCGGTCGCCAAGGCGAATGGTTCCGCCATGGGCCGCCATGACCTTGGCCGCGATGGACAGCCCCAGGCCGGTACCGCCGATCGAGCGTGAGATGAACGGCTGGAACAATGACGCGCGAATATCTTCGGGAATACCGGGGCCATCGTCGCAAACATGGATCATCACCGCATCGGGCTGACGTTCAGCAATGACCCGTACCCGTCCGCCCGCCGCCCTGGCATTGTCCAGCAGGTTGACCAGGGCTTGGCGCAGACGGAGGGGATCGGCGATCAGGGTCAGCCCCGGCGGAAGCTCACACGACACGGCGCTGTCGGCTTCGGCGATAGCGGCGGCAAGGTCGATCTCCTGCGTCTCGATCCCCCAGGGCTTGGCGTAATCCAGAAGATCACGCACCAGGGCCTCCATGCGCACCAGTTGGGTTCTGACCTCACCCTTCGTGCCCGGCTCGGCATCGGCCACCGCCATGCTGATGATGTTCATGGGATTGCGGATATCGTGAGCGACAGTGGCGGCCAGCGCCCCCAGTTCGGCCAGACGCTGACGCTCGGCGAAACGACGACGACGGGACAGGTCAGCCTTGGCCTGCGTCACCACTTCCGCCATCACCTCGACCACGCGGCGCGGTCCCGGTGGGGCTTGGTCAAGATCGCTGAGCGGTATCCCCCCCAAGCGCCGGGTCAACAGGCGTTCGGCCCGAGCCGTCAGGTCGTCGTCATCATCGGCGGCGGCCAAGTCCTGACGCCAATGGGCCAAATCCGCCGCGCTCACTTCGCCACCGGGAGAGGTGGCCCCGGAAAATCGGAC
>DISD01000064.1 GCA_002435715.1 Rhodospirillaceae bacterium UBA6219
AGCCGGGGCGCAGGCCGTCGCCGAGCGAGAACGACACATCATATTTGCGCATGATGTCGCAGATTTCCTCGAAGCGCTCGTAGAGGAAGCTCTCCTTGTGCCGCGACAGGCACCACTTCGCCATGATCGAGCCGCCGCGCGACACGATGCCGGTGACCCGTTTGGCGGTCAGCGGGATATGGGCCAGGCGCAGACCGGCATGGATGGTGAAGTAATCCACGCCCTGTTCGCATTGTTCGATCAGGGTGTCGCGGAACACTTCCCAGGTCAGATCCTCGGCGCGGCCATCGACCTTTTCCAGGGCCTGATAGATGGGAACGGTGCCGATGGGAACCGGGGAATTGCGCAAGATCCATTCCCGCGTGGCGTGGATATGGCGGCCGGTGGACAGGTCCATCACCGTGTCGGCCCCCCAGCGGATGGCCCACACCATCTTTTCCACTTCTTCCGACACCGACGACGCCACGGCGGAATTGCCGATATTGGCGTTGATCTTGGTCAGGAAGTTCCGCCCGATGATCATCGGCTCGGCTTCCGGGTGATTGATGTTGGACGGAATGATGGCGCGGCCGCGGGCCAGTTCGTCACGGACGAATTCCGCCGTCACCTGATCGGGGATGTCGGCACCGAAGTCTTCCCCATCGCGGTCCGCAGCTTCGCGCATTTCGGCGATGCGCAGGTTTTCGCGGATGGCCACATATTCCATTTCCGGGGTGATGATGCCGCGCTTGGCATAGGCCATCTGGGTCACCACCTGACCGGCCTTGGCGCGAAGCGGGCGAAGCGCGCCGCGATCGAACACCGGCACGCCGATGGTTTCGCCCGGCTTCAGCCCGTCATCTTCCGGCTTGTGGGCGCGGCCTTCATATTCCTCGACATCGCCCCGTTCCAATACCCAGGCGCGGCGCATCTGCGGCAGACCCTTGGTGATGTCCACCTGGACGGCCGGGTCGGTATAAGCGCCCGAGGTGTCGTAGACGCGCACCGGGGCTTCGCCGCTGGACGGTTCCAAGTCGATCTCGCGCATGGCCACCTGGATGTCGGGGCGCGAGCCCTGGACATGGATCTTGCGTGAACCGGGCAGCGCCCCGGTAGTGACCGTCAAAGCCTGGGGATTGTCGAGCATAGGTGTTTCCGCCTTCATCAAAGCCTGGATGGATCACGGGCGAATGGCGGAAAATGTCCGATCCCTTCGCCGGCATGACCCGGATCAGGTTCCAAGGGTCGCCGGCACTTGCTCCGGCCTCTCAGCCCCGCATGTCGAGGCCCCCCTTCGGTCCAAACCTGACCATGGGACCAAGCCCCCCCGAAAGTCAACCCCATGCACTTTCCGGAAATGTCACATTCTGACGTTTGCCATGAGTCCAATTATCACCCAATATGAAAATTGCGACTTTAGGAGGGGGTATGGGCGCATCCTAGTCGAAGGAAGCAGAAGCTTCCAAAGGGGTACGTGTGAGCGAAATCGACCACAACCAAGCGGTCAAAAGCATTACCGAGGCCTTGAAAGGCCCGGTGGCTGAGGTATTTCGTACGCTGGTCCCTGGCTTTGGCGACTTCAATGGCGCCATGTTCTATGATTCCGTCATCAATAATCCCGACATGTTGCATGGCTGCCTGCTGATCTTCAGGAAGCGCCGCGACGCCTTTTCCCATTTGCTGGTGGATACCAAGGGGCGTTTGGTCAACGACGATTTCGTTGCCCTGCGCTGTGGCCGTACCGTCCACGACATCATCGCCATGATCGTGCGCACCCACGCCAAGCGTCATTTCAAGGACGCCCTGGGTGGTGACCCCAACGACAAAACCAGCAAGTCGGGGCGACTGTACAACGCCATGAACGAATACCTGATCCATGAGTGGCAGGTGCCGCTGGTCGCCCATTACGCCCCCCTGCCGGCGCATCGGATGAAGGAGCTGGGGCCCGCTCTGCTGGATTTGAAAACTCCGGCCGAAGTGGATGCCTTGGTCGCGTCGGCGGGCGGTGTGCCGGTCAACGGCAAGGCGGTCCCCACCCTGCCGCCAGCAGCCATGGGCAAGGAAGAGCCGGTTCTGGTGGAAACCAATTCCCGCGAATACGATTTCTGGTGGGAAACCCTGAACGACCCGCAGGTGCGCAACACCTTGGGCCCCCTGCACGACAACGACAAGCGCGAGCTGGTCGCCGCCTTCTGTTCGATCTCCGAATCCAGCCGCAACGAATTGCTGGGCGGCTTCAGCCTGTCCCTGTTCCAGGGCGCCGTGTTGCTGGCCCGCTGCTATCAGGGTTTGGGCCGCGCCACCTTCGCCCAGGTCTTCGGCAAGCCGGGCAGCCCCGACGTGGTCAAGGCCTTTGCCGGGCGATTGAAGACCCGCAACGTCTCCTCGCGTATGGATTTGAACACCTTGTCGCGCACGGTCGACGCCAATCTGACCAATATGGGCCGCGTCGACCGCGCCAAGATGCGTTAGCAGCACGGCCCGTTCCGGGCCCGCTTAGACGCCGCGCGGGCTTAGCCCTTCAGCCAAGCCTCAATCTGTGACGGCTTAGGAATACCGCCGGCATGGACGACCTTGCCGTCGATCACCACGCCCGGCGTGCTCATCACCCCATAGCCCAGAATAGCGCCCATGTCGGTGACCTTTTCCAGGCTGATGTCCTTCCCCAGATCAGCGGCCTTTTCGGCCACCATCTTCATCACCGTTTCGCAATTGCCGCAGCAACCGCCCAGCACCTTGATCTCCATGATGACCTCCTAGAAAAATGCGTTGAACAGATAGCCGACGACGATGAAGGACACGGCCAGGATTCCGACGAACACCGCCAGCATCTGCCATTTCAACACCTTCTTCAGCATCATGATTTCCGGCAAGGACAGCGCCGCCACACTCATCATCAGCGCCAGCACCGTGCCCACCGGCAACCCCTTGGCCAACAGCGCCTCGACCACCGGAATGATGCCGGTCGCGTTGGAATAAAGCGGGATCCCGATCAACACCGACAGCGGCACGGCGAAGGGGTTTTCCGGTCCGGCATAGCGCATCAATTGCTCGGCTGGCACGAAGCCGTGCAGACCGGCGCCGATGGCAACGCCCCCCAGCACATAGGGCCACAACCGACCGACGATTTCCTTAACCTGGTCCACCGCATAATCGAACCGCGCTTTCAGTCCCTGCGGCCCTTCCGGCAACGCTGATTCGCCCATGCGGATCTTCCAAACATAGTCTTCGACCCAGTGTTCCAGGTGCAGCCGGTCGATGACCAAGCCGCCGACCAGCCCCACAACCAAGCCGGTGACCACATAGACCACGGTGAATTCCAACCCCAGGGTACTGATCAACAAGAAGACGGCGATTTCATTGATCATCGGCGAGGTGATCAGGAAGGCCATGGTCACCCCCAGGGGAATGCCGGCTTCCAGGAAACCGATGAACAACGGCACCGAAGAGCACGAGCAGAACGGCGTGACCGCCCCCAAACCCACGGCGGCGGGGAATGAAAACAAGCGATTTCGTCCGCCCAGCATCTTGCGCACCCGTTCGGGGGCCAACATCGAGCGGAAAAAGCCGATGACGAACACCACCAGCACCAGCAGAAAGAAGATCTTCCCCACATCCTCGACGAAGAACTGCAATGCGCCGGAAAGCGGCGTTGCCGGCGCCAAGCCCAGCACGCCATAGACCAGCCAATCGGCAAACAGGGTGAAGACTTCCATGACCCTAGACTCCGTCCTGCCCGCAATCGGGCCGAGTACAGCAATGCGCCGTCAGATAATCGGTCAACAATTGGACCCGTTCGCAATGGGCCACCGTAATCACCAGACGCCCTTGCCGGCGGGAACTGACCAGTCCGGCATGGCGCAGATGGTTCAGATGGAACGAAAGCGTGTTGGCCGGAATCCCGCACTCATCGGCGATGGTGCTAGCCGGCAATCCATGCGGCGAAGCAGCCACCAACAGGCGGAACACCTTCAACCGCACTTCATTGGACAGTGACGCCAGGGCGTCCAGGGCTTCATTCATTTCCATATTTCTAGAATAGTCGAATTGTTAGCCAAGGCAACAAAAAAGGCGCCCGTAAGGGCGCCTTTCTCGTGGTCTAGCCTGCGAGGTTTATTCCTCGTCGGCATCGTCCTTCTTGTCGGCGGTCGGGCCGGAATCGGTGCCCTTGGCCGCCGGATCACGATCAACCAGCTCGATGACGGCCATCGGGGCGGCGTCGCCATAGCGGAAGCCAGCCTTGAGCACGCGGGTGTAACCACCCTGACGGTCCTTGTAGCGTTCAGCGATGACGCTGAACAGCTTGGCGACCACGGCGTCGTCGCGCAGCATGGCGAAGGCGCGGCGACGGTCGTGCAGGGTGCCCGACTTGCCCAAGGAGATGATCTTCTCGGCGATCGGACGCAAATCCTTGGCCTTGGGCAGGGTGGTCTTGATCTGCTCGTGCTTCAGCAAAGCGACAACCATGTTCGAGAACATGGCCTTGCGGTGAGAGCTGGTGCGATTCAGCTTACGACCGGACATACCGTGACGCATGACTTTCTCCTTTGGCTTGGTCTCGCCGGGCGAGAACCGATTTCACCCCCGTCGCGCCCTCGGATCGAAGTACGGACGGGTCGGACCGGAATGGTCCTTGTAAAAACTGACCGCGCGATCATGGGGCTGGTTGGGCGGCCATGATCGCGCGGGAAACAACAAACCCTTAGTAGGGTTCTTCCAGCTTCTTCGCCAGGTCCTCGATGTTCTCCGGCGGCCAGTTGGGGATTTCCATCCCCAAATGCAGGCCCATATGCGAGAGCACTTCCTTGATCTCGTTCAGGGACTTGCGGCCGAAGTTCGGGGTCCGCAGCATCTCGGCTTCGGTCTTTTGGACCAGATCGCCGATATAGATGATGTTGTCGTTCTTCAGGCAGTTGGCCGAGCGGACCGACAGTTCCAGCTCGTCCACCTTGCGCAGCAGGTTCTTGTTGAAGGGCAGTTCGTCCTTCTTCTCTTCCTCGACCACATGGGTCGGTTCGTCGAAGTTGATGAACAGCTGCAACTGGTCCTGCAGGATGCGCGCGGCCAAGGCCACCGCGTCATCCGGCGACACGGCGCCGTTGGTTTCGACTACCATGGACAGCTTGTCGTAGTCGGTGACCTGACCCACGCGGGTGTTTTCCACCTTGTAGGCGACCTTCTTGACCGGCGAGAAGATGGCGTCGATGGGGATCAGGCCGATGGGCGAATCCTCGGTGCGGTTCTGCGACGCGGGCACGTAACCCTTGCCGGTTTCCACGGTGAATTCGATGTTCAGCTTGGCGCCCTGGTCCAGGGTGCACAGCACCAGATCGGGGTCCATGATCTCGATGTCGTGACCGGCTTCGATCATGCCGGCCTTGACCTCGCCGGGGCCGGTCGCACGCAGCTGCATGCGCTTGGGGCCCTCGCCATGCATGCGCAGGCCGAGGTTCTTGATGTTCAGGATGATGTCGGTGACATCTTCGCGCACACCCGGGATGGACGAGAATTCGTGCAGCACGCCTTCGATCTGGATGGCGGTGACCGCGGCACCCTGAAGCGAGGACAACAACACACGGCGCAGAGAGTTGCCCAGCGTCATGCCGAAACCGCGTTCCAGCGGTTCGGCGACCACAGTCGCAACACGGGCCACGTCGGCACCGGGTTCCACCTGCAGCTTCGAGGGCTTGATCAATTCCTGCCAGTTCTTCTGAATCACGAGCGTGACCTCATGCTAGGACTACACGGTCCGGAACGGCGCAACCGCCATCCCCACCCGGGATTGGGGAGGACGGCGGCAACTACGATAAAAACAACCGATCAGACGCGACGACGCTTGCGCGGACGGCAACCGTTGTGCGGGATCGGGGTGACATCACGGATCGAGGTGATGGCGAAGCCGACGGCCTGCAAAGCGCGCAAGGCGCTTTCACGACCGGCGCCAGGGCCCTTCACTTCGACTTCCAGGGTGCGCATGCCGTGTTCCATGGCCTTGCGGCCAGCATCTTCGGCGGCCACCTGGGCGGCGTACGGGGTCGACTTGCGCGAGCCCTTGAAGCCCTGCATGCCGGAAGACGACCAGGAAATGGTGTTCCCCTGGGCATCGGTGATGGTGATCATGGTGTTGTTGAACGTCGAGTTCACGTGGGCAACACCAGAGGTAATGTTCTTGCGCTCGCGACGACGCGGACGAGCAGCAGCGGGCTTAGCCATGAGAGGTAATCCTTAAACTTTACGTCAAGCCAGAGACTTAGCGGGTGGCCTTCTTCTTGCCGGCGATCGGCTTGGCCGGACCCTTGCGGGTGCGCGCATTGGTGTGCGTGCGCTGACCACGAACCGGCAGACCGCGACGATGGCGCAGACCGCGATAGCAGCCCAAATCCATCAGGCGCTTGATGTTCATGGCAGTTTCACGACGCAGGTCGCCTTCGACGGTGTAGTCGCTGTCGATCATTTCGCGGATCTTCAGAACTTCGTCGTCGGTCAGCTGGTTGACGCGGCGCTCGGCGGGGATCGAGAGCTTGGCGCAAATCTCGGCAGCCTTGGTGCGGCCGATGCCAGTGATGTAGGTCAGCGCGATCAGAACGCGCTTGTTGGTCGGGATATTGACGCCAGCGATACGGGCCAAAGCTGGATACTCCTTGCAAGACAGGTGATCAGGGCTGGCTTTCGGCCAAAACCCACGCCGATATTTCGAATAAGCCGGAAGGCGGCAGCCTTTCCGACACGTTAATACAAAAAATTACAGGCCTCTCCCATAAGGGGGAAACCGAAGGTGCGCGATTATATGGCGAATCGGCGAAGAGTCAACGAGACTCTCCGCCGATTCGTCAAATCACTCAGACCTTGCCGAGGATCGCTTCCAGGTCAGTGGTGACCTTGGCGATGTCCTGGGTACCGTCCACCAGATGGTAATTGCCCTTGGCCTGGTAGTAAGGCAGCAACGGCGCCGTCTGGTCGTGATAAGCGGCCAAGCGCTTGTTCACGGTTTCGGCATTGTCGTCGGCGCGACGCGAGAATTCGGTACCACCACAAGAATCACAGGTGCCGGCAACCTTGGGCTGCTGGAACTTGTCATGATAGCCGGCACCGCATTTGGCACAGGTGTAACGACCGGTGATGCGCTCGACGATGGGGGCATCGGGAACCCGGATCTCGATGGCGAAATCCAGCTTCTTGCCCTTCTTCGTCATCATGGCGTCCAGGGCTTCGGCCTGGGCCACGGTGCGGGGAAAACCGTCGAAGATGACGCCGTTCTTGGTGTCGGGCTGTTCGAGACGGTCATCGATGATGCCGATGACGATGTCGTCGGACACCAACTGGCCGGCATCCATCACCGCCTTGGCCTTCTTGCCGATCTCGGAACCCGAGGCGACGGCGGCACGCAGCATGTCGCCGGTGGACAGCTGAACCAGACCGAACTTGTCCATCAAGCGCTTGGCTTGAGTGCCCTTGCCGCCGCCCGGCGGACCCAACAGAACCAGATTCATCTTGTTGTTCTCCCCTTTTTGTTGGTTGGCGGTCTGTCTGCGTCAGCCGCGGCGGCCACGCAGACGAGCCTTCTTGATCAGCCCTTCATATTGATGGGCCAAAAGGTGCGATTGAATCTGCGCCACCGTATCCATGGTCACGGTGACCACGATCAGCAGCGAGGTGCCGCCGAAATAGAACGGCACCGACCAATGCGAGATCAGCAATTCCGGCAGAACCGACAACGCGGTCAGGTACAGCGCCCCCAACACGGTCAGACGGGTCAGCACGTAATCCAGATAATCCGAGGTGTTCTTGCCGGGACGGATACCGGGAATGAAGCCGCCGTTCTTCTTCAGATTGTCGGCAGTGTCAACCGGATTGAAGACCACGGCGGTGTAGAAGAAGGCGAAGAACACGATCAGCGCGGTGTAAAGGCCGAGATAAAGCGGCTGGCCGCGCCCCATCAGGGCGGTGAAGGTGGTCAGCCATTCCGGACCGTTGCCGCCGGCGGCGAATTGCGCCGCCGTCACCGGCATCAACAGCAGCGAGCTGGCGAAGATCGGCGGAATGACGCCCGAGGTGTTCAGCTTCAGTGGCAGATGGGTGGATTCACCACCGAACATCTTGTTGCCGACCTGGCGCTTCGGATACTGGACGATGATGCGGCGCTGAGCGCGTTCGAAGAACACGATGCCGGCGATGATCGCCACCGCCATGATCAGCAGGAAGATGATCAACAGAACCGGCAGGGCACCGGTGCGCCCCAGTTCCAGGGTCCCAGCCAGGGCGCTCGGCAGTTCGGCGACAATACCGGCCATGATGATCAGCGAGGTGCCTTGGCCAATACCACGGGCGGTGATCTGCTCACCCAGCCACATCAGGAACAAGGTCCCGCCCACCAAGGTGACCACCGTCGAGAAGGTGAACAGCACATGGTTGTCCATGATCACCGCGGCCCCGGCGGAACCGCTCATCCCCAACAAGCCGGCGGCGATGCCATAGGCCTGGAAGGTGGCGATCAGCACGGTCAGGTATCGGGTGTACTGGTTGATCTTCTTCTTGCCGGCCTCACCCTCTTTCTTGATGGATTCCAACGCCGGAACGATGGTGGTCATCAACTGGATGATGATGGACGCCGAAATGTAGGGCATGATCGCCAGGGCGAAAATGGTCATACGCTGCAAGGCGCCGCCGGCCAGCATGTCGAACATGCCCAGCAGACCGCCGCCTTGGTGGCGGAACATTTCGGCCATGACGTGCGGATCGACGCCAGGAATGGGAATCCACGTGCCCAGTCGATAAATGATCAGGGCGAGAAGAGTGAACCAGATCCGCTTCTTGAGTTCAGTGGCTTTCGCCAGAACGCCAAAATTCAGGTTCGCGGCAAGCTGCTCGGCAGCAGAGGCCATGCCAAAGGCTCCGGTAAAAGGTGACCCACAGGCGCGACCCGGTCAGATGCCCGGCCGGCGCCGATTCCAAAATAAAAAACGCCCCAGTCCCATCGCCTGGATTTGCATCAGGTTCGGGGGCCTGGGGCGTTTTATATAGGATCGCGGCGAAATTGCCGAGGACTAATCAGCCCTCGGCGGCTTCGGCGGCAACCTTGACCGAACCGCCCGCCTTTTCCACCGCAGCGATGGCGGCGGCAGAGGCACCGGCGACTTCGATGGTCACCTTGGCGGTCAGTTCGCCACGGGCCAGCAAACGCACACCGTCACCGATCTTGCCGACCAGGCCGGCAGCGGCCAGGGTTTCGGCAGTGATGGTTTCGCCGGCATTGATCTTGCCGGCATCGATGGCGGCCTGCAGGCGGCCGAGATTGACTTCGGCGTATTCCTTGGCGTTGATCGGGTTGAAACCGCGCTTGGGCAGACGGCGGTAGATGGGCATCTGACCGCCTTCGAACCCCATCAGGGCAACACCGGTCCGCGAGCCCTGGCCCTTGACGCCACGACCCGAGGTCTTGCCCTTGCCGGAGCCGATGCCACGGCCGATGCGCTTGAACTTGTAGCGGGCGCCTTCGTTGTCGCGCAGATCGTTGAGCTTCGTCATCTTCGTATTCCTCGTATCCGGCCCCTGGGGTCACCAGGGGCCGGACGAAAGATTAGTCCTCGACCTGGACCAGGTGCTGAACCTTGCGGATCATCCCACGCACGGCCGGAGTATCTTCCAGCTCGCTGGTGCGATGCAGCTTGTTCAGGCCCAGCCCGATCAGGGTGGCGCGTTGGTCGGAGGTGCGGCCGATGGGGCTGCCCACCTGGGTGACGCGAACGGTCTTCTTGTCAGCCATGGAAACCTCCCTTACGCGGCGGTGGCAGCAGCGGCGCCGTCACGGCGGCCGATGATGTCACCAACCTTCTTACCACGCTTGGCAGCCACCGAACGGGGGCTGTTCAGGTTCACCAGGGCGTCGAAGGTCGCCTTGATCATGTTGTGCGGGTTCGAGGTCCCCAGGCACTTGGCGACAACGTCGGCCACGCCCATGGTTTCGAACACGGCGCGCATCGGGCCACCGGCGATGATACCGGTACCGGCCGGAGCGGCGCGCAGAACAACACGGCCGGCACCGAAGTGACCGGTCACGTCATGATGCAGGGTGCGACCTTCACGCAGGTTCACCTTGATCATGTTGCGCTTGGCCTGTTCGGTCGCCTTGCGGATGGCTTCGGGGACCTCGCGGGCCTTACCGGAACCATAACCGACACGGCCCTTGGCGTCGCCGACGACGACCAGAGCGGCAAAGGCGAAACGACGGCCGCCCTTGACCACCTTGGCCACACGGTTGATGTGGACCAGCTTGTCGACGAACTCGTTCTCCTCGCGATCGGCGCGCGGAGCATCGGGATTGCCACGGCCGCGACCGCGACCATCGCGCTCGCCACCTTCACCGCCACGGCCACGGCCGCGACGCTGTTCGTTCCCCTCGGTATTGGGAGTACGTGCCATAGTCTTTTTCCCTTAGAACGACAGGCCGCCTTCGCGGGCCGCTTCGGCCAGGGCCTTGACCCGACCGTGATAGATGTAGCCACCGCGGTCGAACACCACCTCGGTGATGCCCGCAGCCTTGGCCCGCTCGGCGATCAGCTTGCCCACGGCGGCGGCGGCAGCGATGTCCGCACCGGTCTTGAGCGAGCCCTTCAGGTCCTTCTCCAGCGTGGAGGCCGAAGCCAGGGTCACACCCTGGACGTCGTCGATCACCTGGGCATAGATGTTCTTGCCAGAGCGGAAGACGGACAGACGCAGGGTGCGTCCGCCAGCCTTCTTCGCGATGCTGGCCCGGGTGCGCCGCTTGCGGCGCTCGAACAATTCTTTCGGCGTCATCATGGCAGTGCCCCTTACTTCTTCTTGCCTTCCTTGCGCAGGATGGTCTCGGTCGAGTACTTGATACCCTTGCCCTTGTAGGGCTCGGGACCACGGAACGACCGGATCTCTGCGGCAAGCTGACCCACGATCTGCTTATCGCGGCCAGTGATGGAGATAGTGGTGGGCTTTTCGCACTTCATGGTGACGTCATCCGGAATCGGATAGTCGATATCGTGGGAATAGCCCAGGGCCAGCTTCAGATTCTTCCCTTCGACAGCGGCGCGGTAACCCACGCCGTTGATTTCCAGGTTGACGGTGAAGCCGTCGGACACGCCCTTGACCATGTTGTTGATCAAGGCACGGGTGGTGCCCCACATCATGCGCGCGCGCTTGGATTCCGACTTGGGCTTAACCCAGATTTCAGAACCTTCGATGGTGGTTTCCACTTCGTCCGACAGGGGCATGCGGGATTCACCCAGCTTGCCCTTGGCGATGAATTCGGCACCGGCGATCTGGACAGTGACTCCAGACGGCACCGGCACGGGATATTTGCCGACTCGCGACATCTGTCAGTCCCTCCTTAGAACACCTGGCAGAGAACTTCACCGCCGACATTGGCGGTGCGGGCTTCGCTATCGCTCATGACACCGCGAGGGGTCGAGAGGATGGAGATACCCAGTCCGTTGGCCACACGGTCAAGATCAGCGATCTTCGAATACACGCGACGACCGGGGGTCGAAACGCGCGAGATGGTCGAAATCACCGGCTTGCCTTCGTGGTACTTCAACTCGATGGTCAGTTCGGACACGCCGGCACGAACTTCCTTCTTGCTGTAGCCACGGATGTAGCCTTCACGCTTGAGAACCTCGAGCACGTTCATGCGCAGGTTCGAGGCGGGCGAGGTCACGGCCGACTTGGCGGCGCGCTGACCATTGCGAATGCGGGCGAGCATATCGCCGAGCGGATCGGTCATAGACATTGGTTATGGCCTCCTTACCAGCTCGACTTAACCAGACCGGGAATCTGACCCAGATTACCCAGTTCGCGCAGCTTGTTACGGCAAATCTTGAACTTGCGGTAATTGCCACGCGGGCGGCCGGTGATCTCGCACAGCAGGCGAGTACGGTTCTTAGCCGAGTTCCGCGGAACTTCAGCCAACTTCAGGGCGGCCTGGAAACGCTCTTCCGGAGAAGCGTCGCGGTCCATGACCTGAGCCTTCAGACGGGCGCGCTTGCCAGCATATTGCTTGGCCAGCTTGGCGCGCTTGTTGTTGCGCTCGACAGAGCTGATCTTCGACATTGCTGCTACACTCCCATCAGCCAGCGAACGGCATGTCGAAGCCCTTGAGAAGCGCCTTGGCTTCCGCATCGGACTTGGCCGTCGTGACAAAAATGATGTCCATGCCCCGGGTGGCATCAACCTTGTCGTAGTTGATTTCCGGGAAAATGAGCTGCTCCTTGAGGCCCAGCGAATAATTGCCGCGGCCGTCGAAGCTCTTGCCCGGAACGCCGCGGAAGTCGCGGACGCGGGGCAGCGCAATGGTGATCAGGCGATCGAGGAACTCGTACATGCGGTCGGCACGCAAGGTCACCTTGCAGCCCACCACCTGGCCTTCGCGCAGCTTGAACTGGGCGATGGACTTCTTGGCACGGGTCACCACCGGCTTCTGACCGGCAATGGCGGTCAGTTCGGCGATGGCGGCGTCGATCTTCTTGGCATCCTGGGCGGCTTCACCGACGCCCATGTTGATGACGATCTTTTCCAGCTTCGGAACCTGCATGGGATTCGAGTAGTTGAACTCTTCCTGCAGGGCCTGGCGGACCTTGGTATCGTAATGGCTACGCAGACGCGCGGTCATGGTCTTATGCTCCCCCATTACCGGTCGATGACTTCGCCGGACCGCTTAGCGACGCGGACCTTGCGACCGTCTTCCAGGACCTTCACGCCGACGCGGGTCGGCTTGCCATCCTTGGGATCGACGTGGGCGACATTGGACACGTGCAGGGCGGCTTCTTGCTCGACAATGCCGCCCGCGTTGGAAGCGCTGGGGCGAACATGGCGCTTGACCTTGTTCACACCCTGGACAACCACGCGTTCTTCCTTCGGATAAGCGGCGATGACTTCGCCCTTCTTACCCTTGTCCTTGCCGGCGATCACGACAACCTGATCGCCCTTCTTCACGTTCAGACCGGACATTTAGAGCACCTCCGGAGCCAGCGAGATGATCTTCATGAACTTCTTGGCGCGAAGCTCACGAGTGACCGGGCCAAAAATACGGGTGCCGATCGGTTCGCCCTGCTTGTTGATCAGGACGGCCGCATTGGTGTCGAAACGGATAGCGGTGCCATCGGGACGACGAATTTCCTTGGCGGTGCGAACGATAACGGCGCGATGCACGTCACCCTTCTTCACCTTACCACGCGGAATCGCTTCCTTGATGGAGACGACGATAACGTCGCCCACGTTGGCGATGGTACGGTGCGAACCGCCCAACACCTTGATGCACTGAACCCGGCGGGCACCCGAATTATCGGCGACATCCAGGTTGGATTGCATCTGGATCATGTCGAGTTTCCTTTTCTAGATCGATATCATCGAGCCGGCTTACGCCTGCTCGATGATCACTTCCCAGGTTTTCGTCTTCGAGAGCGGACGGCACTCGCAAATGCGGACAGTGTCGCCGGTCTTGAACTGGTTGTTCTCGTCGTGGGCGTGATACTTCTTCGAACGACGGATGAACTTCTTGTAGATCGGGTGCATGACGCGCCGTTCGACGCTGACCACCACGGTCTTGTCCATCTTGTCGCTGACGACGACGCCCTGGAGAATGCGCTTCGGCATTGGCTATGGCTCCTTAGGCGGCGGAAGCGGACTTGGCCCGCTCGCCGATGATGGTCTTGATGGTCGCGATTTCACGACGCACCTGGGTGACGCGGGCAGTGTTTTCCAACTGGCCGGAAGCCTTCTGGAAACGCAGGTTGAACTGCTCCTTCTTCAGCGTCAGGAGGGTATCCTTCAGCTGATCGTCGGTCTTGGCGCGCAGATCGCTGGACTTGGTCGCCATGACTGTTACTCCCCGATACGAACGATGAACTTGGTCTTGATCGGCAGCTTGGCAGCGGCCAGTTCAAAACCACGACGGGCCAAATCTTCCGGCACGCCATCGACCTCGAACATCACGCGACCCGGCTTGACGCGGGCCACCCAATATTCGGGGGTACCCTTACCGGAGCCCATGCGGACTTCGGCGGGCTTGGTCGACACCGGCACGTCGGGGAAAATGCGGATCCACACGCGGCCCTGACGCTTCAGGTGGCGGGTGAGCGCGCGACGAGCCGCTTCGATCTGGCGAGCGGTGATGCGCTCCGGCTCCAGGGCCTTAAGGCCGAAGGCGCCGAAGTTCAGTTGGGAACCGCCCTTGGCATCGCCATGGATGCGGCCCTTATGCTGCTTGCGGAACTTAGTACGCTTGGGCGAAAGCATCTCTCTACCCTCTCAATCAGCGACGTTCGACGGGAGCGGACTCGCCGGCGGCGCGCTTGTCCTGAGCCATGGGATCATGGGCCAGGATTTCACCCTTGAACACCCACACCTTGATACCACAGGTACCATAGGTGGTCTTGGCGGTGCCGATACCGTAATCGATGTCGGCGCGCAGGGTGTGCAGGGGCACGCGACCTTCGCGGTACCACTCCATACGAGCGATTTCGGCGCCGCCCAAACGGCCCGAGCAGTTGATGCGGATGCCCTGGGCGCCCAGACGCATGGCCGACTGCACCGCACGCTTCATGGCGCGGCGGAAGGACACACGACGTTCCAGCTGCTGGGCGATGGATTCGGCCACCAGCTGAGCGTCCAGTTCCGGCTTGCGGATCTCGACGATGTTCAGGTGCACTTCGGAACCGGTCATCTTCGACAGCTGCTTACGCAGCACTTCGATGTCCGCACCCTTCTTACCGATCACCACACCCGGACGGGCGGTGTGAATGGTGATGCGGGCCTTCTTGGCCGGACGCTCGATGATCACCCGCGAGACGCCGGCCTGAGCCAGCTTCTTCTTCAGGTATTCACGCAGCTTCAGGTCCTCGTGCAGCATCTTGGAATATTCACCGTCGGCGAACCAACGGGAATCCCAGGTGCGGTTGATGCCGAGGCGCAGGCCAATCGGATTGACTTTCTGACCCATTTGATTACTCCCCGGTCGCTTCTTCGCGTTCGCGAACGATGACGGTCAGGTTCGAGAACGGCTTCTCGATCCGGCCGACACGGCCACGGGCGCGAGCGCGCCAGCGCTTCATCACCATGGCCTTGCCCACATAGGCTTCGGCCACATACAGACGATCAACGTCCAGCTGGTGGTTGTTCTCGGCGTTGGCGATGGCCGACTGCAGGACCGCCTTCACGGCGCCGGCGATGCGGCGCTTGGAGAAGGTCAGCTGGTGCAGGGCGACTTCCGCCTTCAGGCCGCGAATGGACGCAGCCACCAGGTTGAGCTTACGCGGGCTGGTGCGGATGGAAGACGAGAACGCCTTCGCTTCGATGTCCGCAAGCACGCGATCGGCAGGCTTCTTGCCCATGGCTTACTTCCTCTTCGCCTTCTTGTCGACGCCGTGACCGTAATAGGTACGGGTCGGCGAGAATTCGCCAAACTTGTGGCCGACCATGTTCTCGGTGACGAGAACGGGGATGAACTTCTGGCCGTTGTAGACGCCAAAGGTCAGACCCACGAAATTCGGCAGGATGGTGGAACGACGCGACCAGATCTTCACGACCTCGTTACGACCGGACGCACGCGCCTTGTCTGCCTTCTTCAGCAGGTAACCGTCAACGAACGGACCTTTCCAAACGGAACGAGCCATTTTCCCGTCCCTCCTTACTGAGCCTGACGGCGGCGCATGATCAGGCCATCCGTCTTCTTGTTGGAACGAGTCTTCTTGCCCTTGGTCGGCTTACCCCACGGGGTCACCGGATGACGGCCACCAGAAGTACGGCCTTCACCACCACCATGCGGGTGGTCGATCGGGTTCATGGCGACGCCGCGGACATGCGGACGGAAGCCCAGCCAACGCATGCGACCAGCCTTGCCCAGCGAGACGTTCTGCTGGTCGGGGTTGGACACGGCGCCGACGGTGGCCATGCACTCGCCGCGCACCACACGCAACTCGCCCGAGGACAGGCGCAGCTGAGCATAGCCCTGGTCCTTACCGACCAGTTGGACGAAGGTGCCGGCGGAACGGGCCATCTGGCCGCCCTTGCCAACCTTCAGTTCGACATTGTGGACCACGGTGCCGACCGGAATGTTCTTCAGCGGCAGGGCGTTGCCCGGCTTGATGTCGACCTTTTCACCGGCGATCACGGTGTCGCCGACGGCCAAGCGCTGCGGAGCCAGGATATAGGCCTTCTCGCCGTCTTCATAACGCACCAGGGCGATGAAGGCGGTACGATTGGGATCGTATTCCAGGCGCTCGACAGTGGCGGCCACGTCGAACTTGTTACGCTTGAAGTCGATCATGCGGTAACGGCGCTTGTGCCCGCCACCACGGAACCGGACGGTGATACGGCCCAGGTTGTTACGGCCGCCCTTCTTGCGCAGACCTTCGGTCAGCGAAGCTTCGGGCTTGCCCTTCCACAGTTCCGAGCGGTCAACCGTCACCAGCTGACGACGGCCCGGGGTCGTGGGCTTGTAGTTCTTCAAAGCCATGGCGTCAGACTCCCGTCGTCACGTCGATGGTCTGGCCTTCGGCCAGAGTGACGATCGCCTTCTTGACGTCGTTGCGGACGCCGATACGGCCACGGAAACGCTTGACCTTGCCCTTGGCGACCAGGGTGTTCACCGCGGTCACCTTGACCCCGAACACGCCTTCGATGGCGGCCTTGATCTCGGGCTTGGAAGCATTCAGCGGCACCTTGAAGGTGACCTGGTTGTGCTCGGAACCCATGGTCGCCTTTTCGGTGATCACGGGAGCGCGGATGATGTCGAACATCCGTTCCTTGGAGATGGTGACCTTGCTCATTTCAGGCGAGCCTCCAGGGCGGCGACAGCGTCCTTGGTCAGCACCAGGGTGTCACGACGCAGGATGTCGTACACGTTGGCGCCGAGTTCCGGCAGCACGTCCACATGGGGGATGTTGCGCGACGCCAGGGCGAAGTTGCCTTCGACGGCGTTGTCGATGACCAGCACCGAGTTCCAGCCCAGCGCCTTGAACTGCGCGGCCAGAGCCTTGGTCTTGGGGGCAGCGGCAGCGGCCTTGTCCAGGACCACCAGCTTGCCTTCGGCAGCCTTGGCCGACAGCGCAACCTTCAGAGCCAGCTTACGCACCTTCTTCGGCATGTCGAAAGCGTGGGAACGCACGACCGGGCCGAAAATGGTGGCACCGCCGCGGAACTGCGGCGAACGCATGGAACCCTGACGGGCACGACCGCCACCCTTCTGATTGAAGGGCTTCTTGGTGGTGCCGGAGATCTCGCTGATCCCCTTGGTCTTGTGAGTGCCGGCGCGGCGCTTCGACAACTGATAGCTGACCATGCGGTGCAGCAGATCGTTGCGAACGGCCAGGCCGAACACGTCGTCAGCAAGCTCGATCTCGCCGACGCTCTGGTTGTCCAGGCTGATAACGTTAGTCTTCATCGCCAGATTCCTCACTCGCCGGCTTCAGCGGCGGCCTTCAGAGCGGCCGGGAACGGCACGCCTTCGGGCAGCTTGCGCTTGACCGCGTCCTTGACCAGAACCCAGGAACCCTCAGCACCGGGAACCGAACCCTTCACCAGGATCAGGCCACGCGCTTCGTCGGTGGAAACCACCTTCAGGTTCTGAGTGGTCACCTGCTCAACGCCCAGGTGACCGGCCATCTTCTTGCCCTTGAACACCTTACCGGGGTCCTGGCGCTGACCGGTCGAACCGTGCGAACGGTGCGACACGGACACGCCGTGGGTGGCCTCCAGGCCACGGAAGTTCCAGCGCTTCATACCGCCGGCAAAACCCTTACCGATGGTGGTGCCGGTGATATCCACGAACTGGCCGGGGATGAAATGGGCAGCCGACAATTCGACGCCGACCTCGAGAACGTTCTCGGGGGAGACGCGGAATTCGACGAGCTTCTTCTTGGGCTCGACCTTGGCGGCGGCGAAGGTGGTGCGCTGCGCCTTGGCAACGTTCTTCACCTTGGCGCTACCAGCGCCGAGCTGAACGGCGGTGTAGCCGTCCTTTTCCACAGAGCGGGTCGAGACCACCTGAACGGTGTCGACCTTCAACACGGTGACGGGGATATGAGTCCCGTCCTCGGTGAAGATCCTCGTCATGCCGACCTTCTGGGCAATGAGACCGGATCGCATCATTACTGTCCTTACAGCTTGATCTCGACGTCGACGCCAGCGGCCAGGTCGAGCTTCATCAGCGCGTCCACGGTCTGCGGCGTCGGATCGACGATGTCGAGGAGCCGCTTGTGCGTACGCATCTCGAACTGCTCGCGGCTCTTCTTGTCGATGTGCGGCGAGCGGTTGACAGTGAATTTCTCGATCCGCGTCGGCAGCGGGACCGGACCGCGAACGCTGGCGCCGGTGCGCTTGGCCGTCGAGACGATCTCGCGCGTGGAAGCGTCGAGAACGCGATGGTCGAACGCTTTCAGGCGAATGCGGATGTTCTGACCGTTCATGCGTCAAATTCCTTCAAGTCTTTCGCGGGCGCGGGCGACCCTCGCCCGCGACAGACCATTTGTTCTTCTTGTTACTCGACGATGGTGGCGACGATGC
>DISD01000051.1 GCA_002435715.1 Rhodospirillaceae bacterium UBA6219
CTCCGGCAAACCCGGGGCGGTTCATTTTGACCGTTCCGCCGAAAAATAGGATCGCCGCTTTGAGATACTTTTCGATGGCCTGTTGAGATGACCAGAGGAAAGGCGGCATTAGCCCCATTCTGTAAAGATGCCGCGCGGAAACGTAATCCATGTCAGCGCGGTCGCGGAACTCCACCGCATAACTCGCTATGATGTTTTCAAAGGAGGTGGGCATGCCGTTTGTCCCCCAGATCATTCGTAAACTGCAAGCCCCGTCATTCTCAGAAGCGGCGGCAATGGAAGATCGTCTTCCGAATTTATTTTTTTCCAAGTTTTCTCGACCTCCAAAGGGTCGATTAAGCCAACGGTGAAGGCGTTGGCGATCACCTTTCCTGAGAACGCATCCTTGAAGCCTGAAATGCGCGGAATGGGCAAGTAACCAAAAAAGAGTTGGCGTTCGACAAGCACAGAAACAGTGAGTTCCACCCGAGCAAGCATTCCATATCCGTTGTCGAACAGAACGCTGCTGCTTTCATATATGTTAAGGTCTTGGTGCTCCCCCGGCTCGCTCGGGAAAAGGCCATCACTCCACTTGCGGGTGGCGATCTCCAGCGGCGATCCTAGTGGGTTCTTATCGTGGTCAAATGCACTTTGAACAATGGGCGCAAGACGGGGAGAGTATCGAAATGGGAGCGATTAACGCCGTGGTGATGAACAGCTCTGGCCGCCCCAAAAACCGGGCAAGGGTCGTTGGTGAAGTTGGCGGCATGTTCGGCGGCATGACCAAAGAGACGTATACCAACGCCGATGGTCATGCCGTCGTCCAGTGGTCAAGCTCGGCGACCCATCTCGCCTGCATCTATGTCGACGGCAAGGGATTCCCCGGAAAATACCGAAGTGGCGAGACTTATGTCTTCAAGTCAGCCTAATTCCGTGCATCGCTGCCGCGGTTGTGCCGAGTTCAGGCCCTAACGGCCGTAACTCAGCCACGCCTCGCGCTTGGCGTCGAAATGGCCGGCGATCATGCCGGCCAGCTCCTGGCCCACCGGCACGCCGTATTGGTCCGCCAGCTTGGCTAGACGATCGGGCTCCATGGCCTGCAACGAACCGATTCCGGCATTGGCCATGGCCACCACCCGCTTGACCACCTGTTGATCAGCGGTGTCGGCCAACCACTGGTCGCGGATGGTGCCCGGCGCATAACCCGCACTGCCGGTATAGAAGACGTATTCGGGATCATAGGTCTTGATGGCCGCCGCCATGGCGATGTCGGCCAGGATCAGGTGATATTGCTGATTCATCGTCAATGCGGTCATGGATTGGCTCCCATGGATGCGGTTTTGCGGAAGGGTTTGTAGCTGATACCGTGTTTTTCCATGCGCAGACCCAGGATACGGCGGGTCAGGCCCAATTCGCGGGCCGCTTCGGTGGTGTTGCCGCGATGGCTCTTCAGCGCCTCGACGATCATTTCGTATTCGACGGCGTTGACCTTGGCTTCCAGCCCACAGCCGAAACTGGTCCCCGATTCGGCCGAGGTCTGCAACGACGGCGGCAGGTCATAGCCGTGGATCACCCCGTCTTCGGCCAGGATCACCGAACGCTCGATGACGTTTTCCAATTCGCGCACGTTGCCCGGCCAGTGATAGGCCATCAGCATGTTCAAGGCCGGCGTCGAAATGCGGCGCACGTCCTTGCCGTTCTCGGCGGCGTAAAGCGAGACGAAGTGGTCGGCCAGCAAGATGATGTCGCTGCCGCGTTCGCGAAGCGGCGGAATGGTCATGGGGAAGACGTTCAGGCGGTAGTACAAATCCTCGCGGAAGGTGCCTTTTTCCACCATCTCCAACAAATCGCGGTTGGTGGCGGCGACGATGCGCAGATCGACCTTGACCGGCCGCGATCCCCCCACCCGCTCGAAGGTCTTTTCCTGCAGCACCCGCAACAGCTTGGCCTGCATGGGCAGCGACAATTCCCCCACCTCGTCCAAAAAGATGGTGCCGCCATCGGCCAGTTCGAAGCGGCCCTTGCGTTGGGCTGCGGCACCGGTGAAGGCGCCCTTTTCATGGCCGAACAGCTCGCTTTCGACGATGGTTTCGGGCAGCGCCGCGCAGTTGAACTTGATGAACGGACCGTCGGCAGTGGCGCAATTGTAATGGATGGCGTTGGCCACCAATTCCTTGCCGACACCGCTTTCGCCCAGGACCAGCACCGTCGCCTTGGTGGTCGCCACCTTGCCGATCAATTCGTAGACCCCCTGCATGGGCTTGGAATTGCCGATGATGTTGGATGGCTTGAAACGTTCCTTCAGCGCGTTCTGCAGGCGCCGGTTCTCGTTTTCCAGACGCACCTTCTCGACGTTTTCCAAAAGGTACAGTTCCACCGCCGAGGCGATCATCGAGGCGATGGTGGCCAGCAACTCAACGTCTTGCTTCAACAGTCGGCGGTTCAGGTAGACACGCTCGGCACTGATGGTGCCCAACACCTTCTTGGCGTGGATGATGGGCACGCACATGAAGGACGCGTTCATATGGGTGCCGTCGCCATGGGCCAGGGTGCGGTTCAGGAAGCTGGGATTGTCCTTCAATTGCGGCACGATGATAGCCTGGCCGCTTTGCACCACCTGACCGGTGATGCCTTCGCCCGGCGCATAGATGCCGCGGCCTTTTTGTTCGTCCGACAAGCCGAAGCTTTCGTGGATGAAGATGGTTTCGGACGCCCGGTCATACAGCGTCACCATGCCGCGCTGCATCTTCAGCCGCTGCTGCATCACCTTCAAGATGATGGACAAGGACGCCCCCAGATCCTCGGAATCGGCGATCACCTGGCTGATCTGGAACAGGATGGGCAAGACGTTGACCCGGCATTCACCGGTGAAGCAGTGGGTAAAGTCGTCGGTGACGTCCTCGACGTCCAGGGCGACGGTGTATTTCATGTCCATCCGGCATCACTCCCTGCTTGGGCGCTGCACTCTGCGCTGCAAATCCGGGGCCATTTTATAAATCTCATAAGCTATTGATTTTACTTAATACCGCTATTGTCGAAAAACTAACAAATCATACAGTGATGACATAAACGCGCCACAAGATTTTTCGCACACAAATGTACGATAGGGCGGGGATTATGGCCCCAGGCGGTACGAAACAAGGGGTTCGAACCGTTATATGCAAGTGGAATACAAACTGGCCCGCTGATTGCTTCTGTGTCTTCGTCCACCACTTTGGGGGAGACGGAGATGAAGCCCGACGAGCTGCAAGCCCTGATGAACGAACCGGCCTGTGCCCACAACGCCAAGGCCAAATCGGGCTGTGCCAAGCCCAAGCCGGGGGCGACCCAGGGCGGATGTTGCTTCGACGGCGCCCGCAACGCCCTGCTGCCCATCGCCGACGCGGCCCATATCGTCCACGGCCCCATCGGCTGTGCCGGATCGTCGTGGGACAATCGCGGCACCCGGTCGTCGGGGGCCGACACCTTCCGCATCGGCATGACCACCGACCTGACCGACATGGACGTCATCATGGGGCGGGGCGAAAAGCGGCTGTTCCAGGCCATCCGCCAGGCGGTCGAAACCTATGCGCCGCCAGCAATCTTCGTCTACAACACCTGTGTGCCGGCGCTGCAGGGCGACGACATCGGCGCGGTGGCGCTGGCGGCGTCCGACCGCTTCGGCGTCCCGGTGATCCCGGTGGATTGCGCCGGTTTCTATGGCAACAAGAACTTGGGCAACCGCATCGCCGGCGACGTGGTCTACAAGCACGTCATCGGCACCGCCGAGCCCGCCCCGGCGCCCTTCCCCGCCATCGACGTCAATTTGATCGGCGAATGGAACGTCGGCGGCGAGTTCTGGAACGTGGCGCCGCTTTTCGACGAATTGGGCTTGCGCGTCCTGTGCAGCTTTTCCGGCGATTCCCGTTTCGACGAAATCCGCACCATGCACCGCGCCCGGGTCAGCATGGTGGTGTGCTCCAAGGCCATGCTGCACGTGGCCCGCAAGTTGGAGGACGACCACCGGATCCCATGGTTCGAAGGCAGCTTTTACGGCATGCGCGACACCAGCCAGGCCTTCCGCGACTTCGCCAAGGCCATCGGCGACATGGATCTGTTCGCCCGAACCGAGGCGATGATCGCCCGCGAAGAAGCCCGGATCGAGGCGGCGTTGAAACCGTTGCGCCAGCGCCTGACCGGCAAACGCGCCCTGGTCTTCACCGGCGGCTACAAATCGTGGTCGGTGGTGTCGGCGCTGCAGGATCTGGGCATGGTGGTGGTGGCCACCGGTACCGAGAAATCCACCGAGGAAGACAAGGCCCGCATCCGCGCCTTGATGGGCGACGACGCCCTGATGATCTCCGACAACGACCAAAAGGCGTTGATCAAGACTTTCCACGATACCGGCGCCCATCTGATGGTGGCCGGCGACCGTTATATCTATCCGACGCTGAAATCGCGCCTGCCCTTCCTGGACATCGACCATGTCCGGCGTATCGGCTATGCCGGCTATGACGGCGTCATCGAACTGGCCCGCAACGTCGACCGCGCCGTGCATTCGCCGGTCTGGGCCCAGGTGAACTGAGATGGCTGAAATCGTCCTGCCCACCAAGGCCCTGACGGTCAACCCGCTGAAGACCAGCCAACCCATCGGCGCCTCCCTGGCCTTTCTGGGGCTGGCGCGCGCCATGCCGCTGGAACACGGGGCGCGCGGCTGCACGTCCTTCAACAAATTGTTCTTCATGCGCCATTTCAACGACCCCATCGCGTTGCAGACCACCGCCATGGATCAGGTCACCACCATCATCGGCGCCGACGACAACGTGGTCGAAGCCCTGGCCACCATCTGCACCAAGGACCAGCCCGAGGTGATCGGCCTGATCACCACCGGATTGTCGGAAATGCAGGGCGCCGACGTGCCGCGCACGGTGGCCGCCTTCCGCGCCGCCCACCCGGAATTCGACGACGTCGCGGTGGTGCCGGTTTCCGCCACCGACACCCTGGGCTGTTTGGAAACCGGCTTCGCCCTGGCCATGGAAGCCATGATCGAGACCCTGGTTCCCACCACCCACGACAATGTCACCCGCGCCCGTCAGGTCAACGTGCTGGTGCCGGCGATGCTGACACCGGGCGACGTGGAAGCCTTGCGCGACTGGATCACCGCTTTCGGTCTGCACCCGGTCATTCTGCCCGACCTCGCCGATTCCCTGGACGGCCATCTGATCGACGAAGGCTTTTCCACCCTGACCTATGGCGGGGCGCTGCGGGCCGACATCGAAACCATGCACCAATCGCAGGCGACCTTGGTCATCGGCCGGTCGCTGGATCGGGCCGCCGACCTTTTGCGTGACAGAACCGGCATCGCCGATTTCCGCTTCGCCGGACTGATGGGGCTGGAGGCCTGCGACGCCTTTTCCAGCGCCTTGTGCGACATCACCGGCATCGCCATGCCCCCCACCATCCTGCGCAAGCGCTCGCAATTGATGGATGCCATGGTGGATTGCCAGTTCCAATTGGGCGGCGCCCGTCTGGCCATCGCCGCCGACGCCGATCTGCTGGCGTCGCTGACCCGCTTCTTCCACGGCATGGGGGCCGACATCGTGGCGGCGGTGGCCTCGGCCCGTGCCGGCCACCTGGCCGACCTGCCGGTGGAATCGGTGGTGGTGGGCGATTTGGAAGACCTGGAATGGCTGGCCCGCGACAACGCGGCCGAGCTGATCGTCGCCAATTCCCACGGCGCCGAGGCGGCGCGGCGTCTGGGCTCGTCCCATCTGCGCGTCGGTTTTCCCATCTACGACAGCTATGGCGACCACACCAAGGCGTGGATCGGCTATGGCGGTTCGCGCCGCGCCCTGTTCGAAACCGCCAATCTGTTGGCCAACCATTACCAGGAAATCCGCCCCTACCGCTCGCGCTATTGGCAAGGCACCAAGCGCGAGAAGGAGACCAGCCCATGCTAAGAATCGCCTTCGCCTCGAACGACCGCACCACCGTCAACCTGCATTTCGGTGGCGCCGAAAGCCTGGTTCTGTACGACGTGGCCCCGGGCCGGGCGGAACTGGTGGGCATCGGCGAGTTCACCGCCGCCGAACATGTGGGCGAATCGGGCAGGGCCGGGCTGACCGGCACCACGTCGGACAAGGTGCTGCCCAAGCTGGATTTCATCGAGGGCTGCCATGCGGTCTATGCCGCCTCGATCGGCACCTCGTCCATCCGCCGGCTGATGGGCTTGGGCATCCAGCCGATCATCGTCGATTCCGGCCACGAAATCCTGGACCTGCTGAACGAAGTCAGCCTGGCCCTGGTCTATGGCGGTTTGGCCTGGGTGGACAAGGCCAAGGCCAAGATGCCGGCGGAAGCGGAAGCCGCCATGGCGCCGTCGGCCATGGGCCAATCGCATGCCCTGATCAGTTCGGCGGACGACCTCTGATGAAGTTGTGCGCCTCGAACCTGGCCCTGCCCGCCTTCGACCACCTGCACCTGTTGCCACGCTTGCACGACATGGGGTTGCAGGGCATCGAGATCGCCCCCGCCCACACCTGGGCCGATCCCTGGCACGGCATCAACGCGTCCCAGGTAAGCGCATTCCGTCAGGCCGCCGAACAGGCCGGACTGACGGTCACCGGTCTGCACGGCCTGTTGTGGGGCCAGCCCGGCATGGGCCTGTTCACCGATTTCTTCAACCGCAAAGCCACCATGGATTACCTGCTGCATCTGTCGGCGGTGTGCCGCGACCTGGGCGGGCACACCCTGGTGCTGGACAGCCGTTGGCGCCAGGACCTGCCCGACCGCGCCGCCTGGCAGCATTGCCGATTGTTCCTGGAAGAATTGATGCCGCATCTGGAAGCCCACGGCACCGTCTTGTGCTTTGCCCCCATCGGGGCCGACCAGGGTGATTTCTGCACCAGCGCCAAGGAATGCTATCTGATGGTCAACGCCGTCGACCATCCCAGTTTCGGCCTGCATCTGTCCGCGGCCGGACTGGCCGCCGCCGGCGAGATGGGCCACGCCACCTTCGCCGCCGTCCGCGGGCGGCTGGAACACTTCCATGCCGACGAACCGGATTTCGCCATGCCGGGCAGCGATGCCCGTGTCGACCACGCCGATTTGCGCCGTCATCTGGCCGCCATCAGCTATTTCGGCTGGGTGTCGGTGATCCAGCGCCATGTCGGCGACGGCGACGGCCTGGAGCGCTTGGCCGCCGGCGTCGATTACGTCACCCGTCGCTATCTGCCCCTTGATACCCGCTGAAAGGTTTGGCGCCATGACCGAACAAGAACGCTTGCGCATCATCGCCGACACCATCGCCGAAATCCGCCCGATGGTCCAAAACGACGGCGGCGACCTGGAACTGGCCGGGGTGGAAGGCAACCGCGTGTTGGTGCATCTGAAGGGCCAATGCCTGTCCTGTGCCCTGGCCGGCCAGACCTTGGGCGGCATCCGCCGCAAGCTGATGGCCGCGTTGGACGAACCGGTGATGGTGGTCCCCGCCCCGCAACCCGTTGCCACGGTCTAAGCCCATGTTCCAGTTCCAGCCCACCCAAGCCCCGTTCATCCGCCCCGGCGTAGTCATCCACGAACCCGACGCCCTGGTGGGCGGCCTTTTGGCGAAATTCGCCCTGACCCTGAAGAAACGCGGTTTCACCGTCGCCGGTTGCGTGCGGCGCGATGATCAGATCCTGGATCTGGCCAGCGAAACCCCGCTGGGATCGGACCTGGAACGCCACGCCGCCAAGGCGTTTCGTGCCGCCATGCGTGACGATTCCGATCTGGTGGTGATCGACGATTTCGCCGCCTGCACCGGTGCCGCGCGGGAAATGCTGGCGACCATCGAACCCGGCCAGGGACTGGCGTTGCCGGTGCTGACGGCCATCCCCGGCACCCAGGTGCAGAATTGGCTGGATTTCGCCGGCCAAGGCGGTTCCATGGTGGCGCCCAAGACCAAGGCGTTGTGGCAATGGTGGGGACCGGAGCGGCTGTATCGCGACCTGTCCCTGGGGGTGGCCCAGGACGAGGTACGGCAGATCGTCGTCGGCCCGCGCTGGCTGATGGTTCAGGGCCCGGCCGGTGCCGGACTGGCCTATCTGCCGCGTTCGGCCAAGGATTTGCTGGCCCGGATACCGCAATTGCGCAAACAAAGCCTGCGCCAATTGGCCGAATTGTCGTCGTCGTGGGACCCGCTGGAGATGGCGGTGGGCATCGCCGCCATCAACGCCCATTACAATCGCTTCGACTTGGCCGGGGAAATGGGCAACGGCGCCGACGTGTTCGGCAACGAAGCCGGCCGGGTGGTGGTGATCGGCGCCTTTCCCGGCCTGTCCGACGTGCTGAGCAACCCGCAGGTGATCGAGACCGAGCCCCGTCCCGGCGAATATCCGACCGTGGCCATGGATACCTTGTTGCCCGGCTGTGCGGCGACGGTGGTCGCCTCGTCCACCATCATCAACCGCTCGTTGCCTCGCATCCTGCGTCTGGCCCACGGGTCACGCATCGCCTTGGTCGGTCCGGCGACGCCGCTCACCGCCCGTCTGTACCATTACGGGGTGGAAGTGCTGGGGGGATTGGTGGTCCGCGACGCCAAGGGTTTGGCCGACGCCATCCGCGCCGGCGCCATGCCGCGCGAGTTCACCCGCTTCGGCCGCTACATGCATATCAAGCATGATCGCGAAACCGTCCGGCGGTGCAAGTTCCGGGCGGGATAAGAAACGATCACGGGGCCGGGACGTTCCACCATTTCATCAAGGAATCCGTCTCGGCCGGCAACAGACAGGCCAGTTCCCCGACGAAGTCCCGCCAATAATCCAAATTCTTGCGGTGCACGGTGGTCACCACCGGAATGCCGGCGGCCAGGGCCTCGCCCAGTTCGGCGCGCAACCCTTCGCCATGGGCCTCGGCCTTGCCGAATTTGTTCACGACCAAAAGATCGGGCGGGTCGTCCAGGGCACGGCGCAGGGTCTGGCTGGCCTCGGCCAAGCCGGCGCTGTCCAGGCTGCAACAGGTGGAATGTTCGCCCAGATTCTGCGAAATGCGGTAATCGCCGCCGTCCAGATCCAGCAGCATGACGTCACCGGCACAGGGACGATGGGCGGCGGCGCGGCGCTGGATCAGCCCCTTGACCCGCACCCCTTGGGCGCGCAGGGCCGAGGCGAAGTCTTCCAGCACGGAATTGGCGTTGGTTCCGTCGTCGTAAACGATGGCGGCACACAAGATCGCGGAATCGCTTACAGCCATCGCGTCACCTCGGCGGGTTCGGGGTCGGAAAGCGGTTTGTCGTACGGCTTACCCTGGGTGCCCAGATACAGAAAGCCGACGATCTGGTCATCGGGCCGCAGGCCCAGCAATTGGTGCAAAGTGGGGTCGAACATCAGCCACCCCGACCGCCATACCCCGGCGAAGCCTTGCGCCAGGGCCGCCATCTGCATGGCCATCACCGCGCATCCGGCGCTGAGATGCTGTTCCAACGGCCGCACGATCTGGCTGGCTTTGTGGCGGGCGATCACGGTGATCACCACCGGGGCGCGATGCGGCATGCGCTTGGCCCGCTCGACCATCTCGTCGGACTTGCCGGCGGCGCGGGCGGCTTGGGCGAAAAGCTCTCCCAGACGGTCCAGTCCCTCGCCTTCGGCCACCACGAATTCATAGGGACGCAAGGACTGGAAATCGGGGACCCGCAATCCCGCCCGCAAGATGGTCCGCAAGGACTCGCCCTGGGGGCCGGGGACTTGCAGGGCATGACAGGAACGGCGTTCCAGCAGCAGTTTCAACGCATCCATGGCAGCATCTCTTCAACCGGGGAATCGATGCGGAGTCCGCTCCGCAATTGGTGGCGGACCGCCATCAGCGTCTGGTCCAGTTGTTCCAGGGCGGTCAGGTTGGCCCGCTCGGCCTCGCTGGTTTCGATGATGTCCACCACCGCCCCGCTGCGAATGACCAGACGGCGGTCGCCCAGCAGGGCCAAGATGGGATCGTGGGTGGACATCAAGACGATCTTTTCGCGCGCCAACAGCAATTCCAGCGACTTCTTGCGGTCAATGCCGGCGTTCTCGATCTCGTCGATCAGCACGATGGGCGAGGCCGACAACAAGGCGGTGTCGGCGATCATCAGGGCGCGGGTCTGACCGCCCGACAATTGGGTCAACGCCGCGTCGCGACCAAAGGGTTCGCCGGCCAGTTTGTTGGCCTGGGCGATCACCTGCGACACCAAGGACCCCACATCGCCGGACATGCGGCATTCGGCATGCATGGCGATGAAATCGCCGACGCTCAGGTCCATGACGAAGTTCATGGTCTGCGACAATTGCGCCACCAGTTTCTGATGGGTGGAAAAACGCAATCCCGGCGCCGGCGGCGCGTCGTTGACCAAAATGCGCCGCCCCGACGGGGTGTCGCCCTGGGCCAGGCATTCGATGTCGCCCAACAGGCGGCTTTTGCCCGATCCGGTGGGGCCGACCACCGACACCAATTCGCCCGGCCGCAGGGTCAGACGCAAATCTTCCGGCTGACCCTGCTTGTTGATCCCCCCCAGGATGGTCAGCGCCCGCACTTCGGGGGGCGCGCTCGACCGCAAGGCGTCGATCTGTCCGGCCAAGGCCTCGATGTGGGCCAAGGCCTGGTCGCGATCCATGCCCCATTGGCTCAACCGGTCCTCGCCCACCCCGGCCAGCCAGGACAGCACGCTGCCGTCGGGCTTGGGGGTCTGGCCCGACACGCCGATGAAGAAATCGGCCATGGCCGGATGGCTGGCGGACAGCTCGCCGATGGTGCGGCTGAGGATGGACCGGCTCATGCCCCCGGCCCTTCCAGGTTCATCTTGCGGACATTGCCGCGTTGGTGGTCACGACCGATGCAGGTTTCGCCCACGCAATAGGGACAGACCGCCGACGGCATGGGAAAGCGCAGACGACGGCCCTCCAGCCCCTCGACCGAAGGGGCGTTTTCCATGTGGTGGACCAATTCGGTGGCGCCTTGGCCGGTGATGCCGTTGAAAAAGACGATGGCGGCCCGCGGATTGGCCAGCCGCACGTTGAAGGCGAAGACCTCGCGCTCGGCTTGGCTGACGATGTCGCCCTTGGTCACCACCACCACGTCGGCCAGCTTCAGCATGGGGCCGATCTTGCGCGGCGTGTGCACGCCCGACAGGGTGTCGACCACGCAAATGGCCAGCACGCCCTGGACATGGGGCGAACAGCGATTGCACAACCCGGCGCTTTCCGCCACCAACATGTCCAGCGCTTGCCCCTGTCCCCAGGTCAGGCAATCGTCGATGTTGCTGACGAAGAAATGGTCGGGACAGACATTGCCGGCCAAGCCCACCGCCACCGGCAATCCGGCACGGGCATAGATTTCGTCGTCACTGGTGGCCAAGGAATCGAACTTCACCACGCCGACGCGCCGGCCACGCGTCTTCAGCAGGCGGGCGGTCTTGTCCACCACCGAGGTCTTGCCCACCGAGGGCGGTCCGGCCACTGTGATCACCCGCATGCCCAATGCTCCTGCCAGTAAAGAAACAGCTTGCGAACCGCCTTGGCCTGAACGGCGCTTTCGGGATCGCGAACGAAATCCCAACCCGGCCATTTCAGCTTGGCCCAGGCCGGCATGGGCGGGCGACTTCCCGGACACAGGGCCGGATAACGGTTGGCGTTCAGCAAAGCGGCCAGTTCGGGACCATGGAAATGGTCGACCAGCGGCGCCAACTCTTGTCGCCGCGACTGCTTGACCGTCATCCACAACGGATAGGCCAAGGCACCATCCTCGGGCCAGACGATCTGGGTCCGATGCCGCCGGGGGCACATGTCGGCCAGGGACAAGGGCGCGATCATGATGCCGCCCGGCGCGGCATCGGTTCCGGCCAGACGCGGCATCTGGGCGGAATGCAGCAGGCTGGGAACATTGGCCAGGACGCGGGCCAATCCACCCAGCCCCATTTCGTGGGCCATGCAATTCAGGAAGAAGGTGTTGACGGGGCCATAGCGCGTCTCCCCCGGCGCCCGCCAGCCGCTGAACACCACCTGGCCGGCATAGACAGGATCGGCCAGATCGACCCAACGGCGGGGAATGGGCCGTTCCCCCAGGCGTTCACGGTCGATCAGCATCACGAAGGGGGCGACGGCGAAGACGCCGATCCAGCCTTGGGGATCCACCAAGCCGGCCTGGGTGAACAGCGGGTCCACCCCAGCGGGCTGGGCGGCGGTGAAGGCTCCGCCTTCCACGAAGCGGCGGTGAAAGGGCCGGTTGAACACATTGGCGCCTTCCGCCGAAACCAGCATGTCGGGATAGGCGTCGAGGTCGCGGATATGGCGCAGACGCTGGAACGGCGTCACCCCCCCCTGCCCCATGGGGAAACAGCATTTCAGCGCCGTGCCGCCTTGCTGTCGCAGGCCGGCCACCAGGGCGGCGACACCGTCGCGGACCACATGGCGCAACGGCACCGGAACCGAGCCCAGCAAATCCCACCCCGTGGCCCGGGCCCGTTGGGCGCCGGGATCGCCGAACACCTCTGGCGGCCGGCTGATGTCCAGCGGCAGGATGGACGGGATTTCTAGAACACCCATGAGCGGCTCCGTTGGCTGGCCTGACGACGCAGGCTGAATTCCACCACATGGCCCAGCACGTCGGCCTGGCTCAGACCCCATTGGCCGGCGGCCAGACAAATGGCCCCCGATCGGCCGATATGGCAGCAGATGTTGAATTCCAGGAACACCCGCCGGCCGGTTCGCGGATCCAGGCGGTAATCCAGGCGGAAATAATCCATGGGGCCGGCCAAACCCCACAGCGACTGGACATCGTCCACCAGCGCCGGCAGGGCGGCACCGGGATCGAACATTTGATAGCCCAACGGATCGTCGCGTTTCAGATCTTCGGTGATGATGCCGCCCATGCGGTCGGAACCGGGGCGCACCACCCCCAGGAACAGCGGCTGGTCGCCGCCCAGCACCGGCACGGTGATGTCGATACCCGGCGCATAGGCTTCCACCAGCACCTCCATGCCGCGTTCCAGCAATTGGGCGGCGACGCGGGCGGCCCCGGCCCAATCGTCCTGGATGGAATCCTGCGACACCCCTTCGGAAGCGGCCCCGAAGCGGTTCTTGACGAAATAAGGGCCGCCAAAGCCAGGCGCCACCATCAGGGATCGGGCATCGGCGTAAACCGCGCCATCGGACACCGGCAACCCGACCGAGCGCGCCGCATGCTTGCTCAGCCATTTGTCCTCGGCCAGGGCACGGATGTTGGGACGCGCCCCCACATGGGGAAGACCGGTCATCTCGCACAGCGCCGGCACCACGATCTCGGGGTTGTTGACCGGCAGGCGATTCATCAACGAGAACACCAGATCCACCCGCCCCGCCGCCGCCAGCACCGAGTGGCAATGGGCGGCGCTGTCCACCCGGTATCCCAGGCCGCACAAAGTTTCCCAGACGCGATGGTAATAAGCCGGATAACCGCCGTCACCGTCATGGACACGGCAGGTGTAATCCGGGGCTAACGGCGCCTTGGGGGCGACGAACAGAATATGGGTTCGCGGCTGGACCGACGGCCGCAACAACAATTCCGGGATGGCGGCGGATGGGATCACGGCCGATGACTCCGTTGCAAAAGCTCAGGGTTCCATTCAGCAAGGGGCGGGCCAAGTGACGGTTTGGCGGCACTCCGCCCTTTCGCGCCCGCAAAAAGTTCAGCGCCGTACGAAAGCCCGCTTCCGCCGTACCCCTGGGTGCGAAGTCGCGGATGGGAAACCCCGGAAACCGCGCCCTTGGCATTTGGCCCACCCCTTGCTTTAGCAACCAGGTCCGTCACCGCCAGGAATGCGTCATGAGCGACGAACCGGAAGAATTGACCAAAGCCATGCGCCATCGCCTGGAAGCGTTGGTGCGGGATTTGCGTCGTGATCTGGGGCGGATCGACGATCCGCAATTCGCCGCGTTGTTCGAAACCTCGGCCGAGGTGCTGATCGGCCTGGCCAAGGCCTTCGCCGATTTCGAAGGCAAGACCGAACCCGCCTGGCGCAAGTTGTCGCGCCACATCCTGCCCTAGACCGGAGCCGCGCCATGACCTATGCCCCCTCGCATTTGGGCCAGTCCCCGCAAATGGCGCCGTTGGCGCCGTGGATCCGGCCCGGCGTGGTTGTCCACGACCCCGACGACAGCATCGACGGCCTGTTGGCGCAATTCGCCCTGACCTTGAAAGGTCGCGGCTTCAAGGTGGTGGGATATGTCCAGGGCAACAACCGGGGATGCAGCGGTGCGTCGGACGGTTGCGCCAGCCGCATCCAATATTTCGACCTGGCCGACGGCCAACGGCTGGACGTCGAGCGCGGCGCCGCCACCCGCTATATGCGCCAAGCCACCCGCGAACAGGCCGATCTGCTGGTCATCAGCCGCTTCGCCGCCTGCACCGAAGCCACCGAGGCGGTCCGCGCCGAGGTTTCGGCGGTGGATGGCCAAGGCATGCCGCTGCTGACCTCCATCGCCGGCGGCTGCATCCACAAATGGCATTCCTATGCCCGCCAGGACGGCGCCATGATCGCCCCCGACCTGGCGGCCCTGTGGCGGTGGTGGGGGCCGGAACGGCTGTACCGCGACCTGGAACTGGGGGTCGCCGCCGATCCGGTGGTGCGCATCGCCTGCGGTTCGCGCTGGATCATGGTGGAAAGCGCCCATGGTTGCGGCCTGGCCTATGCCCCCAAGCCCCCGCACGAGATCAAGGCCCGGCTGGCCCATTACCTGAACCGTGACCTCAAATCCCTGGCCGAGTTGTCGCAATCCTGGGACCCGGCGGAAATGGCCCTGGGCATCGCCGCCATCAACGCCCATTACAACCGCTATGACCTGACCGGCAAGACCGGCAACGGCATCCGCGCCTTTCGCAAGGTGTCGGGTCGGGTGGTGGCGGTGGGGGCCTTTCCCGGCATCGACGGCATGCTGCCCCATTGTCAGGTGGTGGAAACCGACCCCCGGCCCGGCGAATACCCGCTGATGGCCCTGGAAACCCTGCTGCCCGGCTGCGCCGCGGCGGTGGTCAACTCGTCGGCGCTGATCAACCGCAACCTGACCCGTATTTTGCGGCTGACCACCGGCCGCCCCTTGGCGCTGACCGGACCATCGACCCCCCTGACACCGCGCCTGTTCGATTATGGCGTCAGCGTGCTGGGGGGATTGCAGGTCACCGATCCCGACGGTCTGGCCGCCGCCATCCGCGCCGGGGCCTTGCCGCGGGAATTCAGCAAGTTTGGCCGCTTTATCCACATTCAACAATAACGAACATATTTTTCGCAAGTTACGCAATCGTACAAATATCCATAATCAAAAACAAAACACAGACTAAGTTTATACTTGCATTGATTCGTTTTGATATTTAGCATTTCCCATAAGAAATCGTGATGTCGATGTCGGAAGCGCGCCGCGATTTCTTTGGCTTCCTCCTCCCGTCACTTGGGGTGCGGGCGGAGGAAGCCCGATCACGGCCTAAGCCGGAACTGAACTCGCCTTTCCGCGTGGCCCTGCCGCCGCCGGAAAACGAAGGAGGCCGGCATGCCGCTCGCTTTCCCCCCCTTGCTTCGCTGCGTTTGTCCCCTTTGCCGCACCGGCTGTTGGTGACGCCATGGCGACCGAACTCTCGTTGGCCCGCTTCGTCACCCATCTGCGGATGGCGGGGCATGATTTCGACGCCATCGCCTTGGCCTTGGCCACCGGCGCCGTCGACGCCCTGGTCGCCGCCGGTTTTCGCGGCCCGGCGCTGGATGGCGGCTTGCTGCGGGTGGTCGAAGCCATGTGGGACCACCTGGGCGAATTGCATGGACCACCGCCCGAGCCGTCCCCGCCACCGCCCCCACCACAATCAGCGTCAGCGGCACCGACTTCGAAACCCAGATCCCATTTGACCTTGTTGACCGGAATCACCGAACCATGAGCATCGCCATCACCATCGACAATTTAACCGTCCATCGCGGCGGACGCCCGGTGTTGCACGACATCTCGCTGCATCTGCCGGCGGGGTCCATCACCGCCCTGGTGGGGCCGTCGGGGGTGGGCAAGACCACCTTGATGAGCACGCTGAACGGTTTGCTGTCGCCCCATGGCGGCTCGATCAACTTCGAAGGCATCGGCCGGCTGGACCAGCCCCGCCCCCTGCGTGAGGCCCGGCGCCGCACCGCCACCGTGTTCCAGGACCATGCCTTGATCGACCGCCTTCCGGCCATCGACAACGTACTGCTGGGCCTGGCCGACACCCGCCATCCGCTGTCGCCGCTGCCGTGGTCCGGCACCCAGCGCCGCCGCGCCGCCCAAGCCTTGGACGAAGTGGGGTTGCTGGACCGGGCCACCGCCCGGACCGCGCAATTGTCCGGCGGTGAACGCCAGCGCGTCGGCATCGCCCGCGCCCTGATCCGTCGCCCCGCCTTGCTGCTGGGGGACGAGCCCTTCGCCTCGGTCGACCCGGTCCTGGCCGACCGCCTGGCCGCCGAGTTCCGCACCTTGGTCGCCCGCAACGGCCTGACCGTGGTCTTGGTGCTGCACCAATTGTCCATGGCCCGTTCCTTGGCCGACCGCATCGTCGGCCTGGGGGGCGGCCGCATCGTCTTCGACGCCCCGGCCCAATCCTTTGGCGCCGCCGACGAATCCACCGTTTTTCGTTCCATCACTGACACAAAGGAAGTTCCATGTTCGGTAAACTAGGCAAACTCATCCTGACCTGCGCCACCGTGCTGTCACTGGCGACGCCGGCCCTGGCCGAGCGTCCGCAGAAACTGGTCATCGGCCTGCTGCCCGGTGAATCGGCCCCCACCGTCATGCGCCTGAACGAACCCTTGCGCGCCTATCTGGAAAAGCGCCTGAACATGCCGGTGGAAATGATGGTCGGCGCCAATTACGCCGCCACCGGCGAAGCCCTGCGTTTCGGCCGCCTGGACATCGCCTATCTGGGGCCGATCACCTATCTGTTGCGGGCCCGTTCGGCCAAGCTGCAACCCTTTGCCCGCCCGTCCCACGACATGGTCGGCCCCACCTTCACCGCCGCCATCATCGTCCCCGCCGACAGCCCGGCCAAGTCGCTGGCCGACCTGAAGGGCGGCGAAATCGCCCTGGGCGACCCGGCTTCCACCTCGGGCACCTGGGTGCCGCGTTATGAATTGCTGGATGCCGGGCTGATCTCGGGCCGCGACTACACGCTTCGGGTGATGGGCGCCCATGATGCCGTCGCCCTGGCCGTCGCCAACAAGAAGGTCGCCGCCGGCGGCCTGTCCATGCCGGTCTACAAGCGCCTGTTGAAGGAAGGCAAGATCGACCCCAAGGCCACTCGCCTGCTGCTGGAATCGCGCCCCATCCCCGAATACATGTGGACCTTCCGTGAAGGGCTGGACCCGGCGTTCAAGGAAGAAATCCGCAAGGCCTTCATCAATGTCAGCGATCCCGAAGCGCTGAAGGTGTTCCGCGCCGAATCCTTCATCCCCTGCGTCGATTCCGACGTCGAGGTGGTGAAGACCTGGATCGACGCCATCGAAAAGGCCAACCCCGACGCTGTCCCGGCCATGGGGTTGAAATGATCGAAACGCGTCACTCCGACGCCCTGGCGGCCATCCTTGACGATGGCCGCCGCAGGGTGCGCAACAGCATTGTGAATGGCGTCCTGGTGGCCCTGGCGGTGGTCGCCGCCTTCGTCTATGCCGGGGCTTTCGATCCCGGTCGCTATGCCGGAGCCTTGTCCACCATCGCGCAATTGACCAACGATTCCATGCCCCCCGATTTCAGCCGCTGGCCGAAATGGGGTAAACCGCTTTTGGAAACCCTGTCCATGAGCGTCGCCGGAACCGCGATGGGGGCCGCCCTAGCCCTGGTCTGCGGCGCCATCGCCGCCCGCAACGTGGTCCGCACCCCGTGGCTGGGCGGGCCCATGCGGCTGTTGCTGAACCTGTTGCGGTCGATCCCCGGACTGATCTGGGGGGTGATGTTCGTCGCCGCCATCGGCTTTGGTCCGCTGGCCGGCATCCTGGCCCTGGCGGCCCATTCCACCGGCATGTTGGGGAAGTTCTTCGCCGAAACCCTGGAACATGTGGAACCCGGCCCGGGCGACGCCTTGCGCAGCCATGGCGTCGGCCATCTGGGGGTGTTGCGGTTTTCGGTGTTGCCGCAAATCCTGCCCCGGCTGGTGGACGTCACCATGTATCGCTGGGAACACAATTTGCGCGCCGCCACCACCTTGGGCGTGGTCGGCGCCGGCGGACTGGGGCTGGAAATCATCACCGCCTTCCACCTGTTCGAATACCGCGAGGCGTCGGCCCTGATCATCGTCTTGCTGGCGCTGGTGACCCTGATCAATGTGGTGGGGGCACGGCTGCGGGCCCGCTTCCTGGGGAAGGCATGACATAGCATTCGTGATGATGGGGACAAATCTCGCAGGACGAGGCCTTGCACGTGCGCACGGCCTCTTCCTCGCACAGCAATTTGTAGAAGAACTTCTTCCACCGCATGTCACGTTGGTTCAGCGCCACCAGACCCGGGAAATGTCGCTGCATCAGGCCGCTCAACAGGTCGCGATGGGCGAATCCCAGGCTGGTCCACAGATGGTCCGGCTCCATGCAGGCGCGGGCCACCAGACGGGCAAAGGCCACCGGCCCCGGCCCGCGCCCGGCCCCGTGCCGCAGCAACAGCCGACGCAATTGGTGTTCTTCCTGCTCCAGCAGACGATCGGCAAAGTGATCGTGGTCCACCGGCAGGTTCACATGGGTGCAGGTCAACCCCAGGTGAGGACGCAGGCAGGGCCCATGCTGCCAGTGATCCAACAATGCCGGGAAAAAACGGCCGACCAGGGCGCGCAATTCCGCCTCGCCCAGCCCCAGGGCCAAACGCCGGGGGGCGGTGGGACAATTGCAGCGGTGAACCAGGATCGAGGCCAAGGCCAGGGAATCGTCATCCGCGGTCAGGCGGGCCAGATCCATCACGCGGACCAGGGCCTGGTGCTGCTGAAGATCGGCACGGGAAGACATGGCCACTCCGCTTCAAGAACCACCGGTTCCGCCGGTCAACCGACGCGGTGGCGGCGTTTGCGTTCGCCACATTCGGCCGAACCCGGCCCGGATTCGATCCCTTCGCAGGCCGCATCCCCGGTCTCTGCCGACACGCGCGGCGCCAGCAGGTGGCGCAGGGCGTCCACGTCACCGGCGAACATGATGCGCGCCTTGGCCTCGACCGAGCGATAAATCCCCAACACCGCCTTGCCGGTTTCGGTCAAGGCGGCACCGCCGCCCCGGCTGCCGCCGATGACGCGGGTGACCAAAGGTTCGCGGAAATGCGTGTTCAGGCTGTCCATCAACTTCCAGGCATTGGGATAGGCCATGCCCATCGAGCGGGCCGCCGCCGAAATGGAACCATGGCGGTCGATGGCCTCCAGCAACTGCATCTTGCCCGGACCGATCAGCGGCAAAATGCGGATTTGAACCTGCAGGTCGACATCGTCAGCCATGGAACTTTCCCTGTATCACCGGGTCGTTCCAGGACAATGCGGAATTTATAGTTTTGAATCAATATGTTGTCAAACTATATAACGCTCGGGTTTTACGGCTCTATCCGTGCGGAAAACCGTTGCGTTGCGCCGTGAATACGCCAATGACCTTATGTCGTCATGACGACAGCGCAACGCAGGCCTCAGTAAACCTCTTGGCGATCTTCCAGCACCATACGCCGTCCATCCGGGCCGCGCAGGGCGCGACGCACCCAAAGCGGCGGCATCTTGGCCGCCATCAAGCCCTGAACGTTGGCGATGACGTCGTCGATGTCGCGCACCCGTTCGCTTTTGACCGGAAAGACCTTTTCGGCGTGCAGACGCACGGCGGCCAGATCGGACAATCCCATGGTGAACAGCACCGAACAGCCCTTCAACGCCTCGACCCGCTCCACCAACGGATCGCGACCGGTGCCGTCGTCGTCTTCCTGGTCGTCCATGACACAGGCCCCCGCCACCTTGCCCTGACCGCCGCCCGGTCCCTTCTTGCCGGATTTGGTGAAATGCACCACGTCGACGAATTCGGAACGGTCCGAGGTGACGTCATAGAACACCACCTGACGGGCGACGACGAAATTGGCGTCGCATTGGATCAGCGAATTGGTGGTGACGGCGATGCGCAGATGCGGGCAATCCATGGAAAATCTCCTAAGCTTAGAGCATTTTCACGCGATGCGTGGATATGCGATGAGCCCGAGTGGCGTCTGAACAGCCCGGTACGGGCCACTTTTAAGCACCTAGACTTGTTTCCGGCTTGCCTGAAACAAGTCTAGGTCATGGGCAGGCCGGGGATCATCTCTTCGCGGGTGAAGCGGGGACGCCAGCGCGCCGGCAGGGTCTGGCCGTCGGGCAAGCGGGCCCGCCAACGCGGCAGGTCGGATTCCGGCAAGGTGTAATCGGTCAGCGCCTCGACGGGGACGATGTAAAGCACCTCGTCGATGTGCAGATAGAAATCGATGGGATAGCGCACGATGTCGCGATAAATCTCGCCCACCTCGAACACCACCTTCCCTCCGCGCAGCTCGTGCTTGGGGTTGTCGCAGTCGAAGCGGTAATGACGGTTCATGCGCAAAGGGTCGCGGAACTGGAACAGTGCCCGGTCCTCGTCGTAATACCAGCGGATTTCGTCGTAACAATCGCCCCAATAGCGGGTCAGCATGGCCACTTCATAGGCCTCGGGATAAGGCGAATCGGCTGCCGCCAGCAGATAGGCGACCGTGGAATCCAACAAAACCATGCCAGCCCGGGTCATGCGGATGCACAAAGCGGTGTGGCCGATGGTGGACGACGCCTTGACCATGCCGTTATGGATGGCGATCCGGCCGCTGGCGTGGGTGGCGCCGGCATGGAACGGGCGTAAAGCCCGGTAAATCTCGGCCGCCAGCTTTTCCATGGGATGACGCTTGGGCAGCTTCAGGTATTTGGCCCAGGTGTCGTTGGGGTCGTCGCCGGCCGGCGCCTCGCCCAAGATCGCGTCCAGTGTCTGGAAGGTCCCGGTCAGACGGATAACTTCCGCCGTGCCTTCGGCCAGTTCGGTCTCGGCGTCCTCGGCCACCGGCAGGACCTTCTTCTTGCTGTAAAGCTCGATCTGACGATATTCGGGGGTGAGCAGCGTCATGCTTGGGGCTCCTGCCAAGAAAAAGGGGGCGGCCCAGCGGCCGCCCCCGCTCAATCCCTTACCAGGTATTGAGGATCCATTCCTTTTCCTTGTTGTATTCCATGTGGTTGAACAAGGTGTTGGCAATGGCTTCGCCCAGTTCCATGGCGCCCGCGTAACCCATGGTGGGCTTGCGGTACAGACCGGCGCGGTCGAAGGTGGGGAAACCGACGCGGACCATGGGCACGTTGTTGTAGATGCCCACGTAACGGCCCTTGGAATGCCCCATGATCAGGTCGATCTTGTAATTGGGGTCGGTGACGCGCTTTTCCAGTTCCCACAAATCGGCGTTGCACACCACTTCCATGTCCCAGTTCACCTTGTCCTTCATGGCCAGGATGCGCGGGTCCTTCTTGTACTTGCTGTTGTCGTCGCCCAACAGCAGCAGCACCGGTTCCAGTTCCACTTCCATGCAGAACTCGGCCAGACCGATCACCAGGTCGGGGTGACCGAACAGCGCCACCTTCTTGTTGGCGAAGAACATGTGGGCCAGATCCTGCAGCGCGTCCAAGGCGATGCCGCGTTCCTTGACCAGCGATTCCGGGATCGGCTTGCCGGTGATCTCGGACAGCTTCTGCAACATCTTGTCGGTGTTGCCAATGCCATAAGGCGTGCTGACGATATGGGCCGGAACCTCGAATTCCTGGTTCAGGTAGGTGGCGGTGGAAGCGCCTTCGTAGCGGGCCAGGGCGACCGAGGCCATGGCGCCGGTGGAAGCCTGGATGTCTTCCACGGTAGTGCGGCCATGGGTGTGGATGGATTTGTCGGGCAGCATGGGGCTGTCGAAATCCTCGGTATCCATGAACACGGTACCGTCGATGCCCATTTCCTTCAGGTAATGCTTCAGCAGCACCACGTCACCGGGATTAACCCAGCCGGGGAACAGGTTCAGCTTGCCCGACGGCGCCACCTTGGCGGTGGCGATGGTCTTGAACATGGACTGCATGCATTCGGAATAGCCACCCACCTGGCTGTTCTTGAAGCTGGGGGTGTGCACCGGCACCACATGGACCTTACGGCCGGGGAACTCTTCCTTCAGCATCTTGTTGCAGACATTGATGTTGCCTTCAATGTCGTCACCGATGACTTCGGTCGAGCAGGTGGTGATGACGGGAATGACACGCAGGTCCGGATAACGCCGGGCCAGGGTCATGACGCCGTCCTGGATACGCTGGTGGCCGCCGAACACCGCCGAATCCTCGTGCAGCGAGGTCGAGGCGACGTCGAAGTTTTCCTTGAAATGCTGGGCGAACAGCAGACGGACGAACATGGTGCAACCCTGGCCGCCATGGACCAGCGGGATGCAATCCTTGACGCCGATACCGGCATATTGGGCGCCGGCCGGCTGGCAGTCGTACATCGGATTGATGACGCCTGCGCGCTCACGGGTGGTGATTTCGCAACCCATCTTTGGGCTCCTTTGTCTGGGATCGGATGGGCGGCCCCGCCTTCGCGGGATCGGGGCCGCCGCCCGGCGCTGCCTAGTACAGCGTGTGGTTCAGTTCGTGGTTCAGGGACTTGGTGATGGTGAATTCCACCAACTTGTCCTTCAGGCCATGCATCAGGTCGCGCACCTGGGCCGGGCCGGCATCGGCCAACCAGGGAAAGCGATCCTTCAGGTCCTGAACCATGACCTTGGCGTCGGCATAGAACAGCCGGTCCATGGGGGTTTCCTTGGCCGGCGGCTCGCCGGTCAACAGGTCGGTGGCGGTCTTCAAGATGCCATCGATGTTTTCCTGGCGGTCCCACGAGCGCGAGAAGAACTGCCACAGGCAGCGTTCCTGCACGTAACCGAACAATTGGTCGAGCTTTTCGCTGTTCATTCCGCGGCCTCCTTGACAGGGGTGGCGATTCCAGTACGGATATCGGTGGCGGCCAGCTTCAGAAGCGGGTTGTGGACGGCGTTGTACATGTCGCGGGCCAAGTTGACGAAGCCTTCGAAGCCCATGTACGGGCCGTTGTGATAGCCGTGGCCGTTCACATAGGGAATGTGCAGCTTCTTGACCAATTCGCCGACGCGCGGACCGGTGAAGATGACGTCGGGCTTGACCAGGTCGATGATCTCGAAGAATTCCAGCTCGTTGCCGTCATCGATGTAATAGGTGCCGGTCTGGCCGCGGGCGATGACCTTTTCGAAGTCTTCCTGGTGGCCGAACTTGGACGACATGGCGACCACCTGGACGCCCAGATCGTCTTCCACCGACTTGGTCCAGTGCCAAAGGCGCGGACCACCGGTCCAAATCGCCATCTTGGTACCCTTCAGGCGTTCCTTGTACCAATCCAGCTGCGGCTTCCACTTGGCGAATTCCTCGGCCAGCAAGGCCTCGCCCTTTTCTTCGATACCGAAGAAGGCGCAGATCTTGCGGATGCCTTCCGCCATGTAGTTGAAGCCCCACGAGTCGATGTCCAGACGGGGGATGCCGTACTGCTTCTTCAGCTCGTTGGCGATGTAGCCCGACGACCGGGCGCAGTTGACGACGTTCAGCTGGGCCTTGTGCATGCGGCGCAAATCGTCATAGGTGCCGTTGCCGGTGAAGTGGGCGATCACCTGGATGCCCAGCTTGTCCCAATATTGCTGCAACAACTGGGTGTCGCCGCCGATATTGAAGTCACCGATGAAGTTCATGGTGTAGGGGCTGGTGATCTCGGCGTCCAACTGACCAACCTTTTCGTTGATCCAGCCGATGTTCAGCACGTGGTGGCCCTTGGACTGGGACACGCCGGCGAAGCCGGGGCATTCCACGGTGAAGATGTCCACGTCGGGACGTTCTTCCATCACCTTCTTGGCCACCGCCTTGATGTCGTCGCCGATCAGCGCGGTCGGGCAGGTGGTGTAGATGATCATGCGCTTGACGTCGGGCATTTCGTCGAAGGCTTCGTGGCACGACTTTTCCAGGCGCTTTTCACCGCCGAAGACGATGTGGCTTTCCTTCATGTCGGTGGACCACACGTACTTCATGTTGAAGTGGCCGTTGTCGGTGGGATAGCGCTTGGTGTGCCAGGTGTCGTAAGCGCAGCCGATGGGGCCGTGGATCATCTGGATGGTGTCCTTCAGAACACCGCCGATGACCAGCTTGGCGCCGCAGAAAGCACAACCACGCTCGGACAGCGTGCCGGGCAAAGTCGGCGCATTGGACACGGGCAAGAAGTCGCGGGAATCTTCACCATCGACTTTAAGATAAATGTGCTTTTCGCGCTCAGGAATATCCTTGTCGCAATTCAACAGTACCATAGGCATGGCAGTCTCTCCTTGGCTGATACCAGCTCACTCGGCTTGCATCCAGCCGTCTATGCTTGGATCGGAAGCAGGCACGAATGGGTATCGCAGGAACCGTGCCAAGTTTTGAAATCCGTGTATTTCCGCGATTCCGGCCGTTTCCGAAGATTTATCTGTGTTCGCCGACGTACGAATCGCCGTGGAAGAGTTCCGGCCGGTGCGGGCGGCTTTTGGCGAAAACCAGGAAATCCGCGCCAAACGCCGTTGGCACGACGGTTGCCATTGAAAAAGGACAACTTCCGACGGAGTCCCCAGATGTACGAAGCCCCTGCCGCCACCGGCCCCACCATGCGCATGGCGGTCGCCACCAAGGACGGCCTGCGCGTCGACCAGCATTTCGGCCAGGCCGATGACTTCTTGATCTATGACGTGGAAGGCGACAACGCCAAGTTGGTCGATACCCGCAAGGTGGCCGCGCACGCGCAAGGTGACGAAGACCCGCGCCAGACCATCATGCGCATGCTGGCCGATTGCCGCCTGCTGCTGGTCGCCAAGATCGGCCCCACCCCCCAGGAACAATTGGCCGGGATCGGCATCGAAGCCACCGACATGCATAAAGGCAAGTCGATCCCCGCCGCTTTGGCCGACATCTATGCCGCCAAGGCGGCCATCGACCTGAGCTCGGCCGTCAAGGACGATGGCTTCCGTTTGCTGCACGCCATGTTGCGGGTCACCGACATGGAACGTTCGCTGGATTTCTACACCCGTCTGCTGGGCATGACGGTGCTGGAAACCCGCGATCACAAGAAGAACCAGTTCACCCAGACCTATCTGGGTTATGGCGCCGGCCTGAACGGCATGGCGCTGGAACTGGTGTTCAACTGGTCGGACGAAGAACCCTATGAACGCGGCACCGCCTTTGGCCACATCGCCATCGCGGTGACCGGCATCACCGCGCTTTGCGACCGACTGGCCGCCGAGGGGGTGCCCATGCCGCGCCCGCCCCGCTCGCAACGCCACGGCGAAAACATCGTTGCCTTCGTTGAAGACCCCGACGGCAACCGCATCGAGTTGGTGCAGTTCCCCAAGCCATAAGGCCGGACTGCAACCAGGCCGGCCCACCCTGGCGGGGGTGGGCCGGCTTAACCTTCCGCTTCTTTATTCAGGAGAATTGCCATGTCCGTCGAATCTGCCGTCGCCTATATCAAGCGCATGCGTTCCGATGACGAGTTCCGTCAGAAGATGAACGACCTGTCCGAGGACGAAAGCGCCAGTTGGGCCGAGATCAAGGCCTCGGGCTTCGACTTCACCATGATCGAATTCAAGAAGGCCCAGGACGAGATTTACAAGGAACACAACATCACGCCCATGTGAGCCGCCGTTTTCGAGGTCTTCACCGGTAACGAGGATGGCGAACCGAGACTTGGGGCCGGACAACCACCGCTCCCATCGCTTCGGCGCGTCATCCTCGCGGAGGGGGAACAACCGTCTTCACGAAAGGAAGCGTCGGGCCCGCTCGGTCTTGGGGGCGGCAAAGAACTCCTTGGCCGGCGCCACCTCTCGGATTTGTCCGCCATCCATGAAGACGACGGTGTCCGAGACGTCCCTGGCGAAAGCCATCTCATGGGTGACGATCACCTGTGTCATCCCCCCCTTCGCCAAGCTGCGCATGACCGCCAGCACCTCTCCGACCATTTCCGGGTCAAGCGCGCTGGTCGGCTCATCGAACAAGATCACCTTGGGCTTCATGGCCAAGGCCCGGCTGATCGCCACCCGCTGTTTCTGCCCGCCGGACAGGGCGTGGGGATAGACATGGGCCTTGTCCGCCAGACCGACCTGTTCAAGGATCGCCATGGCTTGCGTTTCCACGTCCTGCCGGGGGCGCTTCAGCACTTGGATCGGCGCCTCGGTCACGTTCTGCAGAACCGTCAGGTGCCGCCACAGGGCGAAATGCTGGAAGACCATGCCGATCTTGGCCCGGGTCTCGGCCAGTTCCCGGCGGTTGACCGTAACCTTGCCGGCGGCATTGGTTTCGCCACCGACCCGCCGGCCATCCAGGAAAACCGCACCGGAGCTGGGAATCTCCAGCCAGTTGAGGCAACGCAGGAAGGTGGACTTGCCCGAGCCGCTTGGCCCCAAAATGCAGGTCGTCGTGCCCGCCGGTATGTCCAGGTCGATGTCCCGGAGGACTTCGTGCCCATCAAACTCCTTGCACAGGCGTTTGACGGAAATGGCGGGAATCGGATCAGCCATATCGAGATCTCCTGATGATACCCATGCGGCCCACCACCCATTCGATGGATACCGACATCAGCCAGTAAAGACCGACGGCCATGGCGAAGGGGGCGAAGGGCGAAAAGTGGTTGGCGCTGACGAAATTCGCCGTGAAGGTCAGTTCCTGGACCGTGATGATCATCAGGAAGGCGCTGTCGCGCATGGCGGTGATGGTCTGGTTGCCGATCAAGGGCGCGGCGGTGATCACCGCCTGCGGCAGGATCACACGCCGATAGGTCTGCAGGCGGGAAAAGCCAAAGGCCTGGGCCGCCTCGATATTGTCCCGGTCGATCCCGTTGAAGGCCGCCCGGAAGATTTCCACCAGATAGGCGGCGTTGTAAAGGGTCAGGGACACCAGTCCCGCCCACCAGGGCGGCAGACGCACCCCCAGTTCCGGCAAGCCGTAATAGATGACGTAGGCCAGCAGCAGGAAGGGCACGCAGCGCAGGAAGTCGAAGAGTTCGCGCAAGGCCCGCTTCAAGGAGGGACCGCTTTCATTCATCAGCACCGCCCCAAGGATGCTCAGGGGAAGGCTCAGGACCAAACAGCCCAACACCAGCGTCAGGGTGTCGAGCGCGCCTTGGAGAAAGAGCTCGCGGGACTCCCACAGGATGGAAACTCCGTTCATGGCGCGACATATCCGTATCTGTTGGCGACCCGGCGTTCGACATAGCGTTGCCCACGGACCAGCACGGCGATCAGCGCCGTGTAAAGAACCGTGGCCAGAAGGAAGGGCGGAAGCGGCTCGTAGGTTTCGGCGCCGATCCGGCTGGCGGCCCGGGTGATTTCCACCACCCCGATCACCGCGATCGCAGGCGTACATTTCAAAAGAATGGTCGCCTCGCTGACCAGCGGCCCCAAGCTGGAGCGCCAGATCTGAGGAAAGATCACGCGGCGAAGCGCTTGGAATTCCGACATGCCACAGGCTTCCGCCGCTTCTCGTTGGTCGCGGGGAAAACTATCGAGCGCCGAGCGCCAGATTTCGCTGCTGAAGGCCATGGTGTTGATGGTCAGCGCGACGATGGCGGCCGGAATGGGCTTCAGCTCGATGCCCAGGCTGGGCAGTACGAAGAAGATGAACAGGACCAAGGTGACGAAGGGGGTGGCCCGGATCAGGCTGACGAAACCCGCCAACACCCCGTCAAGGACCGCGACACGGCGCCACCGGATGATGGCCAGCAACAGACCAAGGGGCAGGCTTAGGGCGATGCCGATGGCCGACAGCCAAGCGGTCACCAACGCCCCCTCGATAATCGTCCAAGCTGCTGGCCATGTCATGATGACGGTCATCCTTCGTTTGACTTATCGAGCCGGCATGTCCTTGAAGCTGCGACCCAGCCACTTTTCCTGCAAGGCGTAGAGACGGCCGTCGGCGCGCACCTTGGACATGAATTCGTTCAGGTAGCCGAGCAGGCTGGAATTGCCCTTGGCCACGGCCCAGGCGGCATAAGTGGGGGCGCCGACGGCCTGGCCCATCTTGAAGCGCGTCGGATGTTCCTTGGTCAGGCTGACCAGATTGACCACCCCGTTGATCACATAATCCAGCCGACCGTTCTGCAGGTCCTGATAGGCTTCCGGCAGCGACGTGTACTGGACCACCTTGCCGATCTTGCCGCCGGTCGCCGCCAATTTCGGCGCCAGGTCGGTCAGGGCGGCATAGGACGCGCCACCGGATTGCACGCCGACAGTCATGCCGTTCAGGTCGGCGACCCCCTTGATCCGGGTTTCAGAGGCACGCACCACATAATACTGGGTGGCCTCGGCGATGGGCATGGTGAAGTCCAAGCTCTCGACTCGCTCGGGGGTGATGACGGCGGCGGTCAGCGCAACGTCATATTTGCCGGTCGCCACCCCCGCCAGCAAGCCGGTCCAGGGGATAATCTGCTGATCGATGGTGAACGGGGCTTCCGCCCGCAACAGCGCCAGAAGTTCATGGTCCAGCCCCTTGGGCTCGCCATTCTCGATATATTCGAATGGCTTGTAGCTGTCTTCGGTGGCGACGACCATGGCTCCCTTGCTCTTGATTTCCGCAAGCGTCGCCGCGCTGGCGGCCACGGGAGACAAGGAGGTGACGACAGCAAGCATCGCGGGAAGGGCAAACGACTTGAAGAACAAGTTTTTCATCGTGTATCTCCGGTGTTCGAAACAAGGCGAAGACTGAAAAAGCTTTAGCGGCGGGCGATCAGGTCGATCTCGACCAGGGCGTCATAGGCCAGGCCGGTGACCCCCACACAGGTCCGCGCCGGACGGCGGTCGGCCGGGAAATAAGAGGCGTAAACGGCATTGAAGGCGGCGTAGTCACGCTGAAATTCGGTCAGAAAGGCGCGGACGCAAACCACGTTGGCCAGGGTCAGACCGATGCCTTCCAAGACCGTGTCGAGATTGGCCATGACATTGCGGGTCTGGGCCTCGACCCCCTCGGGCAGAACCCCCGGCGTTTGGGGGGTATCCGGCATCTGACCGGTGACGAAGACGAAGCCGTCGCATTCCACCGCATGGCTGAAGGGGGCGACGGGTGTTGGCCCCCCGGTGATCATGTGAAAAAGCGGGATGGGCGAAAGCTGGGTGTATGACTGACTCACTTGGACGCATTCCTTTCGTAAGCCGGAACCTGCGTGGGCGGCCCCTCACGACCACAGACGCGTTTGACGGATGCGTCATGATCGATTGATACAATTGCAACGCCCATGCCAAATTGCATCAGTCATTTTCGACAACAAATGTCCCACAAATCAGCACATGATCGCTTTAAATGCCTAATTTATGGGCTTGCGCAGTCCGCTAATAAGGCAATATCCTAGCAACACCAATACAATTTACCAGACAATCAGGACAAGTGATCGATGCATCCGGAATGGATTGCCATAGTGGAGGAAACCGGCGGCCCCCGATATCTGGCCATCGTCTCGGCGGTCAAGCGGGCGCTGGCCACCGGGCTGCTGCGACCGGGAGACCGACTGCCCCCCCAAAGGGATCTGGCGAACTGGCTGTCCCTGAACATCGGGACCATCAGCCGCGCCTATGCGGAAATGCACGATCAAGGCCTCACCCGGGGCGAGGTCGGACGCGGAACCTTCCTGAGCGTCAAGGAAGAAGCCGACGGCCCAACCAGCTTGTGGGATCACACGCCGCGACAATCCTTCGTCGACCTGTCGCACAATTTCCCCTCGGGGGCGGCACCCCACCCGGCCCTCTCGTTGTTGCAGCAGGCCATGGGGACCGAGTTGGACGCCGCAGCGTTCCTTTCCGCTCAGATCGATGCCGGCCTTGAAGAACATCGACGCACCTTTGCCCACTGGCTGGGCCGCTTCGGGATCGAGGCGCGGGCGGACGACATGTTGGTCACCTGCGGCGGGCAACATGGTCTGCTGCTGTCGCTGGCGGCCCTGTCACGCCCCGGCGACGTGATCCTGACCGAGGAACTGAGTTTCTACGGATTGAAATCGGCGGCCGCCCTCCTCGGGCGTTCTCTGGTCGGGGTGCGTATGGACAGGGAAGGCATCGTCCCGGAATCCTTGGACATGGCCTGCCAGCGGACTGGGGCACGGGTGCTTTTTTGCACGCCGACCCTGCACAATCCGACCACCGCCACCATGTCCGAAAGACGTCGCCGAGAGATCGTTGCCGTTTGCGAGCGCCATGACGTGACGGTGATCGAAGACGACGTCTATGGCTTTATGCCGGATCCGCCGCCCCGCCCCCTGGCGTCCATGGCCCCGGATCGGGTGGTTCACTTGACCAGTCTGTCCAAACTGGCAGGACCGGGCTTGCGCATCGGTTTCATGCGGGTCCCCGGACACCTGTTCCACGCCTTCGGTATCGCCCTGCGGGCCACCACCTTGATGGCCTCGCCCTTCAACGCCGAATGGGCGGCTCGGATTTTGCGGTCTCCACGCTTGGACACGATCATCGCCGCCTTGCGGGCGGAAACGGCTGCCCGGCAAAATCTGGTGATGGAAACCCTGCCCCGCGCCCTGGTGACCAATGCCCCCGGAGCCTTCTATTTTGGCCTGAGAACGCCAGCGGACTGGACGGCCCAGACCTTCACCTCGGCGGCCGAGGCGCGCGGTGTCGGCATCACCCCCTACACTCTGTTCGAGGTCTCATCGCTGCATCAGTCGAACATGGTCCGGGTCTGCGTCAACGCCGCCCCGGATCAGGAGACGCTGAAGGCGGCATTGGTCAAACTGGCCGAGCTATTGGATGAAAGCGCCCCCACGTCGCCGCTTATTCTCTCTTAGGTTGACAGGCCATCGTGACGCCCCCATCCGAACGGGCTGCCTTGCCTGCGGTCAGGACTTCGATCCGCGGAAAGAATCGGCTGTTGTCCGAAGGCCCGATTCCGCTGACACCGCGAGCGGCGACTGACCGTCGCAAACCGATTTCAGCCGGCTTACCATCGCCACCAGACGAGGCCCCAGATCGTCTTCCAGGCGTTGACGAGACAGCAGGTAAGCAGGCCCCCCACAATTGAAGGCAAGGGGGGGCAAGGTGGAATTTTTCAGGGAAAACGGCACCCCAACCGAGTGGACGTCGGAACGCCAGTTGCCGTAATTGCAGCAAAAGCCGGTTTGCCGCACCTGGGCAAGGGATTGCCCGATGTTCGCCTCGATGGTCGGCCAGGAATCGGCGCCGGCTTTGTGGCGCAGACGCGCCAACAAAGCCGCACGTCGGTCGTCGTCAAGTCCGGCCAAATAAGCTTGCCCCATGCTGGTTCGGGCCAGCGAGATGCGCGAGCCCACATGGGTTTGCAACGTGACCATGCCGGCATTACGGGTGCAGGCCCAATAGACCATGGACAACTCGTCCTCGCCCCCCAGGGCGACCATGATGCCCTCGCCGGCATAGGCGGCCAATTCGTCCATGAAAGGCTGAATGGCACCGCAGATATTGATGCCGCCCAGATTGCCATAGCCCAAGGCCAGCAACCCCAGACCAAGACGGTATTTGCCGTCATCGTCCCGACGCAGGCAATCCTGGGCCGCCAAGGTGGCGGTCAGCCGCGCCAAAGTCGCCTTGGGGATATCCAGCCGCCGGGCGATTTCGCGGTCATCCAGACATTCACCGGGCCGAAAACAACGCAGCACTTCGAGCCCGCGATGCAGGGCGACGACGAATTGCCGGTCGCTGGCGAAATCCTGAGCGGTCTCCAGGCCTTCCCCGGATTTGTGGTTGACCCGCTTCTTCATTCGGCGTCCTCGGCCTCGGGACTGTCCACCCGCTTCAGGTTGTCGAGCAGCTTGTTCAGGTAATGCAGGGCTTCGATCTTGTCGCCGACCGAAAAATTTCCCAGGGCTTGGGCGTAATAACCGTCGATGGCCGGCTGCATGCGTTGGGTCCACAGCGGCCAGCCGGCCTGCGACAGGCGCACCCGCCGCGACCGCTGGTCGGTGCTGTCCTTGACCCGTTCGATACAGCCCATGGCTTCCAACCGGTTGATCACCCCCGACAGGTTCTGCCGGCTGACCAGCAGGAATTGCGCCAAATCGCTGATGGTCATGCCCTCGGCGGCCACCGGGTCGCGCGACAACGCCCCCAGCACCGCCCATTGCTGGGTGGTGATGCCGTGTTCATCCAGCGCCTTGGTGCCGGTTTTGTGCATCAGGTTGGCGCATTGGTACAGACGGAAAAACAGCCGGTTGCTGAGTTCCGCCGCCACCGCCGCCTCGCGATCGTGGGAAGAGGTCATGCCCGGCATGATGCGCCCACGGCAAATCGCAGTCAAGAACCCCAGCCCACCCCCAGATACGTAAATATATTGCTATTTATTTTTCCCTGATGGCATACTCCGCCAACACATCGAGATCGCCCGTCGAAACGGCGAAATTCTGCAAAAATCGCATATTGCACCTGCGAAAAAGCCAAAAAGGAGGTTTGTTCATGCGCGGTTTGTCTGGCAAGGTGGTGATCGTTACCGGCGGTGCCGGCGGCATCGGTAAAGCAACATGTTGTCGTTTTTCCGAGGAAGGCGCCAAAGTCGCCATCGTTGATTTGAACCTTGAGGCGGCCACCGCCACCGCTGCCGAATTGTCGGCCAAGGGCGGTACCGTCAAGGCCTATGGCGCCGATCTGACCGACCTGGAAGCGGTGACCAAGGCCGTCGCCGCCATCGAGGCCGAACTGGGACCGGTGGACGTGCTGGTCAACAATGCCGGCTGGGACCTGTTCTCGCCGTTTTTGAAAAGCACCCCCGATTACTGGCGCAAGATCATCGACATCAATCTGGTGGGCGTGCTGAACATCACCCACACGGTGCTGAAGGGGTTTGTCGAACGCAAGGCAGGCAAGGTGGTCAGCCTGGCGTCCGATGCCGCCCGCGTCGGCTCGTCGGGCGAAGCGGTCTATGCCGCCGCCAAGGCCGGCGTCATCGCCTTTTCCAAGACCCTGGCCCGCGAACATGCCCGCGAAGGCATCGTCTTCAACGTGGTCTGCCCCGGCGTCACCGACACCCCCTTGCTGCAATCCTTCATGGAAGGCGCCGGCGATCCGGAAAAGCTGCGTGTGGCCTTCACCCGCGCGGTGCCCCTGGGCCGTTTGGGCCAACCCTCGGACCTGCCGGGTGCCATCGCCTTCTTCGCCTCGGACGACGCCGCCTTCATCACCGGCCAGGTGATCAGCGTCTCGGGCGGCCTGACCATGAACGGCTAATCACAAGGAAACGGACCAATGACTTACGAAGACATCCTGTACGAAGTGAAGAACGGCGCCGCCTGGATCACCATCAACCGGCCCGACAAGTACAACGCCTTTCGCGGCCAGACCTGCGAAGAACTGATCCACGCCTTCAACAAGGCCGGCTGGGACAAATCCATCGGCGTCATCGTGCTGACCGGCGCCGGCGACAAGGCGTTCTGCACCGGCGGCGACCAAAGCGCCCATGAAGGCCAGTATGACGGCCGCGGCACCATCGGCCTGCCCATGGAAGACCTGCATTCCATCATCCGCGACGTGCCCAAGCCGGTGATCGCCCGTGTGCCCGGCTTCGCCATCGGCGGCGGCAACGTTCTGTGCACCATCTGCGACTTCACCATCGCGTCGGAAAAGGCGGTGTTCGGTCAGGTCGGCCCCAAGGTCGGCTCGGTCGACCCTGGTTTCGGCACCGCCTTCCTGGCCCGCGTCGTCGGCGAAAAGAAGGCCCGCGAAATCTGGTACATGTGCCGTCGCTACACCGCCCAGGAAGCCCTGGCCATGGGCTTGGTCAACACCGTCGTCCCCCATGACGAACTGGATGCCGAAGTGACCCGCTGGTGCGACGAGATCATGGAAAAAAGCCCCACCGCCATCGCCATCGCCAAGCGCTCGTTCAACATGGACAGCGAAAACATCCGTGGCATCGCCGGCATGGGGATGTATGCGCTCAGCATGTATTACGACACCGACGAATCCAAGGAAGGCGGCATCGCCTTCAAGGAAAAGCGCAAGCCCGACTTCCGTCGCTTCGGCAAGTAATCGCTTTGCCCCTTCGCCTTGCCCGTCAGGGCGAAGGGGTTTTCAGTCACAAGGGTAAGATCACCATGGATTTTTCATTTACCCCCGAGCAAGAGCAGATTCGCGACACCGCGCTTCGCTTCGCCCAGGCCGAGCTGGCCCCCAAATATGCCGAGCGCGAGCGCTTGGCCGCGGTGTCGCCGGAATTGCGCAAGGCCATGGGCGAATTGGGACTGATCGGCGTCGAGTTCCCCGAGAAATTCGGCGGTATGGGCCTGGATCACGTCACCGCCGGCGTGGTCATCGAAGCCATCGCCGAAGGTGACTTCAACGTCGCCTATGTTCAATTGCTGGCGTCCTTGTGCGGCCAGATCGTCGCCGAACACGCCCACCCCGACCTGGCCGCCGAAATCCTGCCCAAGGTGCTGGCCGGCGAGACCCTGTTCGCCATCGCCCTGACCGAGCCGCAAGGTGGATCGGATGCCGCCAATTTGCGCCTGAAGGCCCGGCGCGACGGCGACCATTATGTGTTGAGTGGCGAAAAGACCTCGATCTCGTGGGCCGATCAGGCCGATTGGTGCGTGGTCTTCGCCCGCACCGGCACCCAGGAACAGGGCGCCCACGGCATTTCCGCCTTCCTGGTCGACCTGACCCTGCCCGGCCTGACCCGTACCCGTTTCTCGGACCTGGGGGAACACGCCATCGGCCGTGGTTCGCTGTTCTTCGACGACGTGCGCGTCCCCGCCGCCAACATGCTGGGCCGTGAAGGCGGCGGCTTCGTCCAGGTGATGCAGGGCTTCGATTTCAGCCGCGCCCTGATCGGCCTGCAATGCCTGTCGGTGGCCCGCATCTGTCTGGACGAAACCTGGAAATATATCGGCGAACGCCAGGCCTTCGGTGGCCCGCTGTCGCGCAACCAGGGACTGACCTTCCTCTTGGCGGAATTGGACGCCCAGGTTCGCGCCGTGCGTCTGCTGTGCTATCAGACCCTGTGGGCCAAGACCAACCACAAGCCGCACACCGCCGAAGCCGCCATGGTCAAGTGGTGGGCCCCCAAGCTGGCCTTCGAGGTGGTTCACCGCTGCCTGTTGGTGCACGGCCATGCCGGCTATTCCACCGAACTGCCGTTCGAACAGCGCCTGCGTGACGTCCTGGGCCTGCAGATCGGCGACGGCACCGCCGAAATCATGAAAATGATCGTCGCCCGCCAAGCCCTGGCACAAGCCAAATCATAAGGGCACGGGACTTCTTGGGAGGAAATCCACCATGCACGATTTGCCGTTGATCGCGCCCCGCCGCGACACCATGCGGAAACTGGGACACTGGCGGGACGAGACGGTCACCGACTTCCTGGACCGCTTCGTCGCCGCCTGTCCCGACAAGACAGCGCTGATCGCCTATTCCAGCGAGCGGGGCAACGCCGCCCGCCTGACCTATGCGCAACTGAACGAAAAGGTCACCCGCGCCGCCCTGGGCCTGGCCCGGCTGGGTGTGGGCAAGGGCGACGTGGTCGCCATGCAATTGCCCAATTGGTGGGAATACGTGGTGCTGCATCTGGCCGCCGTGCGGCTGGGCGCGGTCACCAACCCGCTGATGATCATCTTCCGCCAGCACGAGCTGCGCTTCATGCTGCGCTTTTCCCAAGCCAAGGTGATGGTCATCCCCAAAAGCTTCCGGGGTTTCGACTTCCCCGCCATGCTGGACGAGTTACGGCCCGAATTGCCCGACCTGGCCCAGGTGGTGGTGGTCGGCGAGGACGGCCCCGACGGCTGGGATTCCACCCTGGGCGGAACCGCCCCCGTGGACCAGGATGCGGCGGCCCGGCTTTTCGCCGCCAACAAACCGTCGGGCGACGATTTGATCCAGCTATTGTACACCTCGGGAACCACCGGCGAGCCCAAGGGGGTGATGCACACCTCGAACACCATCTTCTCGAACCTGCATCCCTTTGCCGACCGTCTGGGCCTGGGGGCTGGGGACGTGATCCACATGCCCTCGCCCATGGCCCATCAACTGGGCTTCATGTACGGGCTGATCCTGCCGGTGATGCTGGGCGCCACCGCGGTGCTGCAAGACATCTTCGAAGTCACGGAAATGGCCCGTCAATTGACCGAGGAACGGGCCAGCTTCACCATGGCGGCGACACCGTTCCTCAACGACCTGACCGAATACGCCATCGCCAAATCCTTGGCGACACCCGATCTGCGCATCTTCGTGTCGGCCGGCGCGCCCATTCCCCGCGCCCTGGTCACCCGGGCTTCGGAAACCCTGGGCTCGGCCATCGTCTCGGCTTGGGGCATGTCGGAAAACGGTGCCGTCACCACCACCAGCCCCAGCGACCCGGTGGACAAGATCACCAATACCGACGGCCATTGCCTGCCCGGCATGGAAGTCCGCGTGGTCGATGAAACCGACCAACCGGTTCCCGCCGGCACCGCCGGGCGTCTGCAGGTCCGGGGCTGTTCCAATTTCGCCGGCTATCTGCGTCGTCCCGAACTGAACACCGTCGATCCCGACGGCTGGTTCGAGACCGGCGACATCGCCCGCATGGACGAGGACGGCTATATCCGCATCGCCGGACGCTCCAAGGACATCATCATCCGTGGTGGCGAGAACATCCCGGTGGTCGAGATCGAAAACCTGTTGTTCAAGCATCCCTCCATCGCCGTGGTGGCCATCGTCGGCGTCTCGGACCCGCGTCTGGGCGAACGGGCCTGCGCCGTGGTGGTGCTGAAACAAGGGGCCAGCCTGAGCTTCGAGGACATGAGCGCTTTCCTGCTGGAACAGCAAGTGGCCAAGCAATACATCCCCGAGCAATTACGCATCGTCGACGACCTGCCGCGCACCCCCACCGGCAAGATCCAGAAGTTCCGCCTGCGCGAATGGCTGAACTGAGTGTGGCGGCCCCGGTGGAAAAGCCGGGGCCGTTTTTCTGGAGACACGCCCATGAACGTCATCGAAGCCCTTCACAAGCGCAAGTCCATCCGCGCCTATCGCCCCGATCCGGTGCCCCGCGCCACGCTGGAACGAATCCTGGCCGCCGCCGCCCGCGCCCCCAGCGGCAACAACATCCAGCCCTGGAAAGTGCGGGTGCTGACCGGCAACCGGCTAGCCACCCTGACCAGGGCGGTCACCGATTTCCGCGCCACCCATCCCGGCACCGAGAACTGGGCCTATGATTACTATCCCGCCACCTGGCGCGAACCCTATCTGACCCGCCGTCGCAAGGTGGGGTGGGACATGTACGGCTTGTTGGGCATCACCCGTGCCGACAAGGACCGCATCCGCGCCCAGCACGATGCCAACTTCACCTTCTTCGGGGCGCCGGTGGGGATCATCGTCACCTTGGACCGCGATCTGTCGCGGGGGTCGTGGGTCGATTGCGGCATGTTCCTGCAATCCTTGGCCCTGGCCGCCACCGGCGAAGGCCTGGGCTGTTGCCTGCAAGCCGCCTGGGTCGCCCATGCCGATCTGGTGGGCGAAGTTCTGGCATTGGAAGAAGGCGAGATGGTGGTCTGCGGCATGGCCCTGGGTTGGGCCGACGCAAGCGCCGTGATCAACGGCTTGGAAAGCGAACGCGAGCCCTTGGCTTCGTTCGTGACCTTTCTCGACGACTGACTGGACCAGCCTTCGAGAAAGGGAAAGGCGGAGGACGATTGGGCGTCTTCCGCCTTTTTTACATCTTGACCAGGGAACAGGTGCTTTCGGCCAAGGGCTTGTAGGCCTCGTCGCCGGGAATGGTGCGCAGGATGTTGAAATAATCCCAAGTGCCCTTGGATTCGGCCGGGCTTTTCACCTGGGCCAGATACATGTCGTGGACCATGCGGCCATCGGCGCGGATATGACCGTTCTGGGCGAAGAAATCGTTGATGGGCAGGCTGCGGATCTTGGCTGCCACGGCGACGCCCTCATCCGTTCCCGCCGCTTGCACCGAGCGCAGGTAATGCAGCACCGACGAATAAACCCCGGCCTGGATGGTGGTCGGCATCTTGCCGTTCATCTTTTCGCCGAAACGTTTGGCGAAGGCGCGGCTGGCCTCGTCGCGGTTCCAGTAATAGCCGGTGGTCAGCAACATGCCCTGGGCGTTGTTCAGACCCAGGGAATGAATGTCGGTGATGAACACCATCAACCCGGCCAGCGATTGCCCACCTTGGGTCAGGCCGAATTCCTTGGCCTGCTTGATGGCGTTGATGGTGTCGGAACCGGCATTGGCCAGACCGACGATCTTGGCTTGCGAGCCTTGCGCCTGCAAAAGGAAGGACGAGAAATCGGGATTGGGGAAGGGATGGCGCAAAGTCCCCTTGACGGTCCCGCCATTGGCCTTGACCACCTTGCTGGTCTGCGCCTCGAGATCATGACCGAAGGCATAATCGGCGCTCAGGATGAACCAGCTATCCCCCCCTTGTTTGGTCACCGCATAGCCGGTGCCCACCGCCATGGCATGGGAATCGAAGGCCCAGTGGAACCCCAAGGGGGCGCATTTGTCGTTGGTCAGAACGGTGGAACCGGCACCGGAATTGATGTCGATCCGACCCTTTTCCCGCGAGACTTCGCGCACCGCCATGGCCGGGGCCGAGGTGACCAGATCGAAAGTGGCGTCCACCTGTTCGTTGTCGTACCACTTGCGCACCGTGCTGGACGCGATGTCGGCCTTGTTCTGGTGGTCGGCGAAAACCATTTCCACCGTGCGGCCGTTGATCTTGCCGCCGAAATCCTCGATGGCCATTTGGGCGGCGGTGACCGATCCCCGCCCGGCCAAGTCGGAATAGGTTCCCGACAGATCGGTCAGAACCCCGATCTTGACCTTGCCATCGCTGAACTGAGCCTGTGCCGGCAGGGCCAAAGCCATGCCCAGCGACAAGCCGGTGATCAACACATTCTTTTGCATCTTCAACTCCCTGTTTGGTTCGATATGCGGGCGAGCCGTCGGGGTCTTGTCGCCCCGTGAGGTCTCGCGCCTTGGAAAGGCTATGTGTCGGAATTTATTTCCGCACAAAGCCCAAGCTCCGCCTTCACCCCTTGCGGATTAGCGATGGCGGAAATTCGGCGAACGCTTCTCGGCAAAGGCGACCATGCCTTCACGGCGGTCTTCGACGGCGAAGGTGGATTGGAATACCCGGCGTTCGAACTTGATGCCCTGGGTCAGGGTGGTTTCGAAAGCGGCGTTGACGGTTTCCTTGGCCATCAGCACCACCGGGCGGCTGAGGCTGGCGATCTTGGCGGCTGCCGCCAAGGCTTCATCCAGCAGTTTGTCGGCGGCGACGACCCGGGAAACCAACCCCGAGCGTTCGGCTTCGGCGGCGTCCATCAACCGGCCGGTCAGGCACAATTCCATAGCCTTGGCCTTGCCGACGGCACGCGGCAAACGTTGGGTGCCGCCGGCCCCGGGAATGGTGCCGATAGTGATTTCCGGCTGGCCGAATTTGGCATTGTCGGCGGCGAGGATGAAATCGCACATCATCGCCACTTCACAACCGCCGCCCAGGGCATAACCGGCCACCGCGGCGATGACCGGCTTACGACAGGTGGTGATCCGCTCCCAACCATTGGTGATGAAGTCTTCCAGATAGGTCGAGACGAATTGACGGTCCAGCATCTCCTTGATGTCGGCGCCGGCGGCGAACGCCTTGTCCGAACCGGTCAGCACGACGGCGCCGATCGCCGGATCGGCCTCGAAACCGTCCAAGGCCCGGCCCAGTTCACGGATCAACTGAAGACAAAGCGCGTTCAGCGCCTTGGGGCGATTAAGGGTGATCAAGCCGACCGAGCCACGGGTCTCGGTCATGATGGTTTCATACGTCATGGATAGCCTCCCGATCATATGCGGAATATTATTCTGCATATGATCGGGAGTCCAGCTTTCCCTGGCACCACGTCACTTCTGGCGCAGGCTCTGCACCTGTCGCGCCATCTCCACCAGACGCGGGCCGATTTCGTTCTTCAGCCAGTCACGGGACAGATGATAGGACGGCCCGCCGAAACTGAAAGCCAGGGCCGGTTCCATCCCCCTGGGATCGGCGGGAAGCGGTACTCCCACCGACGACACATCGGCCACCCATTCGCCCACATTCAGACAAAATCCTTGGGTCCGCACTTCGTCGACGGCGCGCAGAATGCCATCTTCGATCCGCGGCCAAAGGCGCGGGTCATAGTCGTGGCGTACTTGCTGCAGCAGGGAAAGCCGTTCGGCGGCCGGCAAGCCGGCCAGATAGGCCCGCCCCATGGCAGACCGGGCCATGGACAATTGCGAGCCGACATCCAGGCGCAGGGAAACCGCCCCTCCTCCTCGGGCCGCGGCCACATAGACCATCTTGCGGCCAACCTTGCCCCCCAGCCCCACAAGGCCGTTATCCCCCACGGATCGGGCCAATTCCTCCATCAACGGCATGGCCACCCGTCGGGCCACCAGGGAATTCAGGCACCCGTTGCCCATGCCGAACACCGCCAATCCCAGCCGGTATTTGCCGATTTCCTCCACATAATGCAGATAGCCCAACAAGCTGAGCGTATAGGTCAGACGCGAGACGGTGGAATTGGGCAGACCGGTGCGCAGGGCCAGGTCCTGGTTGCCCAATACCGTGTCACCCGAGTGAAAGCAGCGCAGCATGTCCAGGCCCCGCGCCAGGGGAACGACCTGGTCGCCGTCGGCGGCGGGCTCATCGGACAAAGGATTGACAGGATCGGACATAAGGCTCCCTCGTGGCGCCATATCTGCACCACGAGGGACCGTAGCGTGCCGAACCGGGATGGTCAATCGACGCCCATCCGGGCTAGGCCTGGTCGCGCAGCATGTTGCGGGCGATGACCAATTGCTGGATTTGGGTGGTGCCTTCGTAGATACGCAACAGCCGGACATCGCGATAGAACCGCTCGATGCCGTAATCGGCGATATAGCCGGCACCACCATGCAATTGCACGGCACGGTCGGCGACACGCCCCACCATTTCGGACGCGAACATCTTGCAGCACGCGGCCTCGGTCGAGACGTTGCGCCCTTCGTCCTTGCGCCGCGCCGCATCCACCACCATGCAGCGGGCGGCATAGGCCTCGGCCTTGGAATCGGCCAGCATGGCCTGGATCAACTGGAACTCGCCGATGGGTTTGCCGAATTGCTGGCGTTCGCTGGCATAGCGCAAACAATCGCGGATCAGGCGTTCGGCGATACCGACGCAAGCCGCCGAAATCAACAGACGGCCGCGATCCAGTACCTTCATGGCGGTCTTGAACCCCTGGCCTTCGCGGCCACCGATGACGTTGGCGGCGGGAACCCGACAATCGTCGAAGATGACGTCGCAGGTATGCGCCCCCTTTTGCCCCATCTTCTTGTCCGGCTTGCCCAAATGCAGACCCGGCGTGCCGGCCTCGACGATGAAGGCGCTGATGCCGCCGGCCCCCTTGTCGCTGGGGTCGGTCCGCGCCATCAAGGTGAAGATCGACGCTTCCGGGGCGTTGGTGATGAAACGCTTGGTGCCGTTGACCACGTAGAAATCTCCGTCCCGGCACGCGGTGGTGCGCAACGAGGCGGCGTCGGAACCGGCATTGGGCTCGGTCAACGCGAAGGACGCGATCATTTCGCCGGTGGCCAGACGCGGCAGATAAGTGTTTTTCTGGTCGTCCGTGCCGTCGATGATGATGCCCTGGCTGCCGATGCCGTTGTTGGTCGACATGATCGAGCGAAAGGCCGGCGAGGTCTGGCCGATCTCGAAATTGGCCATCACTTCTTCTTCCACCGTCAGCCCCAGACCGCCGTATTCCTCGGGGATGGACAGGCCGAACAAGCCAAGTTCGCGCATTTCGGCGACGATGTCTTCGGGGATGTGGTCGTCCTCGGCCACCCGTTCCTCGTTAGGCACCAGCCGTTCACGCACGAAGCGGGCAATGGTTTCGAGCAATTGGTTCAAGGTTTCCTGGTCCCTGATCATCGTGTCCTCTCGGCTTGGCTGTGACGTTTCCGCAACGTGGAAAAAATGTTTGCAAAACGACAGTTCCACGGTTTAGGCTCCGCCGTCAAGAATTTGTGGAATTATATTCCGTTATTTGAGGTGCTCCGTGACCACGCTCTTGTTCGACCGCCCCCAGGACGGCGTCGCCCTGCTCCGCATCAACCGCCCCGAGGCCCGCAACGCCCTGAACCAACAGGTCCGCCGCGAAATGGCCGAGCGGCTGGCTGATTTGAGCGTCGACCCGACCATTCGCGCCGTGGTGCTGACCGGCAACGACAAGGCCTTTGCCGCTGGCGCCGACCTCAAGGACATGGCCGAGGCTTCGGCCATCGACATGATGCTGCGCCAAAATCATCTGTTCTGGGGGGCATTGGCCCGGTTCCCCAAGCCGCTGATCGCCGCCGTCAACGGCTTGGCCTGGGGCGGTGGTTGCGAATTGGCCATGCATGCCGACATCATCGTCGCCGGTCCCGGCAGCAGCTTCGCTCAGCCCGAAATCAAGGTCGGCATCATGCCCGGAGCCGGCGGCACCCAGCGCTTGGCCCGCGTCATCGGCAAGCATCGGGCCATGCTGATGGCACTGACCGGACAACCGCTTGACGGCACCCAGGCGGCGGCCGCCGGTCTGGTCAGCGTCCTGACCGAGGATGCCGCGGTGGTGCCGCGCGCCATCGAAATCGCCGCCACCATCGCCGCCTTGCCGCCTTTGGCCGTGGCCCAGATCAAGGAAGTTCTGCTGGCGGGCCTTGATGCCCCCTTGGACACCGCCTTGGCCTTGGAACGCAAGGCTTTCCAATTGTTGTTTGCCAGTCGCGACCAGAAAGAAGGCATGCAGGCCTTCCTGGAAAAGCGCCAAGCGGTTTTCGAAGGACGATAGACCATGGCTTTGGATTCCCTCGCCCCCAACGTCACCATCGGCATCGTCGGCACCGGCGCCATGGGGCGCGGCATCGCCCAGATCGCCGCTGTCGCCGGTTGCCACGTGCTGCTGTTGGACAATCGTCCCGGCGCTGCCCAGGACGCCCGCGATCAGGTCGTCGCCATGTTGGCCAAGCTGGTGGAAAAGGCCAAGATCACCGCCGAAGCCGCCGATCACGCGGCCCGTTCTTTGTGTCCGGTGCGTGAAATCACCGATTTGCGCGATTGCCATCTGGTGATCGAAGCCATCGTCGAGAACATGGACGCCAAGCAAGACTTGGTCCGCCAACTGGAAGCCGTGGTGACCGGCGATTGTGTCATCGCCTCCAACACCTCGTCCTTGTCGGTCACCGCCATCGCCGCCATCGCCACCCACCCGGAACGGGTGGCCGGGTTCCATTTCTTCAACCCGGTCCCCTTGATGAAGGTGGTCGAGGTGATCGGCGGCGTGCGCACCGCGCCTTGGGTCATCGACCAATTGTCGGCCCTGGCGACCCGCATGGGCCACCAGCCGGTGCCCTGTCAGGACAGCCCCGGCTTCGTGGTCAACCACGCCGGACGCGGCTATATCTTGGAAGCCCTGAAGGTGGTGGGCGAAGGTGTCGCCGATTTCGCCACCGTCGACCGCATCATGCGCGACAGCTGCGGCTTCCGTCTGGGGCCGTTCGAATTGATGGACCTCACCGGCCTCGACGTCACCCATCCGGTGATGGAATCCATCTATCGGCAATTCTATGACGAACCGCGCTATCGGCCGTCGCCCATCACCCGACAGCGTCTGGCCGCCGGTCTGCTGGGCCGCAAAAGCGGGTGCGGATTTTATGATTACGGCAACAAAGCGAAAGCCGGCGCACCGTCGGCCCCGCCGCGATCGCGTCCGCCTTCGGTGTGGGTGGCGCCCGGCGATGGCGGCGTGCTGGTGGTGTCGCTGCTGCAAGCCTTGGGAATCAACATCGAAAGTGCTGCCGCCCCCTCGGACCAGGCCCTGTGTCTGGTGGCACCTTTGGGCGAGGATTGCACCGCCGCCGCCCTGCGCCTGGGCCTGGACCCGCGCCGCACGGTGGCGGTGGACACTTTGCCCGAACTGGGCGGACACCGTACCTTGATGGTCAATCCGTTGACCCGCCCCGACATGCGCGACGCCGCCCACGGATTGTTCGCCGAGGATGGTGTCGGCGTCTCGGTGATCAACGATTCTCCCGGCTTCGTGGCCCAACGCATTCTGGCCGCCATCGTCAATGTCGGCAGCGACATCGCCCAAAGCCGCATCGCCGCGCCGCGCGACATCGACCATGCCGTCACCTTGGGACTGGCCTATCCCTTCGGCCCCTTGGCCTGGGGCGACAAATTGGGGGCCGAACGCGTATTGCGCAGCCTGAACAGCATGCTGACCCTGACCGGCGACCCCCGTTACCGCCCCAGCCCCTGGCTGCGCCGCCGTGCCGGCCTGGGCATCTCGTTGCTGACTGCCGAGAACGAAGGAAACACCCATGATTGACGCTTATCTTTACGACGGATTGCGCAGCCCCATCGGCCGTCATGGCGGGGGCTTGGCATCCATCCGCCCCGACGACATGGCGGCGACGCTGATCCGGGCCGTCCTCGACCGTTCGCCTTTCACCGCCGATCAGGTTGAAGACGTGGTCTTGGGCAACACCACCCAATCGGGCGAGGACAGCCGCAACGTCGCCCGGCATGCCGCCTTGCTGGCCGGCCTGCCGGTGGACGTGGCGGGCCAAACCGTCAACCGTCTGTGCGGCTCGGGGCTGGCGGCGGCCATCGACGCCGCCCGCGCCATTCGCTGTGGCGACGGATCGGTTTACATCGCCGGCGGCGTCGAAAGCATGACCCGCGCCCCCTTCATCCTGGGCAAGTCGGAACAGGCCTGGGGCCGCGACGGACGCATCTTCGACAGCACCATCGGCGTGCGCTTCCCCAATTCCCGTCTGGTGGCGGAATTCGGCAACCATTCCATGCCGGAAACCGCCGACAACGTGGCCGCCGATCTGGGTTTGCGGCGCGAGGATTGCGACCTGTTCGCCGCCGCATCGCAGCGCAAATACGCCGCTGCCAAACAAGCCGGTTTCTTCGACGGTGAAATCCATCCGCTGACCATCCCTGGTCGCAAGGGCGACACCACGGTGTCGGCCGACGAACATCCACGCGCCGAAACCAATGTGGAATCGCTGGCCAAGCTGAAGCCGCTTTTCGCCGGTGGGGTGGTCACCGCCGGCAACGCCTCGGGGATCAATGACGGGGCTTGCGCCCTGGTCATGGGTAACCTTCAGGTCGGCCAAGCCGCCGGGGCCAAGCCCATGGCCCGTATCCTTTCCGTTGCCGTCGCCGGAATCGCCCCCCGTGTCATGGGTCTGGGACCGGTGCCGGCCTGCCGCAAGGCGCTGAACCGCGCCGGTCTGTCCCTGGCCGACATGGATCTGATCGAAATCAACGAAGCCTTCGCCGCCCAGGTGCTGGGCTGCTTGAAATTGCTGAATCTGTCGGCCGATGACAGCCGCCTCAACCCTAATGGCGGCGCCATCGCCATCGGTCACCCCCTGGGATGCTCGGGGGCCCGCCTGCTGCTGACCGCCGCCCGCCACCTGCGCAACACCAATGGTCGTTACGCGCTGGTCAGCCTGTGCATCGGGGTCGGCCACGGCATCGCCATGGTCATCGAGAACGTCAAAGAATAATCAGAAGTTTCGTTCAGAACATCTTCGTCGCGGTCGAAAGCGTCAGGTGTTCTCGTAACCGTGTCTACGGCTGTCCATCGGCTCTTCCGACAGCCGGGGCCGGCCCTGAATTCAGGGCCGGTTCATCCCATCAGAGCCGCACTTGGGACCAGGAGCAATCCTGGTCCCCTCTTTCCATAAACAAGAGGCGCAGCATGGAACGCGATGCGATGGAATTCGACGTTGTGATCGTTGGCGGCGGGCCTTCGGGTCTGTCGGCGTCGATCCGTCTGAAGCAGATCAACCCCGAGCTGAGTGTCTGCGTTCTGGAAAAGGGTTCGGAAGTGGGGGCCCACATCCTGTCGGGCGCGGTGTTCGAGACCAAGGCGCTGGACGAGCTGATTCCCGATTGGCGCGAGAAAGACGCGCCGCTGAATTGCCCGGCCAAGGACGATTCCTTCCTGTTCCTGACCGAGACCAAGGCGTTCAAGCTGCCGACCCCGCCGCAGATGCACAATCACGGCAATTACATCATCTCCTTGGGCAATGTCTGCCGCTGGCTGGCCGGTCAGGCCGAGGAGCTGGGGGTCGAGATTTATCCCGGCTTCGCCGCCGCCGAGGTGTTGTATCACGACGACGGTTCGGTCAAGGGGGTGGCCACCGGCGACATGGGCATCGGCAAGGATGGCGAGCCCACCGCCAATTACACGCCGGGCATGGAACTGCATGCGCGCCAGACCATCTTCGCCGAAGGCTGTCGCGGGTCGCTGACCAAGGAATTGTCGGCCAAATACGATTTGCGCAAGGATTGCGACCCGCAGACCTATGGCATCGGCATCAAGGAATTGTGGGAAATCGACCCTGCCAAGCACAGCCAGGGCAAAATCGTCCACACCACCGGCTGGCCGCTGGACAGCCAGACCTATGGCGGGTCCTTCCTGTATCATCTGGAAGACAACCAGGTGGTGGTCGGCTTCGTCATCGGCCTGGATTACCAGAACCCGCATCTGTCGCCGTTCGACGAATTCCAGCGCTTCAAGACCCATCCGGCCATCCGCCCGACCTTCGAAGGCGGCCGCCGCATCGCCTATGGGGCGCGCGCCATCTCGGAAGGCGGCTTCCAGTCCATCCCCCATCTGACCTTCCCCGGCGGATTGCTGGTGGGCGACACCGCCGGCTTCCTCAACGTGCCCAAGATCAAGGGCAGCCACACCGCCATGAAATCGGCCATGGTCGCCGCCGAAGCCGTCGCCGCGCTGCTGGCCGAAAACGACGCCGAGCCCGAGCGGCAATTGAGCAGCCCGGCACGGGCCGCCACGGGCAAAGCCAACGAAGCCCACGCTTACCCGCGTGAGT
>DISD01000093.1 GCA_002435715.1 Rhodospirillaceae bacterium UBA6219
TTCAGCGGGACGATCACCGGCAACGGGACGTCGACGGCGGATATCCTGGTGCTGGCGACCAATACGATCGATATCTCGGGCGCGACCACCACGACGGTCGATGCGATCGAGCTGGCGAACGATGTCGGCGCCACCATGACGGCGGCGCAGAACGACAAGATCAGCGTCGCGACCGGCACCAACACGGTGACGATCTCCGACGCGAGCACCAGCATCACCGCACATGCGGATGTGGAAGCCTATGTGCTGGCAGGTGCCGGGGCCAACACGATCACGCTGACCGACGCCGGCCAGGATGTGACGACAGCGGCGCATGCGTCGAATCAGACGATCAACACCGGTGCGCTGACCAGCTTCAGCGGGACGATCACCGGCAACGAGACGTCGTCGGCGGATATCCTGGTGCTGGCGACCAATACGATCGACATCTCGGGCGCGACCTTGAGTTCGATCGAGCAGATGCTGCTAGCCAACAATGTTGTTGCCACCATGACGGCGGCGCAGGCAAGCGGAGTTGCAATCACGGCTTCCGGAAGCGGGCATGTCTCAATTATTGGCTCCAATGGCGCTCAGAGCATCGTTGGAACAAGCGGGAACGATATTATCGACGCTGGCACTGGTGACGACACCATCGCCGGCGGCATCGGTGCCGACATCCTGGTCGGAGGCGACGGTGCCGACGTGTTCGTGTTCGCTGACGGAGACTCGGTCAATGCGAGTGGCAACCTGGACGTGATCGGCGATTGGACGGTGGAGGATAAAATCCTGCTGTCGGGAACCGGCAGTGATCAGCTGGTCTATGAACAGCGGGCCTTCACCTACACCACGAGTGTCGCGGATACCATCACCGCCATCACCGCCATCACCGACAACGACCTGTTGGCGAATAACGTGGTGTTCTTCACCGACACCACCGACGGCTATCTGTACGTCAATGGCGGGACGCAGAACGGTACCCTGATCAGGCTGACGGGGATCACCACTGCGGCTGCCGTTTCGGCCAGCCAGATCCAGGTGGCAGCCGGGATGTCCATCACCGCCAACGCGGCGCCAACGCTGGCCATCAGCGACGATATCCAGACCGAGGCGTTGACCGACGTGGGTGCGTTGCTGACGATCTCCGACGACTACGCCGATCAGGTGGTGACGGTGACCATCACCTCCGCCTCCGGTGGCTCGTTCGATTACGATACCGATGATGCAGGCAGCGCCAACGTCACCTATGACGGGAGCGGGACCGGCGTCGTGACCTTCACCGGCAAGGTGACAGACCTGAATACCTTCTTCCACGGTACCGGCAACGTCACCTATACGGCTCCGGCCAAGGACGACGACCAGATCCTGATCGAGGTCACCGACAACTACCGGGCCGACCTGGGGGTGATTTCGGTACAGGTCGGAATCGACGACAGCCCGGTCACCATCGACGTCAGCGAAGCCGGGCTGTTCCATGCCTCCGGTTCGGCCGGAGACAGTTACTCCACATCGAAGATCGTCACCCTGAGCGGGGTTTCGGCCGCCGATTCGGTGGTGGATATCAACAGCGGCAACACCCGCATCGCCTTCGACCTCAACGAGGACGGCGCCATCGATTATGCCGGTGAGGATGACAGTGTCCTGGTGCTGAAGGGCTACGCGGGCGTGCTGGACGGTACCTTCATCCAGTTCGCCAACGGTTCGGTGCTGAAATCCACGAATACCACCGGCATCCTGACCGGCAGCAATCTGGATGATCACCTGATCGCCGGCAATTCGGGCAACACCCTGAAGGGCCTGGCCGGGGACGACAAGCTGACCGGCGGCGATGGCCGCGACCTGATCTACGGCGGCGATGGCGACAACACCATCGACGGCGGCGCGGGCAACGACACCATCTATACCGGCCTCGGGAACAACGGCAGCGGAAACCAGGTGACCGGCGGCGCGGGCAACGACCTGATCATCCGCGAAGGGCTGACCACGTTCAATTACACCTCCGGTGTCAACGAAGGGAACGACGTGATCAGCGGCTTCAATGCCGGCAGCGACACCACCACGGTGGACAAGATCCATGTGGTGGGCGATGATTGGAACCATGTCATCAAGACCCAGGTCAACGCCGACACCTATATCCAGTTCGACAACTCGCAGACGACCATCAAGCTGATCGGGGTCGCGGCCAGCAACCTCACCCAAGACGACTTCATCTTCTCGTGATGATGCCGGGTTTGGCGGAACGATGAAAAATCGTTCCGCCAACATTTCAAATGAGGTCCCAAGTTCCTGATGACAGCCAGACAATCCTGGATTGCCGCCATCTGGGAGAGTTGCCCAGAAATCGCCGAGACAGCACGCATCTGTCGCCGACCGATCCTTGCGGTCGGCTTTTTCAGTGTCTTCGTCAACATTCTGTATCTGATCTCGCCGATCTACATGATGCAGATCTACAATCGTGTCTTGGGCAGCGGCAACGTCGACACACTGGTCCTGCTGACGGTTGTGCTGATCGTCACCTTGGCGGTGATGTCCCTGTTGGATTACGTGCGTTCGATGTTGCTGGTCTGGGTCGGACGCAGGATCGATGTGTCGCTGGGAACGAGAACATTCGACGCCCAGGTCAAGGCGGGGTGCGTTCCGGGACGCAAGGCATCGGGCCAAACCCTGCGCGACCTGGATTCCATTCGCCAATTCCTGACCAGTGCCGGCGTTCAGGCGGCCTTCGATGCCCCCTGGGTGCCGATTTACATTCTTTTCCTTTTCGTGCTTCACCCGGCCTTGGGAGTGATGGCCACGGTTTGCGCCGTCCTGTTGCTGCTGGTGGCCAACCTCAATAATTTCATCACCCGCCCGCCGCTGAAGGCGGCGAACGAGGCGATGCTGAAAAACTACGCCTTCACCGAGGCCAGCCTGCGCAATGCCGAGGCGATGACCGCCATGGGAATGATCCCTGCGGTGATGCGCAAATGGGCCGCCAGCCGGGACGAGGCGTTGCTGGAACAGGCCGATGCCAGCCGCTCGGCCTCGTCATTCGCCGCCTTGACCAAATTCCTGCGCATCCTGATGCAATCCTTGGTTCTGGGGCTTGCCGCCTATCTGGTCATCCATCAATCGGCTTCGGCCGGCGCCGTTTTCGCCTCCAGCCTTCTTCTGGGCCGCGCCTTGGCGCCCGTGGAGCATATGGTCGGCGTATGGAAACAGGTGGTGGACGTTCAGGCGGCATTTCGCCGGCTCGTCGACGAATACCGGACCTATCCCGTGCCCCCGCCCGCCATGCCCTTGCCGCGCCCCCAGGGCCGCCTGGTCATCGACCGGATAAGCTTCACCATGAACCGGGGCGCCAACATCATCCTGCGAAACGTATCGTTCGCGGCCGAACCCGGCGAGGTCGTCGCCGTCGTCGGCCCCAGTGCGGCGGGGAAATCCAGCCTGATGCGGCTGCTGGTGGGGGTATGGCGTCCCGACGGCGGGATCGTCCGCCTGGATGGGTCCGACATGGCGCGGTGGAACAAGGAAAACCTTGGCCCCCATATCGGCTATCTGCCCCAGGACATCGAGCTGTTCGCGGGAACGGTCCAGGAAAACATCGCCCGGTTTTCCGACGCTGCCCCGGACGCGATCGTTTCCGCCGCGAAGCTGGCGGGAGCGCACGAGCTTATTCTCGGCTTGCCCAAAGGCTACGACACCGAGATCGGCGATGGGGGAGTGTTCCTGTCGGCGGGACAGCGCCAGCGGATCGGCCTGGTCCGCGCCGTTTTCGGCAATCCCAGCCTGGTCGTGCTGGACGAACCCAATTCCAATCTCGATTCCGACGGCGAGGTTGCATTGCGGCTGCTGCTGCAACGGCTGAAGCAAGCCGGCACCTCGGTGGTGATGGTGTCCCATCGGGCCAGTATTCTGGACGCGGTGGACAAGATGCTCGTGCTGCGGGAAGGCCAAGTGGAGCATTACGGCGGCAAGAATGAGGTTCTGGCCCTGCTGAACCAGAAGGCCGCCGCGGTGCGCGCGGTCAGCGTGGTCAACGCATCATGAACGCGGCAATGCTGATCAGCCCGGTTTCCCGGCTTTGGCGTTCGCTGCTCCATCTGTTGCGCCTCGAGCCGAAGCCATCCGGCGATCAGGCCCGCCGCTACTTTCGTCTGGGCGTCATCGTTCTGGCGGGATACGCGCTGTTTCTGACGGCGTGGTCGGCCCTGGCGCCCCTGGCGGGAGCAACCATGGCGCCCGGCATCATCGTTGTCGACGGCAACCGCAAGACCATCCAGCACCTGTCCGGGGGAGCCGTCCAGGATATCCTGGTGACAGAGGGAAACCACGTCAAGGAAGGACAGGCGCTGGTGGTGCTGGACGGCACCCTGGCGGAGGCCAGCCTGGATGCGCTGTCGGCGGAATATTGGGGCCATCTGGCCCGTCTCAGCCGTCTCCAGGCGGAGCGGGACAACCTCTCGTCGCTCCGATGGGCGAAGGATCTGGCCGCCAATGATCGCGATCCCCGGGTAACCCGGCTGATGGCCGACGAATCCATCGCCTTTGATCGACGCCGCAAGGCGATGGAGGGGCAGGTCTCGATCCTGCGCAGCCGTATCGCCCAGTTCAACAAGTTGATCGCCGGTTTGCAGGCGCAGTTGGAGGCCGGCGGCAAGCAGCGGGCTCACCTGAACGAGGAATTGGCCGGCGTCCAGCAGCTTTTCGAGCAAGGTTTCGAACGGAAGCCGCGATTGTTGCAATTGCGGCGCCAGGTTGACGAAGTGACGGGCATGGAAGGCCGCCTGACCGAGGAAATCGCCAAGACGCGCCTGACCATAACCGAGACGGAACTGAACATCCGGGATCTGGCGAACCAGCACGGTACCGAGGTGGCCAAGGAAATCAACGAGGTCCAGGCGAAGATATTCGAGGTCACGGAAAAGATAAGGGCTGGCCGCCATGTGGTCGACAACCTCGTCATCACGGCTCCGCGCTCGGGCATCGTGGTAAACCTTCAGCTCCATACTGTCGGGGGAGTGGTGGCTCCGGGGCAGGCGCTGATGGACATCGTCCCCGCCAGCGACGCCCTGGTGGTGGAGGGCCGGGTCAAGCCGGAAGACATCAACGAGGTCCAGACCGGCATGCCCGTAGAGGTCGCCCTGACGTCGTACAGGCAGTCCGTCACTCCGCGCCTGAAGGGGCAGCTGGTCATGGTATCCGCCGACCGCCTGACCGACCCCAAGACCGGGATCTCCTATTTTCTGGTCAGGGCGAGCATCCCGCGCGAAGAGCGGGACAAAATCCTCGATCTGGAGCTTTCTCCGGGCATGCCGGCTGAACTCTATATCGTCGGCAAGCCTTCGTCGGCCTTTGCCCTGCTGTTTCAGCCCTTCACCGATTCCTTGAACCGTGGTTTCACGCGATAGGTTCCTTGGGAGGGACGAAGTCCGTTGCCGGAGTTACGGGGAAAATACCTGGGGTTAACGCGTTCAACGGCCCTTGCCGCCCTTCGCGGTTCCGGTTTGGTGGCGGTGGTCTTGTTTCTGAAAATTCCAGGGGCCATGGCGGGTACGATATTCGGACAACCCTGGCCGGAAATCGGAGGTTGGGGGCAGGCATGGGATGCCGCCGAAGGCGAGGAAACCCCGCCCCCGGTCCAACCCGCCGCCTTCCGGCTGTTTGTCGCCGCCTCGGGTGCGGACGGGGCGGAGCATGGGAGAGCGGCCAATTTGGAGGTTGACGGCAGGGGCTGTATCGCAATTCCTTCCGGGGAGGCTGATACGTTGTCCCATGTTCTTGCCGTCACTTACCAAGAGAACCCGACCTTAAAGGCTCAACGGGCGGCGTTGCGGGCATTGGACGAACAAATGGTGCAAGCCAGGTCAGGGATGCGCCCAACGGTCACGGGAACGGGAGGTGTCGGGCGTGGCATCTTCACGGACTCGGATTCCCGTGAATACGGTCGAATACGGAACACCGCCCAATATGGCGTCGTGGTCTCGCAGCCGCTTTATGACGGAGGCCGAACCGCCGCCGCCGCCAAGGAGGCCGGCGCCGCCATAATGGCCGGACGGGCTCAGTTGCGGAAGCTGGAACAGGATTATCTGATGCGGGCTGTGGCTGCGTATCTGGACGTCCTGCGGACCGAGAGCATATTGCGCCTGAATGATCGCAATGTCGCGGCTTTGCAGGCTGAGTTGGAGGATGCGCGGCAGCGGAATACGGTTCATGAAACCTCGCTGACGGATATAGCCCAGATCCAGGCTCGGCTCTCCTTGGGGGAAGCGGCTCGAGCCCAGGCACTGGGGGCGGTGGGGAGTGCCAAGGCAGGCTTCGCCAACGTGGCCGGCTACCCGCCCGGCGCGTTGGAACCCGTGCCCGCGCCAGGTTCTCTCCCCTCTTCCCTGGAAGAAGCCATCGAACTGGCCCGAGGCTCCAATCCCATCATGACGTCGGCAAGACAACGGGCCGAGTCCGCCCGGCATGGTGTCGATGTCGTGGCCTCGGAACTCATGCCACAGGTCAGCCTGGATGCCGAACATGACCGCCGGTTGGGGTCCACGTCGGCAGGGTCCGAGCAGGTGGCATCCGCATTGCTGCTCAGGTTGAAGGTGCCGCTCTACAGTTCCGGCGCGACCGAAGCCCGACTGCGGGCCCAGAAGCATGCGGCCGGCCAAGCATCGGTCCAGGCGGTTCAGTCTCGCCGTGATGTCGATGAATCGACCAGCGCGGCATGGAACGACCTGGCCCGTTTTCGCGCCGAGCAAGTCTCTCAATCCGCTCAGATCAGATCGGCCGAGATTGCCTTGAAAGGGAGCCGCCTCGAAGAAGCCCAGGGCCAGCGGACCAAGCTCGATGTCCTGAACGCCCAGCTTGAACTGTTCTACGCCCGGACGGCGGCCTGCTCGTCCCTCTTTCAAGAACGTGCGGCCGCATATCGGCTTTTGGTCGCCATGGGGGCGATGACGGTCGAAGGACTTGGATTGCCTGTGCCGCCCCATGATCCGGCGGTGAACTATTCCCAAACCCGAGATCGCTGGTTCGGCGCGAATTTGGCGGTGGGGCAATGACAATGACGCGGCGCTCTCACACAGGCATCCTGCTTATACTGTTCGTCATTTTTCTTCCCGGACTGATGTCTTGCACGCATATGATCGACCGGCAGCAGCAGGCCGACGCCATCGCGCGCGCGGGAGGATTGTCACCTTTGACGGTGGCCGCCCCTCCGTTCAGCCTTAAAGGCTATGCCCGGATTTCACGCCCCCGAGAGCCCATCGTGGTCTATATCGAAGGCGACGGCTTGGCTTGGATATCCCGGAGCACCAAGTCGCCGGACCCGACCCCGACCGATCCGACCGGCTTGCGTCTGGCGGCACTCGATCCCTCGCCCAACGTCGTTTACTTGGCACGGCCGTGCCAATACCTGGATCTGGAAAAGCCGCCGTGCCGATCCAGGAATTATTGGACATCCCATCGCTTCGCCCCCGAAGTGATCGCCGGCTTCGACCGGGCGCTGCAATCCCTGGCGCCGTCCGGTGGGGGATTCCATCTTGTCGGCTTTTCCGGCGGTGCGGCGGTGGCGATCCTGACCGCGGTGCGCAGGACCGACGTTCTGACGCTGCGCAGTGTCGCCGGCAATCTCGACCATGCCCTTCTCAATCGTCTGCACGATGTCAGCCCCATGCCGGAATCCCTTAATCCCGTTGACGTGGCGGCCCGGCTGACGGCGTTGCCCCAGCTGCATCTCATCGGCGGGCGCGACGCCGTGATTGAGCCTGCAATCCTTCAGTCCTACCGCCGCCATGCCGGCGACGAGCGTTGCATCGATCATCAGACGATTCCAAACGCCGGCCATACGACCGGCTGGAGTGACGTTTGGCCTCGGTTGGCGGCCGTGCTGCCGCGATGCCGATAAATACTTAATGGAGTGACCAATGCGACACATGATGGCCAGTGCGGCCTTGCTGACAGGTTTGTTCGCGGCGAATACCGCACTCGCAGCCCAGCCGCCCAAGCCTGGGACAGCGTTCGAAGATTGGATCGTTGAATGCGAAAAGGCTGGCGACAAGCAAAAATGTTTTATTTCCCAGACCTTGAACGTCAAGGATTCCAAGGGGCGCCTGGTCAAGGCTTCGATCGGTTATCTTGGGCAGAACGACGAGCCGACCGTTGTCGTGTTGCTGCCTCTGGGGATTTGGCTGCCCGCTGGGGCCGCCTTCAAAGTCGGCGACATGCCCCAGGCTTCCATGATCATCCAGCAATGCACGCCGCAGGGGTGCGTTGCCACCGCTCCGCTGAAGCCCGAACACATCAAGGCTCTCGGCACGGGAAAGACGCTTAGCTTCGGGATGCAGCCGGCAGGAAGCAAGGAAACCCTAGTGGTCGGCGTCTCCATCAAGGGGCTGGCCGCAGGTTTATCGGCACTCAAATAGCGTATGGAATCATGATGACCACCAATTTCTACGACCTCGTTCCTTACGGCAGCTACGCCTATCCCCGCACTCACATCGCCCATCTGCACACCGTCGGTCGGCTGTTCGGGTTGACCGTGCCCAGCTACCATGCCGCCCGCGTTCTTGAGATTGGCTGCGCATCGGGAGGGAATATCATCCCCATGGCGGCGCAATATCCTCGCAGCCATTTCGTTGGAGTGGATATCTCCAAGAGTCAGATCATGGCCGGGCAAAAAATGATATCAGAGCTTGGCCTCGGCAACATCACCCTGCGAGAAATCGGCATTGAAGAACTTCCCAGGGAACTATCCGGATTTGATTATATTATTTGTCACGGCGTATTTTCCTGGGTGCCGGATCATGTGCGCACGGCGATCCTGCGGGAAATCCGGGATCGCCTAAGCCCCGATGGGGTAGCCTTGGTCAGCTATAACGTTCTCCCTGGCTGGGGTCTTGTTCAGACCCTGCGGGAGATGATGCTGTTCCACTGCAAGGCGTTGCCGACGCCTGAGGAAAAGGTGGCCCAGGCCAGGGCATTGCTTCGCTTTATCAAGGACGCCCAGACAACGGCCAATAATGCGTACAGCATGGCTGTCGAACATGAATTGGCGGTGCTGGAGAGCAATCCCGACTGGTATATTTTCCACGACCACCTTGAAAGCGACAACAAGCCGTTCTTCTTTCATCAGTTCATCGAAACGGCGGGACAGTTTGGGCTGGGATACGTGGGAGATGCCGACTTAACGGCCATGCTCCTGGACAATGCCCCGCCCCCCGTGGTCGAAACCCTAAAGGGGGTGACCGACCCCGTTCAGCTCGAACAGTATCTTGATTTCGCTGCCAACCGGCGTTTCCGCTCGACCATCCTGTGCCATGCCGGCCGGACATTGTCGCGTACCATTGATGCCAAGCTAACCCGCGCGTTTTACCTCCAGCCGGCTATAGATCAGGTATCCATCGATGGTGAAAAGCATATTTTCGGTCAGAACGGGACAGGGCGGGCTTTTGTCACGGATGAACCGGCCACCATCGCCGCCCTCAAGGTCATGCTGGAAATCTCGGCGCCACTGAGCTTCGACGAACTGGTCGGGGCTGCAGTCCAAGCGAGCGGCCTATCCACCGCCGTTATCGAGATTGCCCTGGACGCCATCTTGATGCGCATGGCCTTCGCGGGCCTGATACGACTGAGTCCCGAGGCTCCATCCTATGCTACCCGGTTGAAACCAACCCCGAAAGTCCTCCCCCTGGTTCGCAATCAGCTTGACCGAGGGAACACTGTGGTTAACGGACGTCATGAAACTCTACAGCTTCCTCCAGTCAGTGCACGAATTCTGTCCTGGCTGGATGGAAGCCGCAGTCGCGAGGACATCATTAAATCTGTTTCCTGCTTGGTGGAGAATGGCGAGTTTTTCCTGGAATCCGATGGAAAGCCCATCGTCGAAGCCAAAGAGCGATACGCGGTTCTGGCCGAAACCGTCGATTCTCTACTGTCTTATTTTCTGGCCAATGCCTTGTTGGAGTTGTAGCTGGAGAGGTATCAACCATCATCCACGATCTACTCGAGGATAGCCGTCGTGTTCGCCCTTGATCTATATATCGCGAAGTGTGACCGCCTGCTTTTGTGCCTCCAATACATGTCTGCAATCAACCCCTGCCCTTGCTGCATGAAGTTCGCCAAGTTTCTCAACGAAGAAATCTGATGCATGGAGGTCATGCCATAACCTACCTGCAAGCCCGCCCGTCCCGCATCCATCAGCGTCGCCAGCGGCGGCGACGGCTACTGATGTTGACGTTGTTCGTTGCGTTCGTGGCAGTCGCCTATGGGCTGCTACAGCTGGTGCAGCCTTGACCTCGCAGCCTGGATGCTCTTGTGCTCGCCCCGCGTGAGTTCACCCTTGGCGGCGCCAGCCTGGTCGACCAGTTGCCGGCGCAGACCGTAGCCGGCCGGACCTCCCTGTCGGTAGCCATGTTCGATCAGGCGGCATTGCCCCGCGAAGACCTTGACCGAGAGCTCGCGGCTGTCTTCGCCGGCCATCCGTGCCATGCGTGAACTGATGATGGCGCACGGTCTGCTGCCGCCGACCTTCGAATCATCGCGGCGGCCGGACCAATTCGTCGCCACCTTCCTGTTCCATCATTTCCTTGGGCCGGACGATATCGCCTGGCTTGGGCAACTGACGAACGAAGCCATCAGCGATGAGGAGGCCCGCGCCCTGGTGTTCGTCCGCGAATTGGGCGCTATCGACAACGCGGCCTACCGGGCGATCAACCGCACTGACACGCTCGACGCCTCGAGCCACTTGCGGCGGTTGCGCGATCTACAGTTGCTTGAGATGAAAGGGGGCGGAAGCCGAGCCTACTACGTCCCCGGGCCCCAATTTCATGAGGCCATGGCGCGCCCGCCGGCCCAGAGCGTTGGCAGGCGCGTCCCGGATAGTCACCAGGTCGCCGATAATAGTCACCAGGTGGCCCCAGATAGTCACCAGCTCCTGGTGACGATTCCGGCCGACCTACGGGAGCGCATTCCAGCCCCAGGCAGCAAGCCCCGCCGTGAGACGTTGAGGACGCTAGTTCAGGATCTGTGCCTCTGGCGATCTCTCAGCGCCCGTGAGATTGCGACCATCCTGGGAAGGCAGGATCCCAAGCCGCTGGTCAGGGACTACCTCAGCCCCATGGTCGCCGAAGGGCTGCTACAGTACACCATTCCGGAAATGGAAAATCACCCGGACCAACGTTATGTCGTGTCACCTCCGGAACCGGAATGACAAGCTACCGAGTGGGGCCGTAAGTGATTGATTTCGCGGCGTAGAGGGTTGGTCGGCGGCTCCCTTTCCTACGCCAAATTTTGTGCTCGCGTGATACCACCACCTATACATCACGTTTGTTCAGGCGGATTCTCTGCAGCCCCCCCTTGGCCGGCGCATGCAGTTATTGGGTGTTTTTGCCTTCCCAAGATACGGCCAGGACTGAGATAAATTAGTCCTTAGGTGCTCTTGAATGTGGTGGCTAGGGTCAGTTCATCGCGTTTCGACCGTGCGCCAGGGGGGCGAGGCGGGCAATCTGGGCGGCGGCGGGCGGCGCAGCACCTGGGCCATGCCGTGGGCCAGATCGCGTTGGCCGTGATAGCCCGACAGGGTCAGGCGTCTTTCGTGGTTGATGTCCAGCCAGGGGATGCCGGCACGTTGACAGCGCCGGGCGTGGCCGCTGCTGGATAGGACGATGTCCACGGTCCCGGTGGCTAAGGCTTGGTCCAGCTTTTCGGGGGTGGTTTCCTCCCACAGCCGGTTGGCGCCAAGCAATGCCTGGGCGAGGCCGCGCTCTTGGGGCGAGGTTTTCTGCACCGACGTGCCGACCACCTCCAGGCCCAGCTCGGTCAGGGCGCCGATCATGCCCCAGGACTTGAAACCGCCGCTCAGCACGAGGACCCGTTTCCCCTTGAGATGCGGTAGAAGTGGAGCAAGGTGTCGGCGTTGTTGGGTTTCTTGCTGGGCGATAAAGCTTTCGACCCGATGGACCAGACGGGTGTCGCCGCCTTGGGCCATCACCAAAGCGGCGGTCTGGCGCAAGGTCCGGGCGATGTTGGCCATGCCGTGGAAACTGCCATGGCAATGGGGAATGCCGTATCGCGTTTGCAGCTTGGCGGCCAATCCGCCCAGGCTTTGCGAGCACAGCGAAATGGTCGCCCGCGCCCGGTGGGCCGAAGCCACACGATGATAACGGCCGTCACCGGGGATCGAGGCCAGAACACGGAAACCAGCGTCTTCCAGCAAGCGGGTGATGGCCATGCTTTCCCCGGCCACATTGGCCTCGCCCACGACGTTGACCTCGTAACCGGTCAATTGGTCGGGTTCCTGGGTGCCGATCACCCGATCCAGCAATAGTTTCGCGGCTGCTTGTGACCCGTGATCGCGGTTGCCGGCGAAACCGGGGATGTCGACCGCCACCACCGGACGGCCCAATTGCTGGCTCATCTCGGTGCAAATCTGTTCGATGTCGTCGCCGATGATCGCCGGGGTACAGGTCTGATAGACGAAGATGGCGGCGGAATCGGCGCATTGGGCCAACTCGGCGATGCTGTGGCGCAGGCGTTGGGCGCCGCCATGGATCACGCTCAGTTCGTTCATGTCGCTCAGCGCCACAGCGCGGTGCTGGGTGGGGCCGCTGGACGGCGTCGGCCGGATGTCCCAGGGCAATCCCTGACAGGTGACCGGCCCATGGGACAAATGGACGGCATCGGCGATGGGCTGCAACGCCATACGGGCGCCGCGAAAGGCGCATCCTCCGGCACTTTTGTCCTTGTTCTTGGCGCAGGTCATGGCGGGCCTCAATTGTTCATGGAGTTGACGCGGCTGCCGTCGGGGGCGCGTCCGTCCAGCAGGCGACGGACTTCTTCGTCGCTGAGATCGGTGCGGTAGAAACGGGCGTAATAGCGGCGAATCTCGGCAGCCAGATCCAGATCGGCGAACATTTCCGGATAAAGTCTCTTGGCGAGGAATTGCAGCAGCAGCACTTGTTCCGGTCCGCCGTCCCAGAAAAACACCCCCACCGGCGAGGGCCAGACCTTTTGCTGGCGCACCGCCGACAGGGACGTCAAAACAGGGTTTTCCAACACCATGGAAGGGTCGTATTGGCGCCCCATGATGATGATGTCGGGGTTCCAGCCGATCAGGGTTTCCACGGAAATCTGCGGGTTGGCGCCGGTCAGCGCGTCATCGTCGACCACCATCCGGGCCCCGGCCAGGATGGCGACCCAGTTGAAATACCCACCTTGGCCGGTGGTGTGGGTGATTTCGGGGCCGCGAACGTAATAAAGCCGGGGGCGCCGTTCTTGCGGGATATGGGCGATCCGGCTTTGCACCAAGTGCAGGCGGTCGTCGAAATAGCGGCACCAATCCTGTGCCAGGGCCAGGGATTCGCCCCCCAGCACCTGCCCCCCCAACATGACCATGGCCTTGGCGTCAGCGATGAATTCCTCGGCCGAGCGGGCCGGCCGCACCGGCTGGGTCACCAGGGCCGGGATCCCGGCGGCATCCAGGGCCGCCAGGGAAAGGCCGTAACTGGAATTGATGAAGGCCAGATCGGGGCGCCGGGCCACGACTTCTTCCAGATTGGGGGTGCTGTCGAAACTGGGGATGCGCGACAGCTGCGGATTGGTCCGCGCCATCCATGGGGCTGCGGTTTCCACCCGCGACACGGCTTTTTCGGGGACGTGCAGCATCAGCAGGCGCTGGTGGCACAGGACTTCAAGGCAGGCGATGCGCTGCGGGGAATCGGGGATTTCGACATGACGGCCGGCCAGATCGGTGATTGTGCGGCCGAGTGCCGTGGATGTCAGGATCAGGCCCAGCCCGACAAGGATCGTCAGGCGCATGGGGCGGTCTCCTGTCGTCCCAGTGGCAGGCAAAGCGGCGGATGGCCCGCCAGATGGAACAGTTTGGTGCGGATGCCATAAGTGGTCGAAAGATAGGATTCGGTGATGATCTCCGCCGGCCGGCCCAAGGTGAACCGCCCCTGCCGGTCCAAGGTGGCGACGGCGCTGCCGTAACCCAAAGCGTGGTTGGGATCATGGGTTGTCATGATCACCGCCATGTCCTGGCGGGCGGCCAGATCACGCACTTGTTCCAGCACCGCCACCTGATTGCCGAAATCCAGATTCGAGGTGGGTTCGTCAAGAACCAGCAGACGGGGACGTTGGGCCAAGGCGCGGGCGATCAGCACCATCTGGCGTTCGCCGCCGCTAAGCGCGTTGAACGAGCATTCGCCCAAATGGCCGATGGACAGCGTCTCCAACGACGCCATGGCGATGGTGATGTCGTTGCGTGACGGCGATTGGAACACACCCAGATGGGCGGTACGGCCCATGGCCACCACATCGCAGACCCGAAAGGGAAACGGGCTGGCATGGGCCTGTGGCACATAGCCGACGACACGGGCGAAACGCGCAGCACCCCAAGACGCTGTGTCTTCGCCCATGATCACGATGCGCCCGGATTGTGGTGGCAGCAACCGCAACAGGGTGCGGAACAAGGTCGTTTTGCCGACGCCGTTGGGTCCCAACAGACACAGGATTTGGTGGGCATGCAGGAGAAACGAGACGTCGGACACCAAGCGCCGCTGGCCGTGGCCGCAGGCTAATCCGATCACCTCTATCATGGCGGGAGCCGCATTCATGGATCAGCCTCGCTGGTTGGCTTTCGTCAGCAGGGAAAAGAAGACCGGAGCCCCGATCAGTGCGGTCAGGATGCCCAGGGGGATTTCGCTGGCCGACAGGGTGCGGGCCAGATTGTCCACCAGCAGCATGAACAGGCCGCCCATCAGCGCCGAAACCGGCAGCAGGTTTCTGAAATCCGCCCCGACGATCATGCGGGCCAGATGCGGCACCACCAGACCGACCATGGCGATGACGCCGCTGATGGCCACGGCGGCGGCGGTCATCAAGGTGGCCGCCACGATCACCGCCAGACGGATGCGGGCGACATTCACCCCCAGGACCTGGGCTTCTTCGTCATTGAAGGCCATGACGCTGAGGCGCCAGCGCAGCAGCAACAACACCGCCAGACCGGACAGACAGCCCGGGGCTGCCGCCGCCAGCTGGGGGAAGCCCGCCGAGGCCAGGCTTCCCATCAGCCAAAAGGTGATCGCCGGCAAGGTGTTGATCGGGTCGGCCAGAACCTTGAGCAGCGAGATCAAGGCCTGGAAGACCATGGCGACCATGATCCCGGCCAAAACCATGGTCATGGCGGTGTTGCCGGTCTTGTTCCGACCGCCGATCAGGAAGGTGAGGCTGACCGCGGCGATGCCGCCGATGAAGGCGGCCATCTGGGTGCCCGGCGCCGATGCGCCCATCAGGATGGCCAGGGCCGCCCCGGCCCCGGCCCCTGATGCCACCCCCAGGATGTCGGGGGATACCAGGGGATTGCGAAAGATGCCCTGATAGGCAGCGCCTGACGCCGACAAGGCGCAGCCCACCAGCAAGGCGGCCATGACCCGTGGCAAGCGGATGTTCATGATCACGGTTTCGGCCTGGTCGGGCCAGGACGGCTGAATGGGCAAAAGCTGTCCCACCAAAACCGAGAAGACGGTATGCGGCGACACCGGATAGCGCCCGACGGCGAGCGAGATCAGTGCCGCCGCAAGAACCGCCATCAGCAACAGCACGGTCCATCCCGCCCCGATCATCGGGACGGGGCGGGCAGGGGCTTGGCCTACCATGAGGTCTTGACCGAAAAGGACACGGTGCGGGGGGCGCCCAGCATCATGCCTTCGCCGGAACTGTACCAATACGCCCAGTAAGAGGTGTCGAACAGATTGGCCACCCCCAGATTCATCGACACGTCGTGGCCATAGATTTCCGGCTGATAGCGCAGCCCCAAATCCACGGTGATTGCTTCGGGGATGTATTTGCTGTTGGTGGCGGTCACCGGACGGCGGCCGTAATAATTGGCGCCGCCGGTCAGGGTCAGGTTGTCCAGGAACGGCAGGCCGTATTCCAGATAGGCCCGGGCCTGCAATTCAGGCACGTTGATCGGGGTCTTGCCCTCGGTCAGCGGTGCAGCCTTGGCCTCGGCGACATGGGCGTCCATCCAGGTGAAGCCGCCGACGAAGGTCAGGTCGTCGGTCAGCTTGCCGGTGCCGGTGACCTCGATCCCCTGGTGGATTTCCAAGCCGTCCTGCTTGTACATGTTGTCCGAGGGATCGGTGTATTCGTTGGCTTTCTCGATGCGGAACAAAGCGGTGTTCAGATCCAGTCCGCCGATGGTGCTTTTGACACCGATTTCGTATTGGTGGCTGATATTGGGATCCATCACCTGACCGGCATTGGCGGTGGTGTTCGGCGCGGTGCCGCCGGATTCCAGCAATTGCATGTAAGAGCCATAGGTGGTCACCGACGGCACCGGCTTGTACATCACGCCGAAGCTGGGGGTGTTGGCGCTTTGTTTGGTGGTGCGGCCCTTGTTGTAAGTGGTGCTGCTGGCCTGGGTGACGCCCCAATCATTGAGCTCGAAGTGATAGCGGGCATGGGTGATCCCGGCCAGGACCGACCATTGGTCGTTCAGCGTGGCGACGTCACCCAGCAGGAAATTGTCCCATTGCACCGGGTTGTAACGCGTCTTGCCGCCGGCGCTTAGGTTGGGGTCGGCAAAGCTGGAAGGCGAGGAAATGCTGGATGTGCCCAGTAACAGACTGCCCGATCCGGGCGAATTGCTGACGTCCCAGCCGCGGCTGAAATAATAGGATGTGTGGTTGTAGCCGGCGGTGGTCTTGTGCTGGATGCCATAGGTGTCGAATTTGGCATCCAGCATGGCATAGCCGGAATTGACCACTTCGCGTTGGCGGGCCGAACGTGTGTAGTACTGGTTATAGGTTTCCCCGTCGGCCTGGACGATGTCGGTGACCCACGCCGTGTCGCGCCACATATAGGCATGGCGGGCGCCCAACCGGGCCGAGAAGGTTTCGTTCAGCTTGGTGTCCAGTCCGACGCCGACCTGGGTTTTCTCGGATTTGTTATAGGTCCAGTCCTGGCCGTATTGCTGGGTGGGGTCGAATTTGGACGCGTCGGGAACCCCTTGGGTTTCCCAATTGGCCGGGGCGATGTAAGGGGTCAGGCCGGTAGCGTGGTAGTTCTGGTGCCAGACATCCGTCCACAGTTTGGTGTCCGGGGCCAGACGCAGGTCGAAATAGCCGGACAGCAAGGTGCGTTCTTGGGTGCTGCCATCGGTGTAGGTGTTGCCGTCTTCGTGATAGAGGTTCAGGCGATAGCCGAACTTGTCGTCGGTGGCGATCCGGCCGCCGATATCGGCGTGCACGAAGCCGACGCCGCCGTTATAGACACCGGCGCTAACATTTTGCAAAGCCGTGTCGGTCGGTTTTTTCGACACGTAATTGACCGTGCCGCCGGGACTGCCGAAACCGGTCAGGAAGCCGTTCAATCCGTTGAAGACCTCGATCCGTTCGACGTTTTCCAGCGGCACCCAGGTGAAGCTGCGGTCGGGCAAACCGTCACGCTGTTCGTTTTGGTCCGAAGCCGAGAAGCCGCGCGACATTACCCGGCTCATGGAACTGTAGCCGTTGGACGACATGATCGAGGTGACGGTAGGGTTGGTCTTCAGCGCATCGCCGACCGTGTGGGCGTTGCTGTTCTCGATCAGCTCTCCCGAGGTGACATTCAGCGAAAACGGGGTTTCACGTAAAGTGGTGTTGCCCAGCGGGCCCAAGGAACCGGTCCGGTTACGGTAACCGCTTTCCACCGACCCTTCGGGCAATTCCTGCTGTTCGGTGATCACCACTTCGGCCACCGGGTCTTCGGTGCTTTCGCTGGCGGCGGTCGGTTGCGGGCTTTGAGCCCGGGCGGTCATGCCGGGCAGCATGACCAAGGCAAGGGATACGCCCAGTACGGGCGGGCTGACAAAAGACAGGGTTTTCGACATGCCGGTCTCCATCGACCCCATGACCGCTTGGTCACGAGGGGAGCGATTTCAATTCCGGCTTAGGCCGAACTCCGCGCCTGGACGGCACCGATATTTCTGGCACCCATTCAAGGAATGAATGCCTCCTACCCAAAGGCAATCAGCATGCCAAATTGATTTTTCAGAGTTGTCCGAGGAGTTATTAGGACATCCCTTCTATATTTCGTACGCCAGCGTACGATCATGGGTGGGATCGGTGCGAATTGGTGATTTGCTATAGATTGCATAGCAAGTTGTATTCTATTTTTAGATGAGTTCCCTTTGTGCTTTATTTGCGCTTAAAGATTGTGGTTTGGGTGCCCTGTGCCAGGGTGACTGTCATCGATTCATCCTGAACGTCATTGCTTCGATCATCGTTCTTCTTGCCGATGTCCGTTCCTGGCTGCGCGTTGTCGCGGTCCATGCACACATAAAAATACCCCCCGGCCGGGGCCGGGGGGCAAGTGCTGAAAGGCCGTGGCTTTGGGAAGAAACTCTCCCGAGGGAGACGAGGCGGCCTTTCAGGAAACGTTTCAGCGCATCATCTGCGGCAGGAACAAGGTGATCTGCGGGAAAGCGATCAACAGTCCCAACACCACGATGTCGACGATGATAAAGGGGATCAGCCCCTGGAAGACGCTGTTCAGGCGGACCCCGGTCTGGCCGGCGGTGACATAGGCGTTCAGGCCGAAGGGCGGCGTCAACAGACCGATTTCCACGGTTTTGGTGACGATGATACCGAACCAGATCGGATCGAAATCCAGGCCTTTGATGGCCGGAAAGGCCAAGGGCATGGCCAGGGACAAGATGGCCAATTGGTCCATGACCATGCCGGCGACCAGCAGGACGGCCATGATCAGCATCAGGATCGCATAGCGTGGCAATCCCGAATTGTTGACCGCCTCCATGATCGATTGGGTGACCTGGGTGAAGGCCAGATAGTTGGTGAAAATGGCCGAGCAGGCGACGATGGCGATGATCATCACCGTCGAACGGATCGAGGTGTCGAAGGCCTTCATCACCCCCTGGGGGCGAAGGGCTCGCTGTACTAAGCCCAGGATCACCGCCCCCATCACCCCCAAAGCCGCTGCTTCCGAGGGGGAGGTCAGTCCCCCATAGATGGCGCCGATGACCACGGCGATCAGGATCGAGGCGGGCCAAACCCCCACCGATTCCCGTACGGCACGCTTCAACTCGAAAGGCGGGCCCTTGGGGGCGTAATTCTTGCGCCGGGCGATGATCATGATGGCGACCATCAATCCGCTTGCGGTCAGCAAACCCGGCACGATCCCGGCAATGAACAATTGCCCGATCGAGGTTTCCGTCAAGATGCCGTAGACCACCAAGACGATGGAGGGGGGCACCATGACGGCCAAGGTGCCGCCGACACTGATGACCGCCGCCGCAAGGCGCTCGTCATATTTATAACGGCGCATTTCGGGGAAGGCCGAAGACGCCATGGCGGCGGCAGAGGCCGTGCTGCTGCCGATCAGTGCGGCCAGGATGACCGAGGCGCCGATGGCGGCCACCGCCAATCCGCCCCGCATGTGGCCGATCCACGCTTGGCAGGCGATGATGGCGCGCCGGGTCACGTTGCCAGCGGTCAGCAGTTCGGCCATCAGGATGAACAAGGGGATGGCCACCAAGATGAAGGACGAGGTGGAGCTGAAAAAGGTCCGCTCCAAGGTCGACAAGGCCGGGGTGAGCCCCAATTGGACGATCAATCCCATGGCGCCGGTCAGCCCCATGGCGAAGGCGACGGGCATGCGGAACAGCATCAAAAGGGTTGCGATGACGACCATCGCCAGGAAAGACAGCATCGAACGGCTCCTTGCTGGGAAAGGGGCGAAGACAGGGAAGGCTGTTCCCGGTCCTCGCTTGTCGCGACAAGGTGCGCGTCAGTTGCCGATCAGCATGTCGTATTGCTTCAGAGCGTCGCCGGCGGCGGGATTGCGTTCACCCACCCGCTTCAGCCAGTCGGCACGGACATCGGAGACCGCTTTGGTCAGGGCCGTCCGTTCCGCATCGGTGAAGCTGTAGACGTTGATGCCCTTGGCTTTCCATTCCTCGGTCAGCTTGGCGACCGAATCGTCTTGTGCCTTGGCCACATGGGCGGCGATTTCGTCGCCGGCTTGGGCCATGGCTTGCTTGGTCTTGGCGTCCAGGTTGTCATAGGTTTCCTTGCGCAGGACCAAGACGAAGCTGTAACCGCCGAACGCCCCATTGACCGAGATGTGCTTGACCACTTCTTGCAGGTTGTAGCCAGGGACCGAAGCCAACGGGAACAAAATCGCGTTCAGGCGGCCACGTTCGACGGCGGTGTAGACTTCGGGGCCGGGCATGCTGATACCGGCGGCCCCCAGGCTGCGGGCGATCATCGCCTGGGTGGAACCGCTGGTGCGCAGGTTGATGCCGCGCCAGTCATCGGGGGCGCCCAGGCGTTGGCTTTTGGACAGAACCTGATAGGGGGGCAGGACGAAAGAGAAGATCGGAACCACACCGGCGGCGGTCAATTCGTCGCGCAAGGGGCCGGATTTCAGCATGGCCTGCAAGGCCGCGGTGCCTTGTTCCGCAGAGGTGTAAAAGCCCGGTAATCCGATCACCGAATTCAACGGCAAGGTTTCGCTGTGATAAAGCGGGCCGATCAAGGCGGCGTCCAGGATGCCGCCTTTGACCGCATCCAGCAGGCCGGCGGCCTTGGCCGCCTGTTCGGCGGGAAAATGGCTGAAATGAATGGTCCCGCCGGTCAGTTCCTCGACCCGTTTCATCCAGCGGCCGGTGCCTTCCTGGGAAACGATATGGGTGGTGGACTGGAAGTCGCCCAGGCGCAAATCGGCGGCGCGGCTGGAAGTGGTGACGCCCTGGCCGACCAGGGCAAGCGCGGACAGCGCGGCGATGGTCGCCGCTTTCAAAGCTTTCATTGTTGCCTCCTCCGGGGTGGTGTTTTTTTCTTTTTCCGCGTTTTTACGCAGATATTTGTTTTAAGCAGTCGCTTTGTTCGTGCTGCATTTTCTGGCCCAATCGGTCAGTAATCGCAGCGTCAGAATCCCGCATCCGACTGGAATGGACAGATAGGCCCAGCCCAGCCGCCAGTCATAGACGCCGTAGTAAATATCGTCCTTCAGCAAGGCGTTGAGGGCGAATTGCCCGGACTTCCAGGTCAGCAGGGCGAAGAACAAGGCGCTGCAGGCCAGGATCGTGCACTGGATACAGCCCTGCCAGCGGCCGAACCGTTCGGGTTCCAGCAGTTCCAAGGACAAATGGGCCTTTTGGCGATAGACACGAGCCAAAGACAAAGTGGCCACAGCCGGCATCAGATAAAATTCGACCAGTTCGAACTGCATCTGCAGGGGAATCTTGAACAATGCCCGCATGATGATGTCCGCGTTCAGCAAGATCGCGATCAACAGCAATGCGGTACAGCCAAGAACATGCAAAGCGTCCTCGATCCGGCACAATGATCTGTGAAGTGCTTCCATCGGGACTCTCGTCATCTGAAGTCACATCCCGTGATCCTTGGGCGAAAGGGATGGCCCGGGCTGGGCCACCCCTTCGTCCATTTACGAGCCGGCCAGCTTGCTGGGCAATTCGACAATGGCCGAACCAATGGCGGACAATTCGCCGTCCTGGTTGGTGGCCCGTTGCGAAATTTCCACCAGATGCCGGCCGTCCTCGATGAATTTGCGGACAATCGTTCCATTGATCAATACCACGTCGCCTTCCGGATTGTGACGGCGGACCTGGCACTTGGACTTGCGCAGGAAACCGGCGTCACCCATCCAGTTGGTGACTTGGTGGGTCAGCCAGGAACACCGCTCGGGGCCGTAATCATAAGCACCGGGGGCGCCGACCATCAGGGCGAACTCTTCTTCCCAATGGACACGTTCCGGGCAATCGGGAATGCCGAAGCGGTTTTTGATGCCCAGGCCGGGATGGCTGGTGGACTGACGCCAGGCCAGTTTGTTGGCGCGGATGTAAAGGCCGCCCCAGCCCTGGGCATAGGCGATGAAGCCGGTCACCGTCATCGGCCCCTTGACCATGGTGGGCAAATCCTCGCCTTCCTGGACGTCTTGCCAATAGCGAGGCGTGGCGCCGCGGATGGATTCTTCTTCGTAATGGCGGAAGAACTCGTTCAGTTCGTCCTGGGTATAGACCCGCGGCGGGCGCGAGCGCACTTCCTTGTACTTGGTGCCCTGTTCACGGGCTTGATCACGGTCGGTGCGGAAACACCAACTGTCGGCTTCCGCCAGCAGGTCGCCATTTTGGTCGAAAAAATTGACGTGATAGACCTGCTGGACGGCGCGGCCGGCGAAGCGGGTGTCGTGTTCGACCAGATCCTTCAGCCAAGCTTCAGTGTGCACCACGGTGTTGCGCTGGATCGGCTTGTGCCAGTTCCAATCGGCCCCCGACCACATGGCGTGGACACCGGGCATGCCGCCGACATAGCCGGAAATGATGCGGCTGGTGGTGAACAGGAAACTGGGCAGGGCGATGACGTCGCCATATTGGGTGGTCTTGGCGTAAGCCGGGTCACACCACAGCGGGTTGTCGTCGCCGATGCCGTGGGCGTAATGGCGGATGTTGTCGCGAGTCGCCTCGTAACACCAAGGCTCGACGGTGTTTTCGATTTTCACGCCGATACGGGCGCGCAGATCGTCCAACGCGGCTTGGGTGATCTTGGGGAAATGCCGGGTCGGCATGGCTTCGTTCATCTTAATTCCTCCCTGGATGAAATTTGTCTGGTTGGGGTTACGAAGGGGATTGGGGCGCCAATTGGTCGCGCAAAGCCTTGCGGTTGACCTTCCCGGCGGGGGTTTTGGGCAGCACGTCGACGAATTCGATCTGGCGCGGGTATTCGTGTCGGCTCAGGCGTTCGCGCACCAGATCCTGGATTTCGCCGGCCAGATTGGGGCTGCTTTTGTCCTTGGCGACCACATAGGCCTTGACCACCTGGCCGCGGACTTCGTCGGGCACGCCGATGGCGGCGGCTTCCAGCACCGATTTGTGTTTCAAGATGACGTCTTCGATCTCGACCGCGCTCATGGTCCAGCCGGCCGAGATGATCACGTCGTCGGCGCGGCCGGCATGATAGAAGTAGCCGTCGCCATCTCGGCGGGCCAAATCCTTGGTGGGGAACCATTCGTCGCGCCGGCGCACTTTCAGCTCGCCGATCTGGTCGTCGGGGCTGGGGCTGCCGTCGGCGCTTTGCACCTCGACCACCACGCCGGGGACCGGTTTGCCCAAGGACCCGTCGCGCACCTCGAAATCCGGGGCGCCGGGATAATTGGCCAGGATCACCCCGATCTCGGTGGTGCCGTACATCGAGCACACCTTGGTGCCGAACAGCGCCTCGATATAGCGGGCGGATTCGCTGTCGATGGGTTCGCCGGTGAAGGACAGTTTCTGGATGGCATAGCGGAAGCGTTCGGCTTCGCCTGAATTGCGCATCATCCGGTAATGGGTGGCGGCGGCGGACAGATTGGTGATCTGGTAGTCCTGCAAAGCTTTCAGCAGGCGGACGGGATCGAACTTGCCGCTGAAGGTGCCGGTGGAAACCCCCATGGCCAGCGGCGCCAGGGTGCCGTGCCACAGGCCGTGGCCCCAGGCCGGGGAAGACGGGCAGAAAAAACGGTCGCCGGGACGGATGCCGGTGGCGTAAAGCGCCGCCACCATCAAGGTCACCAACGATCCGTGGGTATGGCGGACCGCCGCCGGCAACAGCCGCGTGGTGCCCGAGGTGTATTGCAGAACCGCCAGGTCCTGGGCCTTGGTGCTGACCGGAAAGACTGTGTCGTACCCCTGAAGGCCGGTCAGGAAGTCCTGGTCGGCGACGATCACCTTGGTGCCGTCGAACCCTTGGGCGTCCGGGGCCTTTTCGGCATTGGTCACCAGCAGGCGGGGGCGGCAGTCTTCCACCCGCAGGCGGATGCCGTCGGGGCCGAACAAGGTGAACATGGGGACCGCCACCGCGCCAGATTTCATGGCGCCGAACAGCGCCACATAAAAGGGCAGGGACGGTTCCAGCATCACCGCGACGCGGTCGCCCGGCGCGATGCCTTGGGCCAGCAGGTAATGGGCGAATTGAGAGGAAAGCCTGGAAATCTCGACGAAGCTCAAGATTTCGTCGCGGCCATCGGCATGGGCGATGCGAAGGGCTGTGGCATCTGAGCCGGCATGACGGTCGATGCATTCATGGGCGATGTTGAACCGCGACCGGTCGCCATCGAAGAGATCCCACAAAGCCTCGGACGAGAAATGGGCCTGTGCGTCGGCGTAGGACGTGAAATCGGTAAGCCTGCTCATCTCGGATTTTCCTCGGTCGTATTGGTGTTTTCGATATCCGCTTGCCTTTCGAACCTAGATGGTGAAAAAAGTTGTTGTCAAATAGATTCTGCTGTTGTATATAGACAACAACAAATAAATGATTTATCGACGGGAGAGGTGTCTATGGAAGCGGATGAAGAAGCCGGCGCATCCAAGCGTCAGGTTCCCGCGGTGACGCGGGCCATCGCGATCCTGCGTCTGCTGGGGCGGGCCAGCGAACCGGTGGGGGTCCAAAAAATCGCCCGGGATCTGGGTTTGGTGCCCAGTACCTGCCTGCACATTCTGCGGGTTCTGGTGGACGAAGGCGTGGTGGCCTTCGACCCGGTGGCGAAGCGTTACACCATCGATGTGGGAATCCTGCCCATCGCCAGAAACGCCATTCAGCGCAACGGCTTCGTGCAGATCGTCCAACCGCATCTGACGCAATTGTCGACGGATTTCGGTGTCTCGGCCATCGCCACCCGTTTGGCCACCCCCGACCACATGGTGGTGGTGGCCTTGTCCCAGGCGGACATGCCGTTTCGTCTGCAGGTGGATCTGGGCAGCAGCTTTCCGGCCCTGATCAGCGCCACCGGTCGCTGCATCGCTGCTTTCGGATCGGCAAAGCCGGTGCAGTTGAAAGCGCAATTTTCCCGTCTGAACTGGGCCAATCCGCCAAGCTTCGACGAATGGATGGCGCAGGTCGAAGAAACCCGCCGCACCGGGATCGGCGTCGACAAAGGCCATTACATCAGCGGGGTGACCATTTACGCGGTGCCGGTTTTCAACGCGGCGAAAGCCCTGGCTTACAGCATCGTCACGGTCGGTATCAGCGAGCAACTGGAAGCGGCCAGTGGCGAGGAAATGGCCCGGCGCATGCTGGAGGTCCGCGACGCCGTGGCCGAGCACATGGTGCAAAGTTCCTCCTTCCCGCCGGAACGGAGGGGGCGATGATGGAGAATCCGCGCCCTGATCCCGGACCGGATTGGAAACCTTTGGCCCTGTCGGGGTTGATGGCTCATATCGGCCCCTTGATGGCCCGCCGTGATGGTGAGTTCTGGCGATACGGGCTGATGACGACCCATATCCACGCCAACATGCTGGGTATCGTCCATGGCGGGACCTATGCCACCCTGGCCGACCACGCCATGAGCGTGGCGGCCTGGGAAACCACCGGGCGTGACCCGGTGGTGACGCTTGAACTGAGTACGCAATTCATCGCCTCGGCCCGTCCCGGCGACTTCCTGGAGGTCTGTCCGCGTCTGATCGCCCGCAGTGGCGGCATGCTGTACCTGGATGCGGTGATGAGTGCCGACGGCAGGGTATTGGCGGCCTTCTCGGGCATTTGGAAACACGTCAAGGCGCAAAGCGGAGGCCGCCGACATGATGCGTGAAACTTCTTCCCCGGCCGGTGCGGCCATGCCGGCCAAGGGGCCGTTGCACGGGGTTCGTATTCTCGATTTTTCCCGAATTCTGTCCGGGCCTTATGCGACCATGATCCTGGCGGATTTCGGTGCCGAGGTGATCAAGGTCGAAAATACCGACAAGGGTGACGAAACCCGTGGTTTTCCGCCTTTCGTCGGCGATATGAGCCATTATTTCATCGCCCTTAATCGCAACAAGCAAAGCCTGGCGCTGGACCTGAAATCCCCCCAGGGGCGTGACATCGCCCGTAAATTGGCGGCGCTGAGCGACGTGGTGGTGGAAAACTTCCGCCCCGGCGTCATGAAGCGTCTGGGTCTGGACCACCAGACCCTGGCCGCCGACAATCCCGCTTTGTGCTATTGCTCGATCAGCGGCTTCGGTCAGGACAGCCCCCTGGCTGACCGCCCGGCTTTCGACATCGTCGCCCAAGCCTTGTCCGGGGTGATGAGCGTCAATGGCGAGCCGGGCCAGCCGCCCAGCAAGCTGGGCTTGCCTTTGGGCGACATGGCGGCCAGCATTTATGCGGTTTTCGCCATTCTGGCGGTGCTTTTCGAGCGCCAAAGCACCGGCAAGGGGCGCCATATCGAAGTCCCCATGCTGGACAGCCTGATGGGCATGCTGGGGTATCTGGCCCAGGTCTATTTCGTTACCGGAAATGCTCCGCGACCGGTGGGAACCAAGCACCCCAACATCGTTCCCTATGGCGCCTTTCCCACCAGCGACGGCCATGTCATCGTTGCCTGTCTGACCGAACGCTTCTGGGTCAATTTCGCCAGGGCGTTGGATTTGCCCGAATTGGTGCAAGACCCGCGCTTCGGTGCTTATGAGGACCGTTTGCGCAACCGCGACCAGCTAGAGGAAATGGTCGAAAGCCGCATGCGGCAGAACGACACCGCTTTTTGGTTGGCCCGTCTCGATGAATGTGACGTCCCCAACGCCCCGATCATGGATGTGGGGCAGGCTCTCAATCAGGCGCATGTCAGCCAAGCTGGTTTGGTGGAAACGGTCCATCATCCGGCCGTGGGCGATCTTCGCGTGGTCGGCTCGCCGGTCAGGCTGGATGGTGAACGGCCGGCGACCTATCGGCCCCCACCGCTGTTGGGGGAGCATTCCAAGGATGTCCTGCAAAGATTATTGGACATCGGCCCCCAGGACGCCGAAGCCTTACAACAAGGCGGTGTGATTTCCTAGAACGCGGTTTTCGTGGGGCGAATCGTTGTATTTGAATCGGTTGTTGCCCGTTGGGCTATGCTGAAACAACCGGTGGTTCGCGATAAAAGGTTGCCTGCTCCCGCAACCAAATATCGCTTGTTTTCCAAAAAGTTAGATCAACGTCTCGGATGTCTGTCCGGGGCGTTTTTCTTTGTCTTCGTGCGCAACCGACAGCAAATCCGCCCCACGTTTGAAATCCTCGGTGAATTGCCTCATACCGGAACCCGTTATCGGAATGAAAGTTAGCATGCACGCTCTCCATTCTTTCCGGGCAAGTCCAAAGGCGGCGTGACACGATTTTACATATTCGGGTAATTGGGTCCGCCGCCGCCTTCCGGCACCGTCCAGGTGATGTTCTGGGTGGGGTCCTTGATGTCGCAGGTCTTGCAGTGGACGCAGTTCTGGGCGTTGATGCGCAATGCCGGGCCATCGACGATTTCATAGACGCCGGCCGGGCAATAACGCTGTTCCGGGGCGTCGTAGAGGGCCAGATTGACGTCGATGGCGACGGCTTCGTCGGCCAGCTTCAGATGGGCCGGCTGGTTTTCCTCGTGGTTGGTGTTGGAAATGAACACCGAGGACAGCTTGTCGAAGCTGACCAATCCATCGGGCTTGGGATAGTCGATCTTGGGGAAGTCCTTGGCCTTGCCCAATTGGTCGTGGTCGGAATGGATCTTGAAGGTCCACGGCGCTTTGCCCTGGAACAGATAAGTGTCCAGCGCCGAATAGGCGATGCCGGCCCAGAAGCCCTTGTGGAAGCTGGGGCGGATGTTGCGCACCTTGTACAATTCCGACCACAGCCAGGATTGCTTCAACTCACGCGGGTAAGCGTGGGCTTC
>DISD01000007.1 GCA_002435715.1 Rhodospirillaceae bacterium UBA6219
TACGACCACATCACCAGCGCCATCGGTGCGGCGATGATCGGTTGGTTCGGCACCGCCATGCTGTGCTATGTGACGCCGAAGGAACATCTGGGCCTGCCCGATCGCCAGGATGTGCGCGAAGGCGTGGTCACCTACAAGCTGGCCGCCCATGCCGCCGATCTGGCCAAGGGCCATCCGGCGGCCCGCGAACGTGACGACGCACTGTCCCGTGCCCGCTTCCAGTTCCGCTGGCGCGACCAGTTCAATCTGTCGTTGGACCCCGACAAGGCGTTGGAATTCCACGACCAGACCCTGCCCGCCGAAGGCGCCAAGGTCGCCCATTTCTGTTCCATGTGCGGGCCGAAGTTCTGTGCCTACAAGATCAGCCAGGAAGTGCGTGACATCGCGGCGGAACAGGCCGAGAAAGGCATGGAAGAAATGAGCGAGAAGTTCCTGGCCGAAGGCGGGGAAATCTACAAGTTGGAAAATCCGGCGGCGGAATAGCCGTCGGGGCGGGGCGGCCATTGATGGGATGGCGCCGCGCGAGGGGCTTAGTGGATCATATGCAATCCGCTGACCGCGTGGGTGCCGTCACCCATGGCATCCAAGATGGCGTCGTGGGTGGCTTGGCACAAAGCGGTGGGGTGGTCGGGGGCTTCGATTTCGATCACCGTCACGCCATGGGCATCTTTTTTCAAATTGGGCGAGAAACCGCTGTCGCGCAGTAATGCCAGGGCGCCTTCCGGGCGGCTCAGCGCCTCGATCACCTTTTCGGTCAAGGGATGGCCGCGTCCGGGCAGCAGGTCGAAATATAGCCGGCCGATGGCGACCGCATCGGCCTGGGCGATATGACGCAACACCGTTTCCGCCCGCGCCGCCACCGCGATCATGGTCTGGCGCGGCGTCGCCCGTCGGGAATCGGCCTGCAGGCTGGCACAAACCGCGTCCAGGCGATCTTCCCAGCGCGGGTCACGCAGGATCAGACCGACCAATTGCCGGGCCATGCTTTCCACCATGTCTTGACGCCCCATCATCGTTACTCCTGCCATTGTCTGGCTGATACGACGGCATGGGGCGATGTCAGGCGGATTATTGCGCGGCTTTGACCGCCTGCTTGGCTCGATACATGGAATTGTCGGCATGGCGCAGCAATTCGCCGGCACTCATGCCGTCGCCGGGATAGCAGGCAAAGCCGATGGACAAGCCGATGGACCAGTCCCGGTCGCCCAAGGTGACGGCGGTGGCGGCGTTGGCGCGGCATTGCTGGGCCACCACGGCAGCGGCTTCGGCGGTGGTGACGTCGTCCAACAAGACGGCGAATTCGTCGCCGCCGATACGGGCCACCGTGTCGCTTTTGCGCACGCTGTCCAGCAGCCGAACGGCCACATGACGCAACATGGCATCCCCGGCGGCATGGCCCAATTGGTCGTTGATGGGCTTGAAGCCGTCCAGATCCATGAACAGCACGGCGAAGCCCTGGCCCTGGCGATCGGCCCGCAACAGGGCTTGGTCCAGGCGGTCTTCGAACATGGCGCGGTTGGGCAGGCCGGTCAGTCCGTCGTGATGGGCCATGTGGCGCAGCTTTTCCTGGGTTTCCAGCAAGGCCTGCTCTTGTTGGCGCAGCACGCCCAACAAGAAGTTGAAGCCCTTGGCCACTTCGCCCACTTCGTCGTCATTGACGACGGGCAACGGGCGGATCTGCGTCTCGCCATTGGCCATCTGGTGCAATTGCCTGGCGCTTTGGGTCAGCGGCCGCAGCACATAGAACAAGATGGTCAACAAGGCCCCCAGCACCACGGCAGGCGCCAGGGCGCTGCCGAACAGCACCAGCTTGACGATGTGCTGAACCGGTTGCAGGGCTTCGGCGGTGGGGGTGCGGGCGACCAGGAACCAGCCGGTGGTGGGAATGCTGACCATGGCCGACAATTCTTCGATGCCATCGGCGTTGACGGTGACGCCGGCACCGCGATATCCGGTCATGGCCTTGTCATGCAGCGGATTGACGCCGACGGGCGGGACCGGCTTCATGATTTTGCGGGGATCGCCGGCGGCGACGAAAATTCCGTCCTGGGGCGAAACCAGCAGGAAGCTTCCCGTTTTGCCGACGCCTTCGTCCTGGACGGCGCGCAGGAAGTTGTCGGCGGCGATGGGGGTGGTGCCGACCAGGATGGCGGCGACCCGGCCCTGGGCATCGTGAACCGGGGCGGCGAAGGCCAGGACGGGGGTGCCGTCGGCCAGATGGAAAGGCGGGCTGACCTGGGCCTTGTCGTCGTGGACCACCTGGGTCAGCCATGCCCGGTTCGGTTCGGCAACCGGGACGTTGGACGCCCCCAGGATACGGCCTTCCGGGCTGAAAAGGGTCAGGCCGGTGGGGAAGAAGGACAGGATGATGCGGCGTCCAGCCAGCCATTCCGACATTTCCGACACCGGATTATCGGGCCGGGGCGAACTCATCATCGCCAGTCCGGACAACATCTCAAGGCGCAGCTTCAGCTTGTCGTCGACGTCGCGGGCGGCGTATTCGGCGATGGCCAGTTGATGCGATGACGACAGCGTCACCACGTCTTCGTTCAGGATGGTCCGCAACAGGGTCAGGCGCAGGCCGATTCCGGCCACCACCACCACCAGGGCCAGAATCATCATGCGGCTGATGATGCTGCGCCGGGCCTTCTGCCATTTGGACTTCAGCCAGTCCGGATTCATTCTCATCCCCTGTGTGTAACGCATAGATGGCGCGGAGGGGAGTCTTTGTCAAAGGGAATTGAGAGGTTGACTTGTTGATAGACGACCGGTCTATTATTAAATCCATGGAATATTCCGCACCCCGCCGACGCGGGCGTCCGCCCAAGCAGGCGCCCTCGTCCCTTGACACCCGCACCGCGCTGGTCCGTGCCGGGGTCGAATTGCTGACCGAGCAGGGCTTCTTGTCCACCGGCATCGATCAGGTGTTGAAGTCGGTGGGGGTGCCCAAGGGGTCGTTCTATCACTACTTCGCCAGCAAGGATGATTTCGGCCTGGCCGTCATCGACGCTTATGGCATCTATTTTGCCGCCAAATTGGGCCGCTGGCTGGGCAATCCGGCCCGTGCCCCCTTGGACCGGTTGGCTGATTTCGTCGCCGACGCCAAGGCCGGCATGGAACGCTACCGATTTCGTCGCGGCTGCCTGGTGGGCAACATGGGCCAGGAACTGGGCGGCAGCCACGACCCGTTTCGCGACCGATTGGAAAGCGTGCTGAGCGATTGGCAGCGCCGTGTCGCCTTGTGCCTGCAAGAGGCCAAGGCCGACGGCCAGATACGGGCCGGCGTGGATTGTCGACGCATGGCGGAATTTTTCTGGACCGGATGGGAAGGGGCCATCTTGCGGGCCAAGCTGACCCGTTCCACCGCGCCGATGGATTTGTTCGCCGACACTTTTTTCGCCCTTCTGAAGGAGTAAACCATGTTCAAGGCCATCCTGATCGAAAAGGACGATGCCGGTTACCGCGCCGGTCTGACCGACATCGCCGAAGACCGATTGCCGGAAGGCGACGTGCTGGTGCGGGTGGATTATTCCACCTTGAATTACAAGGACGGCTTGGCCATCACCGGCAAGGGGCCGNNGGCATTGACCTGGCCGGCACGGTGGAGGCGTCCCGCCACCAGGATTACAAGCCCGGTGACCAGGTGGTGCTGAACGGTTGGGGCGTGGGCGAAACCCATTGGGGCGGTCTGGCGCAAAAGGCCAGCCTGAAGGGCGATTGGCTGGTGCCGCTGCAGGCCCCCTTCACCCCTGCCCAGGCCATGGCCATCGGGACCGCCGGTTATACCGCCATGCTGTGTGTCATCGCCCTGGAACGTCAGGGCGTCACCCCGGAAAAGGGCGAGGTGCTGGTCACCGGCGCCGCCGGTGGCGTCGGTTCGGTGGCGGTGGCGGTGCTGGCCAAGCTGGGCTATTGCGTCGCCGCCTCGACCGGCCGTCCCCAGGAGGCCGAATACCTGAAATCCCTGGGCGCTGCCGAGATCATCGACCGGAACACCCTGTCGGCCCCGGGCAAGCCCTTGGCCAAGGAACGCTGGGCGGCGGCGGTGGACAGCGTCGGCAGCCACACCCTGGCCAATGTCTGTGCCCAGATGCGCTATGGCGGCGTGGTCGCCGCCTGCGGCTTGGCCCAGGGCATGGATCTGCCGGCCAGCGTCGCCCCCTTCATCCTGCGTGGGGTGACCCTGGCCGGGGTGGACAGCGTCTATCGCCCGCGCGACCAGCGGATCGAGGCCTGGGCACGTCTGGCCCAGGATTTGGACGTGGCCAAATTGGCCGCCATCACCACCACCATCGGCCTGAGCCAAGTGGTGGAAACCGCCGGGCACTTGTTGGCCGGTCAAGTTCGCGGCCGTGTGGTCGTCGACGTCAATTCATAAAGGGAGGGATAAACAACGTGACCGACAAACCCATCAGCCGGTTTCCGATACCGAAGCTGGCAGACCTGCCCGAAGATATCCGCACCGCCATCGAAGGGGTGCAGGAAAAGGCCGGTTTCGTGCCCAACATCTTCCTGGCCCTGGCCCATCGCCCCGACGAGTTCCGCGCCTTCTTCGCCTATCACGACGCGTTGATGGAACGCGATGGCGGGTTGACCAAGGCCGAGCGCGAAATGATCGTGGTCGCCACCTCGGCGGCCAATCAATGCCAGTATTGCGTCATCGCCCATGGCGCCATCCTGCGCATTCGCGCCAAGAACCCGCTGATCGCCGACCAGGTGGCGGCCAATTGGCGCAAGGCCGACATCACGCCTCGGCAAAAGGCCATGCTGACCTATGCCCTGAAGGTGTCGCAAACCGCCTGGGAAGTCACCGACGAGGATTTCGCCGGCTTACGCGGCCACGGCTTTTCCGATGACGACATCTGGGATATCGGGGCGATCACCGCCTTCTTCGGTCTGTCCAACCGGTTGGTCAACATGGGCTCGATCCGCACCAATGACCAGTTCTACCTGATGGGGCGCCTGCCGAAGGCCTGAGCCCACAATCGTCGTTCGGCCGCTGATTTCGGCGTTGTCATACCGCCCGGCGAATGAACTGATCCCTTGGATCGGTTCATGCCGAGGCAGTGGGCTCATCGCCTTCCTAGGTTTCTGAAACGGCTTTCTAAAAATCCACCACTACGGCGCAATGGTCGCTGAAGACCGGCTGGCCTTTGGCACAAACTTGATCCAGGTCGACCCGCCAGCCTTTTGGCGGGCGACCATGGCCGCACCACAGCAAATGGTCCAGACACGGGCCTTCCGGTTGGCCGGTCAGTGTCGAGCGCGGGGCATGCCCCAATTCGCTGCGACAATCGCGCCAACCGCTGCCCGGCAGGGCGAAATCTTCCACATGGGAATTGAAGTCGCCGCCGATCAAGGCGGTGCCCGGCCGCTTGGCCACCCGTTGAGCCGCTTCCAACTGGCGCCGCCGCAAAGGGGAATCGTCCAGATGGGTCAGGTGCAGGTTGGTCACCGTGGTCGGGCCGTGGGGGGTGTTGATTTCCACCACCAGGGCGGCCCGTTCGCCGTCTTGCGGGGCGCTGGGCAGCGGGATGGACAAGGTGGCGCGGACAGGGTGGCGCGACAGCACCGCCAGACCGGAGCGGCTGTCGACGTTCTGGCCTTCCACCACCCGCTTCTTTTCCCGAAGCGGCAGGTTGACCACGTGCAGGCCCAGATGACGGCCCAAGGCATGGCCGGTGTGCAGGCCCAAGGCCGGCGCATCCAGAACTTCCTGCAGCAGAACCACGTCGGGCGACAGCCCCTTCAGGCCATGGGCCATGGCGGCCAAGCGAGAAGCATAGGCACCGTCGCCTTTCCAGGTATTCAAGGTCACGACGCGCATGGGGCCCCCAGGGCAAAGCGTTCGACAAGGGTGAAGTCATGGCCCGGGTCCTGACGGACAAGGCAGACCGAGCGGATTTCCAGGTTCTCGGCGCAGGCTTCGGCGACCAAGGGCTGTAAAACCGCGGCGATTTCAGGTTGGGCCGCAACCTCGACCCGGCAGGTCAGGGTCATGTGGAAGCGATATTCCTCGAAGACATAGGGATAGCCCCATTCTTCCAGCAATTGGCGGTGGCGCGGCGACAGCGGTGATTTCAGTCGTTTCGCCAGCTCCGCCGGGTTCATAGGGGCGCGGAAGCGATCGAAAGACCGCACGCAAGCCGCACCCAAATCCTGGATGGCGGATGACGCGCGGGACGGGCGCAGGGCGAAGAAGTCGTTGAGGACGGCCAAGATCGGCGGCGGTTCGATGATGGCGCCGTGCTGGGCGGCGAATTCGGCGCAGCTGGCGCGCAACTGCCCTTCGTCACAGCCGTCGGCCAAGCGGAACGGCGCCTTCAAAGTGGCGTGGAAGCCATAGGGGCGGGCCTCGTTGGTCAGGTCCGGGGTCAAGGCCTGAAGCCAGCTTTGTCCCAATCGCATCAAGGCGCTGTCCGGTTCGGGCAGAACGTAAAGAGCGTAACGGGCGGTCATGGTTCGGCTTCCAACTGGGGGCGGGTTGTCATAATTCGGCTTGTGCGGAACAGGCAGTGAAGCTTTGGTGACTCTTGTGCGGATGACTAGACCTTTGGCGCATAGGTGGAAGGCGCCTCAGCCGCCTTCGAAGACCAGTTGAACGCGGTCGCAGGCCCAGCGCGCTACGGTGTATTCCACCGGTCGTCCGGTGGAATCGACGTTGATGCCCTCGCTCATCAGGATCGGTTTGTTGGGGGGCTGCTGCAGCAATTGGGCGTCGCCCGAGCGTGCCACGCGGGCGGTGACCCGGGTGGTGCGCCGCGTCGGGTCGGCGATGCCGTAATGGACCAGGGCCTGGGTGAACGACCCGCTTTCGTCATAGATGGCGGCGATGTCGGGAAAACGTCCCTTGGGGAAGTAATGGGCCGACACCGAAAGCGGCCTGCCATCGGCCTCGGCCAGGCGTTCGATCATCACCACCGGGCTGCCTTTGCGAATTTCCAGGGCCTTGGCCACTGCGCCCTCGGCCGGGATTTCCACCACCTTCAACAGTTTGCCCGACGCTTCGCGCTTGTTGGCGGCGATGTTTTCGGAAAATCGGGTGCGGCGGCGCACCTGATATTCGATGACGCTTTCCTGCACGAAAGTGCCGCGGCCTTGTTCGATACGCACCAGCCCCTTTTCCGCCAGGGCGGCGATGGCCCGGCGCACGGTGTGGCGGTTGACGTCGAACTGGGTGGCCAATTCGTGTTCGGTGGGCAGCTTGTGCCCCGGCGCCACCTTGCCGGCGATGATGTCGCGTTCCACCGTCTCGGCGATCTGTCGCCACAGCGCGGTGCCGCCGCCGCGGGCCAATTCCATCTCTGTCATGGAAGCTTCACCTTATCGGGCTTGAAAAGTCAGGTCGATCAAGCGCATGGTGACGCAAGAACATATAGATGTCTAGACCTTTTTTGGATTTGTCCATGACTTCAGCAACCATCGACAGTGAAAGCCGCAGCCATTGGATGGGGGTGTTGGCGAAATCGCCCGCCGATCGTCTTGGCGAATTATGGTCCGCCTTGGGTGACCTGCCGGGCTGGTCCCATCTGCGCCGCCCGGAAGTGGGGTTGGTGATGGTGCGTGGCCGCATGGGCGGCGACGGGGCCCCGTTCAATATGGGGGAAATGACCGTGACCCGCTGCTCCGTGCGCGTCGACGGTGGCGCCGTCGGCCATGCCTGGGTGGCCGGACGATCCAATTCCCATGCCGAGATGGCGGCCCTGGCCGACGCCCTGCTGCAGATGCCGCAATGGCATGGCGTGGTGGCGGATCGGGTGGTCGCCCCCTTGGCCCGCCAGCTTTCCGAAGACCGGGCGCGGGCCGGCCGCCAAGCCGCCGCCACCCGCGTCGATTTCTTCACCATGGTCCGCGGAGAGGATTGATCCCGTGAACGCATTTGCCCCCGAAACCGGCCTGCTGCCCGGCTTTTCCGATCCGGTCGCCCAATCGCAGAAGACCTTCCGTGCCGTCCTGGAGGCCACCAGCCGTCCCGGCACCATCGTCAGCGCGCCGGCGCTTCCCCTGGCGCCGGCACCGCTGAACCCGGTGGCCGCCGCTTTGGTTCTGGCCCTGGTGGATTACGAAACCCCCTTGTGGCTGGACCCGGCCTGCCGCCAGCCGGCGGTGGTGGAATATCTGCGTTTCCATTGCGGCTGTCCGCTGGTGGACGATCCGGCGCAGGCTGCCTTCGCCCTGGTCGTCGACGCGCAGACCATGCCGCCGCTTTCGGCCTTCCACCTGGGCAGCGACGAATATCCCGATCGCTCCACCACCTTGATCATCCAAGTGCCGAATTTGGATGGCGGCGACAATTGGCGGCTGAAGGGGCCGGGTATCCGCGACCAGGCCATCTTGTCGGCCGGTCATCTTCCCGCCGCCTTCAAATCCTGGGTGCAGGACAATCACCTGTTGTTCCCGCGCGGTGTCGACCTGCTGTTCGCGGCACCGGCGCAACTGGCCGGGCTGCCCCGTTCCACCCTGTTGGAGGGTTGATCCATGTATGTGGCGGTCAAGGGTGGCGAAAAGGCCATCGACAACGCCCACGCGCTGATGGCCGATGGCCGGCGCGGGGATGAAAACGTGGCGGAACTCAGCCTGGAACAGATTTCCGGGCAATTGTCCCTGGCCGTGGAACGGGTGATGACCGAAGGCTCGGTCTATGACCGCGATCTGGCGGCCTTGGCGTTGAAGCAGGCCCAGGGCGACGCCGTGGAAGCCATCTTCCTGCTGCGCGCCTATCGCACCACGTTGCCGCGTTTCGGATCCAGCCTGCCGGTGGAAACCGGGGCCATGGCCATCCGGCGGCGGATCTCGGCGGCGTTCAAGGATTTGCCGGGCGGCCAGATTCTGGGGCCGACCTATGATTACACCCACCGTCTTTTGGATTTCGCCTTGGCCGCCCAGGGCGGCGACAGGCCGCCAGTGGCGGAAAACGCCGAGCCGGTGGAAGATTCCATGCCGCGTGTCACCGACGTCCTGGGGCATCAGGGCCTGATCGAGACATCGGGTGAGGGCGCCGAAATGCCCGGCGATCTGACCCGCCAGCCGTTGAACTATCCCGCCGGGCGCGATTTGCGACTGCAGAATCTGGCCCGGGCCGACGAAGGCTTCGTCCTGGCCTTGGCCTATTCCAGCCAGCGCGGTTACGGCAACACCCATCCCTTCGCCGGTGAAATCCGCATGGGTGAAGTGGCGGTGGAACTGGTGCCGGAAGAACTGGGCTTCGCCATCGAAATCGGCGAGATCACCCTGACCGAATGCCAGATGGTCAACCAGTTCAAGGGTTCGAAAACCGTGCCGCCGCAATTCACCCGCGGCTATGGAATCAGTTTCGGCCAGTGCGAGCGCAAGGCCATGGCCATGGCCCTGGTGGACCGCACTTTGCGCGCCGAAGACCTGGGCGAATTGGTGACCAATCCGGCCCAGGACCAGGAATTCGTGCTGTCCCATTCCGACAATGTGGAAGCGTCGGGTTTCGTCCAGCATCTGAAACTGCCCCATTACGTGGACTTCCAGTCGGAACTGGAAATGATCCGTCGCTTAAGGCGCGAAAACGCGGAGGCCGCCCAATGAATACCGGCTACAACTTCGCTTATCTGGATGAACAGACCAAGCGCATGCTGCGCCGGGCCATCCTGAAGGCGGTGGCCATTCCCGGCTATCAGGTGCCGTTCGGATCGCGTGAAATGCCCTTGCCCTATGGCTGGGGCACCGGCGGCATCCAGGTGACGGCGGCGGTGATCGGCGCCGACGATACGCTGAAGGTCATCGACCAGGGCGCCGACGACACCACCAACGCCGTCTCCATCCGCCGGTTCTTCGCCCGCACCACCGGGGTGGCGACCACCGAGAAGACAGTGGACGCCACCATCATCCAGACCCGCCACCGTATTCCGGAAACGCCGCTTTCCGACGGTCAGATCATGGTCTATCAGGTGCCGATCCCCGAACCCTTGCGCTGGCTGGAACCGCGTGAGACGGAAACCCGCAAGATGCACGCTTTGGCCGATTACGGCGCCATGCATGTGAAGCTTTACGAAGACATCGCCCGCTATGGCCACATCGCCACCACCTATGATTACCCGGTGCTGGTGAACGATCGCTATCTGATGCGGCCGTCGCCCATTCCCAAATTCGACAATCCCAAGATGGATCACTCGCCGGCGCTTCAGTTGTTCGGGGCCGGACGTGAAAAGCGCATTTATGCGGTGCCGCCTTACACCTCGGTCAAAAGCCTGGATTTCGAGGATCATCCCTTCGAAGTGCAGCGTTGGGACCAGGCCTGCGCGCTTTGCGGTTCCACCGAATCCTTCCTGGACGAGGTGGTGACCGACGACCAAGGCGGGCGCATGTATGTGTGTTCCGACAGCGATTATTGCGGCGAGAGGCAAAAGGACCAGATGCAATGAGCAGCCAACCCTTGTTGCGGGTCAGCAACTTGACCCACATGTATGGCAACCGGGTCGGCTGCCGTGACGTGTCTTTCGAATTGTGGCCGGGCGAGGTGATCGGCATCGTCGGCGAATCGGGATCGGGCAAGTCGACCTTGCTGTCGTGCCTGTCCACCCGCCAACAACCCACTTCCGGTCTGGTGGAATACGACACCAAGGACCAGGGGCTGGTGGACGTTTATTCCCTGTCCGAACCGCGGCGGCGCATGCTGATGCGCACCGATTGGGGCATCGTCCACCAGAACCCGCGCGACGGTTTGCGCATGGGGGTGTCGGCGGGGGCCAATGTGGGCGAACCGTTGATGGCGGTTGGCGCCCGGCATTACGGCGATATCCGCCAGCAGGCGGCGACCTGGCTGGACAAGGTGGAAATCGATCCCGGCCGTATGGACGACCAGCCCAAGACCTTTTCCGGCGGCATGCAGCAACGTCTGCAGATCGCCCGCAATCTGGTCACCCATCCGCGTCTGGTGTTCATGGACGAACCCACCGGCGGGTTGGACGTGTCGGTGCAGGCCCGGCTTTTGGACCTGCTGCGCCGTCTGGTCACCGATCTGGGGCTGTCGGCCATCGTCGTTACCCACGATCTGGCGGTGGCACGATTGCTGGCCCATCGGTTGATGGTCATGCGCCAGGGCCAGGTGGTGGAACACGGCCTGACCGACCAGGTGCTGGACGACCCGCACCATCCCTATACCCAGCTTCTCGTTTCCTCGGTGCTGCAGCCATGATCCACGTCGAAGCCCTTTCCAAGACCTATGTCCTGCACACCCAGGGCGGCATCTCGATCCCGGTGTTCCGGGGCGCCGAACTGGCGGTGGGGGCGGGGGAATGCGTCACCCTGCACGGTCCGTCAGGCGCCGGCAAGTCCACCTTGCTGCGTTGCCTGTACGGCAATTGCAAGGCCGACAGCGGTTCCATCAAGGTGCGCCATGGCGCGTCCCAGGTGGACATCGCCAGCGCCGCGCCACGCACCATCATCGAGGTGCGCAACCGCACCATGGGTTATGTCAGCCAGTTCCTGCGGGCCATTCCTCGGGTTTCCGCCATCGACGTGGTGGCCGAACCGATGCGGGCCATGGGGGTGGACGTGGATGCCGCCCGCGCCCGGGCCGGGGAATTGCTGGCCCGGCTGCGCATCCCGGAACGGCTGTGGCATCTGGCCCCGGCGACCTTTTCCGGCGGCGAACAGCAGCGGGTCAACATCGCCCGCGGTTTCGCGCCGCAAATGCCCATCTTGTTGCTGGACGAGCCGACAGCGTCCTTGGACGCCGCCAACCGCGCCGTGGTGGTGGGACTGATCGAGGAAGCCAAGCAACGCGGCGCCGCCTTGGTCGGCGTCTTCCACGATGACGAGGTGCGCGAGGCGGTGTCCACGCGTATCGTGACCCTGCACCCCGAGGTTTCGGCATGAACGACGAATTGATCCTGACCAACGCCCGCATCGTCACCGAGACGGAGGTCTTCACCGGCACCCTGCACGCCATCAACGGTCGTATCGTGTCGTTGGCCAAGGGGGCCACGCGGGCGGCCGGCGCCATCGATTGCGGCGGCGACACCCTGGTTCCGGGGCTGGTGGAACTGCACACCGACAATCTGGAAAAGCATTTCACCCCGCGTCCGGGGGTGCGTTGGCATTCGCGTTCCGCCTGTCTGTCCCACGACGCCCAGATGGCCGCCGCCGGCATCACCACGGTTTATGACGCGGTGTCGCTGGGCGACATGATCGAAGGCTCGGCGCGACAGGCCAATCTGGAAGCCATGATCCATACCTTGGGCGACATGGCCGCCGAGGGCTGGTTCCGCGCTGAACACCGCCTGCATCTGCGCTGCGAGGTGTCCAGCCAGAACATCCTGGATTCCTTCAACAGCTTCGTCAGCCACGACCAGGTCGGCCCCATGGTCGGCATCGTGTCGCTGATGGACCACACGCCGGGCCAGCGACAATTCGTCCGCGAAGACAAGTACCGCGAATATTACATGGGCAAATACGGCTTCAATTCCGAACAGATGGAAGCCTTCACCGCCAAGCAGCAGGCGGCCAGTGCCCTTTACGCCGATCCCCACCGCCGGGCCATCGCCGGGTCGTGCCAGGGCCGCAACGTCATCTTGGCCACCCACGACGACGCCACCATCGCCCATGTGGAGGAAGCCGCCGGTCTGGGCATCCATTTCTCGGAATTCCCCACCACGGTGGAAGCGGCCAAGGAAAGCCACAAGCGCGGCATGCAGGTGCTGATGGGGGCGCCCAATCTGGTGCGCGGCGGCTCGCATTCCGGCAACGTCTCGGCTTTGGATCTGGCCCGCGAAGGCTGTCTGGACGTATTGTCGTCGGATTACGTGCCGGCCAGCCTGATCCATTCCGCCTTTCTGCTGCATCATGGCGCCTTGCATTGGGACCTGCCGGCGGCCATGGCGCTGGTGACCAAGAATCCGGCCCAGGTGGCGGGGCTGACCGATCGTGGCAGCATCGACGTTGGCAAGCGGGCCGATCTGGTGCGCGTCGTCGATACCGGCGACATGCCGGTGGTGCGGTCGGTGTGGCGTCAGGGCACGCGGATTTCGTAATAACGCCGCCACGACTGAAGTATCTGGTCGTGGCGGCTATTCATCCCCTGTTTAAGGTCTGTGGGAACGTCTTATACAAATTAAGGTCAAGACCTTAGGGAATCGGCACGTTTAAAGAATTTATCTAAAATTGCCGTTAACTGTTCGTTATGGCGCTTGGCCCATGATGCCTGAAAACCTGCCGCAAAGCGGTAGGAATGCTGAACCAAAACCCCGGAAGAAATCCGGAAGGAAGGCAGGGTATGGCCCCTTTGGTCCCCAAGGCGTCATTGTTGCCGGGCATGGTGCCCGACGAGCAACATCTTCATTTATGGCAGCAAAGCATCGCGCCGATGCTGGATTCGAAACCGGTCGATCCTTTGGCGGCGCAGGCGCATCTGCCGGTCATGCACCAGTATCACCTGGGGCGTTACCTGTTCATCGATTGCGAGTTCACCGGCCAGCATTTCCGCCGCGATACGGCGATGATGGCGCGCCATGACGACGCCGACCACCTGACGCTGCAATTGTTCGTCAAGGGCGGCAACAAGGTGCAGAACGGGACGTCGTGTTTCCAGCAAAAGCCCGGAAACGTCTATGGCGTCAATCTGGGCTACGAAGTCCAGGCGCAATCCGAGGATTCGGAAGTCCTGGTCCTGGTCCTGCCCCGTCAATTGCTGTTGGACGAGGTGCCGATCCTGGCCGATCTGCGCGGCGCGGCCTTTGCGCCTGAATCGGTGTGCGGCGAATTGTTTCGCGACCACATGCTGTCCTTACGTCGTTTGCTGCCCCAGGCCGGAATGAACAATATTCCGGCATTGACCGATTCCTTGTTGGGTCTGCTCGATGCCTTGATGGCCAAGGGGGATTCCAACGCCTCGGTGGCGCAAGGTGCCATGTTCAGCTCGGTTTGCCATTTCATCGACCAGCACTTGGACGACGCCGACCTTGGGGTGGAAGCCATCTGCGCCCGTTTCCGCTGTTCTCGGGCGACGCTTTATCGTTTGTTCAAACCGCAAGGGGGCGTGCGCGAACACATCCAGCGCCGCCGCCTGATGGCCTGTTTCAAGGCGATCACTTCGGCCAAGCACCTGCATCGGCGGATCTTCGATATCGCCTTGGATTATGGCTTCATCTCGCCCAGCCATTTCAGCAATCTGTTCCGCCACCATTTCGGCATGACCCCCAGCGAGGCCCGCGACGTCGGTCGTGACCGCCGCGGGCCAATGCCGGACTTGTCCATGCCCAGCGGCTGTTCTGCCGCCGAGGATGCCGAACGCATGTGGCATTGGTCGAAATCCCTGACCACCAGCGCGGCGCTTCGCACGTCCGAATGAACAGAAAAAGGCCCGGTCCCATCAGGACCGGGCCTTTTCCTCCCCGCCGGGCGCAAGCGGCCCGGAATGGAAAGGGGACCCCTGCCCAAGGGGGCTGGGCAAGGGTCCCACATGCCGGCGAAGGTGCCGCCCCGCCGGCAGGTAAACCTAAAACACCCGCAACAAACTGGCCGCTCGGGACGGCGAGGTCAGGGGCAGAGGATTGATTTCCAGGGCGATGGCGGCTTTGCGGGTCACCAGCGCCACCCCTTGTTCATTCAGCCCGTGGCGAAGCGCTTCCATTTGGCGCAGGACCGCTTCACGTCCGGCGATGGTGGGGGCCGAACTCAGCGCCAAAGATGCCAGCTGACGTTGCAAGCGCTGGTCTTCGTCCTGGGTCCAGCTGTCAGGATCTTGCTTGGCCTGCCACAAGATGTCCGCCTCATCGGTGTCGACGGCGATGTGGTCCTGGGTGGTCCTGGACGCCTCGTCACCCGCCGGTACATCGGTCTGGTCGTTGCCGACAGCGCCGGAATTGCCGGAATGTGGCAAGGGTGGCAAGGCTGTCGCCCGGATGGATGGGCTGGTGGTCATCTTCTGCTCTCCCCATTGGGATTCTTCCCAACGTCCCGATTGTATCCTTGTGCGTAACGGGGCGGTTGTCCCCCTGTCTCGGCAATCTGTCTTATTTGTCTAAAATTTTATCCATCAGGGCCGCGATTAGACGTCGTTAGCCGGCGTCTCGCCAAAGCCATAGCGTTGATAAAGGCGGAAAATATAAGCGCCGAAACTGGTGGCGGTGGTGTGCAGGCCGTCCAGGGCAGCGCGGGTTTCGCCGACCGAAGTCTGGATGGCGCGCATATGGCCGAAGGGTTCGGCCCAGCCGTTGTTCAGGCCGTGGATGTAAAGGCGCATGTCGGGGGCCGTCGTCTCGTTGACGGTGATCGGGGTGCCGACACAATCGCGCCCGACAAGCTGCTCCCCGCTTAGCAGGGCATAGATGCTTTCATAGGCCGGTCCACGCAAGATGGTGTCGTCCACCAGATGGTCCAGGTCCATTTCCCCACGACTGTTGGCGACCAGCCAATGACCTTCGCTGATCTGTAGACGGCTGAACGGCTGCAAGCCGGACAGGCGCAGCCAGCAATCGTTGCCGTCGGCTTCGCAGACGGCGATCATCGCTTCGGGCGAAATCTGATATTCGGCGGGAAAGATCTGACAATCCCCCCCGGCCTTGCCGATGCCCAGCGTGCCGGCGGCGACGAAATCCAGGTCGCGGCGCAGTTGATCGAAGCGTTTGGCCAATTGGCGGCGTTCAGCCATCTTATCGGCGGCTTGGGCGATCAAAGCCAGGTTATGCATATTGCAAAGGACGTTCTCGATGACGTCCATACCGTTCAAGGCTGCCTGGATCACCCCCATTTCGGGACTGTCCGACGGCATGAAGAAGTTCGTGGCCATTCTGCCCTCCCCACCCATGTGACGCTTTCTGCGTTTTGCTACTTTAGGCGGGAAGGGCGAGGTGTGATTGTGTGATTGTCTCTGTTGTCTGTCGTCCTTGTCTCAAACGCACATTTTGTGGCTATCGGCCCCCATGGCGCGGCCTGTTTAGAACAGCGACAAAATCGATTGCGCGGCTTGGCCGCTAAAGGACAGGGCGGACATCCCCAACTGAGATCGCGTCTGCAAGGTCACCATATTGGCGCCTTCTTCATTCAAATTGGCGTCCACCAGCTTGCCGGCACCTTCCTTCAGCAGGTTGCTGAGAGACGAGGTGAAGCCCTGGCGAACCTGCAACAACGCAAGATTGGCGCCCATGTTGGACGAGGTGGTGCGAATGGTGCTGATCGCCGTATCGCATTGGGCAAGGGTGGCGTCGATCTGGGTCAGGTAATCACTGCCGGTCCATGACCCTGACCCCGAGGAGCCAGAGGGATTGAGGTTCAGAGTAAGGTTTTCCCAGCCCATAACCGAATAGCCAGCGTAGGCATCCGTTATACCATCTGCAGTGGCACTCATATTGATGGCGGCCAAGCCGCCCAGAAAGTAACCAAGTAAGTCGAAGCTGTAATATGACGCCGCTGCCGCGGATAGTTCGCTGCCGTATACAGTGCTATCCGCACCGATATTGATGGAATCAAACCCATTGTCGTTGGCTGTCCAGTAATCGGTCCCGGATGTGGGGCCGAAGCCCGTGATGGATACAACCTGGGCAATGGCGTTCGCCCTGTCGGTGGCGTTCCCCATGGACAGTATTCTCCAGTCATCGAACATGGTTCTGACCGAAAGGTCGTTGTTATAGCCGTCAAAGGTCACCGCTGTTCCGGCGGGGGCGGAAACGCCCGTAATCCCCAAGGCCGCACTGGTGATCGTCTTGCCGCTGACCGTCAGTTTGTGGGCTTCTTGCGCGCTGCTTTCGTTCAGGCGCACGGTCAGGTCGCTGGGCGGGTTGGCCAGCAGGTTGACCCCCTGATAGCTGGCGTCGGCGGTCACATGATCCAATTGGTCGCGCAATTGGTCGAACTGGGTGGCCAAGGTGCCCCGTTCGGTGGATTCAGCCGATTTGGCCGCCAAGGCGATGCCTTTCATCTGCACCACCAGCTTTTCAGCACTTTCCAGTGCCGTCATGGTCGCCTTGATGGTGCTGATGCCGTTGCCGATGCCGTCCTTGGCCTCCAGTAGGTCGGTGGCTCGGCTGCCCAGCGAACGCGCGGTGAAATAAGCCACCGCGTCGTCAACCGCCGAACTGACCTTCAGGCCGGTGGAAAGACGTTGCTGTGTGGTCTCCACCAGCTTCGCTGTCTTTTGCAATGACAGAAGTGATGATCGCGTGTCCGCGCTGATTGCTGTGTCGATCGCCATGTGAATATCCCCCCTTCACCGCGCTGGCGGTGCCCCAATGCTGATTTCCCCGGTAAAAAACCAGTTGTCAGTAAGTGCTCAGAAGGAGGGAGGTGCCCAGCAAAGCGCGCTTTGCGTATGGCTTTACTGCGATCTTCGAACGAAGTCGTTTTGAAATGTGCTGGGAAAGCTTCAGAAACTCGGAGGCCATTCTGTCCACCTTTTATCCATAAATGCTATATGGCTAACATGGATATTGGCATAGACGGGCAACTGTGGATTGCCTCCGAGTCTCATTTTTTTAGCGTAATTGTTTCAAATGAACAATTTGCGCAGGCGCGACGAAGCGATGTCGATGATCGACACGGTGGCGATGATGATCAGCATCACCGCGCAGGTCTCGGCGAAATAGAAGCCGCGGATGATTTCCCACAACACCACGCCGATACCGCCGGCGCCCACCATGCCGACCACGGTGGCCGAGCGGACGTTGGATTCAAAGCGGTACAGGGAATAGCTGATCCACAGCGGCATCACCTGGGGGATGATGCCATAGACGATTTCTTCCAACAGATTGGCGCCGGTGGCGCGGATGCCTTCCACCGGGCGGGGGTCGATGGCTTCGACGGCTTCGGAAAACAGCTTGGCCAGGATGCCGGTGGTGTGGACGAACAGCGCCAGCACGCCGGCGAACGGGCCCAGGCCGACGGCGACCACGAACAGCATGGCGAACACCATCTCGTTGATGGCGCGGCACGAATCCATCATGCGGCGCACCGGCTGGTTGATCCAGGCCGGCGCCACGTTCTCGGCGCACAGCAGGCCGAAGGGAACGGCGCAGACCACCGCAAGCGCGGTGCCCCAAATGGCGATGTGCAGGGTGATGACCATTTCTTCCAGGTAATAGCGCCAATCGTGGAAATTGGGCGGGAAGAAATCAGCCAGGAAGGTGCCCATGTTGGCGCCGTCGGTGATCAGCGCCATCGGGCGGATTTCCGCGCCCGACCACGACCAGGCCAAGGTGGCGAAGATCACCCCCCAAGCCAGCAGCTTGACCAATGACTGGCGGGGCGGCGGCGACAGGCGGGCGGTGTCGATGGCGGTGTTCATGACAATGTTTCCGTGGTTTCAGACAGACGAAAGGCGGCCCCGGTTTCGGGGCCGCCCACGATCCGGCGCGCCTTACTTGGCGGCCATTTTCTTGTTCAGTTCCGCCAGCTTGGCGTCGATTTCGGCCAGCTTGGCCTTCTTCACCGCTTCGTCCAGCTTGGAATCGCCAGCGATCTTGTTGCGGTCCTTGAACAGGGCCAACTGACGGATGGGCAGCAACTGGTCGTTGCTCGAAGCCTTGAAGGGGGCCCATTGCAGACCGGCGAGGACTTCGATTTCCTTCTTCACCTGGTCCTGGCTCTTGTTGGGGGCGGCGACGCCATAGGTCATGAAGAAGGTCTTGATCTTGTCCTTGGAGGTCTTGTCCAGATCCTTGCGCCAGACGATGGGGTCGGCCGGGATCAAGGGCGAGGTCCAGATGATCTTCAGGTCCTTGAACTTGTCCGGCATGCGGGTTTCGATCAGGCGCATCTGCTCGGAATTGTTGGTGGCGACGTCCACCTGCTTGTTGGCCACCGCCATGGCGTTGGTTTCATGGTTGGCGTTGACCACGCGCTTGAAGATCTTCTTGGGGTCGTCGACTCCGTTCTGGGCGAAGACGTAATAGCCCGGCACCAGGAAGCCCGAGGTCGAGTTCGGATCGCCGTTGCCGAAGCTCAGCGAACCGGCGCTCTTCAGCATGTCCTGGACATTGTTGATGGGGCTGTCCTTGTGGACCAACAGATGCGACCAATAGCCGGGATTGCCGTCGGAATCGACGGACTGGACGAAGATTTCACCATCGGCACGGTCGACGGCTTCCATGGCCGACTTGTTGCCGAACCAAGCCACCTGAACCTTGTTGAAGCGCATGCCTTCGATGATGCCGGCGTAATCGGGGGCGAAGAACGCCTTAACCTTGAAACCGGTCTGCTTTTCCATTTCGGCCAGGAAGGGCACCCATTCGCTCTTCAGGTTCTGGCTGGATTCGGTCGAGATGATGCCGAAATTCAGGGTTTCTTCGGCCATGGCCGGGGCGGCGAACAGGCTGCCCAAGGTGGCGGCGGCCAGGATGGTCGCAGAGATCTTCATGGAATGTGTTCCTTTGGGTGGATTGGGACGGGGGGAACTAGCCGGCAACGGCCAAGGCCGTGTCGGTGATGAAGCTGGCCGATCCCTGGATGGGGGCGGACAGTTCGTCGGCTTCGGCGCCGTAAAGGTCGCGCAGCGCCGAAGGCGTCAGGTCCGAGCTGGCGCCGTCGAAAACGATCTGCCCTTTCTTCAGCGCGATGGTGCGCGGGCAATAGCGGATGGCGAAATCCACCTGATGCAGGCAAACCACCACGGTGGTCTTGTCCTCGGCGTTGATGGTGGCCAGGGTTTCCATCACCCGGCGCGACGATTCGGGGTCCAGGCTGGCGATGGGTTCGTCGGCCAAGATGATCTCGGCGCGCTGCACCAGGGTGCGGGCGATGGCGGCGCGCTGCTGCTGGCCGCCCGACAGGGTGCTGGCCCGCTGCCACGCGGTTTCGGAAATGCCGACACGGGTCAGCGCGTCGAAGGCGCGTTCGCGGTCTTCCAGCGGGAACAGGCCGGTCAACGACCGCCAGGACGGCAGGCGACCCAAGGAGCCGGTCAACACGTTGGTCATCACCGGCAGGCGGCCGACCAGGTTGAATTGCTGGAAGACGAAGCCGATACGGGCGCGGGTGGCGCGGATGTCCGAGGCCAGGCGGCCACGGGCCTGGACCGGGCGGCCCATGACCTCGATGCTGCCGCCCTGGGCCGAAGAATCACCAACCGCCAGGCCGGCGACGTGCCGTAACAACGTCGACTTGCCCGATCCCGAGGCGCCGATCAGCGCCACCATCTCGCCGGGATTGATATCCAGGCTGACGCCGTCCAGCGCCTTGCAGCAATTGAAGGTCTTGTGAAGCCGGGTCACCTTGATCGCCGGAACCATCACCTTGGCGGCTTTGGTCATACCTGTCCCCTGGGGTTGAAATTGGTTGCCCCCAGGATAGCGCTGAACGGCGACACTTTTATTGAAGCCAGGTTTCCGTTTTGTGAAAATAAAGTCATGACAACTTGTGGATATGTATAGTTTCAGCCTTAGACAAGGATGGGATTCATCCGTTTTGATACTTATCAATGAATTGTTGCGCGCTCATGTTTCTGAAATCGGGCAGCGCCGTTCGTAATTTGTCATGATCCCAGTCCCACCAAGACAATCGTAACAATTGTTCCTGTTGTTCCAAAGTAACGCGCCGACGAATGGGCTTGGCCGGCACGCCGGCGACGATGGTATAGGGGGCGACGTCATGGGTGACCACGGCGCCGGCACCGACCACCGCCCCGCTGCCGATGGTCACGCCGGCCATGATGATGGCGCCATGGCCGATCCACACGTCATGGCCGATGGTGACCTTGTGGCCGCGCCGCCAGTCGAAGAAATCCCCATCGTCGTCGCCCAAATCATAGGACGCCGCCCGATAGGTGAAGTGGTGGATCGAGGCGCGTTCCAGCGGATGGTTGCCGGGATTGATGCGCACCATGCGGGCGATGGACACGAACTTGCCGATCTCGGCATAGATGCAGTCGCCGTCTTCCATCATGTAGCTGTAATCGCCGAAGCGGGTCTCGCGCATTTGGGTGCGCGCGTGCACGGCGGTGTAGATGCCCATGGTGGTGTCGACCACTTCGGCACTGGGGTCGATGAAGGGCGATTTGCTGAGCTGGGTCATGGTGCGGCCTTGTCGCGGTTTGCTCCTTCATAGGCCGATGCCTGGGGCCCATGTGTGACGGGCTGATGAAATTGGTCCAAACATCTAGACAAGTGCCGAGATGGTCGCATCTTGGCGTCGCCCGTGCTAAGTCCATGCCCCATGGACAAGAAAGACGACACGCTGCGCGCTTTGGCCTTGCCGTTCGAGCGCCAGGAACTGGACATGCCGGGGCGGGCCTTTTGGCTGCGAGCCGAGGCCGGAGAGGCGATGGCGCCCTGGCGCGACCAACTGGAATGCTTGCAAAGCTTCCGCCCGGCCTACGACCAACTGGTCGCCGCCGGCTTCCACGCGGTGGAAAGCCTGTCGGGCGGCCATGGCCTGGGGCTGGTGTCGCTGACCAAGCACAAGGCGGAAAACCGCGCGCTGATCGCCCGGGGCTTGGATCTGTTGGCCGCCGATGGAATGCTGGTCTGTTGCGGCGCCAAGGACAGCGGTGCCGCCTCTCTGGAAAAGGAAGCGGCGAAGCGTTTCGGGCTGGTGGGGACTTTGTCCAAGCATCAATGCCGGGTGTTCTGGTTGACCAAGGCCGATGCCGCCGATTGGGCGGCGGAAGGGACGCCGCGCCCGGTGCCGGGCACGGATCTGGTGGCGCGTGCCGGCTGTTTCAGTCCCGATCATGCCGATCCCGGATCGATGCTGCTGGCATCGTTGCTTCCCGCCGCCATGTCCGGGCGGGTGGCCGATCTGGGAGCGGGCTGGGGTTATTTGTCCCATCAGGTCTTGGGCCGCTTTCCGGCGGTGGACAAAATCGACCTGTACGAGGCCGAGGCGCTGGCCCTGGAAGACGCGCGGACCAATCTGGCCGGTTTCGGCGATCGGGCGGCGTTTCACTGGTGCGACGTCACCCAAGGTGTGGGCGAGGTGGCCCCCTATGATTGGGTGATCGCCAACCCGCCCTTTCACGAAGGGGCGCGCACCGATCCCGGCATCGGTCAGGCCTTCATCCGGGCGGCGTGGAAAGCCATCCGCCGGCGCGGTAAATTCTGGCTGGTGGCCAACCGCCATCTGCCCTATGAAGCGGAATTGCGGCGCTGGTTCCGCGACGTGGAAACCATCACCCAGGCTGAAGGCTTCAAGGTCTTCCAGGCCAGCAACCGTCACGACCGCTAGGGAATAGTCATGCGTCTGGTCCGACTGATCGCCAATTTGGGCTATGGCAGCCAAAAGGACGTGCGCGCCCTGCTGCGCGACGGCCGCATCACCCGCGCCGATGGCCGCGAATTGGCGGAAAGCGACAAGGTCGAAGCCGCCGACATCCGGGTGGACGGCGAGGAACTGGACCCCTTGGCCGGGCTGGTGGTGATGTTGCACAAGCCCGCCGGCTATACCTGTTCCACCAGCGATCCGGGGCGTATCGTCTATGAATTGCTGCCGCCGCGCTTCATGCGGCGCAATCCCATCCTGGCGCCGGTGGGGCGGCTGGACCGCGACACCACCGGGCTGTTGCTGCTGACCGATGACGGCAAGTTGTTGCACCGGCTGACTTCACCGCGTCATCACGTGCCGAAAATCTACGACGTCACCCTGGCGCGGCCGCTGCAAGGCAACGAAGCCGAGATTTTCGCCAGCGGCACCTTGATGCTGAATTCGGAAAAGACGCCCCTGGCCCCGGCCCAATTGAATGTGTTGGGACCGACCAGCGCGCGCCTGACCCTGCATGAAGGCCGCTATCACCAAGTCAAACGCATGTTCGCCGCCATCGGCAACCATGTGGAAAGCCTGCATCGCTGCGGTTTGGGGCCGTTGACCCTGGGCGATCTGCCGGAAGGCCAATGGCGGGCGTTGGAGCCTGCGGAAATCGCCGCCTTATAACCCCTGGGCCACGTATAGGGCCTGCCCGGCGCTGTCGGTCAAGCGGTCGAAGCCGATGCCATAGACCCGTTCCAGCACCGCGCCCTCCAGATCGGCCATGGCGCCCCGTGCCGCCACCGTGCCGTGGCTCAGCAACAGCACGTCCTCGGCATAGCGGGCGGCCAGGGCCAGATCGTGCAGCACCACCGCCGCGCCGCCATTGGTCCGCCGCACCCAGGACCGCAAGGCCGCCAGTAATCCGTGCTGGTGGGCCGGGTCCAGGCTGGCGGTGGGTTCGTCCAACAACAGATAGGCCCCTTTCCCGTCATCATTGGCCGCCAATTGTGCCAAAGCCCGGGCGAAATGGGTGCGCTGGCGTTCACCGCCTGAAAGCGTCGGCATGGGACGGTCGCTCAGATGGGTGATGTCGGCCGCTGCCATGGCTTGGGCGATGATGGCAGCGCGTTTGGGCGGTGGGGGCGGGGTCAGGGCAAAGCCCAGCCGGACCACCTGTTCGACGGTGAAGGGAAAGGCCAATTGCGCCGATTGCGGCACCACGGCGCGGCGTCGGGCCAGATCATTGGCCCGCCATTGTCCCATGGACCGCCCGTCCAAGCTGACCTGCCCGGAACTGGGCGTGCGCTCCCCGGCCAACAGCGACAGCAAGGACGACTTGCCGGCGCCGTTGGGGCCCAGGATGGCGGTGATGCGGCCGGGGGTAATGGTGACGTCCACCCGGTCCACCAAGATGGCGGGGCCGATTGTCAGGCTGACGGATTTTGCTTCGATCATCGGCGCAACAACCACAGGAAAAAGGGCGCGCCCAACAGGCTGCACAGCAGACCCACGGGCAATTCGGCGGGGGCGGCGAGCAGGCGGGCGGCGGTGTCGGCGCCCACCAGCAAAATGGCTCCCAACATCATGGAGGCCGGCAACAGCACCCGGTGGCCGGCGCCCAGCACCAGCCGCACCAGATGCGGCACCACCAATCCGATGAAGCCGACGGGCCCAGCGGCGGCCACGGCGGCGCCCACCCCCAGGCAGGTCAGGCCGATTGTCAACCGCACCATCAGGCGCGGGTCCAGTCCCAGGTGAAAGGCTTCACGTTCCCCCAATGCAAACACGTCCAGCCGGGTGGCCAGGGCCAGCAATCCGGCCAAGGCGATGGCGATGGGCAACAGCGACGGCGCCAGGGTGCTCCACCCCGCCGCCCCCAGGCTGCCCATGGTCCAAAAGGTCAGCTGCCGCAATTGCAGATCGTCGCCGATATAGGAAAACAGCCCGATCCCGGCGCCGGCCAAGGCGTTGATGGCGATGCCCGCCAACAGCATGGAGGGCGGCGACACCATGCCGTGGCGTCGCCCCAGGCCGTACACCGCCAAGGTGGCCAGAACAGCGCCGACAAAGGCGGCCAAGGGCAAGGCCAAAGGTCCGGCCAGATGCTCGCCGCCCAGCACGATCATGGTGGCCGCCCCCAAGGATGCCCCCGCCGAAACCCCGATCAGACCGGGATCGGCCAGGGGATTGCGGAAGATGCCCTGCAGCGATGCTCCGGCGGCGGCCAGCATGGCGCCGACCATCAGCCCCAGGATCACCCGGGGCAGGCGGATATTGTCCAGGATCAGTTTCTGCTGGGGGCTGAGGTCCGAGGCATCGAACGGCCACAGGGCCACGGCTTTCAGGGGAATGGCGGCGCTGCCCAGGGCCAGGCCCAGCAGCACCGCCATGACCACCATCAGGGGCAAGACGATAAACGCGGTCCGGATCATCATGCCGCCTGGATGACGCGGGCCAATTGTTGGACGGCCAGCGGCGAACGCGGCCCCAAGCCCAGCAACAACTGGGCTTCCAACACCACCACCCGGCGGGCAGCGGCGGCCGGGGTGGCGGCCAGGTGGGGCAGGGACAACAGCCCGTCCAATCCCCCGGCCTGGGCCAGGGCGGAAGACGAGATCACCAGCAATTCCGGTGCTCCGGCGATGGCGGCTTCCATGGACAGCGGCTTGATGCCGGAAAAGCCGATGGAATTGCGCGCCCCGGCCAGACGCAGGTACAGATCGGGGATTGTGTCCTGACCGGCAGCCATCCAGCCATTGCCGCCGGGATGAATCAGGCACAAAGCCGACAGGCTGCGGGCCGGGGCCAGGGCCTGCAATTGTTCGCGCAATCGTGCCGCCAGTTCTGCCCCCTGTTGCTGGCGACCCAAGCGTTCGGCGATCAGGGTGATCTTGGCCTCAAGGGTGGCCAGGTCGGGGCGTTCGGGGATTTCGTCCACCGCAATGCCGGCTTCGCGCACCCGGGCCAGCACTTCCGGTGGCCCCGACCCTTCCTGGGCGATGATGCGGTTGGGGGCCAGGGACAACAATCCCTCGGCCGCCAGGGCCCGCATATAGCCGACCTTGGGCAAACTGGCCGCTTCCTGGGGGAAGCGGCTGGTGGTGTCGGTGGCGACGACCAGATCGCCGGCGCCCAGGGCATAGACGATCTCGGTGGTGGGGGCGCCGATGGTGATCAGGCGTGCCTCTCCCGCCGCGCGGGCCAGGCGGGGGGCCAATGCCGTGGCGGCAGCCGTCGCCAGCATCGCACGGCGAGAGAAGCGGGCGGCCATTTCCCTAGGCCGCCTTGCTGGTGTCGATGCCGGGCAGGCTGTGCAGCAGGCTCCGCCAATCGGCCCGTTCCGGGGTGCCGGGCTGACGCTCGCCCACCAGGATGGCGACGTTACGGTTGTCGGCATCGTACAGCTCCAGCGCGGTGATCGCCCCTTCGCGGGTCGGCTTGACCACCACCCAGGCCGAGGTGATCAGATCCGAGCGGGCATGCAGGTTGAAGCGCGGGTCCATGACGTTGACCCACGCATCCTTTTCCATCACCCGCTGAATGGGGCCGGTATGAATCTGGATGCAGCCGGCATTGCCGACGAAGATCATGAACGGCAATTGGCTGGCCTGGACGGCGTGCAACACCTGCGACAAGGAATCGCCGGTGACTTCGCGGGCGTAATCGGTACCGGCCAGACGCAGGGCCTGATGGCGGTCGACGCCGTATTCCTGCAGCATGGAATGGAAATGGTGGACGTCGGTCATGGCCGCCCACGAGGCGCGCAAGCCGGTGACGTCGATGGCGTCGTCGGCGCGCGGGTCCAGCTTGCGACGCGGCGGCGCCACGTTCAGGACCGGGTTCTGGTCGGCGGCGTTGAATTCGGCGACCAAGGCATCCCAGGCGGCGCCGTCGGTGACATTGGTGCGATAGATCTTGTGCACCGCCTCGCCATGGATGTCGAAAATCTGGATGGCCTGGCGCGGGCCGTGGCGGCTGTCCATGCGGACATGGAAGCTGTGGTTCCAATGGCCCAGGAACAGGCGCAGGTCAACCTCGCCGTTCAGCACCAGACCGGTGGTGCCGGTGACGCTGATCTTGGCGAAGCTGCCGATTTTTTCATGCACGATGGCGTCGTTGCGGGTGATGATCTTGACCTCACCCAAGGCTTCCAGGCGGGGCAATTGGGCGATCCAGTCGATGTCCAGACGGGTGACGCCGTTGCCGCCACAGCCAGCGGCCACCAATTGCGCTTCGGACACACCGGCTTGGGCCGCCAGGTCGCGGGCATAGCCCTTGGCGGTGCCGGCGGCGATCTCACTCCACAATGCGGTCAGGGTGTTGCTCATGGAAATCTCCGTTCAGGTATTGGTCATGGAAAAGGTGATGGGAACCTCGACCCAGGCGGCCACTGTGCCGCCGGCATGGGTCATGGGACGGAACCGCCAGCCGCGCACCGCGTCCAAGGCGGAACGGTCCAGCAGGCTTTCCCCCGAGGATTGCCACAAGGTCACCCGGCTGGGATGGCCGGGGCGTTCCACCAAGGCGCGGACCACCACGGTGCCTTCGATCTGCAGACGCCGGGCGGCGGGCGGATAGATGGGCGGGACCGGCGGCGTCAGGTAATCGGGGGTCATGATCACCGGCAACGGCGCCGGAGCGCTTTCCGGGGCGGCCTGGGCCGAGGTCGGTTGGACCGCCGGGGCGGAGGAAACCTGCGGCGCCGTCGGGGGGGCGGATTCGGTGACAACCGGCTGGGGGGATGCTTCGGCAACCGGTGTCGGGGCCGGTTGCGGGGACCGTGTCGGGCGACGTTTGGCGACCGGCTTGGTGGTCACTTTGCGCTCGGTCACGCTTTGGTGCGGCTGAACCGCTTTCGGGGCGGGTTCCGGCACCGGTTCGGCCTGGGTCATGGGCGGATGGACGAAGGCCACGGTGATGCTGTGATAGGCCGGTTGGGCCGGGGGCGGCGGCACGGTGATGGTGGCCAGGGCGGCGATGACGCCGCCATGACACAAGGCCGACAGGATCAGGGCCGGGCCCAGACGAAGACGTGCCGCCGCCATGGCTTAGAACTTCACGCTCAGGCCGGCCTTGACGGTGCGCCCGGCTTCCCAGATGGCGCTGTCATGGGGGCGGTAATATTTGTCGAACAGGTTGTCGACGGCGAAATCCAGGCGCAGGTCGTCGTTCAATTGCGGCGGCGTCCACGAGGCGAAGACGTCATGCAGGGCATAGCCGCTGGACGCGGTGCCCGAGCTGTTCACCCGGTTCTGCGCCGCCACCAGGGCGGTGCGCCAGCCGGTTTCCACCCCCCATTCGGTGAAGCGGTGGCCGACGGTGACGCTGACCTGATCGGCGGGGATGGAGTTCAGCGACGTGTGGTCGGTGATGTTCTTGCCGCGGATCAGGGCACCGCCGACACTGCCGAACCACGACAGCGAATCATAGCCCAGTTCCGCTTCGATGCCGCGAATGCGGGCCTTGTCGATGTTGCGGGTGGTGGTGGTGGTGGTGCCGATGGTCTGTTCGATATAGTCGGACACGTTGTTCTGATAGGCGGCCAGCTTGCTGGTCAGCTTGTCCTTGGGCGACAGCACGTCGCGCCATTTCAGATTGGCGCCCAATTCGAAATTGTGAGCTTTTTCCGGTTCCAGGTCGGGATTGGCGACGAAGTTGTTGCCGGGATAATGCTGGCCGGAATTGAACATGGTGGTCAGCGACGGCGCCCGGAAGGCCTGGGAATAGGACGCGTAAGGCTGGGCCCAGGGGGTCAGCTGATAGGCCAATCCCAATTTGGGCGAAAAGGCGCCGTCCGAACGCTCGCGCTGGCCGGTGGCCGACAGGTCGAAGGAATCGTAGCGCAGGCCCGGCGTGACGGTCAGCGCGCCAAAGCCGATTTCGTCTTGGATGAAGCCACCCAGGATGTCCATGGTGGCGTCGGGGAACCAGCCCGGGGTCGAGACGCCGTTGCGCTTGCCCTCTTGGCGGTCGCGATAGCTTTCGACGCCATAGGTCAGGGCATGCTGCCCCCCCAAGGCGCCGAAGCGGCTGGTGTTGGCGATGTCCAGGCCCTCGGTGACCTGGTCGCGTTCATCCAGACGACGGTCGGATTGGCGGATGTCGTCCAGCTCGGTTTCGTTGCGGTAAAGGGTGGCCTTGACGTTGAACAGCATGTCCGTGGGATCGTCATAGACGTAATGCAGCGCATAGGAATTGCGCACCGAATCGCGGTCGGCGGTGTTGGCGGCCGAACCGTTCGAGGCGGAATCGGCGGTCAGCGGAATGGTGGTGTTGCTGATATAGCGTTCGGCCTGGGCGGTGACCTTGTGATGCGGTGCCGGGGTGACCGACACCTTCAACAGACCCGAGACGATGTTGTCCCCCGAATCCACCAGCTTGTCGCCTTTGCCGTTTTCCATGTTGCCGAAATTGCGGTGGCTGATGCTGGCCAGGATGTCCAAACCGTCCAACGGCCGGGCATAGGCGGTCCCCGTCACATGGTTCTCGTTGGGGTTGGTCGCATAGGAATAACGGGTCTGCGCGCCCATGACCTGCCCAGGCTTCAGCAGATCGGCGGCGTCCTTGGTGGTCATGTTGATGACGCCGCCGATGGCCCCCGACCCGAACATGGTCGAGCCGGGGCCGCGCAGCACTTCCACCTGCTTCAGCAGATCGGGTTCCATGAACAGCCGCGCCTTGTGCCCGACCTGATAATTCTGCCGCGCGTCGTCGATACGGATGACCACCCGTTCGTCGCCCAGGCCACGGATGGTGGGGGACATCACCCCGGCGCGCGGGCCGCCGGAAAAGCTGACGCCCGGCACGTCGCGCAGGATGTCGCGCAAATCCTGGGGCGCCAGACGTTCCAGTTCCTCGGCATCGACCACGGTGACGGCGGCGGTGGTTTCCTCGACCGGCTTTTCGGTGCGGGTGGTGGTGACCGACACGCCTTGCAGGCGGGTGGCGGCTTCCTGTGCTTGCGCCGCACTGGCGGCGGTCAGGATCAGCAGGGACGGAATCAAGGCATGTTTGGCAGGCATCAAGTCACCTTCATCGACGGATGGAGATGGTCTTGGCTGGCTGCCTGGGGCGAAACGTCGCCGTGAGTGGCTGGCTGGACCGGTGGTAATGGCTTTGTTTACTTGGTCAGCAACAACTTCCCGTTACTGGTCAGGCGCAGCAGGTATTCCTGCCCTTGGTGTTCGATCACCAATTCGTTGTTCTTGCCTAACAGCTTGTCCAAGGGCACGCGGCGGCGACCGTCGGGACCGGTGGAGAGACAATTGCGGTGTGTCGGGGCGGAAGTGGGAGTCACGGCGACCGGAAAGTGAGTGCGTCAAGTCCCAATAATGATAATGAGAGTCGTTATCATGTCAATCAGATTGCGACATCCCCTACCAAGGAGAGGGGCGCTTATAGATAATCCAGCAATCTCAGGCTGTTCATCTTACCCAGAACCGCATAAGAGGCTTCCAGCGTCGTCTCGTATTGCGAGATTTCCACCGCGACCTGGGCGGTATCCACCGCTTTGATGTCGCTGATGCGTTCGCTCATCAACGAGGTGGCGGTGTCTTGGCGTTGCAGCCAGTTTTCCAACCGATTGGCGTTGACGCCCAATCGGCCCTGGGCCGCCAGCAATTCATCCATGGCCTCGGTGGCCAGGTCATAGGCCTCGGCGATGGAATCTTCGTCGGTGGGGTCGATGTTGGCCAGCATGTTGGCGGCGCGCAAAGCCTTCTCGAAGCCCGATTCGTTGGCGTTGACCCCGTAATCGACGCTGGCCGAATCGGTGACCTTGACCGATTGCACCGCATCGTCGCCCAGATAATAGGCGGTGTCGGCCGTGGTGGGCGAGGTGGTCGGGGCCGTCAACAAAGAGATATCCACTGGGGCGCTGGTGGTCTGGCCGCCACCGAACAGATAGCGGCCATCCATCTGCAGGTTCATCAGATTGGCCAAATCTTCCAACAGGGTTTCGCCGACTTGGTTGTAATCGACGGCATCGGACGATTGGGTGGACATTTCCGACAGGGTCGAACGCAGTTCGCTCATCAGATCGACCATGGACCCCACGGCGTCGGACATGGATTCGGCCCGGTCCAGCGCGGTCTGGGTGGTGTCGGTCCGGCCTTGCAGGTCGGCCAACTGGCTTTCCATGGATATCAGCTTGCCCGCCCCCGATCCCATGGCGGCATAGGTGGTTTCGGTCAATCCCGAGGATTGGGCGGTCTGCTTTTCCGCCAGCCGGGCCTGGACAGTCATGGCGGATCGCAAAAGGGCTTGGCCAAGACCTGCGGTGGAGACGCGTTCCATGATGCTACCTCACGGCCTGAAGAAGAGCGTCGAACATTTCCTGGATGGCGGACAACACCTGGGCCGAGGCCTGATAGGCGTTTTCCAGCTCGGAAATACGGGCGGTTTCCTCGTCGATGTTGACGCCGTAACGTGACGAGAACGAATCGGTCAGCGCCGTGAGCGTGGTTTCCTTCGAGGTGGCGTTGCTGTCGGCGGCGTCGGCCCACGACCCCACATCGGCCACCAGGGCGGCGGCTTTGTCGGTGGAGATGACGTCGGCCATGGATTGCGACAATGCACCCGCCGACAACGACAATCCGTCATCGCTCACCGATGCCACCGACAACAGCGACGGATCGGCGCTGATATCACTCCGCACATAGATGTTCTCGGCGCCGGTTCCGGTGAACAGATCGTTCATGCCGAAATAAGATGAAACGCTTTCGCCGCCGATAGTCCCCCCCGACAGTGCAACACCGGTGGAGGAATCGGTGGTCGCGATGACCAATTGGCCGTCGGCATCCAAGCCGGCGCTGATACCGCTGACCGCGTTCAACTGGGTCAGCAAATCGTCGACGCTGGTGATGGTGGTCATGTCGATATCGGCGCTGTTGACCAAGGTGCCGTCTTCGTCGGTCACCGCAATGGTCAGGGTTCCGCTGGCGCTGAGCGCATCGGTACCGGTCAGTCCGTCGGTGGTGCCGGTCAGGGTGGACGGCGCCGGCAAGGCGCTGCCCTGGTTGTTCAACGCGTTCAACTGGTCCATCAGATCGGTGGCGATGGCATCAAGCTGGTCTTGAACCTCGACCAAGGTCTCGTCGCGCAATTCCACCAGCGCCGCCAGGCTGCCCGATTTGATGGAATTGGTGATGTCCACGCCGTTCAGGCTGATGGCGTCGAAACCGGTGGGATAAACGGTTTCCGAGGTCACCATGTTGGTCGCTTGATAGGACAGTTCGTGCACCGACGAATTCAACAGGGGCTGACCGCCGGTATAGATGCTCATGGAGCCGGTTTCGTCGGTGTAATAGCTGATGTTGATCTGTTCCGACAATTGGCTGACCAGCACCATGCGCTGGTCTTCCAGATCGGCGGTGGAATCGCCGCGCGCTTGGGCGGAAACGATGGAATCGTTCAGCTCGTCGATGGCGTGCAAGGTGTCGTTGACGGTCTGAACGGCGGTTTCGACGTCCTGGTCGGCCTGGGCCCGCAGATCCTGAACCTGGGCTGATTGGTCACGCAGTTCGGCGGCGGTGTCGGTCATCTGCAGCACCGCCTGAGTTTTCAGGGTCTCGCTTTCCGGGGTGGCGGCTAGTTCCTCGAAGGTGGACGACAAGTCTGACAGGGACGACGCCAAGGTGTCGCCGCTGTCGCTGGACGACAACTGCCCCATGATGTCGGCCAGTTGATCGAGGAATTGCTGGGTGACAGAAGCTTCCGAATAATCCGAGGTGGCCGAGATGATGGATTTCAGCAGATTGGCGTCAACGGACGAGGTCAAGCCGGTGATGGTGACGCCGGTGCCGATCCCGTTGCCGCCGATGGTGGTGCTGACCTTGGTCGCCGATTTGACGGTGTAGCCTTCGGTGTCGGCATTGGCGATGTTGTTGGACGCGATCGCCAGTTCGCTTTGGATGGTTCGCAGCGACGACGTCGCCGAACTAAGAGCCAGATTCATGGACATGGCGGCCTCCCGCTGGGGTCAGGGTCAGGCGTGGTAATTGGTCCCCAGGGCGGACAGTTTCAGCTCCAACGGGATGTCGCCCTTGGCTCCATAGGTCCGGCTGCCGGCGCCGTCCTGGCGCAGGGCTTCCAGCACCGATTCGACACGGCGGCGCGAGGCGGCCAAGGCGGCTTCCAGCCGGGTGGCGTTTTCCTGGGTGGCACTGCGCAAGCTGACCACGGCGGCCATCAACACCCGGCTGAAATCCGGGTCCTGGGCCAAGACGGCAGCCCCTTGCGGCCCCAAATCGTCCCACAATTCGGCATATTCGGCGGCCAGCTCGGTCTTGCGTTCGGTGCTGGCGGCCAGACCGGCGGGATAGCCGGCGGCCAGGGCCCGGTTTTCCTCGGTGATCAGTTCGGACAATTCGCTGACGGTGTCCAAAAGCGCCTCGGCCAACTGGCGGGTGGGGCGTTCGGCGGTGACGGGCTCGGGAATGAAGGGCAGCATGGGGGTCACTCCTTCTTACGGGCGCCGCAAGGCGACGACGTTCTTGGCGGCGCCATAGGCGCGGGCGGCACCGGTGCGGTGGTTCAGCGCCTTCAACTCGCTGGCCAATTGGTCCAGCTCGGTTTCCAAGGCATCGACCAGGGCCTCCAGATCGTGGGCGACCAGGGCCAATTCGCGGCGGCGCAGGTAACGCTGCTCGCCGGACAGACCGGCCAATTGCTCGGCCAGACGGATGGACAGGTTGGTGGCGTCGGCCTCGGTCAGGTCGGCGCTACCCATCTGCAGATGGGCCTGGGCCAGGGCGCGGTTGGCCTGGGCTTCCATGGCTGTCGCAGGGCGGGCCTGGTTGGTCTTGCTGTTCATTTCTTCAATCCCCTTGGGTTAGCGGACGGCCGCCATCAAATCGTCGAACATGTCGGAACAGGTGCTGATCACCTGCGAGGCGGCGCCATAGGCCTGCTGGGCGGCGATCATCCGGGTGAACTCGTCGGACGTGTCCACGGTCGAGGTTTCCAAAGCGCTGGCGGTGATGGTGGCGACACCGTCCTCGCCGGCTTCGTGCAGGGTGAAGTCGCCGGAATTGGCGGTCTGGCGATAGATACCGCCATTGGTCACTTCCAACCCGTTGGCATTGGGGAAGTCGGCCACCGCGATCTTGTAGATGGCCACGTCCATGCCGTTGTCGAAATGGGCCCAGATGATGCCGGTGTCGTCGATTTCTACCGAGGACATGGCGCCGTATTCGACGCCGTCGCCGGTGATCGAGGTGATGGAGATGTCGGGATCGTCGCTGTTGGACGAATACTGGGTCAGCGAACCGGTGCCGCTGTCTTGGCCGATGTCGATGGCAATGGTGGAAATGTCCGACGCGCCGGTGGTCAGGCCGGTGATGCCGATTTCCAGTTCGGTGGCGGCGCCCAAGCTGTCGGTGATGGTGGAAAGCGTGCCGTCGGCGAAGGTCAAGGTGAAGGGGCCGCCGGTCACCGTGCCCGAGGTGGACGAGGTGTCCGAGCTGAGAACCGGGTCCGAGAACGACAATTCCCATTCGTTGGCGGCGGTTTTCTCGTAGCTCATGGTCACCGTGTGTGACACGCCGAGCGCGTCGAACACTTCCATGGTGGCGGTGACGGTGTCGCCGATCTCGGCGTCGGCCGGCAGATTGGCCTGGATGGTCTCGGCGCTGGTGGCTTCGGCGGTGCCGGTGAAGCGGTTGACATTGATGTCTTCCAACGTCGAGGACGAATTGGTCGATCCAGCGATGACGTTGCCATCGGAATCGGTTTCCCAACCCTGCAGATAGTAATTGCCGATGCACATGAAGCCGTTGGCGTCGATTTCGAATTCGCCGTCACGGGTGAACATGGTTTCTTCGCCCGAAGTGCCGTAGGTGACGACGAAGAAGCCGTCGCCATCCAGGGCGAGGTCGGTGGAATTGCTGGTGGCGCTGATCACACCCTGGTTGGTGATGTTCTGCCGCACCGAGGCGGACACGCCACCCGACGCATAGGACGTCCCCGAATAGGATTGGGTGACCAGGGTCTTGAAACTGGTGGTGTTGGCCTTGTAGCCGGTGGTGGACGAATTGGACAGATTGTCCGAGATGATGGCCAGCGCCGTGCTTTGCGCCTTCAGCGCGGTGACGGCGGAATTCATGGCTCCAAGAAGGCTCATGGTCGGTCTCCTCGCTTACGAGGCCAGGCGGGCGACGGCATCAAGCGTGATGCCCATGTCGCCCAGTTCCAGGATGGTGGTGCCGTCGGACGAGGTGATGCCGGTGACCTTGCCGCTGACATAGGTGGTGCTGTCGACCGCGTCGCCCGACGAATCGGTGGCGGTGACGGTCAGGGTGTAGGCGCCGCCGTCCACCTGGTTGCCGTCGCTGTCGGTGCCGTCCCAGGTGAAGGTGTTGCGACCCGATTCGGTGGTGCCGGAGCCTTCCCAGACCACGTTGCCGTCTTCGTCGGTGACGCTCAGCGCCACGCTTTTGGCGCTGCTGTCCAGGTAATAGACCCAGTCGGCGTCCACCGTGCCGTCGTCTTGGACGCTGATGGTGTCGCCCTGGGCCTCGACGGTGTGGCCCATATAGCCGACACCGCTGGAAAGCCCGAAGGTGTCGAGCGAAGAAAGCACTTCGTCCAACTTGTCGTTGGTGGCGATCTGCTGTTCCAGGTTCGAGTATTGCACCAGCTGATTGGTGAACTCGGTGGCGTCGGTGGGGTCCAACGGGTCCTGGTACTGCAATTGCGCCACCAGCAACTGGATGAACATGTCGTAATCGGCGGACAATCCAGAAGTAGTCGCCGATGACGTCGATGTGGTCGTGTCGGTTGTCGATGTGATTGCAGAGACCATCGCGGCACACTCCGGAAGAAATTTGCGGCTGATGGCCGCTCTTGTGTTCTTCTACGGATGCGATTCGCTGGGTCAGGCGGTATTTGTTGCGCTTTGTCCAGATTGCTTATTGCTTTATGCAAAGAAAAATGGCCGCCATGACTGATACGGTCATGGCGGCCATTTCGGGCGCAAAAAAACGGAGATACGGAAAATCAGTTTTTCGGTTTTTCCGAACCGGCGGCGGCGATGATGCGCTCGGCCAAGCCGGCAGGGGCCTTGGGTTGCCCCGCTTTCACGGCTTCCGCCAAGGAAAGGGCTTCCGCCAGTGCCTCAGTGGCTTCGGGGGAACTTTCCAGCAAGGCTTCAGCGGCGCGGCGTTGTGCTTCGGGCCAATGGGCCAAATCACAGCCCAGACGGTCCAACAGGTCGGAGAATTCTCCGACAGTCATTGTAAGGTCGCTCATGTCGCCCCGGTTTCTGCGATGGCGTTGACAAAGGCCGCCCTTTGGACGGTTGCCCGAGCTTACTCGAATTCATTCCGCGATAACAGGTTTCAAGCGTCCAAATGTGCGGGTTTTGCCGGAATTTCGGGGCTTGTCGGTTTCATGCCGGCGATCTCGGCCCAGGCGTCGCGTAAGCTTCGCAGGCCTTCACCGATGCGTCGGCAACTGGTTTCGGCGTTCTTCTTGCCGACACAGGCCAGCAGGGCCTGCATGTTGGCGCGATAGGTGTCGGCCAATCCGGCCGCCAGCTTGCCGCCGGCCTGCAGGTCCAAGGCCGCCAGCAGACCGCGCAGGATCTCGATGGCGCGCATGGTTTCCTGATGCTGCCTGATGTAATCGCCGTTGGCAGCGGCCAAGCCGGCATTGTGAACGCGAACCAGGATGCCGTCATACAACAGCACCACGGCTTGCAGGGGGGGCGTGGTCATGACCGCGGTCTGATACGCGGCGATGGCTTGTTTGGACAGGGTCATGGCTCAGTCTCCGCTTTCGGCGTTGGTCATGGCTTCCAAGAGGTCGAGGATGGATTGCGCTTCGGCCAGCTTGGCTTCGATACGGGCGTATTTGTCGAGCAGGTATTCGCGATAGGACGCGGCGTTGTTTTCGATGGTGGTGATGCGCTCTTCCAAGTCGTCGTTGGAGTCCTGCAATTCGTCGATCTTGGTGGTCAGCGTGCCGTCATATTCGTCGGCGACGGCGTTCACCGCCTGCCACATGCGGTCGGCGATGCCTTGGGACAGGCTGACATCGATGGATTGCGAGCTTTTGCCGGAAAACACGAAGGTCAGGCCTTCGTAATCGGTTCCCTCGGCGCCAATGATACGAGTCCCCGACACGGTGAACAGCGAATCGTCGCCATCCACCGAAACCGAGGTGATGTTGCCGTCGCCGTCGACGGTGATGTCCACGGTGAACTGGGCCGCTTCCGGGCCGTCGCCATGACGCAGCAGGGAAAGGTTACCGCTGGAGGTGGTGGCGGTGTAGGCCAGCAGGGAATGGATGTCCTCGACGTTGTTCAACAGCGCGTCGTCCAAAGTGTCTTCGTCCAGTTCCAGATAATTCTGTTCGTCGAAGGACAGACCCAGCAGCGCCATGGAATCTTCGCCGATCGAGGCGGTCAGCGCCTCTTGCAGGCCGGTGGAAATAGAGCGAAGTGTCGAATCGCCGAACAAAACGGCGGAATCGTCGGCGGTGCCGTCATCGGCGGTGGTCTGGTTGGCGATGACGAAATCGCGAAAGGCGTTATAGGCCTCGACCAGGGTTTCAATCTGTTCCTTGATGTCGGACAACGAGTAATCGGTCTCGATGGTCAAGGTGTTGCCGGGTTCGGCCTTGTAAAGGGTGAGCGTGATGCCATCCAGCGCGTCGTCGATTTCGTTGCTGTCGCGGGTGATGGTGACGCCGTCGACCTCGACGATGGCCGGTTTGGCTTCCTGAAGGACGTTGGTCTTGTCGCCGCTGGAATCGATCACTCCCAGATCCTGAAGCACGCTGCCGCCGCTGTCGGTCAGATCGATGGTGGCGTTGGTTTCGGTGCCGGTCAGGATCAGCATGTATTCGGTGGACGACACTTGCAGGACCGACGCCTTGACCGCGGTATTGGTGGTTTCGGCGTTGATGGCCTCGGCGATGTCGGCCAGCGACATGTCCTCGGTCACGGTGATGGTGGCAGAAGACGAGGTGCCAGACAACGTGCTGCCGATGGTGAAGTCGCCCGACAATCCGGCTTCGTCGCTTTTGCTGGACAGCGTGCCGCCGCCCAGACGTTCGGTGGTGGCGACCTGCTGGATTTCGACGCTGTGGCTGTCCAGATCGGCGCCGTCCTCGACGGTGACCGACAGCAGGGTTTCCGCGTCCGTGCTGGTCGACGATGTCAAATAGGCGGTGCGGTTCAGAAACGCGTCGTCTTCCTGGCCCGACGAAGACGGATCGCTGCGCAGCGCCTGAAGGGAATCCTCCATGGCCAGCAGCAGGGTCTGCATTTCCTCGTAGGCGGCGATCTTGGCTTCGTTGGCGGTGACCTTGGTGTCCAAGGAATCGGCACGCGCCAGCTTGGCTTCGACGGCGGCTTCCACCAGGGCGTCGGTGTCGAATTCGTTGCGGTTCTGCGAATAGCTGACCGAGGACGTGGTGGTGCTGGTGGTCGAACTGACGGAATCGGTCATGGATTCCTCGCGCGGGAAGAAGGGGGCCGGGGCGGAACGGCAAGGTTCCGCCCCGGCCGGTTTAACCGGCTAGGGGCAGGTAAGCCGGTTAGCTCTTCAGCAGGCTCAGCAGATTCTGGGGCATCTGGTTGGCCTGGGACAAAGCCGCGATGGCGGCCTGGGTTTTGACGTCGGCAGACGACAGTTCCGATTTCTCGGCGGCGACGTCGGCATCCATGATGGCCGATTCGGCCGATTGCAGGTTTTCCGAGGTGGTGTCGATGGTTTCCGAGCGGAACTCGAAACGCGACATGGTCGCACCCACTTCGGCGCGGGCCTGGATGACCGCGTCGATGGCGGCGTCCAGCGCGGTCAGGGCGGCCTCGGAATTGTCCTGGGTGGACACCGAGGTGCCGGCCAGACCCAGGGCGCTGGCGTCCACGTCGTCCAGCGACACGTTGATGGTGTCGGTCGAGGTGGTGCCGACCATGAAGTCGACGCCTGATTTGTTGCCGCCGACGATGTCGCCGGCCGAATCGATCATGCCCAACGACTGCAAGGTGGTGCCGGTGCCGTCGGTCATGTCCGAGATGGTCTGGCCTTCCACGTTGCTGGTCAGCACCAGGCGCTGGCGGCCATCGTCATCGGTTTCGATGGTGGCGGTGACGTTGGCGGCGGTGGGGGTGGCGGTGTCGCCGGCATTGATCGAGGCGGCGATGTCTTCCAGCGAGACGCCGGCGGTGCCGTCGTAATCCTCGTTGATGGTGTAATCCACCGTGGTGAACGCGTAATCGGGATCGGCCACGTCAAGCCCGTTGGTCAGCAAGATGGTGAAGGCGTCACCGTCGGCGACGGTGGTGATGTCGGTGTACTGGGTGTCGGTCATCCAATTCGACGACACGGTGGCGTTGGCCGTCTGCGACGCATATTGGCCCGAGCCATCCAACAGCGACACGCCGTTATAGCGGGTCGAAGTGGCGATGCCGTCGATTTCTTCCAAGAGTTCCTGGTATTCGGCGTCGATATAGGTGCGTTCATTGTCGGTGACCGAACCGGAATCCGACTGGGTGGCCAGCGACTTCATACGCTGCAGGATGTCCGAGATGCGCGACAGGCCGCCATCGGCGGTCTGCAGGATGGCGGTGGCCTGGCTGGCATTGGTGGCGGCCTGGCTCAGCACGGTGACGTCGGATTGGATGCGGGTGCCGATGGCCAAGCCGGCGGCGTCGTCCGAGGCCTTGGTGATGCGCGATCCCGAAGCCAGCTTGGACAGGCTGGACGATTGGGCTTCGGAATTCAGGTTCAGGTAGCGCAGGGCCGAATTGGCCGCGGTGTTGGTGGCGATGACCGGCATAATACTGTCTCCTTCTGATCCAATGTCTGCCCCTTTTCTGTCGGGGCCTCTTGGATGGAACGGATCAGCGGGCCGGTTCGGGCGGCCTATTTTTGCCCTATTCAGCCAGGGCCAGACGGACGTCGCGTTCGGAACGGCGCAGCTTGTCGCGCAGCGCCTGACGGCCGCGCTTCAGCAGGCTTTCCACCGCCGAAACCGTGGTCTGCATGATCTCGGCGATCTCGGCATTGCCCAGATCGTCGAAATAGGAAAGGGTCAGCGCCAAGCGCTGCTGTTCCGGCAGGCGCCCCATGGCGTCGTTCAACTTGCCGTAAACCTGACCGCGATGGATCGAGGTGACGCTGTCGGCCTCGTCATCCATGGGTTCGGGAACGTCGTCCAGGCAGTCGTTGGTCGGCCGGCGGCGCAGATCGATGCAGCGGTTGACCACCACACGATAAAGCCAGGTGGAAAACTTGGCCTTGCCGTCCTGCCAGTTTTGACGATGGGTCCACACCTTGACCAGGCATTCCTGGGCCACGTCCTCGGCGTCGGCCTGGTTGCCCAGGACCCGAAGGGCGATGGCGTAGGCGCGGTCCACATGGCGCTCCACCAGTAAACGATAGGCGCCAGCATCGTCTTGCTTCATCCGCGCCAACAGGGCTTCGTCGTCCAAATCGGCCTGGGCGGTGGCCCGGGCGGTGGCGGAGGTGATGGGCTGGATCAGCATGGTCGGAACCCCGATCAAGAATGGCTTGTTAACGGTTTACACGGTGGGGGGTGTGCATCCAGGCGGAAAAAGTTGAAAAAAATCATAGTCTTAGCTAGGCAAAAGCTGCCGGGGGCTAGGCAATTATTGCCGAGGCTTGGGCGGACCGGGGGGGCCCGGTGGACGCAGGTCGGCAATGGCCCGGCGGCCTTCCAGGCTCATTTGCGGCAGGGCATGGACCAGCATGCGACCGATCAGGTCGCCCGCCTTTTGGCGCTTGGCGGCGAATTCGTCGACCAGATTGGCGAAGCCCAGGGCGTCGAAATGTTCCTGGCGCATCATTGCGTTGGCGCGGCGGTGGAATTCTTCGAAATCCTCGGGCTCATGCTGGTCCACCCCTTGTTCGCTGGCGACCTTGCGCAGGATACGGGCGTCGTCGGCCGACAGAACCGACGCCATGTGGTTCAGTAACCCGTCGGGTGGCGGCGGTCCGAACGGCTTGTCCGGGTGGGGGGCCAACAACATGCCGGCCAGGAAACCATTGGCGGCCAGTGACACGACCAAAAGCCAGGTCCGAAGATGGCGGAAATTCATGGTTACAATCCCAGGGGGGTCAAGGGGGTCGCTTGGGCATAAAGTTGGGCGGTGCCGGTTTGGATGGGGCTGGTGTCCAGGTTGCCGCTGGCCAAACCTACCGCCAAGCCCAAAATCAGCCCCAGGGCCAGCGAGCCGGCATAACGCGGAACGCCGCCCCACAGGCCCAGCAGACGCGACAGGCTGAAACGCGGCCGGATTTCGGCTTCGCTGGCGATGCGGGTCAGCACCATGCGGCTGACGCGGGCGGCGCTGCGCGGATCCAGCGCGTGGGCCGGGTCGAAGCGCTTGAGCAAGGCGTCCAATTCGTCATCACGATCGAGCGTGGTCATAGCAAGTCTCCTGATGCGGCAAAACCCAGCCGCGACAAGTAATCTCGAAGTCCGCGGCGACCACGGACCAAAAGCGATTCCAAGGCCGAAACGCTGACGCCCAGAACCTGAGCCGCTTCGGCGTTGCTGACTTCACCGAGATGGCACAGGCTGATGGCGGCGCGTTGGCGTTCCGGCAAATGGGCCAGTCCTTCGCTTACCACCTTATGTGCCTGCGACCGGGCCACCTGGTCCAATCCGCCGGGGGCCGGATCGGCCGGTTCCTCGACGTCGTCCATGGGCAGCATGGGCCGCCGTCTTTTGCGGTCCGTACACAAATTGATCACCACGCGGTAGAGCCAGGTGGTGAACAAGGCCTCGCCGTCTTCATCCCAATCCGGCGCCTTGCGCCAGACGCGCAAAAAGGCTTCCTGCGCCACTTCTTCGGCGTCGTCGGCATTTCCCAGCATGCGCATGCCCAGGGCCAGGGCGAAAGGCGTGTGCCGTTCCATCAATTGGGCGAAGGCCGCACGGTCGCCCCGGCCGGTGGCGACCAGCAACTCCTGGTCAGAAATCATTCGTTCGTCATATCCGCCATGGATGGGCGTTGTCATCTCCATATGCCGCTTACACGGGGGGGAAGCCAGATGCCCTGCGGAAAAAATCGCAGGGTGTGCGCCAAGGCGTCGTGAAAGGGGGACGACAACCGAACAAGGATAGTTTTTGTGCTGGTCATGGCCTTACGCATGTTGGTCGGCGATCGCGCCAAATATCTGGGAATCGTGGTCGCCTTGGCCTTCACCTCTTTCGTGATGATCCAGCAGCCGGCAACCTTTCTGGGCATCCTTCGCCATACCTATGGTTTCATCACCGATATCGGCATCGGCGACGTCTGGGTCATGGACCCCAAGGCCAAGCATTTAGACGACGTTAAGCCGATGATGGATTCCGAACTGCAAAGGGTGCGCGGAATCCAAGGCGTCGATTGGGCCATGCCGCTTTACAAGGGCGGCATCCGTGCCCGTCTGGACAACGGCGATTTCGTCCAATGTCAGATGATCGGTATCGACGAAACCACCCTGATCGGCGGGCCGGGACGTATGGTGCTGGGGCAATTGGCCGATCTGCGTCAGGCCGACGGCATCATCATCGACACCGCGTCCGCCGCCAGTCGGCTGGCTATCATCCAAGGGGCGGGAAAGCGCCCCATGACCATCGGCGATTCCATCGAATTGAACGACCATCGGGCCCAGGTGGTGGGCACCGCCATTTCGTCCAGCAATTTCCAATCCATGCCGACGGTTTACACCACTTATTCGCGGGTGAAGACCTTTCTGCCCTCGGAACGCAAGCTGCTGTCCTTCGTGCTGGTGGGGGTCAAGGACGGTGCCGACCCGCAGGCGGTGGCCGATGCCATAACCCGCAGCACCGGTCTGGCCGCCTACACCACCGAAGGATTCATCGACCGTTCGCTGAAACATTTTCTGGGCAATACCGGCATGATCCTGAACTTCGCCATGTCGGCGGGCATGGGGTTTCTGATCGGCGCCTTCATCGCCGGGCAGACTTTCTATAACTTCACCAACGACAATCTGCGCCATTTCGGCGTCATGAAAGCCATGGGCGCCGGGTCCGGCATGCTGGTGCGGATGATCCTGGTCCAGGCCCTGTATCTGGGGTTGACCGGTTTCGGCCTGGGCGCCGGGGCCGGGGCGGCCATGGGCTTCAACCTGGCCCGTGTCGATCCGCATCTGGTGTTCCGCATGCCCTGGCAATTGATCGCGGTCGGGGGCGTCGCGGCGCTTTCGGTGGTGATCGTCGCCGCCCTTCTGGCCATCCGCAAGGTGGTGCGGCTGGAGCCGGCCCAGGTGTTCAAGGCATGAGCGGCCCGATGGTGCAGTGCCAAGGTTTGACCAAGACCTATGGCACGGGGGAGACCGCCGTCCAGGCCCTGCGCGGGGTGGATTTCCAGGCCGATGCCGGCGAGGTGGTGATGCTGGTCGGCCCGTCCGGTTGTGGCAAGACCACGCTGATTTCGGTGCTGGCCGGGGTGATGGATGGCGATGGCGGCTCGGTCCGGGTGCTGGGCCACGAACTGACCAAATTGTCGGGGGCGGAAAAAACCCGCCTGCGCCGTCACGGGATCGGCTTCGTCTTTCAATCCTTCAATCTGGTGCCGACCCTGTCGGTGATGGAAAACGTCGCCGTGCCCTTGCTGATCCAGGGCGAAAAGCGCTCCCGCGCCCTGGAACTGGCCCGTGCCGCCTTGGAGCCGGTGGGCTTGGCCGACAAGGCCAAGGTGCTGCCCGGCCAATTGTCGGGCGGCCAGCAACAGCGCGTCGCCATCGCCCGCGCCATCGTCCACGCCCCGCCCCTGATCGTCTGTGACGAACCCACCAGCGCGCTGGATCACCGCACCGGGGAACAGGTGGTGGGGCTGTTGCGCGATCTGGCGCGCAGCCGCGATTGCTGTCTGCTGGTGGTGACCCACGATTCCCGCATTTTTCCCTTCGCCGACCGGGTCGCCGAAATGGATGACGGCCGCGTGCTCGCCATCCGTCAAAACACTGGAAACTGAGACATGCGTCCTTTCATCTTGCCGTCTTTGGCCGCTCTTGGGCTGGTGGCCGCCATTGGTTTGTCCCTGCGCGACACCGCGCCGCCGCCCGCCGCCCAACCGGTGGCGCAGCCGGCCGCGCCGCCCTTTGCCGCCTATGTGGCCGGGACCGGTCTGGTCGAGGCCGGCACCCGCAACATCGCCGTCGCCACCCCCATCGCCGGAGTGGTGGAAAAGGTGGCGGTCATCGTCGGGCAACAGGTGCGGGCGGGGGACGAATTGTTCCATTTGGACGGCCGCGACCTGATGGCGCAACTGGCCACCAAGCGGGCGGCGGTCGCCGCCGCCCAAGCCAGCGTCGCCGAAGCCGAGGCCAATCTGGCCGATACCCGCAACCAGTTGCGTCTGGCGGAAAGCCTGGGCGACCGCCGGGCCATCAGCCAGGAAGATTTGGGCAAGCGCCGTTTCGCCGTCCAGGCCGACGACGCCAAGCTGCGCGCCGCCCAGGCCCAGGTGGTCCAGGCCAGGGCGGAAGAGACGGAAATCCAGGTGTCGCTGGACCGTCTGGTGGTGCGTTCGCCGGTGGACGGTCAAGTCATGCAGGTCAATATCCGCCAGGGTGAATACGCCCCGACGGGGCAACTCAGCAGCCCCCTGGTCATGGTGGGCGGCATCGACGTCTTGGCGGTACGGGTCGACATCGACGAAAACGACGCTTGGCGCTATCGCCCCGGGGCCAAGGCCCAGGCTTTCGTGCGCGGTAACCGCGACCTGAACTTTCCCATTACCTTCCGCGAGATCGAACCTTATGTGGCGCCGAAGAAATCGCTGACCGGCGATTCCACCGAACGGGTGGATACCCGGGTGCTGCAGGTGGTCTATCAGTTCGTCAATGACGGCAAGGTGGCGGTTTATCCCGGTCAGATCGTCGATGTTTATCTGGAGGTGGCGCCATGAAGCGTCTGTTGCCGCTGGTTGTGCTGGCGCTGGCCGGCTGTAGCCAAGGCCCCGATTACGTGGCCCCCCAGGCGGATGTGCCCCAGGGGTGGAGCTTGCCTTATTCCACCGCGCCACAGGGGCGCGAATGGTGGCAGTCCTTCGACGATCCGCAGATCAGCGCCCTGGTGGTGCGGGCCCTGGCGGCGAACGCCGATCTGGCGGCGGCCGAGGCCTCGGTCCGGGCCGCCCGCGCCTTGCTGGACAAGGCGGCGGGGGGGACCTGGCCGCAAGTGGACGTCAGCGCCGATGCCAGCCGCAGCCGCACGCCGGCCACCGGGACCAGCGGGACCAAGACCAAGGCGCGGGTGGCCAACAGTTTCGCCACCGGTTTCGACGCGTCCTGGGAAGTGGATCTGTGGGGGCGTTTGGACCGACAGGTGGAAGCCGCCGCCGCCACCGCCGAAGCGACGCAAGCCGAAGCCGATGGGGTGCGGCTGACCCTGATCGGCGACGTGGTTCGCAATTATGTGGAATTACGCGGTTATCAACTGCGCCTGCGGGTGGCCCGGGAAACCATGGAATCTTATGCCGACACCGTGGCTTTGACCGAGGCCAAGTTCCAGGCCGGCACCGGCTCGGGGCTGGATCTGGCCCGCGCCCAGGCGCAATTGGCGTCGTCACGGGCCGATTTGCCGCCTTTGCGGGCGGAACTGGCGGTGCGTCTGCATGCCCTGGGGGTGTTGACCGGTCAGCATCCCACCGCCTTGGCCCAATTGCTGGACACCCAGGCCAAGGTGCCCGACATGGTCGCCGCCCCCGGTCTGGGCCTGCCCGCCGATCTGGTGCGCAACCGTCCCGACATTCGTCAGGCCGAACGCCAACTGGCCGCCGCCACCGCCCAGATCGGTGTCGCCCAGGCCGACCTTTACCCGTCATTGACGCTTTCGGGGTCCATCGGTCTGTCGTCATCCACTGTGGGGTCGTTGCTGGAACTGGCGTCGCGCAGTTGGTCGTTCGGACCCGGCTTGGTCCTGCCGCTGCTGGATGGCGGCACGCGGCGGGCCGAGGTGGATTACCGCCGGGCCCTGGCCGAGCAGGCCCGCGAAACCTGGCGGTCCACCGTTTTGGCCGCCATGGGCGAGGTCGAGGACAATCTGGCCGCTTGGGACCAGCACGCGCGCCGCGTCCAGGCGTTGGAACTGGCGGTGACCACCAGCCGGGCCGCCCTGGAACTGGCTGTCGAGCTGAACGACAAAGGCATGAGTTCGTATCTGGACGTGCTGGATGCCACCCGGGAATTGCGCAGCCTGGAAGCCCAATGGGCCGAAGCCCAGGTTCAGGCCGCTTCCGATCTGGTGGTGCTTTATAAATCCTTGGGGGGCGGGGCGCCGGTTTCCTGATCCAGCAAATAGCGTTCGACCATGGACAGCAGGAACAGGAAATCGCTCCATTCCATGCCCATGCGGTCGGCCAGGCGCACGGCACGGGTCATCAACGGGGCGTCAAGCGGGGCGGGAACAGCAGACATGACAGGTCATCCGGTTAAGCTTTGCTGAACCTTACACGGGGCATGGGGCCGAAGCCTGCGCAGGGATAAGCAGGGCAGGGGCGTGTAACTTGCAGGTCTTTCCCGTTCAGGCGCCCCATGAGCACGTCTCGCATCGGCGCGGCGCCCGGCGTCGCCCCGTCTTCCCCCACGGTTTCGCAACACTCTTCCGGTGACGAGGTCGCGCCGGCCCCCAGTGGCGACCAACTGGCGCTGGCCTTGGACGGTTTGGCCCAGGACCTGTTGCGTGATACCCGGGCCAGCCGTCTGACCCGGGCCCAGTCGCAGGTGGAAGCCCTGCATTACGCCGCCCAACTGGCCTTGGCGCGGGGCGACCTTTGGGCCATCAAGGCGCTGTCATCGGAAGCGCAGCGGATCGGTCGTGACTTGGCGGCGGCCGGTTTGCCGGCGGAACAGGTGGCGCCCATCTTGGAACAAGCCCGCCGGGTCGGTGGTGCCGAGGCCCCTCCCGACGACACGGCTTAGGTGCTATACCAGGCGCCGGTCATACCAGGAGCGCCCCATGCCCGTCGTCACCAGCCCCCAGGATTTCCGCGCCCTTGCCCGTCGTCGGGTGCCACGGGCCATTTTCGATTACGTGGATGGCGGGTCCTATGACGAACTGACCCTGGCCGCCAATAGCCGCGACCTGGACAGCCTTCGTCTGCGCCAGCGGGTGATGGTGGACGTGTCGATTCGGGCCAAGGCCTGCCGGGTCGCCGAAGCCGAGTGCTCGATGCCGGTGGTGCTGGCCCCCACCGGTCTGGCCGGGCTGGTCCATGCGCGCGGGGAAATCCTGGCGGCGCAGGCGGCGGAAGCGGAGGGCGTGCCGTTCTGCCTGTCCACCGTGTCCATCTGTTCCATGGAAGAAGTGGCGGCAGCCACCACCAAGCCGTTCTGGTTCCAGCTTTATTTCATGAAGGATCGCGACTTCGTCGGCCAACTGATCGCGCGTGCCGCCAAGATCGGATGCTCGGCCCTGGTGCTGACGGTGGATTTGCCGGTCACCGGCCAGCGCCACCGCGATATCAGAAACGGTCTGTCGGTGCCGCCGCGCCTGACCCTGCCGACTTTGTTGGATCTGGCCACCAAGCCGGGTTGGGGATTGCGCATGCTGGCCGGGCGGCGGTGGAATTTCGGCAATCTGGTCGGTCATATCCCCAAACAACCCGCCGGCACATCCATGGCGCAGTGGATTTCCGGTCAGTTCGAACCCTCCATGGGCTGGGCCGACGTCGCCTGGATCAAGTCGCAATGGCAAGGCCCGCTGATCATCAAGGGGGTGACCGATCCCGACGACGCCCGCGCCGCCCTGGATGCCGGCGCCGACGCCATCGTGGTGTCCAACCATGGCGGCCGGCAATTGGATGGCGGCCCGTCTTCCATCGCCGCTTTGCCCGGCGTGGTCAAGGCGGTGGGCGGCCGTGCCGACATCTTGGTGGACGGCGCCATCAGGGGGGGGCACGACGTGCTGAAGGCGCTGGCGCTGGGGGCCAAGGCCACCATGATGGGGCGGGCTTTCCTGTACGGTTTGGGCGCCCAGGGTGGGGCCGGGGTGACCAAGGTCTTGGAACTGACGCGCAAGGAACTGGACATCGCCATGGCGTTGACCGGAACCAACGACGTGACCAAGGCGGGCGCGCATACTCTTTTCCAACAACCTGCCAGTCTTTAACTCTTCGTTTGTGCACTGCGATGAATGCTTCTACGATCCTTGACCGGATCACCTGGGGAGCATTTCATGGCTTTATCCGATCGTCTGAGCCAGCGTCTGGAAACGAAGCGGGCAAAGGCCATGGCCGGTGGCGGTGCCGCCAAGGCCGAGGAACGTCACGCCAAGGGCCTGTTGACGGCGCGTGAACGCCTGGACGTGCTGTTCGACGACGGCACCTTCCAGGAAACCGGCATGCATGTGCGTCACCATGCCACCGCCTTCGGCATGGCCGACAAGGAATTACCCACCGACGGCGTGGTCGCCGGCAACGGTTTCGTCGCCGGCCGGCAAGTCGCCGCCTTCAGCCAGGATTTCACCGTTTCCGCCGGCACCTTGGGCAAGATGCATGCGCAAAAGCTGGTGTCCACCATGCAATACGCGCTGAAAATGGGCGTGCCTTTGGTGGCGTGCAAGGATTCGGGCGGTGCGCGCATCCAAGAAGGCGTCGACGCCCTGTCCGGCTATGGTCAGGTGTTCTATCAGAACGTCATGCTGACCGGCGTGGTGCCGCAGATCGCCTTGATCCTGGGGCCATGTGCCGGCGGCGCCGCCTATTCGCCGGCGCTGATGGATTTCGTCATCATGACCCGGCACAACGCCCACATGTTCATCACCGGCCCGGAAGTGATCAAGGCGGTGACCGGCCAAGCCTTCACCATGGATCAGGTGGGCAGCGCCGAGATGCATGCCACCATCAGCGGCAACGCCCATTTCGTCGCCGAGGACGATGCCCACGCCATCGACATCGCCAAGGCGCTGTTGTCCTATCTGCCGTCCAATAACACCGAGGACCCGCCGCACCAGCCGTGGGCCGACATTCCCGTCGAAGCCGATCCCGCTTTGGACCAACTGGTCCCCGACGATCCGTCCGAACCCATGGATGTGCGCCAAGTCATCGAGCGTCTGGTGGACGAAGGCAGCTTTTTGGAAGTCCATGCCGGCTGGGCCTGCAATCTGATCGTCGGCTTGGCCCGTATCGGCGGCATGGTCTGCGGCATCATCGCCAACCAGCCGGCGGTGATGGCCGGCGCCTTGGACATCAACGCATCGGACAAGGGCGCGCGTTTCGTCCGTCTGTGCAACGTCTTCAACATCCCGGTGGTCACCTTGGTGGACGTGCCCGGCTTCCTGCCCGGCATCGAACAGGAACGCGGCGGCATCATCCGCCATGGCGCCAAGCTGCTGTTCGCCTATGGATCGGCCACCGTGCCCAAGATCACCGTCATCCTGCGCAAGGCATATGGCGGGTCGTATCTGGCCATGTGCAGCCAGGAAATGGGGGCTGATTGGGTGCTGGCCTGGCCCAGCGCCGAAATCGCCGTCATGGGGGCGGAAGGCGCCATCAACATCCTTTATCGTAAGGAATTGGGGGAAGCCGAAGACCGCCGCGCCAAGGCCCGCGAGCTGGCGACGGCCTATCGCGACGAATTCGCTTCGCCTTACCTGTCGGCCGGCAACGGCTATATCACCGATGTGATCATGCCGTCGGAAACCCGCGGCATGGTGGCGTTGGCGCTGCGTAAATCCTTGGCCAAGCGCGAATTGCGTCCGCCGAAGAAGCACGGCAACATTCCGCTTTAAGGTTGGACGCATGAACGAAACCATCGAACTGGTGCTGTTCGTCTATGGCCTGGGGGCGGTCATCGCCCTGGGGGCGGCGGTGTTGATCAAGCTGATCGTCGCCATCCTGGCCTGGGTCGACCGCCCGCAAGCACAGCCGCAATCCGTCGCGCCCCCCGCCCAGCCGGCGGTGGCTGACGGTGTTCCCGCCCATCATCTGGTGGCCATCGCCGCCGCCGCCCATGCCATGGTCGGCGCCCATCGCATCGTCCATATCGGTGCCGCCCGATCGGGTGCCGGCTGGTCGGCCGAGGGGCGTTTCGCCCAACACGGCTCGCACAACATCTCGCATCATCACTAAGGACCGATCCATGCAAAGGAAATTGCGCATCACCGTCGAGGGCAAGGTCTATGACGTGCTGGTCGAGGAACTGAGCGAAAACGGCCACGTGGCGCCGTCTTATCCGTCCATCGCCGGAACCGGGGCGCCCTCGCACGTGGCTGCCGCTCCCATCGCCGCGCCGCCGCCGCCTGCCGCCGCACCCAAGCCGGTGGCCGGCGCCGGCGACGAAATCAGCCCGCTGGCCGGTGTGGTGGAAAGCCTGGCGGTGTCCCTGGGGCAAAGTGTCTGTGCCGGCGACAAGATCATGGTCATCGAAGCCATGAAGATGAAGACCCCCATCCACGCCAATCATTCCGGCACGGTGAAGACCATCACCGTGGTGGTCGGCCAGGCGGTGGAAGCCGGCGCCGTGTTGATGACCATCGGCTAGGGGCGGGGACATGGAGCGCCTGCACCTTCTGGACCTGTTCCAGGGTATCGCCACCCTGAGCGCGGCGGAACCCAGTATCCTGATCATGCGTCTGGTGTTGATCGGCCTGGGCATCGTGCTGATCTATCTGGGCAAGAAAGGGGTGCTGGAAGCCCTGCTGATGATCCCCATGGGATTGGGCATGGCGACCATCAACGCCGCCGTTTTGTTCGTCCCCGAAGGCGGCTGGCTGCGCGCCGGCCCCAACCAGATCTTCGTTGACGCCTTGGCGGTGGCCGACAACGCGGCGCAGGCCACGGCGCTGATGAACATCTTGCAGATCAACTGGTTGCAGCCGATCTATACCTTCACCTTCAGCAACGGCCTGATCGCCTGTCTGGTGTTCCTGGGCATCGGCGTTTTGCTGGACGTGGGCTATGTGATGGCGCGGCCGTTCCAAAGCATGATCCTGGCGCTGTTCGGCGAATTGGGCACCATCGCCATCTATCCCATCGCCATCGCCATGGGGCTGACCCCGGGTCAGGCCGCCAGCGTCGCCATCATCGGCGGCGCCGACGGTCCCATGGTGCTGTTCACGTCCTTGTCTTTGGCCCGCGAATTGTTCGTGCCCATCACCGTGGTCGCCTATCTGTATCTGGGGCTGACCTATGGCGGTTATCCCTATCTGATCCGGATGCTGATCCCGGCGCGCCTGCGGGCGCTCCCCATGCCGGTGGAAAAGCCCCGCAAGCCCATCACGGCGGGCCAAAAGATCGCCTTTTCGGTGGCCATGTGCATCTTGCTGTCGTTGCTGTTCCCGGTGGCAGCCCCTCTGGTGTTCTGTTTGTTCCTGGGGGTGATCATCCGTGAAAGCCAGCTGTTGCCCTTCATCGACCTGCTGAGCGGGGTGTTCCTGTATGGCGGCACCTTCTTCCTGGGGCTGCTGTTGGGCGTGTTGTGCGAGGCGCGGTTGATCTTGGACCCGCAGGTGCTGATCCTGCTGGTCTTAGGCATGCTGGCGCTGCTGATTTCCGGTATCGGCGGCATCATCGGCGGCTATGTGCTGTATTTCGCGTCGGGGCGCAAATTCAACCCGGTGATCGGCATCGCCGCCGTGTCCTGTGTGCCCACCTGCGCCAAGGTGGCGCAGAAAGAGGTGTCGAAGGTCGCACCCGGCGTCGTCGTCATGCCCCATGCCCTGGGCGTCAGCATTTCCGGCGTCATCACCACCGCCATCATGGCGGCGATCTATGTCACGGTGATCCAGGCGCTCTATCAGGGATAAGCCCAATCGGGAAAGGTGACGCGCTGTTAGCGCTCCAGGATGCTGATCAAGTCGTCGGTCACCTTGACGGCGACTTCTCGTCCGATGGAATGACGATCCAAGATGTATTCGCGGGTTTCGAAGTTCCCCCCCAGCTTCTGGACCAACGGAGGAAGCGCCGTCGCCCAGTACTGCCAGTTCCCGCCGGCAAAACAACAAGGGTCGTCCTGATTGTAGAACTGGGTGTGCCGGCGCCCCTGGCCCGCTGCCGCCATGACGTACAATTCGGGATAATTGGCGATTTCGTACAATCGGCCCATCCGTTGTTCATAGCTGCCCCAATGCAAGGCGGCGGCATGTACGCTGAGGGGGACCGTCCCGGCGATGGAATAGCTGTATTGGATGCGTGGATCAAGGGCCGCAACCATCGTCGTCACCCAGCCGCCCCCGGAAAAACCCGCCATCGCAATATGTTTGAAGGACCGCTGTTTCAGCGCATGGTTCAAGGCGACGATCGGGGGTGTCAGGAAGTACTGAAGGGTCGAGAAGCTCTCCGTCTCCAGGATCTCAAACTTGTCGGGGTCGTTGAGGAGGATGTGGCCGAATCGCGGATGGTTGATCTCGGGCCGTGAATTGTCGCCGCCCGTCAGTGGCAAAGACAAGGCGATGACGTGGCATCCAGCCTCAAGGAATCGGCGCAGCAATCGCTTGCGTTCCAGGAATGAGACGCGGTGCCCCTCTTGATACAGCATCAGGCACGAGCGTGATTTACGTGGCACCAGCACGGTCGCCACCGAAGTCACCCCCAGTGGCATGTGGATTTCCAATTTCTGGACTTGCTTGACGGCGGCGATGTCGATGAACGGCAGTTTGGACGCCTCGGTCACGCGATCCGGATCGCGCCCGAAGGGCGAGAACGCGTGGCGCCAGATGAACGATGACAACTTTTGTCGCCGCGTTTCGATGTCAGGCATGCTGTGAAGGGTGACGTGTTCGGCGAAATTGGTTTTGGCGACCGTGTCGAACACCCCATTTTCGTCGCTTTTTTGCTTATGAGACGGCTGCTTAAGCACATAGCGGGCATATAATTGGTAAATTCGTTCGTCCTTGATCAACGGACGGACGAATAAGCCGGACAAAAAAGCAGCGAGGACGATTGCCGGCATCAGGACGCCGACACGTCGCCAACAAGGTGGCGCGGAATGTCCGGCGGGTGTCGTCTGTTGGTTGGCTCTGCTCATTACATTGTGTATCTGTGGTGGGGATCGATCCAGCAATAACCCATATGTATGCGATGTATGCAGGCGCAAGGATTTTACGGATGGAAGTTCCTGTCGCTGACGGGGACAGAACCCGTTGTCATCCCCGTGGATGCACTATTCCGGCTTGGCTTCGTGCAAGGTTAACGTGCACGCCCTCTACTCTTTCCAGGCAAGTCAAGATAATCCTTGTCCGAGGACGCGACCGTCCGGAATCCGGACAGCGGCATCCGGATTCCGGACGGTCGTCGTAATTTTAATGGTGCCCAGGCTACATTTTGCGCCACTTTATGTCTTGGCCCCCTCCTTGCTTTGTCTTTTCCCTCTGACATTGAGCAAATCCATGCAAGGAGGAAATGATGAAAGCGCTCGTCTATCAAGGTCCTGGAAAGAAGGCCCTGGAGGATCGTTCCAAGCCGCGTATCCTGGATGCCACCGACGCCATCGTTAAGGTGACCAAGACCACTATCTGCGGCACCGACCTGCACATCCTGAAAGGCGACGTGCCGACCTGTCAGCCGGGGACCATCCTTGGTCATGAAGGTGTCGGCGTGATCGAGGAGGTGGGGGACGGCGTGAGTGCGTTCCGTAAGGGTGACGCGGTTCTCATCTCGTGTATTTCCGCCTGCGGCAAATGTGACTTCTGCCGTCGCGGCATGTACTCGCATTGCACCACCGGCGGCTGGATCCTGGGGCACACCATCGACGGGACCCAAGCTGAATACGTGCGCATTCCCCATGCCGACACCAGCTTGCATCGTATTCCCGCAGGCATGGACGCCGAAGCCCTGGTGATGCTGAGCGACATCCTGCCGACCGGATTTGAATGCGGCGTGCTGAACGGCAAGGTGCAGCCAGGATGTTCGGTCGCCATTGTCGGCGCGGGCCCGGTTGGCCTGGCGGCCCTGCTGACGGCGCAATTCTTCTCGCCGGCCGAATTGATCATGATCGACCTGGACGACAACCGGCTGGAGGTCGCCCGCACGTTCGGCGCCACCAACACCGTCAATTCGGGCAAGGGCAATCCGGTTGATGCGGTGATGGAACTGACCGGCGGCCGTGGTGTCGACGTGGCCATCGAGGCCGTCGGCATTCCCGCCACCTTCAACCTGTGTGAAGACATCATCGGCCCGGGCGGAACCATCGCCAATGTGGGTGTCCACGGGGCCAAGGTCGATCTGCATCTCGAAAAGCTGTGGGCGCACAATATCACCATCACCACCCGGCTGGTGGACACGGTGACCACGCCCATGCTGTTGAAGACCGTCCAGGCGAAGCGAATCGATCCGCAGCAATTGATTACCCACCGCTTCTCCCTCGACAACATCCTCGACGCCTACGACACCTTCGGCAAGGCGGCCGAGCACAACGCCCTTAAGGTTCTTATCGAGAATTGATGCTTGCTTGCCCGCTCCGCACCGCCAAGGTGCGGGGCGGGACCTTTGCGGGGATGGCCGCCCGCATGACGAACAGGTCACAAAAAATTGCAGCCCTGGGCCATGATTATGTACCCTGGGCGAAACAGGACGAACATCCCAACGCATGGATGTTCAGGGAGGTCACGGATGGCGCAACCGCCAGCCACACGCGGCTCGATCCTCGGCGGCGAGGATACGGTCATGCGCGCATGGGAGCGTTTCCTGTCGGGAGACGAAATGCCCAAGGATGCCGTTCGCCGGATGGTGGAGGATTCCTGGCATCGTTGCCTGGAGCAGGGGGTTAACCCCATCCGTGCCGCAGCCCCCCTGGCGGTGGAAGGGGACGGCCTGTATTCCCTGCAGCAGCGCCATCTCGAACTGATCGACGCGGCACGTCCTGTCATGGCCCAGGCGCGGGAATTCCTGGCCGAATCCGGCACCATGATGATTCTGACCGACCCGCAGGGGGTTATCTTGTCGGTCGAAGGCGACCCCAGCGCCAAGGATTTAGGGCGTGGTGTCCAACTGGTTCCCGGCGCCTTGTGGACCGAGGAAGTCAGCGGCACCAACGCCATCGGGACCGCCTTGGCCTCGGGCAATCCCGTGCAGATATGCTCGGCTGAACATTTCTGCGAAGGCATCAAGCATTGGACCTGCTCGGCCAGTGTGATCCGCGATCCCTATGACGGCACGATCCTTGGGGTCTTGGACATTTCGGGACTGAGTGGCAGCCACAACACCCATTGCTTGGCACTGGCGGTTACCGGCGCAGGTCGTGTCGAATCGCGGTTGGCCTCGCTGGAGATTGAAAAGCGGGGCCGTTTGCTCGACGTCACCCTGACTCACGCCAAGAAGTGGGGCGATAGCGGTCTGGTGATTTTCGACCGGCGCGGCCGGATGGTCCGCGCCAATGAAAGTGCCGGCCTGTTCCTGAACAGCATGGGTCTGGACCTGGGCGCTTGTACCGACCTGCGCCTTGCCGCGAATGGGGCGAAGATCATTGATGGCAGCCGCCCCTTGCCTGACTGGATTCAGTCTGACTGGATCGAACCGGTAATCGACCGGGAAGAGCGCCTGGGCTCGGTGCTGTCCTTACCGCTTTCCCGTCATTGGGGGCGCACCACCAAGCGCCCTGACGGCCCCATCGAAGAGGCCAAGACCGACGGAGGCGCCTTTGGACGCATCGTCGGCGACGGCCCGGCTATTCAGCAAGTGAAGGCGCGAGCACGGCAATTGGCCAAGCTGCACGTCCCCGTCCTGTTGCTGGGGCCGACAGGGGCCGGCAAGGAGGTGTTCGCCCGGGCATTGCATGAAGCCGGCAATAATGCCGCCGCCCCGTTCGTGCCGCTGAATTGCGGCAGCATGACCCGCGATCTGCTGGCCAGCGAATTGTTCGGTTATGTGGAGGGGGCCTTCACCGGCGCCCGACGCGGCGGCATGGTCGGCAAGTTCGAGGCAGCCGATGGCGGCACCTTGTTCCTGGACGAAATCGGCGAAATGCCGTTGGATCTGCAGGCCCATCTGCTGCGCGTGCTCGAGGAAGGCGAGGTGTATCGCCTGGGCGAGAACAAGCCGCGCAAGGTTCGGGTCCGTGTGGTGGCGGCAACCAATCGAGACCTTCGCGCCGAGGTCGGCAGCGGCAATTTCCGCATGGACCTTTTTTATCGGCTGGCGGTTACGGTTCTGCGCCTGCCCGCCCTGTCTGAACGCCGCGAGGACATTCCCACCCTGGTCCAGCATTTCCTGACCCAGGCGGCGGCACGCTTCGAGGTTCCCCTTAAGCGCCCCACGCTTGATGTGATGGAATCTTTCCTCGCCTATCCTTGGCCCGGCAACGTGCGCGAATTGCGGAACGTGGTCGAGGGCATGCTGTTGTTGGCCCTTGGCGACACCCTGACCCGCGACGACCTGCCGCCGGAAATCCTGGCGCCGGTCACGCGCCTGACCGAATCGGCTCTTCCGGTCCTTGCTTCGTCCGTTCCGACCGGTGTGCGTCTGGCCGATAGCGAGCGGGCTGCTTTGTTAGCGGCTATCGCCGCCGAGAACGGCAATCTGACGCGGACGGCCCAGCGTCTGGGGATCGCCAAGAGCACCTTGTACGAAAAGATGAAGCGCTTCGGAATCGACCGGGATTCGATCGCCGGCTTGCCGCTCGGCAGCTGATTTCCGGATGATGTTCCAGGATTGGCGGCTGAATGCCGCCGATCTCGGTACCGCATCGTGTCTGCCCTTGGGGATGGTCATCTTGACCCACCCGACACGAGGACAAAAGGGCTGCCATCTCCCACCACAAGACCCCCCTGATCGGCCAGCGCTGCCGAACTGATGGACTGCGTCACCACGACCGCCGGCATTGCTTCCCTTGCCGATGCGCGGAACGGATGACCGGACGGGATCGTTCGAATTGCAAACGCGAACAGGACGGTTTGCGGCCGCGAAGAATGCGCATAAGCGAAATATAAAGATAGCAAAATCAATTGGATAGCGGGATGTGGGAAACTTGGCACAGCGGTTGCGCCTGATACCGGCGAAGGGAGCTCAAGCTCTCGGAGGCAAAAAACGGATACGGAGGAAAACGTGGGACACCAAGATNNGCACGATGACCGACACCTTTTTCGTTCGAGCCGATGGACGTTTCGTCGTCGGCAAGGCGCAAAGCAATCCCGGGGACGAATCCCTGGCCATTTACAATTCGTCGGTGGACGCCCTGGCCCATTGGCGCCGCGAAGTCGATGACGTCTATCCCGAATTGGTGACCTGCGTCTATTCGGGCAC
>DISD01000038.1 GCA_002435715.1 Rhodospirillaceae bacterium UBA6219
AGGGTGACGTAGCAATAGATGCCCTGGCCCTTGATCGGATGCGGATAGCCGACCACCGCTGCCTCGGAGACCAGATGATGCGACACGAGGGCGGACTCGACTTCGGCGGTACCGAGCCGATGACCGGATACGTTGAGAACGTCGTCCACGCGTCCGGTGATCCAGTAATAGCCGTCTTCGTCACGACGGGCACCGTCACCGGTGAAGTAGTAACCGGGATAGGTCGAGAAGTAGGTTTCGCCGAAACGCTTGTGGTCACCAAAGATGGTGCGCATCTGACCGGGCCAGCCGGGTTCGGCCAGGCACAGATTGCCTTCGGTGGCGCCTTCCAGGATCTTGCCTTCGGCATCGACCATCACCGGCTTGACGCCGAAGAACGGACGGGTGGCCGAACCGGGCTTCAGCGCGGTGGCGCCGGGCAGCGGAGTGATCAGGATGCCGCCGGTTTCGGTCTGCCACCAGGTGTCGACGATCGGGCAACGCTCGTCGCCGACCACGCGGTGGTACCACAGCCAGGCTTCCGGATTGATGGGCTCGCCCACCGAACCCAACAGACGCAGCGAGGAACGGCTGGTCTTCTTGACGATTTCCTCGCCTTCGCGCATCAGCGAACGGATGGCGGTCGGCGCGGTGTAGAAGATGTTGACCTTGTGCTTGTCGACCACCTGCCAGAAGCGCGAGGCGTCGGGATAGGTCGGGATGCCTTCGAACATCAAGGTGATGGCGCCGTTGGCCAGCGGACCATAGACGATGTACGAGTGGCCGGTGACCCAACCCACGTCGGCGGTGCACCAATAGACTTCACCGTCGTGATAGTCGAAGACGTATTGGTGGGTCATCGAGGCATAGCACAGATAGCCGCCGGTGGTGTGCAGCACGCCCTTGGGCTTGCCGGTCGACCCCGAGGTGTAAAGGATGAACAGCGGGTCTTCGGCGTTCATTTCCACGGCATTGTGGGTGGCCGAGGCCTTGGCGGTCAGTTCTTCGTACCAATGGTCGCGGCCGGTCACCATGTGGATGTTGCCGCCGGTGCGCTTGACCACCAGGACGTTCTTCACCGACCAGCAGGTTTCCAGCGCCTTGTCGACATTGGTCTTCAACGGCACCTTACGACCACCGCGCAGACCTTCGTCGGCGGTGATGACCAGCGACGAATCGCAGTCCTGGATACGGCCGGCCAAGGCGTCGGGCGAGAAGCCGCCGAACACGATGGAGTGGATGGCGCCGACGCGGGCGCAGGCCAGCATGGCCACAGCGGCTTCGACGATCATCGGCAGATAGATGGTGACGCGGTCACCCTTCTGGATGCCCATGTCGGTCATCACGTTGGCCAGACGGCACACCTGTTCGTGCAGTTCACGATAGGTGACGTGCTTGGATTCGTTCGGGTCGTCGCCTTCCCAGATGATGGCGGTCTGGTCGCCACGCTGGGCCAGATGGCGGTCCAGGCAGTTGGCGGCGACGTTCAAGGTGCCGTCGGCGAACCACTTGATGGAGACGTCACCCGAATAGGAGACTTCCTGGACCTTGGTGTAGGGCTTGATCCAATCCAGGCGCTTGCCGTGTTCGCCCCAGAAGCCTTCCGGATCGTTCACCGAGCGATCATACCATTCCTGGTAGGTCTTCTCGTCGATCAGGGCCTGCTTGGCGAATTCGGCGGGAACGGGAAAGAGTTCGGTCATGTCAGGTTGTCTCCCAAATATTATGTTTCGTTTGGTTGACGCCTTCCCCGTTGCGGGGCGGCGCGGCACAGTTTCCCCGATGCTGGCGAATTATGGTCAGATTCAAGCGCCGACTCAACCCCCGCCGCGCAATGATCCGATTCTTTTAAGCCACAATCGCGCAACGATGTGACACAGTGATGAAATTATTGGGGGTTTTCTAAAAGTATTTTTCCATCGGCAACCGTCACCGCCACCGGTGTCAGCCCCCGCCCCAGGCAAGGCCCCCACACGCAAGCCCCGGTCAAGGGGTCGAAACGGGCGGCATGGACGGAACACATGATCTCGGTCCCGGTCATGTCCAGGAACTTGTCGTCTTCCATTTCCAGCGGCACGAACAGATGCGGACAGGCATCAAGGTAAGCTCGCACCTGCCCGTCATAACGAACCAGGAAGATCTTGCGTGGGCCGTCGGGAAATTCGACGGTGATCGGCCCCTTGGCACCGGGTTCGTCCAGGTCGTCAAACCCGCACAGGATCACGGCACCACCCCGGCCATGCCGCAGATGATGGCCCAGCTTTCCGAATCGATGGGCATCACCGACAGGCGTGATTGACGGATAAGGGGTAATTCGGCCAGTCGCGGGTCGGCCTTGATCTGGGCCAAAGTGACCGGGCTCGCCACCGGACACACAGCCTTCAGATCGGGGCACACCCAGCGCGGATCGTCGGCGGTGGGGTCGGAATAGGCTTCCTTGACCACCTCGACGATGCCGACGATGCGCTTTTGGTCCACCGAGTGATAGAAGAAGCAACGATCCCCCACCGCCATGGCCTTCAGGAAATTGCTGGCCTGGTAATTGCGCACCCCGGTCCAGGCGGTGACGGCATCGCGCACCTGGTCGTCCCACGACCAGGCACCGGGTTCCGACTTGACCAGCCAGTATTTCATGCGGGCAAGACCTTCTTGTAGCGACGCACGGTGACGCTTTCGAACAGACCGGCCAGGGCGTAGGGCTCGGCGGCCAAAAACGCATCGACAGCGGCGCGGTCGTCGAAATCGATGACCAACAGGCTGCCCTGCATGGCTTCGCCGTCTTCCGACAGGAAGGGGCCGGCCAGGACCAGACGATCGCCCAAAGCCTTCAGGCATTCCAAATGGGCGGCACGGTTGGCCAGACGGATATCGGCCGAACCGGGCTTGTCGATGCAGATGATGGCGTATTGGGTCATTGTTCTTATCTCCGCTTAGGGCAGCATCTTCTTGTAGCGACGCACGGTGACGCTTTCGAACAGGCCGGATTGGTTATAGGGATCATTGGCCAGATAATCGTCGATCTGGGCCGGATCGTCCAAATCCAGGATCAACATGGACCCTTGCATGGTCTCGCCATCGTCGGACAGCAAAGGCCCGCCCACCAACATGCGGTCGACCCAGTTCTTGGCGTAATCCAGATGGGCCTGACGGGTGGCCAGACGCAGATCCAGGGAATTGGGCTTGTCGATGCAGGTGATGATGTAAAGGGCCATGGGGGCTGTCTCCGGTTAGCGGGCTTCCATCTTGAACGGGCGCGACAACAGATCGGTGATGGCGTCGTCCAGGGATTGGCCACGGTTCAACACTGCGTCCACGGCGGCCGAGATGGGCATCTCGATCCCCAAGCGGGTGGCCATGTCCACCACGGCGCCGGCCGACCACACACCTTCGGTCACCGCCTTGCGCTCGGCCAGGATGTCGGCCAAGGTACGGCCCTCGCCCAATTGCAGGCCCAGCGAATAATTGCGCGACTGCACCGAAGACGCGGTCAGCATCAGATCGCCCATGCCGGAAAGCCCCATCAGGGTTTCCGCTTTGCCGCCCTTGGCCAGGGCCAGACGGGTCATTTCCGCAAGGCCCCGGGTGATCAGCGCGGCCCGCGCGTTGTCGCCATAGCCGCGTCCTTCGACGATGCCGCAGGCGATGGCCAACACGTTCTTCACCGCGCCGCCGATTTCGGCGCCCACCAGATCGGACGACAGATAGGGACGGAAGGTCGGCGCCCCCAGGGCCTGAACCAAGGCGTTGCCCAAATCCTTGTCGGCACAGGCCAAGGTGATGGCGGTGGGCAGGCCGCGCGCCACTTCGATGGCGAAGGTCGGGCCCGACAGCACGGCGATGGGCTGGCCGGGCAATTCCGCCTCGGCCACTTCGGTCATCATGCAATCGGTGCCTTGTTCGATACCCTTGCAGCAGATCACCGCCGGCACGCCTGTCCGCCACAGCGGTGCGACAGTCTTCAAGGTGGCGCGCAGATGCTGTGCCGGGGTCACCAGCAACACGGCGTCACAGGCGGTCACCTCGGCCAGTTCGGTGGTGGCGCGGATGCAGCAATCCAAATGGATGTCGGGCAAATAGGTATTGTTGCGGCGCATGGCGTTGATGGTGCCGGCAACCTCGGCTTCATGGGCCCAGATCACCACGTCGCGGCCGGCGCGCCGTGCCGCCACCGCCAATGCCGTGCCCCATGCCCCTGCCCCGATAATGCCGATGCGCTGCATGCTGCCTTCCCGTTGCCTGTCGTCCATGGGTTATGCCTTGGCCCCACCACTTGGTCAACGACAACGGGGACGGGGGGCGCTATGCTGCTGGCCGACGCAACCAAAGGGGGATGCCATGGATCTGGCGGTCTTCGCCCTGGCCCTGGTGGTGCTGGGACTGATTCTGGTTTTCCTGGGCATCAAGGTGGTGCCGCAGGGCTACGAATTCACTGTCGAGCGCTTCGGTCGCTATACCCGCACCCTGTCGCCGGGATTGCACCTGATCATTCCCCTGGTGGACCGCATCGGCCGCCGGTTGAACGTCATGGAGCAGGTGCTGGACGTGCCCAGCCAGGAAATCATCACCCGCGACAATGCCATGGTCACCGTGGACGGGGTGGTGTTCTTCCAAGTGCTGGACACCGCCCGCGCCGCCTATGAAGTGGCGCATCTGCAGATCGCCATCCTGAACCTGATCATGACCAACATCCGCACGGTGATGGGCGGCATGGATCTGGACGAATTGCTGAGCCAGCGCGACCAGATCAACACCAAGCTGTTGTCGGTGGTGGACGAAGCCACCCAGCCCTGGGGCGTCAAGGTCACCCGCATCGAGATCAAGGACATTGCGCCGCCGCGTGATCTGGTGGATTCCATGGCGCGGCAGATGAAGGCCGAGCGTGACAAGCGCGCCGCCGTTCTGGAGGCCGAAGGTCTGCGCCAAGCCGAAGTGCTGAAGGCGGAAGGCCAGAAGCAAGCGCAGATCCTGGCCGCCGAGGGCCGGCGCGAAGCCGCCTTCCGCGACGCCGAGGCGCGCGAACGCGAAGCCGAGGCCGAGGCCCGCGCCGTCTTCGTAGTGTCTAAAGCGGTGGCCGAAGGTCAGACCACGGCGGTGAACTACTTCATCGCCCAGCGTTACGTGGAAGCCCTGGAAAAGGTGGCGTCCGCCCCCAACCAGAAACTGATCATGATGCCGCTGGAAGCGTCCGGCATCATCGGCGCGGTGGCCGGTATCGCCGAGATCGCCAAGGACGCCATGGCCGCAAATTCGCCCCCAACCCGCCGCGGCAGCCTGCCCAATACCGGGGACAAGAAATGACTCCGGTGTTCTGGCATTGGCTGGTCGCCGGAGTGGTGCTGATCGGCGCCGAGGCGCTGGTGCCCGGCACCTATCTGCTGTGGCCGGGCATCGCCGCCTTTATCACCGGCATGGTCGCCTATATGGCGCCGGGCTTGGGCTGGGAAGTCCATGCGGTGATCTTCGCCGTCCTCACCGTGCTGACGGCGGTGGCCGGACGGCGGCTTTACGCCAAGCTGAAGGAACCGCAAAGCCAGGCACCGTTGCTCAACAAGCGCGCTGCCCAGCTGGTGGGCAGTGTCCACACCCTGGACACCCCCATCCTGGACGGCTATGGCCGTATGAAACTGGGCGACACCACCTGGAAGGTGGCCGGCCCCGATTTGCCCACCGGGGCCAAGGTCAAGGTGGTGGATTCCGACGGCATCGTGTTGAAGGTGGAACCCCTGACGTGATCCGCCTGTTCGTCCCCAACGATTTGGCCGCCGATACCGGCATCGTGCTGGACAAGGACCAGTCCCATTATCTGGCCAATGTCATGCGGTTGAAAGAGGGCGAAGATGTCGCCCTGTTCAATGGCCGTGACGGTCAATGGTCGGCCCGTCTGCAAAAGGTCGCCAAGTCGGGTGTGGCCATCCACGTCCACGACCAGACCCGTCCCCAGGCGCCCGAGCCCGATCTGTGGCTGCTGGCGGCGCCCATCAAGAAGGACCGCATCGATCTGGTGGCGGAAAAGGCCTGCGAGCTGGGGATCAGCCGGCTGTGGCCGGTCTTCACCCGCCGCACGGTGATGAGCCGGGTCAACACCGAACGTCTGGCCGCCAACATGGAGGAAGCCGCCGAGCAATGCGAACGTCTGACCATCCCCGAGATGGCCGAACCCGCCGCTTTGGACAAAGTGCTGGCCGGCTGGGAGCCCGACCGACCGCTGCTGTTCCTGGATGAAAGCGGATCGGGGCAGCCCATCGCCACCGCCCTTTCCACCATGGATCCCGGCAAGCTGGCGGTGCTGGTCGGCCCGGAAGGCGGTTTCGACGACACCGAACGGGCCATGCTGGCCCGCCTGCCCTTTGCCGTGCCGGTTTCCCTGGGGCCGCGCATCCTGCGCGCCGAAACCGCCGCCATTGCTGCCCTGTCGGTGGTCCAAGCGCTGCTTGGGGATTGGAAGCTGGGCCCGCGTGCTTCATAATGCCCGCCCCCTCTTCCCCGGAGCCGTCTGAATGCCCCCGAAAGTGAACCCGCTGAAGCTGAACCCGTTGCAGCTGAAGACCCTGGTGCTGTTCCAGGAACTGGCCCGCCACCCCGAAACCGCGCAAACCCAGGATAATGGCGACAAGCTGTTGACCACCCTGCCCCGTCCCCACGGCAACCACTTCCACGTGGGCGACAAGGTGGCCATGACCAAGGATGCTTCGGGTCTGAGCAATCCGTCGGTGTGGGTGGCCTTGGAGCGCAAGGGGCTGATCCGCGCCGTCTTCCCCCATGCCGTCACCCTGACCGTGGATGGTCAGAATTACGATGTCGGCCCGGCTGCATCGATCCTGCACGGCAGCGATCACTGACGTCGCAATGGCGACGTCAGTTTTGCCTGTGGCGCGCCCGGTCCGGGCGGCTCAGTCGCCGCTCGGGCTTTAAGCGTAACAGCGTCGCGGAGAGTTGAACCATGGCCTATACGGTCAAGGAAATCTTCTACACCCTGCAGGGCGAAGGCGGTCAGGCCGGCCGCGCCGCCGTGTTCCTGCGCTTTTCCGGCTGTAATCTATGGAGCGGGCGCGAGGAAGACCGCGAAACCGCCCAATGCCGGTTCTGCGACACCGATTTCGTCGGCGGCGACAAATTCACCGATGCCGAAAGCCTGGCCCGCACGGCGGCAGACCACTGGCCCAAGGGCGCGGGCGGTCACCCCCTGGTGGTGGTGACCGGTGGCGAGCCGGGCCTGCAAATGGACGATGCCCTGGTTCTGGCCCTGCACCAGCAAGGCTTCGAAATCGCCGTGGAAAGCAACGGCACCATCGAGCTTCCCGTCGGCATCGACTGGGTCTGCGTCAGCCCCAAAGCGGGAACCAGCCTGAAGGTTCTGGCCGGCGAGGAGATCAAGCTGGTCTGGCCCCAGGACGGCATCGATTTGGACAGGCTGGAACGTCTTCCCTTCCGCCATTATTTCATTCAGCCCATGGATTGCGCCGATCAGGCGGCCCATATCCAGGCGGCGATCTCGTTCTGCTTGACCCGTCCGCGCTGGCGGCTCAGTTTGCAGACACACAAGTTGCTGGGAATCCCGTAATCACCATGTCCGCCCCTTACCGTATTACCCGCCGCATCGACATCGATGCCGGCCATCGCATCATGACCCATGGCTCGAAGTGCCGGCATATCCACGGCCATCGCTATGGCATCGAAGCGGTGTGCGAAGCCGTCGACCTGCACCATGATGGCGAACAGACCGACATGGTGCTGGATTTCGGCTTCCTGAAGGAAGAAATGCTGCGCGCCGTGGACGAACCTTGTGACCACGGTTTCATCGCCGCCTTGGCCGATATCGAGGTGCTGACCATGTTCGCGCCGCCGGGCCGCGATGTGGCCGGATGGCTGGCAGGTCTGGAAACCCGGGTCCGCGAAAACGGCGAGGCGGTGACCACCGACACCCGCATGAAGACCAAGCTGTGTGTGGTCCCGTTCCAGCCCACCGCCGAATGCTTGGCCCGGCATTGGTACGTGAAATTATCCGGCCCGGTGCGCGAGCGGTCGGGCGGCGCCGCCCGATTGTTGCTGGTCCGCGTCTTCGAGACCCCCAATTGCGCCGCTGAATACGGGGAATGATCCCATGGCCGGCCGGATTGTGGCCGTGCTGGGGCCGACCAATACCGGCAAGACCCATTTCGCCCTGGATCGCATGCTGGGCCATGCCAGCGGCATGATCGGCTTTCCCCTGCGCCTGCTGGCGCGGGAAAATTATGACCGTATCGTCAAGCTGAAGGGGGCTGGTCAGGTGGCGCTGATCACCGGCGAGGAAAAAATCATCCCCGCCCATCCGCGCTGGTATGTCTGCACCGTCGAATCCATGCCGCTGGACCGCCGCGTCGCCTTTCTGGCGGTGGACGAAATCCAGCTTTGCGCCGACCCGGAACGCGGCCACATCTTCACCGACCGCCTGCTGCATGCGCGGGGCACCGAGGAAACCGTGTTCCTGGGCGCCGAGACCATCAAGCCGCTGCTGCGCAACCTGGTGTCCGGCGTCGAGTTCTCCACCCGGCCGCGTCTGTCCAGCCTGACCTATTCCGGCCCCAAAAAACTGAACCGCCTGCCGCCGCGTTCCGCCGTGGTGGCGTTCTCGGCCTCCGAAGTCTATGCTATGGCCGAATATGTGCGCCGTCAGCGCGGCGGCGCCGCCGTGGTCCTCGGCGCGTTGTCGCCCCGCACCCGCAACGCCCAGGTGGGGCTGTACCAGGCAGGCGAGGTGGATTACATCGTCGCCACCGACGCCATCGGCATGGGGCTGAACATGGATGTGGACCATGTGGCCTTTGCCGGTCTTCGCAAATTCGACGGCCGCGCCCCCCGGTCGCTGGAATCCACCGAGATCGCCCAGATCGCCGGTCGCGCCGGCCGTCATATGAATGACGGCACCTTCGGCACCACCGCCGACGTCCCGGGCATCGACCCGGATGTGGTGGACGCGGTGGAAAACCACGTCTTCCAGCCGCTGACCGCTCTGTCGTGGCGCAATTCCGATCTGCGCTTCGCCACCACCGAGGCGCTTGCCGCCAGCCTGGACCGCCGCCCCGACCGCAAGGGTCTGATCCGGGCGCGCGAGGCCGACGACCAGATGGCGCTGTCCATCCTGAGCAAGGACGAGTCCATCGCCCGGCTGGCCAACCATCCGGAACGGGTCAAACTGCTGTGGGACGTCTGTCAGATCCCCGATTTCCGCAAGGTGATGGCCGACACCCACACCCGGTTGCTGTCGCAGATTTATCAACATCTGTGCGGCAAGGGTCGCCGGCTGCCCACCGACTGGCTGGCCAACCATCTGGCGCGGCTGGACCGCACCGACGGCGAGATGGATACGCTTTTGGCCCGTATCGCCCATGTGAGGACCTGGACCTATGTGTCCCACCGCGCCGATTGGGTGGCCGATCCCGCCCATTGGCAGGCCGCCAGCCGCGCCATCGAGGACAAGCTGTCCGATGCGCTTCATGAAAGCCTGACCCAGCGCTTCATCGACCGCCGGACCTCGGTTCTGGTGCGCGCCATGCGGGACGACAACGACCTTTTGGGCGCGGTGGCACGCTCGGGTGAGGTCATGGTGGAAGGCCAGTTCGTCGGCCATCTGGACGGCTTTCGCTTTGTCGCCGACGCCGCCGAAGGGGCGGTGGCGGCCAAAGCGGTGTTGGCGGCGGCCAGCCGGTCGCTGAAACCGGAAATCGCCGCCCGCGTCGACCGTCTGAGTAAGGCGCCGGACCAGGATTTCCGGCTGGATTCCCAAGGCCGCCTGTTATGGCTGGACCAGGCGGTCGGGCGGCTGGTTCCCGGCCACTCCCCCCTTAGCCCCCAGGTCGAAGTCTTCGGCAGCGATCTGCTGGAAACAGCGCATCGAGATCGCATCCACAAGCGCCTGAATGCCTATGTCGATTGGGCGTTCGAATCGCTGACCCGAGCCTTGCGCCCCGGTGACGACCTGCCCCGAAACGTGCGCGGGTTGCTGCACCAATTGGCCGAAGGCTTAGGATCGGTCCCCCGCGCCCAGGCCCAAGCCCAGATCGCCCATCTCGAACAAACCGAACACCGTCTGCTGGCGGCACGCGGCATTCGCCTGGGAACCGAGGCGGTGTTCCTGCCGGCCTTGTTGAAGCCGGCGGTCCAGCAATGGCGCGGCCTGCTGTGGGCCATCCATCACGGCACCCCCATCCCCGATCTGCCCTTTGGTCGGGTCAGCCTGGGTTCCGACCTTCTGCCGGTCGAGACCTGGCAAGCCATGGGCTATCGCTGCCTGGGGCCCATGGCTTTACGCCTGGACATGGTGGAACGTCTGTGTGCCCTGTTGCGGGAAAAATCCCGCAGCCAACCCGACGGCTTCACCCTGGAAGCGGGGGAAATCTCGATGACCGGATTGAGTTCGGCCCACCTACCCCCGGTGTTGGCGGCTTTGGGCTGGAAATCTACCCCCCAGGGATGGCGTCGCAACGAACGCAAGAAAACAACATCTCGGAAGAAGCGGAAAGCGCAGCCCGATTCCACCTCCCCATTCGCCATATTACTCCAGCACCGTAACGCAAATCGTTGAAGTATTAGGGTCTTTGGGATTATGCTGGGTATTCAGGATAGGTCCTGGGCGCGTCCAAAGGACGAGAAATTGGGGTGTCACTCATGGGAATTGGCAGAATCGCCTCGTTCCTGAGTTCTTTGTCTCCGGCGTCGGAATCCGCTTCAGCGGTTGCCGCCGCAGACGAGACTCTGCCGGAAAGCCAAAGGCAAACCGAAGCGGCCGCCAACACTGGCGACCGGAATCAGCGTGACCAAAGTCAGCAATCCGCCGACGTCACCCAGCAATTGGCCACCATGATCACCGCCGTGCGCCAGTTGAACGAAAACGCCATCCAACAAGGTGCCGCCATCTCGGTTTCCGAAGCCGGCAACCAGTTGAAGAACGCCGTCACCGGCCTGGGCCACCTGTTGGCCACCGTCGACGCCCAAGGGTTGGCCAACAAAGCGCAAGCCCAGATCAAGCAGGCCAACGAAGTGGTCGATTCGGTCGAAGCCGGCATCGCCGGCACCCAGACCGCGACGGAACAATTGCTGCGCAACATGCCGGCCCAGCAGGCGCAATACGCCCAAGAGGTCTCGCAACGCTTCCAGGTTGACATGCGCAACGCACTCGACCGGGTGCGCGGTTCGTTGGCAGCCTTCCAAAGGTGATGCAGAGCGACGACGGAGGCTCCGCCCTCCCATTTGTCGCCGGCCCACATTCGACAAATGTTGGCTTGCTGATCCTTGCTTCCTTGCCGTTCACCGCTCTCGGGTTCTTGATGGTCCTGGTCCCGGACAGCGGAATAACCGATCGGTTTTGGGGTTTCCTCGCGATCGCTTTTTTCGGCTATCCCGCCCTTAAGCTCGGACCATACTTGCTGTCGCGCCAGCCCCTCTTGATCGTGGATCAGCTGGGATTTTGGGATCGCCGGATCAGTCGATTTCCAGTGCCATGGCAAAAGGTCGAACACATCACCCCATCTCATAGGCTGGGGACGACCGGCGTTCACGTGACACGGAAGCAACCGATGGAAATGTCAGCGTTCACCTGGGAGGGGCGCTTTCTTCAGGTGATGGAGCGTCTTTTCTATTTTTCCAGATCAAACGAGCTGGCGACCACAAACTTTGGCCTGAAGGTCAACCGGGAACAAAGGCAAGCGGCCTTCGATCAGGCCGCCGCCTTGTGCAACGGTTCGAACTGACGGCTTACGCCGCCAGTTTCATCGCCTCGGCGCGGGACCGCATCTTGTTCCAGGCGAATTTCTTGGCCGCCGAGCCCAGCCAGCCTTGGGGGTCCAGGCCGACGACCTTCAGGATCATGTTGACGGCACGTTCAGTGTGCTTGGGCTGATAGAAACCATAGGCACGGGCGGCATATTCGCGGTTACAGCGCTCGCGCACATAGGGCTGGTCGGCGGCATCGTTGGCGGCGTGATAGGCAAAGGCCAGTTCGTCGTCGTCGGTTTCCTTGATGCGGCCGATGGCCACCATGGCGCGGCGGATCACGCCGACGCCTTCGGCATCCATATAGCGCTTCATATAGCCGTAAAACCACTTGTAGTGACGGAATTCATCACCGGCGATGCGATGGCAGATGGCCTTCAGCACCGGTTCGTCGGTGGCGTCACGCAAGGCCGAATAAAACGACGAGGTGCCGGTCTCGACGATGCAGCGGGCCAGCAATTCACCGGTCTGCGAGCCACGTACCGACTGATCCAGATCGGTGGGCACCTTGTAGCCGTCGGTGAAACGCTTGAACCGCTCGGAAAAGCTGAAATCGGGGTCGGCCAGTTCGGCGTAACGGCCCAGCACGTCGCCATGCTGGACTTCTTCCTTGCGCCACTGCACCGCCAATTGCTTGAACGCCGGGTCGGAAGCGAACACCTTCCCCAGATATTCGGTGTAGTCGCCGGCATTGCGTTCGACCATGGCGGCAGCCTTGACCACCTTCAGGACATCGGATGACAACTTGGACGCGTCGAATTTGTCCCACGGAATATCGTCAGGCGTCCAATGCGTCATGTGATCCGTCCCGGTTCATGTCTAGGCGCCCAATTGTTACAAGAGGCGCAAGGGCTGTGCAAAATGAAAATCGGCAAAACGAAAAAGGGCCGGCGATAAAGCCGGCCCCAATTCATCGACACACACCCGGATCAGCGGGCGGCGGCTTCCAAGGCGGTCGCCACCAGCATACGCTGGGTGGCCGCGGCCTTTTCGGCGTCAGACTTGGCGTCGGCCACCGCTTCGCGGGCTTGCTGCAGACGGGTGGAAACCAGATCAGCGGTGATTTCGGTCACCGGAATGGCTTCTTCCGCCAGCACGGTCACGCGTTCTTCGTTCACTTCAGCGAAACCGCCGGCGACGAAGATACGCTTGCCGACCTTGCCGCCGTCATGGACGTCGATGACGCCGGGACGGACGGTGGTGATCATGGGGGCGTGCATCGCCAAAGCACCGAAGTCACCTTCGGAACCGGGGACCACGACCATGTCCACGGCCTCGCTGACCAGCAGCTTGGCGGGGGACACCAGTTCGAATTGGATCTTCTCGGCCATGCGCCTTGTTCCTTACCCTTTTGGGATCGGGGGGGACGATCCCGGAGAACCGGGACCGTCCGATCCCAACTTACGCGGCGTCGGCGGCCAGCTTCTTGGCCTTCTCGATCACTTCCTCGATACCGCCGACCATGTAGAAGGCGGCTTCCGGCAGGTGATCGTATTCACCGGCGCAGATGGCCTTGAACGACTTCACGGTCTCTTCGATGGGGACCAGCTTACCGGGCGAACCGGTGAAGACTTCGGCCACATGGAAGGGCTGCGACAGGAAGCGCTGGATCTTGCGNNCCTGCAGCGACTTGTAGGTCTGCAGAATACGCTGCACTTCACGGGCGACACCGTAATGCTCTTCACCGACGATGCGGGGGTCAAGAGCGCGCGAGGTCGAGTCCAGCGGGTCAACGGCCGGGA
>DISD01000053.1 GCA_002435715.1 Rhodospirillaceae bacterium UBA6219
GGCGCCAGCGTCGCCGACGTCATCGTCCTGGCCGGCACTGTGGGGGTGGAACAAGCGGCCAAGGCCGCCGGTTTCCCGATAGCCGTGCCCTTCGCCCCCGGCCGTGGCGACGCCACCCAGGCGCAAACCGACGTGGAATCCTTCGACGTGCTGGAACCGCTTCATGACGGTTTCCGCAACTGGCAGANNTGGGGCTGACCGCCCCCGAGATGACCGCTTTGGTCGGTGGCTTGCGGGTCATCGGCGCCAATCATGGCGGCAGTGCCAACGGCGTGTTCACCGACAAGGTGGGCGCACTCTCCACCGACTTCTTCGTGGCGCTGACCGACATGGCCTATCATTGGAAGCCGGTGGGCGCCAACCTTTACGACATCGTCGAGCGTAAAAGCGGCACGGTCAAATGGAAGGCCACCCGTGTGGATCTGGTGTTCGGGTCGAATTCCATCCTGCGGGCCTATGCCGAGGTTTACGCCCAAGACGACAACCGCGAAAAGTTCGTGGCCGATTTCGTCGCCGCCTGGACCAAGGTGATGAACGCCGACCGTTTCGACCTGTAAAGGATGAAAACAATCCGGGCCGTGTCAGCGATGACACGGCCCGTTTCATTTTTCAGCGCTTCTTCTTTTGCAGGCGCTCGGTACGGCGCGGCTTGGCCGGTTCGTCCGGTGCTTTGGGGGCGTTGGGGTCTTCGACAATACCGCGCCCCAGGCGCGGCGCCTCGACCCGCAGGCGCTTCCACACCTTGGCGTAAAAGGCCGCCATCACCGTGACGCCAGCGAAGGTCAACACCACCTGCAAGCAGGCATCGGCCACGTCCAAGGTCGGGCTGGCCGGCATCTGCGTCAGCAAATTGCGCCAGGCCTCACCGATGACCACAAAGGGCAGGCCCGACAGCACATAGCCCAAACCCACCGCCAAACCGCCGGCCAGGGTCATTTCCTGCAGACTGGCGCCACCTTCCTTGTCGCCACGCTTGTAAAGGGCGATATGCGGCAGGATCAGGAACATGGGGCCGATCAGCAATTGGAACGCCTCACGCACGGCGATGCCGATCACCGGGCCGTTTTCCATACCGGCCAAGCTGGGGCCCAGCAACAAGGTGGGAAAGCTTTCGAACCCCAGCATCACCTGATAGGCCACGGCCCACAGCAGATGGCGGGGGCCGATTTTCAAGCCCGGCGCCTCGTCCAAGGCCACGAAGCGCTGCCAGGTGACGGCGAAACACCCGGCCGCCAGGGCGGTCAGCGCGAAGAACACCAGGGGATGGACCATCAGCCCGAATTTGCCGGCCAGATTGGCGGCCAAGCCAAGGACCAGCCATGGCGCCAGACTACGCAGCCAAAGAGCGGGGCGTTCGAGAGGCAATTGGAACGAATCGGCCAGTTCGGTGGAAAAGCGGTTCAGGCTCATGGGGCATCCCTGGGTGAAATTTGCGCCACCATAGCGTCAAGCCTTGGCCGTGACCAGTGCCCCCCCGGTTTCCGGCGCCGAAGCGAAGGCAAAGCCGCCCCGCCCCTGTTTCTTGGCCTGATACATGGCGCAATCGGCGGCTTCCAGCATGATCGCCGGGGTATCGCCGTCGCGCGGGCACAACGCGATGCCGATGCTGACCCCAACCTTGGCCATCACTCCGTCCAGTTCCACCGGCTGCGACAACGCGCTGACCAGTTTGGCGGCGATGCGCGCCGCGTCTTCGGCCAAAGTCAAGCCACTGACCAACACGGCGAATTCGTCGCCCCCCAGACGCGCCACCACGTCGCCGCCGCGCACATGGGCCTCGATCCGTTTGGCGACGGTCTTCAGCACCCGGTCGCCGGCGGCATGGCCCAATTCGTCGTTCACCGGCTTGAACCCGTCCAGATCCAGATACAACAAGGCGGAAAGCGACGAACATTCCATCGACAGGCGCACCATGTCGGCCAGACGGGCCTCGAACACCTCGCGGTTCAGCAAGCCGGTCAGCGGATCGTGTTCGGCCCGCCACCGCACCCGCGCTTCGCGCCGCTTACGGTCGGTGATGTCCAGGAAGGTGGCCACATAGCCGTGAACACCACCATCGGCGCGGGGCAGTTTGGTGATGGACAGGGATTCGGGATAGATGTCGCCGGCTTTGGTGCGGTTCCACATCTCGCCGTGCCATTCCCCCGATTCGCGCAACTCGTCCCACATGGATTTGAAGAAAGCCTCGTCGTGCCGCCCCGAGGCCAGGATCGCCGGATTGCGCCCCACCACGTCTTCCAAGGTATAGCCGGTGATGCGGGTGAAGGACGGATTGACCATCAAGATGCGGTTTTCCTGGTCGGTCAGCATCACCGCCTCGGAAATGTGGTCGAACACCGTCTTGGCCTGGGCCAACACCAGATCATGGGCGGCCTGGGCCTGTTGACGCTGGATCAGGGTCTGACGAAACACCGCCATGGCCCGGATCAAATCGCCGATCTCGTCGACCCTGTCGGTATGCGGCACCACCACATCTTGTCCCCTGGCCAGCATTTGCATGGACAAGGTGACGTCGCGCAACGGCCGGGTGATGGAATGGCCCAGCAGCCAGGCCATCAGCAGACACAGCAGCAGGGCCGACGCCACCAGGACGGCCCACCCAAAGGCCGCCTTGCGCCAAGATTCCTGCATGTCGTCCAAATAAAGTCCCGATCCCACCACCCAACCCCAGGGGGCGAAGCGTTCCACATAGGACAGTTTTTCACTCATTCGTCCGGTCTTGGGATCGGTCCACCGATAAGTGACCATGGCCTTGCCGTCGGCGGCGGTCCGTTCGACGAATTCCTTGAACAGGACACGGCCGTCGGCATCGACGAAGGTCGACAAATCCCGATCCAGCCATTGCGCCATGGGATGCCAGACCATGCGCGGCGACAGGTCGTTGATCCACAAATAATCGCCCTGGCGACTGGACATGGCGGCGACGGCGGAAATGGCCCGGGCCTTGGCGTCGTCACGGTTCAGGGCGCCGGCCTGGACCATGCCTTCCAGGCGCTCCATATAGCCCAAGGCGCCTTGGACCAAGATGCGGGATTGGTTTTGCCGTTCGGCCAAAAGGTGATCGCGCAGTTCCGCCAAGCCGCTCGCCAGCACGAAGCCCGCCAAAGCCAACATCACCAGCACCAAACCATAAAGGCGCGTGCGGATCGAAAGCCTCACCATACCCGTCCCCCCTTCTACGTGGGAGTGATCAGGCCAACAGTGTGCCTTCTATGCCATAGGCCATAAAGGGTTATTTCGAGGTTTCGAAATAACCTTGGACCAAACGGATCTGTTGGATCAGGTCGTCGGCGGAAATGGGCTTGGTCAAGACCTTCGACGCGCCCATCTGCCGACTGAGTTCGTGGGCCTGCTCGTTCTTGTCGCCGGTCAGGATCAAGACCGGCTTCTTGTTGTTGATGTTGGCCTTGTCGGCGCGCAATTCCCGCAGGAACTGGGCCCCGTCCATGTTCTCCATGTGCAGGTCGCACAAGATGACGTCGGGGTCGACATCACCCGACCGCAGCATCTCCAACGCTTTGACCGCGCTGTCGGCTTCGGTGACCTGCGCCGGGTTGGCCTTGGTCAGCAGCTTCTTGATGATGTTTCGCATGACTTCTTGGTCATCGATGATCATCACATGCATGCCGGGCGATCCGATCTGCATGGAAATGGCGGCGCCGTCCTTGAACTTTTCCACCTGCTTGGCGACGTCCTTGGGCAACGGCACCTTGTGGTCGCGGCAATGTTCGGCCAAGGCGTGGCCCACATCCTCGCGGGTAAAGGCGAAACGGGTTTCCACGCCCCCCCTGACCGCCCCGAAGGTGATGGTCAGCGACACGTCCTGGGCCGGGTCGAAGGTCAAAGCCGTGGGCGCCACGTCGGGCATGGCCTTGCTGTTGCGCTCGCCATAACGGCGCATGGCGTTCAAGAAATCCGCACGCGGAAAGACGATGACACGACGTTCAAGCAGCATGGAAACCCCGGAGCCGCAAAGTCCTAGGCGTTAACTCCGGGGGGTAATACCTTGTCTTGGCAGTAAAGGCCAGATTTCTATTACGGGATATCAATCGGCCTTGTGCGTAAGACACCCGAAGCCGCGCAATACGGTAATGACTTCAACTGAACACAGCGAATAGTAGATGCGGGTGGCGTCACGACGGGTGCGCACCAAACCACCAACCCGTAGCTTGGCCAAATGTTGCGACAGGGCCGACGGACGCAAACCGACGGCACGACGCAATTCGCCCACCGAACGTTCCCCCTGGGCCAGTTCCACCAGGACCTGCAGACGATGGTGGTTTCCCATGGCCTGCAACGCCGCAGCGATGCGACGCAAATTGGCGGGCGTCGCGCCCGAACCCGACAACATTTTCGGCAACACCCCCGCATGGCTCAGCTCGGCCAGGGCCGAACCCACCTCGCCTTCACTCAAGTAAAGTCCCTGATCCAGGGCGCGTTCGCGCAATTCTGTGGGATTAAGGCTGATCAGCGGACCGGAAAACACCAAGCCCGCCACCAACAGACGCTCACGCGTCGGCATCAAACCGGCCTGACGCAACGCCGCAACCGCTGTATCCATTCCCTGCGCAGTCATGACAACCTCCACTCATTGACCGAGCAAATGATTGTCATTCTCATTTGCGTTTGACAAGAGGTTTTTTTCGCTTTTTGGGAAAGTTCCAAACCGGACTGGCAAGACAGGGGCCTTGGCACTACCTTGGCAGCATCCCGACCAGGAGCCCTTCATGCCCGCAGACCCGGTGTTCACCGATCCTTGGGACCAGCGTTTCGCCAGTCCGCATTACCTTTACGGCCAAGCGCCCAACGCCTTCTTGGCCGACATGGCCCGCCACCTGCCCACCGGCGCCCAGGTTTTGCTGCCCGGCGACGGCGAGGGACGCAACGCCGCCCATTTGGCCGGGCTGGGGCACCAGGTCCTGTCGGTGGACCGTTCGGTCGTGGGGTTGCAAAAGGCCCGGCAATTGGCGGAAAGCCGGGGGCATGCCATCCAGACCGCGCACGCCGACCTGGCACACTGGACGTGGCCCCGGCAGCGTTTCGACGCGGTGTTTTCCATCTTCCTGCATCTGCCCTCGGCCCTGCGCGCCCCGATTCACGCCCAGATGGTCGAAGCGATGAAGCCCGGCGGCCTGCTGGTGCTGGAAGCCTTTCGCCCGGAACAAATCCCGCTTTCCAGCGGCGGCCCCAAGGATGTGGACCTGCTTTACACCGTCGCCGACTTACGGACCGATTTCGCCGTCTTGCGGGATTTGCGGGTCGAAGCGGTTGAAGCCACGCTGGACGAAGGCCCCCTGCACCAAGGCCAAGCCGCCCTGGTGCGGGTGGTCGGCCGCAAGCAATAAAGCGTCACCCCTTGCCGCCGGGATGGAGTTGACGGCGCGCTTCGTGCAGCAGATGGGCCAGTTTTTCGCGAATTTCATGCAGGTCCGCCTTGCCGTGCAAATCCTGTTTCAAGCGTTGCACCAATTTTTCGTCGCCATCGGCATCGTGGTCGTGGGCATGGACCACGTCGTGGGCGTAATCCTTCGCCGCCTTGCCCAACAGGCCCAGCAGCTCGGCCGCCCACAGCCCGGCCATGCGGTTGCGATGTTGCCGCAACGAGGGATCGGCGGATGTGGCGGTCTTGGTTTCGGTCGTCATCATGCGTCTCCCTGTCAGGCGGCCGAGGTTTTGGGCGAAACGCCCAGTCTCCCATGACGATCGCCCCACGATTTCAGGGCAGCGATCACCGGCCGCAAAGTCTGGCCCAAATCGGTCAAGCTATATTCCACCCGCGGCGGCACCTGCGGATAGACCGTCCGCGACACCAGCCCGGCGTCTTCCAACTCGCGCAATTGCTTGGTCAGCATGCGCTGGGTGACGCTGGGCAGCTTGCGGCGCAATTCGGAAAAGCGGTGCACACCTTCCATCAGATGGAACAGCACCACGCCTTTCCACTTGCCGCCGATCATCTCCAGCGTCGCTTCGACCGGGCATCCGGGGGAACAGTCATAGCGTTCGTGTGCCATGGGAAACCTCAATGGTACCTTTTAGGGTACTATACACCAAAATTGTGCGTTCTTGCGATGACGGCCCTACCCTGCCCATATTCCCCAGACGCAACGCAACCCGGAGAAACCAGCATGCGCGCCGTCGCCTATCGCCGTTCCCTGCCCGTGGACGCCCCCGACTTCCTGGAAGACGTCACCCTGGACGACCCCGTGCCCAACGGCCGCGACCTGCTGGTGCGCATCGAAGCGGTGGCGGTCAATCCCGTCGACACCAAGGTGCGCAAGAACGTCGATCCGGCCGGGACGCCCAAGGTTCTGGGCTATGACGCCGCTGGCATCGTCGTCGCCACCGGCCCCGAAGCCAGCCTGTTCAAGGTGGGCGACCGCGTCTTCTATGCCGGCGCCATCGATCGGCCGGGCACCAACAGCGAATTGCATGTGGTGGACGAACGCATCGTCGGCCCCATGCCGGCCAGCCTGGATTTCGCCGCCGCCGCCGCCATGCCACTGACCTTCATCACCGCTTGGGAATTGCTGTTCGACCGCCTGGGCGTGGGCGGGGCCGAAGACAAGCGCACCATTTTGGTGATCGGCGGGGCCGGGGGCGTCGGCTCGGCGGCGATCCAACTGGCCAAGAGCTTGACCGGCACCACGGTGGTGGCCACCGCGTCGCGGCCGGAAAGCGCCCAATGGTGCCGTGACCTGGGCGCCGATCACGTCATCGACCATTGCGGGGATTTGGCGGCCCAGTGGAAGGAACTAAACCTGGGCGGCGCCCAGGTGATCCTGGCGCTGACCCAGACCGATCAGCACATGGTCGCCCTGGCCGACATCATCGCCCCCCAGGGAAGACTGGGCCTGATCGACGACCCCAAGGGTTTCGACATCGCGTTGTTCAAGCGCAAGGCCATTTCCATCCATTGGGAATTCATGTTCACCCGGCCGCTGTTCCAAACCACGGACATGGACGAACAACACAAGCTGTTGAAGAAAGTGGCGGAACTGGTGGACCAGGGACGGGTGAAAAGCACCCAAACCCAAATCCTGGGCAAGATCGACGCCGCCACCTTGCGCCATGCCCACACCCAGATCGAAAGCGGGCGGACCATCGGCAAGCTGGTGCTGGCCGGATTCTGACGTCTGACGGAAGGGCGGGTGCCATCCGCCCTTCCAAATTGTCGCGTAAGGCCCTATGTTCCCTCGATTCATTTGGCCTTGATAAGACGTCCATGACCAAGCTCTCGCATATCCGCAACTTCGCCATCATCGCCCATATCGACCACGGCAAGTCGACCCTTGCCGACCGTCTGATCCAACAATGCGGCGCCATCGAATTGCGCGAAATGAAGGATCAGATCCTTGATTCCATGGATATCGAGCGCGAGCGCGGCATCACCATCAAGGCGCAGACCGTGCGCCTGGCCTATAAGGCCAAGGATGGTGAAACCTATCAGTTGAACCTGATGGACACCCCCGGCCACGTCGACTTCGCCTACGAAGTCAGCCGCTCGCTGGCTGCCTGCGAAGGCTCGATCCTGGTGGTTGACGCGTCCCAGGGCGTGGAAGCCCAAACGCTCGCCAACGTCTATCAGGCCCTGGATGCCGGCCACGAGATCGTCCCGGTCTTGAACAAGATCGACTTGCCGGCCGCCGAGCCGGAACGCGTCAAGCAGCAGATCGAGGACGTCATCGGCCTGGACGCCTCGGACGCGGTGATGATTTCCGCCAAGTCGGGTATCGGCATCGAAGACGTCCTGGAGGCCCTGGTCACCCGCCTGCCCTGCCCGGAAGGCGACGACAAGGCCGAGTTGCAGGCCCTGCTGGTGGATTCCTGGTACGACGCCTATTTGGGCGTCATCATCCTGGTCCGCGTGAAGAACGGCGTGCTGAAGCGCGGCCAAAAGATCCGCATGATGGCCAGCGGCGCCGCCTATGAAGTGGACGGGGTGGGTTACTTCACCCCCAAGATGGTCAAGGTCGACGCGCTTTATCCCGGCGAGATGGGCTTCATCACCGCCGGCATCAAGGCGGTGGCCGACACCAATGTCGGCGACACCATCACCGACGACAAGAAGCCCGCCCCCGTCGCCCTGGCCGGCTTCAAGCCGTCCATCCCGGTGGTGTGGTGCGGCCTGTTCCCCATCGACGCCGCCGATTACGAAGATTTGCGCGACAGCCTGGCCAAGCTGCGGCTGAACGACGCCAGCTTCCAATACGAGCCGGAAACCTCGGCCGCTTTGGGCTTCGGCTTCCGCTGCGGCTTTTTGGGTCTGCTGCACCTGGAAATCATCCAGGAGCGTCTGGAACGTGAATTCAACCTGGACTTGATCACCACCGCCCCGTCGGTGGTCTATAAAATCCACCTGACCAATGGCGAGTGCATGGACCTGCACAATCCGGCCGACATGCCGGACCAGTCCATCATCGACCATATCGAGGAACCGTGGATCAAGGCCACCATCATGGTGCCGGACGAATATCTGGGCTCGATCCTGCAATTGTGCACCGAACGGCGCGGCCAGCAGATCGACCTGACCTATGCCGGCAACCGGGCCATGGCGGTCTACAAGCTGCCCTTGAACGAAGTGGTGTTCGATTTCTACGACCGGCTGAAATCCATTTCGCGCGGCTATGCCAGCTTTGATTACGAAATGGATTCCTATGCCGAAAGCGATCTGGTCAAGGTGTCCATCCTGGTCAACGCCGAACCCGTCGACGCCCTGGCCTTTATCGTTCACCGTGCCAATGCCGAAAGCCGCGGCCGCGGCATCTGCCAGCGCCTGAAGGATTTGATCCCGCGCCAGATGTTCCAGATCGCCATCCAGGCCGCCATCGGCGGCCGTATCGTGGCGCGTGAAAGCATCAGCGCGTTGCGCAAGGACGTGCTGGCCAAGTGCTATGGCGGTGACGTCAGCCGCAAGCGCAAGCTGCTGGAAAAGCAGAAGGAAGGCAAAAAGCGCATGCGCCAGTTCGGCAAGGTCGAAATCCCACAAAGCGCCTTTTTGGCCGCACTCAAGATGGGCGACAGCTAAACCAGCACCAGCCCCATCGAAAAGCCCCCGACGCCCAAAGGCGCGGGGGCTTTTTCATGCACGACGCGGACAACGAAAAACCCCGGTCCTTGCGGACCGGGGTTATCGTAAAGCAGAGCGGCGTCGATTAGACGGCGGCGGTCTTGTTGGCAGCGGCCTTGGCAACGCGCTTCTTCAAGCGGCGAGCTTCCAGGGTCAGACGCGAGTCGTTGGTGCCCAGCAGGTACGAGTCCAGGCCGCCATTGTGTTCGATGGTCTTCAGACCACGGGTCGAGACACGGAGACGGACCATCTGGCCCAGCGCGTCGGACAGGACCGAGGTTTCCTGCAGGTTGGGCAGGAAGCGGCGACGGGTCTTGTTGTTCGCGTGGCTGACGTTGTTGCCGGTCAGAACGCCCTTGCCGGTGATGGAGCAACGACGGGCCATGGTGACATCCTCTCTTTTGTTCGCTCGGGGCTCCCAATCAGGGTGCGCCACAGGTAATCCGGTTCCAGGCATATCCTGGGAAGCCGCGTTTTTACGGGGCCGAAGCCCTTTCGTCAAGGGATTTCCGACTCTATTTCAAGCCCTTCGACGACGACGTTGAATCAGCCGAACAACTTGTCGATGTCGTCTTGATTGAACATCTTGTCCACATCGGCCTGAGCAACGCCCTGGCCGGGCAATTGCGGGCCGTTCAGCAGCTTCTTGTCGGGGTCGGTCTCTTCCTTCATCTCGAACACCACCTTGGTCAACTCGTCGCGACCCCAGGTGACGATGATGGAATTAATGCGTTCTTCCACGAATTTCATGGAATTGACCACTTTGGTCACCCGCTGGCCGGTGATGTCTTGGAACGAACAGGCTTCGAACACCATGTTCACCTTATCGGTGACCTCGTTGAAGATGGTCTGCAGCTTTTCGTCTTCGGTCAGGGCGCGGGCGTCGTTCATCAGGTTGTCGACGCCTTCGACGCTTTCCATGATGGTGTTGGTGGCACCTTCGGTGGCGTGGACGATTTCGTCCAACTGTTCCGACATCGAGCCGAAATGATCCGGCGCCCCCGGCGGATTCAGCGCCGCCAATTCCTTGCGGATGCGCTGCAAATGACCGAACAGACCGACCATCTCCCTTTTCAGCATCAGCAGGTCTTGGGCGGTAACGGGGGGCGAAGACGGCATCACTTGGTCCTGGATTCTGGCAAATGCGTTTGCAGCGTATCTTGACTTCGAAAGCAACGCAACGCGAGTGCATCTAAGGTATGAGTTGCTGTCCTTATTGCCCGCGAAAGGCTTGAACCAATTGCCGGGCCGCCGCCCCCGGCGCCAATTGCCCGTGGCTGACCCGGGTTTCCAGCGACGGCAGCAAAGCGGCGACGCGGCTGTCGTCCTTCAGGCTTTGCAGCAGGGTTTCGGCGATTTCGTTCCACATCCAGGCATGGGCCTGTTCGGCCCGCCTTTCGGTGAAACGGCCGATTCCTTCCATGGTTTGCTTGAACCTGCCGATGGTTTCCCACACATCGCCAACCCCCGAGCGTTCCAGGGACGACACCGTCAGTACCGGAACGTTCCAGGCGGTATTGGCCGGGGTCAGCAGGTGCAGGGCGTTGGTGTAGTCCCGCGCCGCCCGTTTCGCTGCCACCGCCAGGTCGCCGTCGGCCTTGTTGACCACCACGGCGTCGGCCAGTTCGACGATGCCCTTCTTGATGCCCTGCAATTCGTCGCCACCGCCGGGGACCAGCAGCAGCAGGAACATGTCCACCATGTCGGCGACGGCGGTTTCGCTTTGCCCGACACCGACGGTTTCCACCACCACCACGTCGAAGCCGGCGGCTTCGCAGACCAGCATGGCCTCGCGGGTACGTCGCGCCACGCCGCCCAGGGTGCACCCCGAGGGGCTGGGACGGATGAAGGCGCGGATGTCACGCGACAAATCTTCCATGCGGGTCTTGTCGCCCAGGATCGAGCCGCCCGACCGTGGGCTGGACGGGTCCACCGCCAGCACCGCCAGCTTGTGGCCCTTCTCCACCACATGCAGGCCGAAGGATTCGATGAAGGTGGACTTGCCGGCACCCGGCACCCCGGTGATGCCGACGCGCACCGAACGGCCCGCATGGGGCAGCAGGCGGTGCAACAGTTCCTCGGCCGCTTCGCGGTGGTCGGCGCGGGTGGATTCGATCAGGGTGATGGCGCGGGCCAGGGCACGGCGTTCGCCAGCCAGCACGCCCTGGGACAAGGCGATGGGATCAACGGACAATGGGGATTTCCTATTTCTTCTTGTCGTTCGGATCGTCACCTTCGCGCATCAGCGCGGTGATGGCCATGGCCACCAGCTTGGCGCGGCTTTCGTCGTCCAGGTCTTCCAGGATCTGGCGCTTGGCGCGTTGCACCCGAAGCGCGTTCTGGATCAACGCCTGACGTTCAGGGGTGACGAAATCCTGAACCTGGGACTGCATGCGGGCGATGTCTTGTTCACGGGTGGACGGCGCCGGGCCGGGACGCGCCACCTTGGCCGCCGCCTTGGGCGCCATCTGCTGGGCCCGGCGCTCGATGGCCGCCTGGGCGTCTTTTTCGAACTTGTTCTTGAAGAATCCGAACATGGCCTTCCTCGACGTCAGAAGACCAGTCTAGCACGGCTTGTTAGCGAAAGGGACTATCTGGAAACATCCGCCACACCACATAGGCCGAGCCGAACAGCACGACCAACAGGGCCAGGGTCTTCCACCCCAGATAATAGAGCAGTTCGCCCGAAAACAGCCATTTGAAGAAATCTGTTAACCAATCCATATCCCGATAATAGAAAAACCCCCTTCCCAAGGGAAGGGGGTTTTCCGACACATGTGCCTGGGGGCTTGGACTTAGAAGTCCATGCCACCCATGCCGCCCATGTCACCGCCCGGCATGGCCGGACCAGCGTCCTTCTTGGGCTTTTCGGCGATCATGGCTTCGGTGGTGATCAGCAGACCGGCCACCGAGGCGGCGTCCTGCAGGGCAGTGCGCACCACCTTGACCGGATCGATGATGCCGGCCTTGATCATGTCGGTGTAGGTGCCGGTCTGGGCATCGAAACCGAACACGGTGTCGGTGGATTCCAGCAGCTTGCCGGCAACCACGGCGCCATCGTGACCGGCGTTTTCAGCGATCTGACGGGCCGGAGCCTGCAGGGCGCGACGAACGATCTCGACGCCGACCTTCTGGTCGTTGTTGGCGACGGTGATGCCTTCGAGGACACGCACCGAGTACAGCAGAGCGGTACCGCCGCCGGGGACGATGCCTTC
>DISD01000006.1 GCA_002435715.1 Rhodospirillaceae bacterium UBA6219
CGATGGTGGCGTTCAGCGCCAGAAGGTTGGTCTGGCTGGCGATGTCGGTGATCAGGCTGACCACTTCGCCGATCCGCCGGGTGCTGTCGTTCAGGCTGCCGACGATGGTGCTGGAATGGCGCGCCATGTCCACGGCGTTGCCCGCCACCCGTGACGAGGTGTCCACCTGACGGGCGATTTCCGCCTCGGTGGCCGACAATTCCTCGGTAGCGGCGGCCACCGTCTGCACGCTGATGGCGGCGCTGCCGGCAGCGGAAGCCACCATGGACGATTGCTGGCTGGTCTGGTCGGCGATGGCGCTCATGTTCTGGCTGGCCGCCTGCATCTGCGTCGCCGCCGATGCCACTGCCTTGATCACCCCGGCGGCATCGGCGTCGAAAGCGGCGGTCAGACGGGCGATTTCCGCCTGACGGCGCATGTCCGCTTCCTGCTGCGACAGACGCTGGGCATTGGCCCGGTCGGCGGCTTCCACGTGGTCACGGAAAATGACCAATCCGCGCGCCAAATCGCCCACTTCGTCCACCCGCCCGGTATGGGCGATGTCGAAACCGTGTTCGTCGTTGGTCAAACGTTTGATGGCGGCGGTGACGTCGCCCAGCGGTCGGGTGATGGTGCGGCCGATCAGGGTGGCGATCAGCCCGACGATGCCGACCACCACCAGCACCCCCAAGCCGAACAACCAGGCGCGGCTGGCGAAAGTGGATTCCACGTCGTCCACATAGATGCCGGTGCCGATGACCCAGTCCCAGGGGGCGAAACCGGCCACATAGGACAATTTCGGCACCGCCCGGCTTTGCCCGGGCTTGGGCCAGTCATAGGGAACGAAACCCGCCCCTTGGCTATCCACCAGCGCGTTCATGCGGCGGAACAGGTAACCGCCGCCATTGTCCTGCATGGCATCGACGCTGGTGCCGATCAGCTTGGCGTTGGGATGGGCCAGCATGATGGTGCCGGTCTTCCGATGGACCCACAGATATTCGCTTTGTTCGTAGCGAAGCGCGGCGACAGCGGCCAGGGCGGCGGCCTGGGCCTGGGCACGGTCCATGCGGCCGGCCTGTTCTTCGGCCTGGTAATGGGCGACCAGCGAACGGCCGATTTCGACGATATGGCGGGTCTTGGTCTCGCGCCCTTCCATCAGGTCGCCCCGCGCTTGCTTCAAGGCAAGCCCGGCCACCACCAAAGTGCCCAGCATGGACACGGCAACAACCAGCCACAGGCGTCCGCCAATGCGCATCCGTCTTTCCTCCCCGTCGGCGATGAATTTTTTAAGTCGCCGTTATTAAAGGAAGGAGCTTAACCAAAAGAATAGGATGCGTCAACTATACCAACGGAATGGGTTTGCGATTTATTCTATTTACGTCTTTTCAGTGCCGCCTCCAACGCATCGCAGACCGTGCGTAACACCTTGACCCGGGCGAAAGTCTTGGAATTGGCTTCCACCAAGGTCCAAGGCGCGATCTGGGTCGAGGTCTGTTCGACCATGCTGTTGATGGCGGTTTCGTAATCGGGCCACTTGTCGCGGTTGCGCCAATCTTCGTCGGTCAGCTTCCACTGCTTGTATTCGATCTGGCTGCGCTGGGTGAAACGGGTCAGCTGCTCTTCCGGGGTGATGTGCAGCCAGAACTTGCACAGCGCATGACCGGCTTCGACGATCTGTTCCTCGAAATCGTTGATCTCGCCATAGGCCCGTTGCCAGGCGTCGTCCGAGCAAAAGCCTTCCACCCGTTCCACCAGCACGCGGCCATACCACGACCGATCGAAGATGGTGACGCGGCCGGCGCGCGACAGATGACGCCAGAACCGCCACAGATAATGTTGGGCGCGCTCTTCCTCGGTGGGGGCGGCGATGGGGATGACCTGGTAATCGCGCGCGTTCAGCGCGTTGGTCAAGCGGCGGATGGTCCCGCCCTTGCCGGCGGCGTCCCAACCTTCGAACACCAAGACGGTCGAGACACCCTTTTCCTTGGCTTTCCGGTGCAACAGCGACAGGCGGCCGCGCTGTTCCTGAAGCTGGCGATTGTATTCGTCGCCTTCCAGGTTCTGGGTCATGTCCAGGGACGACAGAATGGACGGCTGCCGGGCCAGAACCGCGGGCAGCACCTCCTTCTTCGCCTTGGCCTTGGGTTTTTTCTTCAGCTCGGCCGCCACCTTTTTCATGGCGTCGCGGCGTTCCAGATGGGCGGTGATCGCTTCCTTTAAGATATTCAACACCACCGAATAACGGTACCGGGCGTCGGCGCCTTCGACGATGTGCCACAAAGCGTGGCCCTTCGAGCTTTGCATGATCAGACGTTCGGCGGCGGTGGTGAACTTGTCGTACAACTTGTAATGCTGCCAGTCGACGGGGGTCACCTGCCAAGCGGTCAAGGGATCGTCTTCCAGCTTCTTCAGGCGCTTTTTCTGGGCCTTTTGCGACAGGTGCATCCAGAACTTGACGATCAGCGCGCCGTCGTCGGCCAAGGCCTTTTCAAAACGGTTGATGCGGATCAGCCTTTCGTCCATCTCGGCAACGCTGATCTGTTCATGGACGCGGTCCAAAAGCGGCGCATGATACCACGACGACAGGAACATGCCGATCTTGCCCTTGGGCGGCAGATCACGCCAATAGCGCCAGAACGGCGGCCGGTCGCCTTCCTCGTCGGAAGGCTTGCCATAGGCCCGTGTCACCGTCCAACGCGGGTCCATCCATTCGTTCAAAAGGTTAGCGGTTTCGTTCTTGCCCGCACCGTCGACCCCGGCGAAGACGATGACGACGGGAAAATCGGCCTCACGCAGGCGGCGCTGCAGGTCCAACAACTCGGTGCGCAGACCCGGCGCGATGGTGTCGAATTCCTCTCGGCTGACCTTGCGGCCCAGTTCCGCGGCTTCGAACATGACCAATCCCCCTTGTCCCGCAAAAATCGGAACATTCAGGCTATGCCCGAATTCCACACACGGCAAGCGGTGAAATCAACCAAAGAAGTATTGAGGCCCTGCCGCCAAGGTTCCGCACACACCCAGGCAAAACACCATTGCGGCGATCTTCTTGGTCTTGTCGGTCATGTTACTTCCAGATGGGCTTGCCGCTGCCGGGCAGACCATATTCGGCCCAGCGCCGGGAAACGGATTCGACCACGTCTTGGTCCATGGCGATCTTTTCGCCCCATTCGCGCTTGGTTTCCGGCGGCCATTTGTTGGTGGCATCCATGCCCAGCTTCCCACCCAATCCCGATTCCGGGCTGGCGAAATCCAGATAATCGATGGGGGTGCCTTCAACCACGGTGATGTCGCGGGCCGGGTCCATGCGGGTGGAGATGGCCCACATGACGTCCTTCCAGTCGCGCGCGTCGATGTCGTCGTCCACCACGATGACGAACTTGGTGTACATGAATTGGCGCAGGAACGACCACACCCCCATCATCACCCGCTTGGCATGGCCGGGATAAGCCTTCTTCATGCTGACCACGGCGATACGGTACGAACATCCCTCGGGTGGCAGCCAGAAATCGACGATTTCGGGGAATTGCTGGGTCAAAAGCGGGATGAACACTTCGTTCAGCGCTTCGCCCAACACGCTGGGTTCATCCGGCGGGCGGCCGGTGAAGGTGGACAGATAGATGGGGTCCTTGCGCATGGTGATGGCGCTGATGCGGAAGACCGGGAACTCCTCGACCGAGTTGTAATAGCCGGTGTGGTCGCCATAGGGACCTTCGGGGCCGAACTCGTCCAACATGACATGGCCTTCCAGCACGATCTCGGCCTCGGCCGGGACCTTCAGCGGCACCGTCTTGCAATCGACCAATTCCACTTTCTTGCCGCGCAGCAACCCGGCGAACTGATATTCGGAAAGCGTGTCGGGCACCGGGGTGACGGCGGCCAGGATGGTACCGGGATCGGCGCCCAGCACCACCGCCGCCGGCATGGGTTCCCGCGATTTGCCGCCCCAACGCTGGTAATGCTGGGCACCGCCGCGATGCTTCAGCCAACGCATCAAACAGGTGTCGCGGCCGGTGACCTGCATGCGGTAGATACCCAGGTTGAAGGCGTCGCGCTTGTCCCCCTTGGGGTCGGGGCCTTGGGTCACCACCAGCGGCCAGGTGATCAACGGCGCCGGCTCGCCCGGCCAGCAGCCCTGAATGGGAAGCGCCGACAGATCGATGTCGTCGCCTTTCAGCACCACCTGCTGGCAGGGCGCGGCTCCCACGGTTTTCGGCTTCATGGCCATCACCGTCTTGACCAAGGGCAGCATTTCCATGGCTTCGCGCCAGCCGCCGGGGGGTTCGGGCTGTTTCAGGAAGGCCAGGGTCTCGCCCACTTCGCGCAACTGGGCCGGTTCGCGGTTCATGCCCCAGGCGACGCGTTCCACCGTGCCGAACAGATTGACCAGGACCGGCATGGCGTATTTGCCGCCATTGGGCTTGCGCACGTTCTCGAACAACACCGCCGGGCCACCATCGGCCAACAGGCGCGTCTGGATTTCGGTCATTTCCAGATGCGGCGACACCGGCGCCGAAACCCGCACCAAACGGCCTTGCGTTTCCAGATGACGGATGAAATCGCGCAATGATTCGTAGGGCAAGAAAACCTCCGGCAAAATATGTCCACAGGTAAGCCTTATCCTTTATCAGGCGTCAACCCTACGACTTCAGTGCCCTTGGCCTGAGGGGGGTTTGGCTGTACTCTCTTGGGGTTCGACGCACAGGGCAGAAGGCCGCGTGTCTGTTAGGGTCTCGGGGAGTGGGCAATGGCTGCCGCGTCACAAGAACAACGTTATCGCACTTTGATTGAATTGGGCATCGCGCTCTCGGCCGAGCGCAACCACAACCGCCTGATGGAAAAGATTTTGTTGGGCGCCAAGTCGATGACCAACGCCGATGGCGGTACGCTGTATCTGGTCAGCCCGGAAAAGGACGGGCTGAAATTCGAGATCATGCTGAACGACACCCTGGACGTGGCCATGGGGGGAACCACCGGCAAGCCGATCCCCTTCCCGCCCCTGAAGCTGCATGACGACCAGGGCGTGCCCAACCACAAGAACGTGTCGTCCTATTGCGCGCTGTCGGGCACCACGGTGAACATCGCCGACGCCTATGACGTGGACAAGTTCGACTTTTCCGGCACCAAGGCTTTCGACGCCAAGACCGGCTATCGATCGAAATCCTTCCTGACCGTGCCCTTGAAGAATTACGAGAACGAAGTGATCGGCGTGCTGCAACTGATCAACGCGCGCGACCGCAAGAACACCGTCATCGCTTTTGGCCCCGACATCACCCCGCTGATCGAGGCATTGGCCAGCCAGGCGGCGGTGGCCTTGGACAATTCGCGGCTGATCGAAGCTCAGAAAAACCTGTTCAAAAGCTTCATCCAAGTGATCGCCGGCAGCATCGACGCCAAAAGCCCCTATACCGGGGGCCATTGCAATCGGGTCCCGGCACTGACCTTCATGCTGGCCAAGGCGGCCTGCGACAAGAAGGATGGCCCCTACAAGGATTTCCGCCTGACCGAGGACGAATGGTACGAACTGGAAGTCGCCGCCGGCCTGCACGATTGCGGCAAGGTGACGACACCGGAATACATCGTCGACAAAGCGACCAAGCTGGAGACCATCTATAACCGCATCCACGAAGTGCGCATGCGTTTCGAGGTGCTCAAGCGCGACGCGGTCATCGACTATCTGCAGGGCGTGCTGGCCGAAGAACAGCCCGAGGCCGAGCTGAAGGCGGCGCTGGAAGCCAAACTGGCCAAACTGGACGACGATTTCGCCTTCATCGCCGAATGCAATGTGGGGGGCGAATTCATGGCCCCCGAACGCATCGAGCGTATGAAGCAGATCGCCGAAACCACCTGGACCCGCACGCTGGACGACACCTTGGGGCTGTCCATCGACGAAATGCGCCGCCGTCCCGGCGAACAGCCCAAACCGCCGGTGCAGGAAAAGCTTTTGGCCAACAAGGATTGGCACATCATTCCGTTCGAAGCGGCCTTCGACCTGGCGCAATACGACGCCGAAGGCTTCACCATGCGGCCGCAGCAACACAAATACGATCTGGGCGAAATCTACAACCTGTCCATCGGCCGCGGCACCCTGACCGCCGAGGACCGCTTCAAGATCAACGAACACATCACCCAGACCATCTTGATGCTGAAGGCCCTGCCCTTCCCCAAGAATCTGGCCCGGGTGCCGGAATGGGCCGGCGGCCACCATGAAAAGATGGATGGTTCCGGTTATCCCAAGGGCCTGAAGCGCGAGCAGATGAGCGACCCGGCCCGCATGATGGCCATCGCCGACATCTTCGAGGCGCTGACCGCAGCCGACCGCCCCTACAAGAAGCCCAAGACCTTGTCGGAATCGCTGAAGATCATGTCCTTCATGGTCAAGGACCAGCACATCGACCCCGATCTGTGGATCTTGTTCCTGGAATCGGGGGTGTGGAAGGATTACGCCGACCAATATCTGCGCCCTGAACAGGTGGACAACGTCGATATCGGTCAATACCTGCCCAAGAAGGCGGCGGAATAACCGCCGACAGCGTACCCGCGAAAGTCCGCGACGGACCGATATCCCCATTGGCAGCATTCCCAGGCGTCGCATTAACGGTGCCCTGCCGGGGTGGGACTGGCCATCGACGCCAGTACCGGCGCTTTGTGTGGGCGAATCGCTTGCAAAGGTGGACGGACAGGGAAACCTGGTGCAATTTAGGGCTATTGCTTGGCGGTTGCGGCCGCCGGGCTGTGGGTTCAATTCGTCGCGTGACGCCATGTACCAGTTTCAACCGACTCAGGCCCCTTATATCCGCCCCGGCGTGGTCATCCACGAACCGGATTCGGTGGTGGGCGGCTTGTTGGGCGATTTTGCCCTGGCATTGAAACAGCGCGGTTTCGCGGTGGCGGGCTGCGTGCGCCAGGGGGACCAGGTCTTGGATTTGGCCAGCGGCTCGGCGGTTTCGCCGTCCGACCTGGCAGGTCATGCCGCCAAGGCGTTTCGCGCCGCCATGCGCGACGATTCCGACCTGGTGGTCATCGACGATTTTTCCGCCTGCACCAAGGCGGCGAAACAGATGCTGGCCACCATCGTGCCCGGTCAAGGTCTGGCCCTGCCGGTGCTGTCGGCCATTCCCGGCGACCAAGTCCAGCATTGGCTGGATTTCGCCGGCCAAGGTGGCTCGATGGTCGCCCCCAAGGACAGCTCGCTGTGGCAATGGTGGGGGCCGGAACGGCTGTACCGTGACCTGACCCTGGGTGTCGCCAGCGACGAAGTCCGGCAGATCGTCGTCGGTCCGCGCTGGCTGATGGTGGAAGGACCGGCGGGCGCCGGGTTGGCCTATCTGCCGCGTTCGGCCAAGGATTTGATCGCCCGCCTGCCGGAACTGCGCAAACAAAGCCTGCGACAATTGGCCGAATTGTCGGCGTCGTGGGACCCGCTGGAAATGGCGGTGGGCATCGCCGCCATCAACGCCCATTACAACCGTTTCGACCTGACCGCCGATATCGGCAACGGCGCCGACACCTTCCGGGGCGAAAGCGGCCGGGTGGTGGTGATCGGCGCCTTTCCCGGCTTGGCGGAAATCCTGGACAATCCGCAGGTCATCGAAACCGAACCCCGCCCCGGTGAGTACCCCACCGTGGCCATGGACACGCTTTTGCCCGGCTGCGCGGCGGCGGTGGTGGCCTCTTCGACCATCATCAACCGCACCCTGCCCCGCATCCTGCGCCTGGCCCAGGGCTCGCGCATCGCCTTGGTGGGACCGGCCACACCGCTGAGCCCCCGGCTTTATCAATACGGTGTCGAAGTTCTGGGCGGCTTGATCATCCGTGACGTCAGGGGGCTGGCCAATGCCATCCGTGCCGGCGCCATGCCGCGCGAATTCACCCGCTTCGCCACCTATACCCATATCCGCCAAGCCCCGGGCGAGCTGACCAAGGACGCCACCGCGCGCGCCTGATCACCCCACAAGCATAAAAAAATCCGGCATCCCCTGCGGAATGCCGGATTCTTCCAGGTCTTGGTTTACGACTGGGCGGCACCCGAGCGGATGATGGTGCCCACATGTTCGCCGCGCAAGGCGGCGGTCAAGCGTCCGGGAACCAGGCCGTTGACCACCTGCACCCGTTCCAGATTGCGGGCATTGGCCATCACTTCCACCATGGCACGATCCACCGGCAACGGTCCCTCGGCCTTGGCCAAATCGGTGCAATCCACCTCGGTCAGCAGCTTGGCCTGGGCCCCGTCGGCTCCGTTGGGATCACGGTCGTAAACGCCGTCCACGTCCTCGACGATGGTCAGACCCGCCGCGCCCAGGGCGTCGGCCAGCAGGAACGCACCGGTGTCGGCCCGGTGAACGGGCAGACGCGAATGGGGGAATTCGTGGTGGTGATAGGGCGGGAAGGCGCTGCCGACCACAGCGCGGGCCGCCGACAAGTGAATGGCCAACTGATTGGCGACGGTCGGATGTTCCACATAAGAAACGCCTTCCGGGGCCAGCAACGAGGCCAGGATATGGCCGTTCTGCCCGGCTTCGCTGGCCGCCAACGGCGCCAACGAGCCCACCGGCAGGCCCAGATCCAGACCGACACCGTACAGATGACGGGCTCGGATACCGGCACCGGTCAGGATCAGCAACCGGTGTTCGGGCAGGATTTTGCGCAATTCGGCGACCACCGGCAAAATGGCGTCGGCACCGCGATCCATGATCGACCGACCGCCGATCTTCACCACCTGCAGCCAGGGCAGCAGGCGGATGGGACGCACACCGGCAACCGGGCGGACCAGATCACCGTCCTGCAAGGTCTGGCTGGCCAGCGGCGAGGCAACGTGTTTGATGGTATTGGCTTCAGACATGTCCGTAATCCTTAGCTGGCGGTGATGATGGTGCCGACATGCTCGCCGGCCAGAGCACGGGTCAGGTTGCCGGGAACCAAACCGTTGATCACCTGCACCTCGCGGACGTGACGCGCCGCTTTCAGCAGGTCCAGCACCGGGAACTCAAGGATCGAATCATGCAGGCCCTTGGCCTTCATCTCGTCCACCGAAATCTTGGGGATGAAGGTGGGGTTCTTGGCGGTCTTGGGATTGGCGGTGTAAAGGCCGTTTTCGTCCTTCACGAAAATCATCTGCTTGCAGCCGAAGGATTCGGCCATCAGGAAACAACCGGCATCGGTGCGATAGGGGGGAATGACCCCTTCGGCGGCCGGGCGCATCCACAGCTTGTAGGGCGGCATGCCGCTGAACACCACCGCGTTGACTTCCGACAGCGACAACGGTACCGCCGACAAACCAGCACCGCTGACCACCGAAATACCGTACTTGGCCAGCAACTGCCCCAGCATGACGGCGTTCTGGTCGGCCACCGAGGACCCCAATTGCGACAAAACGCCCGCCGGCAGGTTCAGCCCGGCAGCGATCGAGTACAAGTGACGGGCGCGGGTGCCGGCGCCGGTCCCGATCAGCATCTTATGGGCCTTGCGGGCGGCGGCGATCTCGTCCACCAGCGGATAGACGGCCGAACGCCCCCGGTCGATGACACTTTGGCCGCCGATCTTCAGCACGGTGGCATCCGGCAGAATGCGATAATCCGCCGCCGCTTCCGCCGCTTCCTGCAATTGCGGATCACTGAGGCTGCGCTGCATCAAAAGCGCTTCAAGCTCGGCCGTCGAGTGGCTCATGGGAACCTACCTTTCACATTCTTTCGGTCGCAAGGATTAAGGTGAAAGTGGTCCCACCAGCCCCCCCTGTCAATCAGAAAAATTATTTTTTCGTTATATTTCAATGCGTTATAACGCCGCTTAATATAACGCCAAGCCGTAACATTTCCGACGCCACAGGCGCCTCAGGGCAAATCGCAAATCTTTGGTTTGGGGAAAATCAATACCCGTCAGGCGACAGGCCGCGCGCCTTGCGCAGCTCGACCATGCGGGCGCGGCGCAATTGGTATTCCCCCAACCGCGCTTGACGGTAAGCCGCGGCGATCAAGCGCGCCTCGTCCTGAACCGCCGCCTGTTGCTGACGCCAAGCGCGTCGCTGCTCATCGACCCGAGCCGAGCTGGACGGCACCGGCATGGGCCCCTTGCCCGTTTTCAGACTGGGCAAGGCCTTGGGCGGGGTATAGGCGGCCACCTGGGTCCCCGAGCCATCCCACACCTTCATCAACCGAGCCCGATAGGCGGCGGCCAGATGCGGGGTTTGACTGTGATAATAGGATGCAGCGGTCACCCAATCGTCGGTGGCGCCAAAAAGCCCCTTCAGGAAGCGGGCGGCATATCCGACGTTGTTGACCGGATCAAAAGCTTCGTCCAACGAAGCGAAAGCGTCAGGGTGATACATCAGGTTGATCTGCATGCAGCCGACATCGATGCTTTTGACGCCCTTCGACTGCAAACGCCGCACTTCGGCGATGGCCTCGGCCTTCGAGGGGAAATATTTACCCTCCCCCTGCGAGGTCACCGTCCACGGCCAGGCAAGAGTTGCCTTGTTATCCCGGTCATAGCGCCCGGATTCGACCACCGAAATGGAATTCAGCAAGCGTGCCGGAATGCCGTACAGACGCTCGTTCTTGGCGGTCTCGTCGGAACATTGGGCTTCGGACGGCAGCGACGGCGCGGCATGGGCAGCCACCGACAGACAGCCCAAGGCCGCCATCCCCGCCACCACCACCATCTGACACCACCGCCCAACCATCAGCGCCACTCCTTGGCCTCACAGATCAGACAAAACATATGCATGCTCTATGCCATTTGCGTTTTTGTTACATCCGGCAGATCGGCATGCCTGGAATGCGATGCCAAGAAATCAAGCATTTCAGTACCTTTAGCATTTTTTGCCGTTTTCGGGTGCATTTTCCCCTTGCGTGATCACCGGAAACCCCCTAATTATTGCACTGCAACAAACGGAAAGTCTTCTGACCTTTTTCCCTTGTTGCCTTTCTTGGACGTTTCCTCCCTAAACTTGAGCCTGCACTTCGGTGCAGGCTTTTTTTTGGCTGAAATCAAGGGGTTAGAGGAATTTCTAGTACATTAGTAAAATTCAAAATGTACGTGGAAAATGTACGTGCGGAATGTCCGTGCCTGCTCCCTACTGGAAGCTGACGAACCATCGCCACCACCGGCTTCGGAAAGTGGCTTACCGATTTCGACATTGCACCACCTCCATCTAATTCGGAAAACGCCTTACCGATTGGGGCTGGCTTAGCCCACAGCTACAAGAACGCCCCTGCACCGGCAGCTTCTTCCCCGTGGGGACGCCAGCGCCGATTTTTCCAATAAAATCATGTACTTAACTCACGAGCGTTCGCTCGTGTTACCCATGCCTGTACCCCATTCTGTTACCCAAGTTAGATTGCCCAGAATGCCCCGCCCGAAAATCGGTGCGGGATCGTTGAGGGGGCTTGCCTCCCTCAATTCGAGCCCCTGCTTCGGCAAGGGCTTTTTTTGTCTGAAATCAGCGCATTGGCAGCCCTTTGTACCTAAAAAAACGTACGTGCTGAATATCCCGGGCATCTGAATGACCGCATCCAGTGGATCACAGACCCAAGCACATGACGGTTCTCAGAGGAGGCCCCGTCCATTCGGAC
>DISD01000077.1 GCA_002435715.1 Rhodospirillaceae bacterium UBA6219
GTCCGATTTTCCGGGGCCACCTCTGTGACCACATGCCCCCGAAACGGGACAGTCATCCAAGGCGGCGTGGTGGTCGCCTGTGCCCTTGCTTTGGTGATCACGTGCTCCAAAACGGGAAGCCATTGGTGTTGGAACTCGTCTTCGTCAGGGCGACGAGCGAACAGTTCCCCGTGATTGGGATAGGGCGGAGCCTCCCAACCAAACACCCGATAAAGACCATTTCGGTAAACGTCGGACCATGGCCTCATGGCATCGCCCCATTTGCGACCGAAATCGAACTGCCTGAAGCGCTTTCGCAACGCCTCTTCTCCCCCGGACTGGTGAAGGGTGGCTGCGATAAAGGGTGCGGTACCGCCAACGATGCTGACCTCCGCGTCCCAGTCGCACAGAACTCCCCAATCGGCGTGGTCATCAAACAGATAATAGCAGCCAATCAAGTCCGGCAGAGTGAGCCTCGCTTGCTCGGCAGCCCCTTCGGTGGGAGGCAACAACCATGCGTTACTGCCATGGCGAAGGCAGATCACCTCACGCCCCAACGACCGCAATGTCGCCAGCAAAGGCGCGGCCTCAAGCACGGGCGTATCCCGACCATCATCATGGTGCGGGGTGCGCGCCGAAAGGGGATGGGTCAGATGGTCGAGCATGGGAACGAACCGCCATGCGACCGGCATGGGCTCCCGATCTTCCTGCCAGAACGCCCAAGCCGAACCGTCGCGCGGACCGAAAACCCGCTGGAATGCAGATTCCCAGGATTCGGCGAAAACCTGATCGTCGATTTTGGCGACCGGGTTCACCCCTCGGGCGCCTTGAACAACCAGGGATAGGTGCGGCGGATCAAGTTCCGTACTCTCGCCAAAATCTGGGGAGAGACGCCGCCCGCCGTCACCGCCCAATCGTCGAAGCACCAGCGAAAAACATCCTCGCCGCCAGCCCAAAAAGCGACCCTATCCAGGAAATCGCTCTCCGCCATCAGCAGAGAGACTTGTTCTGGCAAGGACAAAACCACCCAACGGCGCTTGAGCCCAAACGCGGCGATCGGACGATGGGCAAGCGACGAGACGGATTGAAACCCGCGGACCCAGGCCAGTGTCGTCACCCATTCCGATTGGATATGGACAGGCGCGTCCACCGGGACAAGAGCGACCTCCCAATCCTCGGCTTCAGCCAGGGCGGACACCAGCCCATACCAGGAATTCAGCTTGGGACGAAGATAGCCAGCTCCATAAAACTCGTCGCCGCCGTCGCGCACAAGGTGGCCCGGTAGGGCAGTCACACGCCAGCCGAGAGGCTCGCTGACCGCACCACTGTGAAGCGGATGCTCCAATTGTGTCGGAAGGAGAGTCTGAAAGGCAGGAAACCAATCCGCTTCGATTTCCGGCAGTTCGGGAATACGGCAAAAAGGCGTGCCGTGATTGGGATAGACAAACGGCTCCCATCCGAACATGGCGTAAGTGCGCTCGCGCCAGCGCCGATCTCCGTCATCTTTGGACCAAGCCGGCTCCCATCCCATGCTGATGTCGTGATCCTCGAAGCGCTTGCGGATAGCGGCTTCGCCTCCTGCGTGGCGGAGATAAGCTTCGATGAATAGGGCGTCCCCTCCGAGAATGCTGAGGCGTCCCTCCTCGACACGCATGCCCCAACCGGCAGATTTGCCGACGATCCAGGTGGTGTATCTGGGGTCGTCCAAGGAACGGAGCGCATCCGCCGTGGCGGGGAGATGGAAGGGATGCGGCAGCAAGTCGCCAAAAACACAGAGCTCGGTCTCGGCGATTTCAGCCACGGTCGCCCAGAATGGGGCGAATTCGTCAGTAATTCCCGGTCCGCTTACACGGAGAAGGATCGGAGTCTCGCCCCACCAAGGACTTTCAGGAATGGGAAGGATCCGCCATGCCGGATCCCGAAACGGGGGGCCTGCACAGTCGCCCGTAAACACCGTGTCGAAGATCGCTTCCCAGTCGTTTTCCAACCCCTGCCCAGTCATCTCCCGCGTTCCATTCGACTTAGCCTGAAGCCACGACTATTCGTAGCGCCACTTGATTTCATAATTGCGTCCTTTGGGGGCTGCGCCGGGAACAAGTATGGAAAGGGTCGGACGACCTTCCCGAGAACCAGCTCGCCCATCAATCTTCAGGCGCCCGTCATCGTAGCTCAAGCGCGGCGTCTTTCCATCATGCATTGTTTCCACACGGATTTTGGATGGATCGCCTCCCGCCTGTTCGATCAGCTTTCTCATATCGGCTTCAACGGCCTTGAAGCCGCCGTTGGTTACGACCTGGGTGCCATACTCATCGGCGTTGGTCGTCTTGCCACCACCTTGCAAGAATCCTCCAACGGTTTGACGCACCCGAGCGTCTTGAATAGCTTCAACCCCCTTCTGGGTATCGGCATGCGGTTTATCTCCCGCCGAATGGTCGAGCGGTTTGGGCAATTTCGTATAGTCATAAACATCCGGCTTCCTCGGCGGTTCGGCGGGGCGGCCTTCCAGTTTGGGAACGTCGGGGTTTTGCGCCGTACTGGGCGGCAGCGGCGGGACCTGCTGGGGCGGCGTGCTGGGCGGAATGGTCGGCGCCGTCTGCGGCTTGGACGGGTCGGGGCCGGTCAGCACCTGGGGCTTGCCCGCTTCGGGATCGACCGTGGTGGTTTGGTTTTCCCACCATTTGCGGGTCTTTTCCATGGCTTCCGGCAGCTTCTTGCCCAGAATTCCAGCGGTTAGGCCGCCAAGAGCCACGGCACCAGCAGCGACGGCCGGCACCATGGCGGTCTGCACCGGCTTCGACCCGCCGCCGTCATTGGCAGGCTTCTCGGTTCCTTGGGGCAGCTCTGCCGGAGGAGAAAGAACATCCGGCGCCGCATCATTCAGGGTGCCGGTGTCGGCCTTGGCATATTGAGTGGCCGCCGCCCTGAACAGCGGCTGGTCATGATCGCCCGGCAGGTCGGCCACCTTGACGCCGAGCGGACGCTCTGCCGGGACCGCGCCGCCCAGCAATTCCTTGGCCTGATCGGCAGGCAGTTGGCCGACGATGCCGTGCAGCACCCGGTCGGTGCGATCGCGGCCCACCTTGGCGTTCATCTGTTCGGCCAAATCCATGATGGTGGGATGGGACTCGGCAATTCCGGCCTGTTTGACGTAATCGGCATAGATGCGTGGGATGTCGCCGTCCACGCTGGAACGGCTGAGCGCACGGGCGCTGTCGGCGTTGAAGGCACGGCTGGCTTCGTCCAGTTCCAACTTCTGGGACGGCGTGGGAAAGGACAGCCTGGCCCGGCGCAGGTTGAGGATGCCGGGCTCGTCCTGGGCGCGCTGGGCGTGGTGCTGATCCACGTCTTCGGGTGTCGGAGGAATGAACCCGCCGAGCACGGAACCGGTGGCCTGCTTCAGGCTGGTGATGGTGGGGCCGTTCGGTTTCAGCAATCCGTCCACCTTCAGGCCGTTCTTGGCTTGCCACGACCTGACCGCGTTTTCCTTGTCGGGCGACCAGAACCCGGTGGGGCCATCGGTACGCACCAGATCATGATCGCCGGTATTGCCAAGGATGGTTTCGACCTTGATCACATCCTCGGGCTGATTGGGCTGATCGGGGCCGACCGGGGCGCCAAGGGTAAAGAAGTTGTTCGTCGCTCCGAAGGCCGGCTTCCCCCTATCCGCGACAGAAAAGGACTCCCAAATGGACATGATTTGTTCCCATTGTAGCGGCGACCCTTTCGAAACTCGACCGAACGACCGCCTGAGTGGATTTAGAACATATAGAGAACTATCATTGGACAGCCGTATCGGTCAAGGTATTTCGGCGCATTATAGGTATAAAGTCCCTTTCCGTGGACCGTATTTGGACCGAAATGCCGGTCATTGGGAAACGGAGATGTTGCTAGGGGAAAAGGGGCGCGGAGCAAGCTCACATTTCGCATTTCAATTCGAATATCCCACAAAGGCGCATAAATTAGCTTAGAAACAAATAGTTACTGACTAGCAACTGACAGTCGTAAAGCCAAGGTCTGGGGTTCGAGTCCCTCCGCCGGCACCACTTAACATCCAGAAGACAAACGGCTTTATCGCACCGAGGCGCCCCCAAGCGCACTCGGGAGAACCGTTTTGTGGCATTCCCGAATGCCAAGGGAATGCCACCGCTTTGTCATGCTGTCGTCCTTCGGACAGCAATGACGGCGTAGACCTTCCGTTCTACGGGGCATTTACGCAGTTAGGGTGTCCCGGCGACATTTGAAAGCGATGCTCCGAGGAAGTGATCGACTTCCTGTTGCAGACGTTCCGACACCAGCTCTAACGTGCCCGCAATCCGGCTTGAGGCGCCGGCGTCTTCCTCGGTGCGACGAACGGCCACGGCAATGCCTTCCACATGGGCTGCGACCGACTTTGTCCCTTCGGCCGCCTGTTGGACATTGCGGGCGATTTCGTGAGTGGCGGCACCTTGCTCTTCCACGCTGGCGGAAATAATGGTCGAGATTTCCTGCACCTGCCCGATGATCGAGGTGACGTGGCGGATGGCTTCGACCGCTCGGCGGGTTTCATCCTGAATGGCTGCGATGTGTTCGCCGATTTCCTCGGTCGCGCGAGCGGTTTGATTGGCCAGGCTCTTGACCTCGCCCGCCACCACGGCGAAGCCCTTGCCGGCATCGCCGGCCCGCGCGGCCTCGATGGTGGCGTTGAGCGCCAGCAAATTGGTCTGGCTGGCGATGACGTTGATCAGGCTGACCACTGCGCCGATCCGGTCGGCAGCCTGGACAAGGGCGCTGATCTTGGCGTTGGTGTTCGCCGCTTCTTCGGTCGCCGCCGACGAAATCTCGGCGGCACGAACCACTTGCCGACCGATCTCGGCGATAGAGGCTGATAATTGCTCGGCGGCCGAGGCAATGGACTGGACGTTGCCGGTCGCCTGTTCGGATGCCGCCGAGACCGCACTGGACCGGCCCTGCGCTTCATGCGCGGCGACCAAGACCTGATCCGCGCTCGTCCTCACTTCGGACACCGCCGCGCAAAGGCTGTCGACCACGCCCATGACGCTTTGCTGAAAGCTCGAGGACAAGGCGTGCATGGTGTCGCGTTTGTCGTTCTCGGCCACGCGCTGGTCATGGATGTCGATCAGCGAACCACACGCCCGGACGGGGCGCCCCGACGGGTCGCGGGCCACCCCGCCCACCGCGCGAAACCAGCGATAGCTGCCGTCACGCACCCGCAGGCGGTAGGTCACGTCGTAGCCGCGATCGGTCTGGGTTTCGTCTAGGCTTGCCTGAAAGGCGGTGAAGGTCGCCTCGACATCGTCGGGATGCAGGCGCTCCGACCACGACGCCATGGTGTCGGGAAAATCGCTGATGTCCGTGAAGCCGAGGAGACGGCGGAATTCCGCCGACCAGTGCCAATGACTGGCGGGATGGGCGGGGTCCCCCTGGTGCAGGACGGCATCCCAAAGCCCGACGCCGGCATGGCGTTCCAGCAAGGCGATCAATTCGCTGGCATCGTCGCTTTTGGACTTTCGAATCCGCAGCCAATTCATGTGGCCTCCTTGCCGCCAAGACGATGAAGAAAAGGCCGCCGGGAGCCGGGAGGGACCCGGCGGCAAGTGGGGAAGGTGTCATTTGCGGGGTTTCGGGGAGACGCCTTCCCAGGGAAAATCACGATCAAAGGGCCGGTGCGAAAGCCCCCAAGGTTCCGTCGGCGAGGGCGATATCAAAGGGTGCATCGGTTTTTGCAGCCACATCGTCGATATGGACGCCGGGGGCCAGTTCGATCAGGGTCAACCCGCCCCCCCGCTTGTCCACGCGAAAGACGGCCAAGTCGGTGATGACCAGGTCGACGACGCCGATTCCGGTCAGCGGCAGCGCGCACCGTTCCAGAATCTTGCGTTCGCCGTCCTTGGCGGTGTGTTCCATGACCACCACCACCTTCTTGACGCCGGCCACCAGATCCATGGCACCGCCCATGCCCTTGACCATCTTGCCGGGGACCATCCAATTGGCCAGATCGCCGTTCATGCTGACCTGCATGGCGCCCAGGATCGACAAGTCGATATGGCCGCCGCGGATCATGGCGAAGCTGTCGGCGGACGAGAAATAGCTGCTCTTGGGCAGCTCGGTGATGGTCTGCTTGCCGGCATTGATCAGGTCGGCGTCCTCGTCCCCTTCAAAGGGAAAGGGGCCCATACCCAGCATGCCGTTTTCACTTTGCAAGGTGACCTCCATCCCATCGGGGATGTAATTGGCCACCAGGGTGGGAATGCCGATGCCGAGATTGACGTAATAGCCGTCGCGCAATTCGCGGGCGGCCCGCTCGGCCATCTGGTCGCGGTTCCAAGCCATGGCGGGTGTCTCCTGTCAGGCCCGAGCGCGCACGGTGCGCTGCTCGATGCGTTTTTGGTTTTCCGCGCAGGCAATGATCCGCTGGATGTAGATGCCCGGGGTGTGCACCGAATCCGGGTCGATTTTGCCCACCGGGACCATCTGTTCGACCTCGGCCACGGTCACCGTGCCAGCCGTCGCCATCATGGGATTGAAGTTTCGCGCGGTCTTGCGAAAGACCAGATTGCCCTCGGCGTCCCCCTTCCAGGCCTTGACCACCGAAAGGTCGGCGCGAAGCGCGGTTTCCATCACATGGGCTTCGCCGCCGAAATCGCGCACTTCCTTACCCTCGGCCACCAGCGTGCCGACGCCGGTCTTGGTGAAGAAGGCGGGAATGCCGGCGCCGCCGGCGCGGATGCGTTCGGCCAGAGTGCCCTGGGGGTTGAATTCCAATTCCAGCTCGCCCGACAGATATTGCTGGGCGAACAATTTGTTCTCGCCGACATAGGAGGAAATCATCTTGCGGATTTGCCGGGTCTCGAGAAGCTTGCCCAGGCCGTATCCGTCGATACCGGCGTTATTGCTGATAACCGTCACATTGCGGACGCCACTTTGATGCAGGGCGCCGATCAACGATTCGGGAATACCACACAGGCCGAAGCCCCCCGCCATGATGGTCATTCCGTCGAACAGCAACCCGTCCAGCGCGGCGGCCGCATCGGCATAGACCTTGCGCATACCCTCTCCTCCCTCTTTCTTGTGAGTTGTTGGTGACGGGGTTCCGCCGCCGGCATGAAAGCCGGCGGCGGTCCCGCAACGCCCCCTTGTCAGGCACGCTCGGGGACGGGCAGGTTGAGCCAATCGCGGTAGAACGCCTCGATGTCGGGCTCGAAATCGTGGATCACCGGATACCACGGGGTCGGCGCCTCGACGTCATGCATGGCTCCGCATTTCGGGCAGTAATATTCGCGATAAACCTGCCACTGGGTGTCGGGGGCCATCAGTTTCGGATAGACCTCGACCATGGCTTCTTCGGTATCGCGGACATAGACATGGGCATGCAGTTTCCAGTTCTCGCGGTAATCGCCGAACTCGTGGCCGCAATCGCATTTGGTGACCCATTGCTTGGTGTCCACCTTCTGCACGATATAGAGGTGCGGCCCCAGCGGCAGGATGATGCGGTCCTTGAAGGTGACCTTGGATTGCAGAGCGTCGACATATTGTTCGAAGCGGCTTTGATCCTTGGGCATGGACAGCATGCGGAAGGTGGTTTCCCAGTCCAACGTGCCGTCGATCAGGTGGGAAATCTGTTCATTGGTGTAAGACATTTGCTTTTCTCCTAGCGTTCAGGGGTGACGTGACGCGGGGCGTCACTCCTCGACCTGGACGACGGTCTTGACGTCGGGCAGCAGGGACAGGTCCATACGGTGCTTGGAACCGTAGGTGGGCACGTCCAACTCGTCCTCGTGCAGCTCCCAATTGGCCGGAAGATCCCAGAATTCCTTGAATTCCTTGGTGAACTTCTCGGACAGGCCGAAGCTGGTGGCGAACATGTGCTGCACCTGGACCGACGCGTGCTTGTTGATGATGCGCTGGCGCTCTTCCTTCATCCATTCCCGGGTGGGAACGGCACGCGCCAGACGTTCCTTACGGATTTCGCCGCGCCGGGCCTGGGTCTTGGCCACATCCACGGTGAAGACACCATCAGCGCCTTCGGTGAACACCGCCCCATAGACCTTGCGGGCGTAATCGGGCAGCAGGAACTTGTTGTTCAGATCGTCCTGGATCGCCTTGGGGTCACGATCCAGCGGATCGCCAAAGCCCGGACCACCGCGCAGATAGTTCAGATACAGGTCGTAATTGTCATAGCAATCCTCGGTGGTGACGCATTGCTTATCGCGCTTCACCACGGCGGTGGCATCCAGATGCCGTTCGTAATCCGGATGGGTCGGATCGATGTCGCCGCCCAGAGGCAGGGAATCACCGATGGCGATACGATCCTTGAGGCCGGTCTTGTGGGCTTCGAAACGATAACCGGTGGCGGACGGATAGCCGCCCATCATGCCCCAATCGCTGTTCATGAAGCCGTTGCCCANNCCTGGGCGTTCCACACCATGCGCAGCGTTTCGAAACCGCAGCCGCCGCGATACTTGCCATAGCCGCCGGAATTGGCCTTGACGTTGCGCCCCAGGTACAACAGGGGCTCGGCCATTTCCCAGATTTCGATGTCGCCCATGTCGCCTTCCGGGTTCCAGATGGCGGCGGCGTGGTTCAGGCCGTCCTTGACGGCGCAGGCACCAGTGCCACAGGACGAGGCCTCGAAGCTGTTGACGGCGTGGATTTCACCGTCCTGGTTGATGCCGCCGCCTTGCAGCCAGTTCGAGGTGTTGGCGTTGCCGGCGTT
>DISD01000026.1 GCA_002435715.1 Rhodospirillaceae bacterium UBA6219
CCATCGAGGCGGCCCGCGCCGGCGATGCCGGCAAGGGGTTCGCCGTGGTCGCTGGCGAAGTGAAGTCGCTGGCCAACCAGACAGCCAAGGCCACCGAGGAAATCACCACCCAGATTTCCTCGGTTCAGGCCGCGACCCGGGATGCGGTCGGCGCCATTGGCACCATCGTCGGCCGTATCACCGAAATCAACCAGATCGCCAGCGCCATCGCCGCGGCGGTCGAGGAACAATCGGCGGCGACGGTGGAAATCGCCCGCAACATCCAACAAGCCGCCGCCGGCACCCAGGAAGTGTCGTCCAGCATCGGCGGCGTCAGCCAGGCGGCGTCGGAGACCGGCATGGCCGCCGAACAGGTCCTGGACGTGGCCCGTTCCCTGGCCCGCGAGGCCGACGAGTTGAAGGGATTGATCGGCCGTTTCCTGACGAACGTCAAAGCCGCCTGATCCGTTCCCCGCGTCGGCGGTCAAGGTGCCGACGGCGCGGGGCGCCTTTGCCTAAAAAGCTGTCGCATCTGAAACCTTGGCGCGCTAGAAAGGTTGCCTTCCGTTCCGCCGAGATCAGGGAAAGTGACTGGCGTCATGAGCACCGAGCAGGAATTCCACCGCATCAAGCGGTTGCCGCCTTACGTCTTCGCCGAAGTCAACGCCATGAAGGCGCGAGCCCGCGCCGCCGGCGAGGACATCATCGATTTCGGCATGGGCAATCCCGACCAGCCGACCCCCGCCCATATCGTCGAAAAGCTGGTGGAAGCCGCCCGCAATCCGCGGGCCCATCGCTATTCCATGAGCCGTGGCATCCCCGGCCTCAGGAAGGCTTTGTGCGCCTATTACCAGCGCCGCTTCAACGTCGATCTGGACATGGAAAGCGAATGCATCGTCACCTTGGGGTCCAAGGAAGGCTTGGCCAATCTGGCCAATGCCATCACCAGCCCCGGTGACGTGGTGCTGGTGCCCAATCCCAGCTATCCCATCCATCCCTATGGTTTCATCATCGCCGGCGGTTCGTGCCGCTATGTGCCGGTGACCCCGGATGCCGATTTCCTGCGTGCGCTGGATCGGGCCGTCCGCCATTCGGTGCCCAAGCCCATCGCCTTGGTGCTGAATTATCCCAGCAATCCGACGGCGCTGCTGGCCAATCTGGATTTCTATGGTCAGGTGGTGGATTTCTGCCGCCATCACGGCATCTGGATCCTGTCCGACCTGGCTTATTCGGAAATCTATTTCGACGTGGCGCCGCCGCCGTCGATCCTGCAGGTTCCCGGCGCCAAGGATATCGCGGTGGAATTCACCTCCATGTCCAAGACCTACAACATGCCGGGCTGGCGCATCGGTTTCGCCGCCGGCAACAAAAAGCTGATCGCCGCCTTGGGCCGCATCAAGTCGTATTTGGATTATGGCGCCTTCACCCCCATCCAGGTGGCGGCCACCGCCGCGCTGAACGGTCCCCAGGATTGCGTCGAAGATATTCGCCAATTGTACAAGGGCCGTCGCGACGCCTTGATCGAGGGTCTGCACGCCGCCGGTTGGGATGTCCCCAGCCCGCCGGCCACCATGTTCGCCTGGGCCCCCATTCCGCCGGCCTTCGCCCATTTGGGGTCCTTGGAATTTTCCAAGCTGTTGATGCGCGAAGCCCAGGTGGCGGTGGCGCCGGGCATCGGTTTCGGCGAATACGGCGACAATTTCGTCCGCATCGGATTGGTGGAAAACACCCAACGGACCCGCCAGGCGGTCCGCAACATCAAGTCCTTCCTGGGCAATTATGACAAGGTCCTGGAAGAATCGGAAAAGCAACGCGCGGTGAAAGTCTGATGAAAGCCTTGAAGATTGCTGTTGCCGGCCTGGGTACCGTGGGTGCCGGCTTGGTCAAGTTGTTGGCCGACAATGCCGGCCCCATCGCCGCCCGTGCCGGTGTTCCGGTTCAAGTGACCGCCGTTTCCGCCCGTGACCGCAGCCGCGATCGCGGCGTCGGCATCGGTGCCGATATCGCCTGGTATGACGACGCCGTGCAGATGGCGGCCGAAGCCGACGTGGATTTGGTGGTGGAAGTCATCGGCGGTTCGGAAGGTGTGGCCCGCCAAGTGGTGGAAACCGCCCTCGGCCGTGGTCTGCATGTGGTCACCGCCAACAAGGCGCTGCTGGCCCATCATGGTGTCGCCTTGGCCCAAAATGCCGAGGCCAAGGGCGTGGCCCTGGGCTACGAGGCGGCGGTGGCCGGCGGCATCCCCATCATCAAGGCGCTGAAGGAAGGTTTGGCCGGCAACACGCTCAACCGCGTCACCGGCATCCTGAACGGCACCTGCAACTATATCCTGACCACCATGCGCGAACAGGGCCGCGACTTCGCCGACGTGTTGGCCGAGGCGCAGGAACTGGGATACGCCGAAGCCGATCCCAGCTTCGACATCGACGGTGTCGACGCCGCCCACAAGCTGTGCATCCTGACCAGCCTGGCTTTCGCCACCCCGGTGGATTTCGCCTCGATGTATGTGGAAGGCATCCGCCACGTCTCGGCGGTGGACATCGATTTCGCCGAGAAGCTGGGCTATCGCATCAAGCTTTTGGGCATTGCCCAGGCCACCGACCATGGCATCGAGCAACGGGTCCATCCCTGCATGGTGCCGGCCTCGGCCCCCATCGCCAAGGTGGACGGGGTGTTCAACGCCGTGGTCGCCGAAGGCGATTTCGTCGGCCGTTCCATCTATGAAGGCCGCGGCGCCGGCGCCGGCCCCACCGCCTCCGCCGTGGCCGCCGACATCATCGACATCGCGCGCGGCAATCGTTCGCCCATCTTCGGTGTGCCCGTCGCCGCCCTGCAGGCCCAGCCGGTCGCCGCCATGGAGCGTCGTCAGGGGGCTTATTACATGCGCCTGATGGTGCTGGACCGTCCCGGCGTTCTGGCCGATGTCGCCCAGGCGTTGCGGGCCGAAGGCGTGTCGGTGGAACAGATGATCCAGCCGGGCCGGGCGCCGGGCGAGACCGTGCCGATGGTGATGACGCTTCACGACACCGAGGAAGCCGCCATGAACCGGGCGGTGGACCGCATCAAGGCGTTGGACGCGGTGGTGGAACCGCCGCGTCTGATCCGCATCGAAGATATGTAAAGACGCCAAAGGCAGGACCGTCCTCATGCCCAATCGTGTTTTCGTGCCGCCGCCGCACGCTCTGGACCGCAATCTGGCCCTGGAAGTGGTGCGGGTTACCGAAGCCAGCGCCCTGGCCGCCTCGCGCTTCGTTGGGCGTGGTGACGAAAAGGCCGCCGACGAAGCGGCGACCGACGCCATGATCCAGGCGCTGAACAGCTTGTCCATGGCCGGCAAGGTCATCAATGGCGGTGGTCTGACCCTGGGGCAAAACGTCGGTACCGGCACCGGTCCCAAGGTGGACATCGTGTTGACCGCCATCGAAGGGGCGACCATCTGCGCCAAGGGCGGCCACAACGCCATTTCGGTGATCGCCGCCACCGAGGAAGGCTCGTTCCTGCATGTGCCCGATGGCGTCTACATGGAAAAGCTGGCGGTGGGTCCGGGCTTGCCCCAGGGCGTCATCGACCTGACGGTCAGCCCGGAAGACAATCTGATCAATGTCGCCGCCGCCAAGGGCGTGTCGGTGGCCGATTTGACCGTGTGCATGCTGGACCGGCCGCGCCATGGCGATTTGCTGGGCCGCATCTACGAAGCCGGGGCGCGGGTGGTGCTGATCGATGACGGCGACGTCTCGGGCGCCATCGCCGTCGGCTTGCCGCAGACCGGCATCGACCTATACATGGGCTCGGGCGGCGCCGCCGAGGGTGTGCTGGCCGCCGCCGGCTTGAAATGCCTGGGCGGCCAGATGCAAGGGCGGCTGATCCTGCGCGGCGAAGACGACCGCGCCAAGGCCCGCGCCGCCGGCCTGAAGGATCCCCACGCGGTGTGGTCCATCGTCGACATGGTCAAGGGCGAGGTGATGTTCGCCGCCACCGGCATCACCGACGGCAATCTATTGGACGGTATCCGCCTGCGTCCGGGCGGCGCCACCAGCCATTCCCTGGTCATGCGTTCGGCCACCGGCACGCTGCGCACCATGACGTCCTTGCACGATTTCACCCGTCACGCCCAATTGCATCGGGACTAGCGTATGGACAATCCGGCTTTCCTTGGCGTCGAACGTTCCCTGACCGGCCGACGTTGGCAGGAAGCCGGTGGGGACGAGCGTCTGGCCCTGACCCTGTCCCAGCGTCTGACCCTGCCGGAAGTGGTGGGGCGGGTGCTGGCGGCGCGCGGCATCGGCCTGGATCAGGCGGAAAGCTTTCTGGCGCCGACTTTGCGTGACCTGTTGCCCGATCCCAGCCACCTGCGCGACATGGACAAGGCGGCCGGCCGGGTGGCGCAAGCGGTGATGGAGGGCGAACCGGTCGGCATCTTCGGCGATTACGACGTGGACGGGGCGACGTCCTCGGCGCTGCTGGCCATTTTCCTGAAAGCCGCCGGCGGCACGCCGTTGGTCCACATTCCCGACCGTATGGCCGAAGGATACGGCCCCAACCTGCCGGCGCTGATCAAGCTGGCGGGGCAGGGGGCACGGGTGGTGGTGACGGTGGATTGCGGCACCACCGCTTTCGATCCGCTGGAAGGGGCGGCCGAAGCCGGCATCCAGGTGGTGGTGGTCGACCACCACGAAGCCGAGCCGGAACTGCCCCGGGCCTATGCGGTGGTCAACCCCAAGCGCCTGGACGACGACAGCCCGCACGGCCATCTGGCCGCCGTCGGCGTCACCTTCCTGCTGGTGGTGGCGGTCAACCGGGCGCTGAAACAGGCCGGCTGGTACGGCCCGACCCGTCCGGCCCCCGATCTGATGCAGTGGCTGGATGTGGTGGCCCTGGGCACGGTATGCGACGTGGTGCCGCTGGTGGGCGTCAACCGCGCTTTGGTGACCCAGGGGCTGAAGGTGATGGCCAAGCGGGCCAATGTGGGGCTGTCGGCGCTTTCCGACGTGGCCGGCATCAAGGAACGCCCCGACGCCTATCATCTGGGCTATCTGTTGGGGCCGCGGGTCAATGCCGGCGGCCGCGTCGGCCGGTCGGAACTGGGGTCGCGGCTGCTGTCGACCAAAGATCCGCTGGAAGCCGCCGACATCGCCCGCCAATTGGACGGCTACAACAAGGAACGCCAGGAAATCGAAGCCGCGGTGCTGCTGGAAGCCATCGAACAGGTGGAAGGCCGCGCCGATGACGGTCTGCCGCTGGTGCTGGCGGCGGGTGAGAACTGGCATCCCGGCGTCATCGGCATCGTCGCCGGCCGGCTGAAGGAACGTTACGGCCGTCCGGCCTGTGTGGTCGCCCTGGACGGCGACGAGGGCAAGGGCTCGGGCCGCTCGGTCACCGGATTGGATTTGGGCTGTGCGGTCATCGCAGCGCGTCAGCAGGGGCTGTTGAAGGCCGGGGGGGGGCATGCCATGGCGGCGGGCTTCACCGTCGCCCGTGATCGCCTGGACGAGTTCAAGGCCTTTTTGGCCGAACGCCTGTCGGCCCAGCTGAGCGGCGAATTGGTGCCGGTGCTGGAACTGGACGGCGCCATCGACGCTGCCGGGGCCAGTCTGGCGCTGGTCGAAACCCTGAAACAGCTGGGTCCCTTCGGCGCTGGGAACCCGGAACCGCGCTTCGCCATTTCCAACGCCCGGGTGGTGAAATCCGACGTGGTCGGCCAGGGCCATATCCGCGTCATCGCCCAAGGATCGGGTGGACAGCGGCTGAAAGCCATCGCCTTTCGCGCCGCCGACGCTGAAATGGGCCATGCGCTGCTGGCCGGCCAAGGCCAGACCTTCCATCTGGCCGGCACGCTTCGGGTGGATTCTTGGCAGGGCAATGACGCGGTTCAGTTGATCATCGACGACGCCGCTTTGGCCCGCTGAAATGCCCGTGAAAAAAAATTGAAAAAGCCGCTTGACCAAGGGGAACGTCCCCGCTAAAAGATCGCCCTCACCTCGCGACGTCCCCA